>JBMTBW010000153.1:0-1004 GCA_049430265.1 Candidatus Nanopelagicaceae bacterium | reverse complement strand
ACCCCTTGTGGGCCAGCAGGCCAAGTGGTCGTCGTGCCAGCAGTGCCCGTATACGTTACGCTCTTGGCGCCATACGACGCATCCATGCAAGGTCGAAGAAGTTCCATTTTTTACCTCACGCCAAGAAGCGTAGTTTATAGAGAGTCGAGAGATACAGCGCAACAATCTCGTCAATGATATTGTGCAACGCGGTGCAGTCTTTATCCACTACTTTATACCGCTCAGCCTCAATTTCGTCCATCTGATCCTGCAAGAACTCAACAATGTTGGTTGTCTTCTTTGCAGACATCAAGGAAACAGGCCCCATCAGGCCATGCTTGCCTTGATAGGCTTCAGCAAAACTATCCGCCAAGCCCACAATCTCCTCATAGAACCCCTGCAATGCCATGTGCTTGGCAAAGCTGCGGGTGTTCAAATGCACCGAATGGGCCACATCGCGGGCCAAGAACAGCATTCCTACAAAATCAGCAGCTTTCATTGCGGCATTCCTTGTTGTGGCATTTGTTCCATCATTTCAGGCATCTCCTGACGCATCTGCGGAGCACCAGCAATTAGATCACCAGTGTCCATTGCCGCCGCAATCGTACCCATCACAATATCCTGAATTTGCTCAGGAGACATTCCAGCCTGCACAGCACTGATCCGCTGAGTTTCAGCTTGATAAGCCTTCACCTGAGAATCAAACTCCTTAATCGCAATGTCACGAGCTTCCATAGACTGCTGAACATTCTTTAGCATCTGGTGCATTTGCTCCATTTCCTGACCCATCGCCTGAATCTGCTGTTCAGCAGCTTGCAACTCTGGCGACTTGTCATCGTCAGACAGCAACTTAGGATCAATAGTCTTGGAGAACCGCTTTGCCATCTCCTCAGCACCAGGCCAGTCCATGTTCTTGATGAACAAGTCACCAGCCACAGCCCACAGTTGCGGATTGCCTTGTAACAACTGACTCATCGCATCCAAAGACTCTTGGCGCTTGGTCATGTAGTTCGGGCCAGTCGTGA
>JBMTBW010000152.1:0-1008 GCA_049430265.1 Candidatus Nanopelagicaceae bacterium | reverse complement strand
TATCTCCTAGTTGGTTGCTGCGCTGTCTGTTGATGGGGCCGGAGCCCCTGGGTGTTAAGCTTCAATTGCGATTGGCAAGTTGCGCGCTATGGTGGTGTCGCACACGTCATAGTCAAAAACTGTTTGCCCGCAGAACTCATGAGATGTCACGTATCTGACGCGCACTATTTCCCCAGCAGCGTTTGTGGTGGTGTGGATGTCAACCACAGTACAGATAAGACCGTGTTGGTTGCGTGGAAGTTTGTAAACAGTACCGATCTTGAATCGTGGGGCGCTTTTAGGGGTCATGTTCGTTCAAAGTTGGTTGCTGGGGCCGCAGCCCCGGGGGAGTTAGGCTGCTGCGACTTCAAACGTGGCGAGTTGATAGCCTCTACGCGGCTCAAGTTTGAAAATGTAGGCGCACGGCTTGCGCATGAGTTGGTTCAACTCCACACGGTCACGAAAAGCCCCCGCGCCGATCTTTGCTTTGACGCCCATGCCGCTTTGTTCAGACATCTTGAGCAGCTTCAAGAATTTGCCGTCATCGGAGAGGGCCGCGAATCCAACAATGTCGCCGAAGCCTGTGAAGAACTGTTCGCTCAGATCTTTAAGGGTGAATGTAATTTTCATGATCGGTTCCTTGGTTGGTTGCTGCGCTGTCTGTTAGTCATGTCGCGCAGTGATGTAAATGTACCATCGATCTAGTGTCTGGACACTAGGGGAAACACTAGGTTGTGAATTTATTGATAGCGTAGCGTGCCCACCACGCCAGCCCCGCCTAGGCCCCACCCCAGCCAATGCTTGCCTAAATTAACATGAGGGGGGGGGAGGGCCCTGCACGGCCGGTCAAGCTGGAGCCAGCCCCCACACAAATTTTTATTTTTATTTTTGGGTATCATTAACTAACTCACACTACATTGACGCTTATGCAAACCCCCAAATATTCCCCCCAAGACGAGACGGAGTTGATGAGTTTGATCTGGAGTGAGCGGATCAAGGATGACCCGTTGGCGTTTGTGATGTATGTGT
>JBMTBW010000151.1:0-1015 GCA_049430265.1 Candidatus Nanopelagicaceae bacterium | reverse complement strand
TTTATTAACGGAAAAAGACATAGAGAAGTAGGTCCAGCTGTTGAATATAGTAATGGCACTAAAGAATGGTGGATTAATGGATTAAGACACCGTGAAGATGGACCCACTGTTGAATATATGGATGGCAGTGAAGAATGGTATATCAACGGAAAAAGGCACAGAGAAGGAGGTCCAGCCGTTGAATATAGTAATGGTACTAAAGAATGGTTTATTAACGGAAAAAGACATAGAGAAGTAGGTCCAGCTGTTGAATATAGTAATGACACTAAAGAATGGTGGATTAATGGATTAAGACACAGAGAAGGAGGTCCTGCTATTGAACATAGTAGTGGTGATAAAGAATGGTATATTAATGATAAAAGACACCGTGAAGATGGACCAGCTATTGAATATAGTAATGGTGATAAATCCTGGTATTTAAATGGTATAAACTATACAGAAGAAGAATACAACCAAGAAATTATTAAACTAAAACTAAAAAGATTAATTAATCTATGAAAAAGGAATATAAAAACGAATTAGGACAATATCATAGATTAGATGGTCCTGCTATTGAAAATGATAATGGTAATAAATATTGGTTTATTGATGGAAAATTCCATAGAGAAGATGGTCCTGCTATTGAAAGAAATAATGACAGTAAATCCTGGTATTTAAATGGTATAGAATGTACCGAGGAAGAATTCCACCAAGAAGTAATTAAACTAAAATTAAAAAGATTAGTTGAATTATAGATTTTATCTACTAAAATTAAAATTTGTTAAAAATTTGTTTATATCAACAATTTTCCGTAACTTTATTTTGGATCTTTAGATCCTGCCTTTATTAAAATATAAGGATCGGTGGAGTATACTCGGTCCTAAAAATCATTTTAGTACATTCATTATTCCCCTATTGAGGGATTAAACAATACTTAAAGATACGGAGAAAAAATTTAATATACAAGTTTTTTATTAAAAAAATTTTCCGTAACTTTATTTTGGATCTTTAGATCCTGCCTTTATTAAAATATAAG
>JBMTBW010000150.1:0-1032 GCA_049430265.1 Candidatus Nanopelagicaceae bacterium | reverse complement strand
TTAGCGCAAGTGAGATCAAACTTGGTATCACTCTGCCTCTAACTGGAGCAGCATCGGTAGGCTATAACAAGATTGGTAATTCAATAAATGCTTACTTCAAATATGTCAATGACAATGGCGGCGTCTATGGACGAAAAGTTACTCTCATTCAGAAGAATGATGAATACTCAGCACAGTTGTCAATTGCTAAGACAAATGAATTAATTTTGCGAGATAAAGTTTTCGCATTAGTTGGTCCACTTGGAACTGCAAACTTCACCGCAGTTCACAAGTCTGTTGGCCTTGCTAAGCGCGGAGTCCCAAGCCTTTTCCTAAACACGGGCTTTAGTGGATTTTCAAATAAGAAGAGCTACCCAACTTCTTTCATGATCCTTCCTTCCTACGCTATGGAAGCAAAGATCATCGCCCAATTCCTCAAAGAAAACCATGCTGGAAAGAAACTCGGCATTGTTTATCAAAACGATGAATTCGGTATTGATGGTCTGGGAGCCTTTAAGGCAGCTGGCACAAAGTTTGATGTTTCAGTTCCTTACACCTCAGGAGAACAAGCAACCCCAGGTATCGGTGCGCGCTGGGCAACCACTCTTAGAGATGGCGGGGCACAAGTAGTTGTGTTCTTCGGCGTCACTTCAGCAACCGGTGCCCTCCTTGGCGGCGCTGCGGGACTTGCCTATAGACCACAGTGGATTCTTGGATCAGTTGGTTCAGATCCATTAACACTTCGCGGCCTTGGCGTTCCACTCGCCTTACTAAATGGCGTGCAGACTCCAGCTGGTAATCCATCACCAAATGACACGAGCGATGAGTATGTAAAGCAGTTCCAAGAGATCAATACCAAGTACAACCCTGGTGTTGCATTTGATGACTATGTATTGCAGGGCATGAATATCGGTCTAATGACCGTTCAAGCTCTAAGGGCTGCAGGAAAGAACTTAACCCGCAAGGGTCTAGTTCGGGCGATGGAGTCAAAGGGATCAACCTTTGCATCTGTTGCTTACTCTCCTCTTGGTTTCTCAAGAACGAGCAATGTTG
>JBMTBW010000149.1:0-1036 GCA_049430265.1 Candidatus Nanopelagicaceae bacterium | reverse complement strand
AACCAGCAGCGAAAACAGATCTCGCAAGGCTGATTGAGGAACAAAAGCAATTCCAGCTTGGTACGCCAGAGTACAGTTTGTATCAGCAAGCAATTGCCAAGGCAACACAGCCATCACAAGGCGTTCAAGTCAATGTTGGCGGAGCCGTGTTGGAGAAGAAAGAGCAACAGGCGAAAGGCGAGTTGAACGTCAAAGATTACGGAGAGATTAAAGACGCCGCAAGGGTAGCCGCAAAAATATTGCCTGCCCTTGAAACTCAACAACTTATCCTTGACAAGGGCTTTGAGACTGGGTTTGGTGCTGGAGCACAAAGAGCCGGGGCTTCAATATTGTCTGCTTTGGGTTTCAAAGATGCAGAAAAGTTTGCAGCAAATGCTGAAACCTTTAACGCCGCCGCATCGCAGGCCGTTCTTACTAAGCAATTAGAACAAAAAGGTCCGCAAACTGAAGCTGATGCAAAGCGAATTAGTGCAACAGGGGCCCAACTTGGGAACACAGTTAAGGGTAATCGCTTTTTGATTGATACTGCAAAAGCTCAAGCAAAGAAAGAAATACGGCAACGCAACTTCTATGATTCTTGGTGGAAAAATAACAAGACATACGAAGGCGCAGAAGATGCTTGGTATGCTGGCGAAGGCGGCCAGTCATTGTTTGAAAGCCCGGAGCTTAAGAAATATGTAGAGCAGCCAAGAACTGGAGTTCCATTGCCATCTGCTGGTGGTGCTAAGCCAACATCCCCAGGCCCAGCAAGCCCGTTGCCAGCTGCCGCAGGTAAAACAATCGTCAGGACTGGCACATTAAACGGAAGAAAAGTCGCTCAATACAGCGATGGGAGTTCAGGCTATGTCGATTGATTTGTCAAAAGTCCAATGGGACTCTGAGCCACCTATTGACCTTTCTTCAGTAAAATGGGATGAGCCTGCAAAAACTTCTGAAGGAATGCCGTCAACAAGGCGGTTTGATTTTGCTACGGCAACTCCGGAAGAAAGAAAGGCGTATTCTAGGCAGCAACTTGCAACAGGCCCACAATGGCCTT
>JBMTBW010000148.1:0-1037 GCA_049430265.1 Candidatus Nanopelagicaceae bacterium | reverse complement strand
CGCTGGGCCAATCCTTCGCCCACTTCTTCCGCCATTCAAACTCAAGGCCGCAGCGTTGGCATATCTTGGGCGGGAAACCGTTCTTGATCTTTGCTTTCATGGCGCAATGATTATCGCAGTTCCAATTTGAAGTATCTACTTTAAGTACTTCTTAGATTTATGCTTTAATTCCATTATGGAAAATGAAAATCTAGAAACTTCTACCCCTGCCTCTGAGCAATTGGCTTCAGTCCAGGCACGCTTTGGCGCAGCTCTGCTTGATGCCGCTCTTCTAGTGGTGACCTTAGTTATTGGCTGGGTGATCTGGAGCTTATATACCTGGCAAACCGGACAGAGCCCTGCCAAGCGGATCTTGAAGCAAGTAGTTGTTGATGCAAGCACTGGAGAGCGTTTTACTTGGGCAAAAATGGCGCTACGCGAATTTGCTGTTAAAGGCCTTGCTGGTCAACTTTTATCAGGTGCAACTAATGGAATTACTTTTGTAATTGATAGCTTATTTATATTTCGTGCTGATCGAAGAACCGTTCACGACTTAATTGTTGGAAGCAAAGTAATCCAACTCTAGTTTTACTCGTTGAAGTCGCCGCCACGGCCAGTAATCTTTGGACCACGCTTAGTTGGGTGATCAAATCTGAATATGACCACGCCAACTAAGAGTGTGAATAGCAAGAAGATTGCTACTGCTATCTCCATATTTAAGCCATTACCGCCCAAATAACTAGCGCAAATATTGCTAGTCCAAGACCAATTACTGCAATTGCTGTTAGCGATAGGAAGTCTCTTGATCCAGCAATCTTCTTGGTTAGAGCAGATGGATCTTTAACCTTACCCATATCAAGAAGTAGGGCCTCTGCTTCGCGAATAGCTGCATACTGGGAGACAATTGCTAGAAATCCAGTTACTGCCGCCACTGCAATTGTGAGATAACCAGCTGCATCGCTAGCTGTTGCAAAGGTTCCTTGGGCAGCAAGAACAAATATTGCAATTAATACTAAGGCTGGAGCTACTTGAGCCATGATTATTTGCATGCGCTTTTC
>JBMTBW010000147.1:0-1047 GCA_049430265.1 Candidatus Nanopelagicaceae bacterium | reverse complement strand
TTTCGGACTGAACCGAACCGAACCTGACCCCCTCTAAAGAGGGGGGTCAGAGGTTCGGTTACGTCGGTTCTTTGTGACTTTTTACAGGTTCGGTCAGGTTCAGTTAGGTTCAGTTGCATCAGGACTCCAAATCTGTACATCGTTGGCAATAAATGCGTTCTTATGTTGGTAAAGATTCTTCTGACCAAGCTGCCTGTAAGCCACAGCGCCCCTTGCAACCAAAGTATCTAGGGCAACTTTGACCATATCGCTACCCATCCCGATACCCTCATCTCTAAGTCTTTTCTTAATATCATTGAAATTCATCTCGTACCCGTGGGTTTCAAGAAACTTAGATACCTGCTCCATCCTCTGCTCGGCGTTAGAGACGACCACTGAGCCGCCTGTAATAGAGATTGTTATATGACCATCAGGCAGGCTCTTGAGGTTGGCAATGCCGACATTCTTATTGTCAGTACTGTTGCCTCGGACAAAGCCGACACGATCCTTAGTGCAGAGAATGTCCAAGGCTCCGTCAGTACCTCGACCAAAGGGCAGCGCCACCGACACCGCGAAGGCGGCACCGTCAATGTCAGCGCGTTTGGCTTGGGCTCCGATGGCGTAGTTGCCACGGTTATCTTTGCTCTTGGTAACGTGGTCAATCGTTAATATCCCTGCCCCGCCCACCCGCAGGGGACGGAGGACAGTTTGGGAGAAGGTAGTGGCATCCTTATTCTTCTCTAAATCTAGGTTCATCAGATTCATAGCCGCATTGACACCATCAACGACAATTAGGCTTGGCAGATAGGCCATAATTTCAGTTCTCATTAGCTCCGCTACCCCTGGACTTATATTTTGGTCAGGGTTGGCATATCTAAACATTTTGAACTTATCCGTTGGCACCTGCATAGTCTTGAGGCGATTGATAATGCCTCTAGCGCTATCTTCAAAGTCTAGGTAGAAAACTATGTTGTTCTTTTCTAACTCTTGCCTTACTGCCTCAAGTGCCAGCCAAGTCTTGCCTGATTCAGATTCGCCAAAGATGGCATTTATCTTGCCTGCATAGAG
>JBMTBW010000146.1:0-1049 GCA_049430265.1 Candidatus Nanopelagicaceae bacterium | reverse complement strand
CCTCGCTCAACCTTTACTACCTTTATTTCATACCAGCTATAGAAGTGGCTCTTTCCTAGCTCTTGGACCTTCATATGCTCTGGGTTCTCGCGCCAGGCCTTGATTGACTCTAAGGTTTCAAAGTAGGCAACTGTCACACCGCTTTGTGTAATGGGATCTCTATGGCTAAAGGAGGAGATAAAGCCAGGGACTTGTTTAACTAGCTCTTGCATTTGCTCTGAGTGGTGTTGATAGAGCTGCTCTGAATGCGCAGTTCTAGTGGAGCGGAAGATGACTGCGTACATGGAGTTAGGGTAGAGCGTAGGTTGGACAAGTAGCAACGCTTGATTACCTGCTTTTGTTAATTTATAGATAACTAAGAGTTCAGTAGTAGCCTCGCTCTATGACTGAGCGACAGAAATTTGATCTTGTTAAGAAGATTGCAGGCAGTAAGGTTGAAATTCGTCGCTACCACCCATGTGTGATGGCCGATGTAATTGTTGAAGCCCCGTATTCACAGGCCGCAAGCCTTGGTTTTCGCCCCCTAGTTACTTATATTTCCAAAAACAACATCGCAATGACTGCGCCAGTTCTTCAAGAATCAACTGATTTAAGCTCCTGGATAATCTCCTTTGTTATGCCAGCGGAGATGAAGTTGGAAGACCTGCCAAATCCTGAAGGCTCCAAAGTCACATTGCGCACTCTCTCAGAGCAGCTCTGCGCATCACTTGGATTTAGCGGCATTACTACTACAGCTAAAGTTCAAGAGAAGGAATTAGAGCTTCGCGCAGCCCTTGCAAAAGAGGGCCTTGTACCAATTGGAGCGCTTCGAATCGCCCGCTTTGATCCGCCTTGGAAACCAGGGATTCTGCGATATAACGAAGTGATTTTAGATATAAAGCCGTAGTAGTAAATTCCGCTTTTACTCTTAATTGTTTTAATTAATCTGCTTCTCAGATCTTATAGACCTCTTGAAAAAGTTGCAGGAAAGTCATAAAAGTTCTGAAATTTACCGATCTAGGTCATACTTGGGATATGGAGCTAGTGATTGTGGCAGTAGCCATCCTTGT
>JBMTBW010000145.1:0-1050 GCA_049430265.1 Candidatus Nanopelagicaceae bacterium | reverse complement strand
CACCAGAACGGTTATCATTTTCATTACGGCTAACGATATGATCGGGAGTGCCTAGTTTGCTATAAATAAATGCACGATCAGCGTTCCGCAAAATGCGGGCAGTAGCAATAACAACAATACAGTAGGGATCATCGAGATCGTTTTTATATTGTTCTGCCAATGGTAGCAGTGAGTCATCAAGTGCGCGATATTCGTTAGCACGCCAGTAGTCGAGATCAATCCGCTCAATACCGTTATTAACAATGGTACGATACCTGTGCAAACTGCAAACAATTGTGCCGTCCATGTCATAGATTGCTATCCTTTTCATAACCTTGTCCTTTGCGTTAACCATGTGCTAAGTATACCCAAAATTCCCTGGTCAATTGTCGCCCAAGCGACAATTGCCTACCATCCATACCCTACAGCCTGCCACACATCAGCCGACCAGTGGTAGCTACCGGCCGACGAACGGTCACCAAAAGGCTTGACACGGGCAAAAATTATATGCTATAATTTTGGCGCCATGGCTATAAAAAATATAGTGGTATATTTTTTATAGCGTGGAACAGTGTTCCACGTGAAACCTAGCCCTGCATCCACAGCGCATCGGCCTGATCCATATTGTCTGATAAATTATAACGTCCGCCAAGTGGCAAGCCCAGTATCTCATAGCTATGATCTTGATAACGCTTCCACATGTCCATTCCATCCTTAAAGGTATCAGTAAACTGTTCTAAAGATTTGTAGTTGAGGTGATATTGTTTAGTTGTCTTAGCCATGTTATAAATCCTATATCTTTGCAGTAGTGCGAAGGTAAAAGCGATGAGCATCGCTATAATTGTCAAACGAAGCTGATATAAATATACAACCGTTATGCTTATTGCACATATCAACAAAGAAAAGCGTATCGCTAACTTCGGTAAGGTCAACAATAAAGTCGCTTGTAAGCGTAGTATGTGATTCTAATCTTCTAACCATGATATAAATCCTAGAGTGTTACAAAATTTGTTGTAAGGTTTAACTTGTCTGCCCTTGCCCTATCGGCCCTATCCGAGGGTAGGCGGGGTT
>JBMTBW010000144.1:0-1071 GCA_049430265.1 Candidatus Nanopelagicaceae bacterium | reverse complement strand
GAGTTTTGCCACGCTCTTCAACTTCAGCTTTTATATTTGCATCAATATTGGCACTCTTATCTCTAGTTCCTTTCTTTCTCTTTAAATCAATAAAGGAAGTGAGGACCCAGCAAGAGCGCGATGCAGCAGGATCAGTTAAAGCCAGAGACGTTTTATCCCGCCCTGGAATCAAACCTGCAATCTGGACCTCACTATCGGTAGCTGCAGCAAATGACGTATTAGTAGTGATTTTGCCTCTAGTTGGAACAGAGAAAGGCATTAGCCCTGTTGTGATTGGAGCAATACTCTCCATTCGCTCAGCAGCAGCGATGATTTCAAGATTTCTACTTGGTCGATTAACAAAGATTTATGGATCTGCAAGAACTATGAATTACAGTATTTTCCTATCAGCTTTATTCTTATTTGCTTCAATCTACGCCAATAGTTCTATTGCCCTCGGATTATCTATGGCCATAGTTGGATTTCTATTAGGAATTGGCCAACCTTTAACTATGTCTATAGTTTCTAAAAAGACCCCAGTCCAAGAGCGAGCTATGGCAATTTCAATTCGACTATTTGGTAATCGAGTGGGTCAGTTCCTAGTTCCACTGGCAGCAGGAGCTCTTGCTGCCCCATTTGGAGCAAGCTCAGTATTTATCGGCCTTGGAGTATTAGTGGCATCTGCTGGAGTTATCTCTACTGCAACTCTTAATGATCAAACTGCTTAATTTCTAGTGGAGTATCCCCAAGCAAGGCTTGCTGCAATTGCAACCCATATTTGATAAGGAACAAGAAGAAGTCCCATCAGTATTGATGCCTTAAAGGTTAAATAGAGAACTGGAAGAGTTAGAAGAGCGCATAGAGTAAGAGCAATTGGAGCAAGAGTGAGATTATGAGGAACATAGAATTGATAAGCCCAGGTGAGGGCCGCAGCAACACTTAACCCAAAGAAAACTAACCATAGGATATTTTCAAATTTGGTTAATGATAGTGAGACTTGGTATGAAGCAATTCCTAAGACCATAAAGTTATAGGGCCAGATGATTCCAAAAATATAGCTTGGCGGCTGCCATGGCGGCCTATTTAGCGATG
>JBMTBW010000143.1:0-1092 GCA_049430265.1 Candidatus Nanopelagicaceae bacterium | reverse complement strand
AATTTATCAATTGTTAAAATAAATGAGGCCAGAAAACCAGTAACACCAGCGATTAATAAGGTTCCCGCAGAAATACGACTACTTGGCCTCATGCTCCCAGTATAAAGTTATCGTGTGATCTCCGCACTCCCACGCATAGCTCTAGTCTTCATTCTCGCTTTTCCCCAGATCTTTGCTCCTGCAGTAGCAAGTGAAGGGGAATTGAAATTATCTATTGAAAGCCAAGATATCGATGAGACTCTTGTTGAGTCTTCAAGAGGAGCAGCCCTTGCGGTTTTAAGTGATGGATCATTACTTTTAGGAGGAGGAAGTGCTGGAAATCTTCTCTATCGTTACAAAGATTCATCATTGCAATTAATTGGAGAGCTTTATAGCCAATCTGAGCGAATCCGAGACTCTCGTTTTGGTCCAACAGATATAGCAGTATTAAAACAGGACGTTAAGGGCGTCGATGTTTTGATCTCTTATCCGCAACTAAATGGCGCAAAGAACTGTGTGAGATTGGTGGTTTTTCGCTATAGCTTAAATCTTGAGAAGAAATCAATAATAAAACGTGAAAGATGGTTCCAAGGAAAGCCGTGTGTTCCAATTGGCGCTGTACAACACGCAGCAGGCAGAATTGAAATATTGAGTTCTAAGAGTGCTTATCTGACAACTGGCGACCTAGGTTTTCGTCGTATCAATCAGGTCACTGCGCGTGGTTATCTGGGCGGAGTTTTTAAGATTTCTAAGAATAAAATAGTGCAAATCTCTAGGGGACATAGGAATCCACAAGGAATCATTAAAGTTGGGAATAATCTTTATATCTCTGAGCATGGCCCACGTGGCGGGGATGAATTAAATCTAATTGAAGCTAACAAAGACTATGGGTGGCCTTTTGTTACCTATGGGAAACCCTACACTTCTGGTGATTACGTAATTCCGGCGAAAACAGGAACGCATGTCGGTTATCAAGAGCCGATATACCAATGGAGCCCCTCTGTTGCACCCACAGAACTAGTTTTACTTCCTAAAAACAGCGTTTGGGGGGATCTATCCAATTACATTGTGATGGGAACTCTAGCTTCGCAATCTTTAATCTTTATTGAATTA
>JBMTBW010000142.1:0-1117 GCA_049430265.1 Candidatus Nanopelagicaceae bacterium | reverse complement strand
TATAAATCTGAAGTAAGTGATGAAATAACAGCTAATACATGGCGTGAACTAAATGATTCAAAGAGTTTAATTACAGGATTTGTTGCAGAAATTGATTCCACAGTTTGCGGGATAGCCCATTGTTTTCTCCGTCCATCTACATGGCACAAGGTTGGCTATCTCTATCTAGAAGATCTCTTTGTTGATCCCAAGTATCGCGGGGCAGGAGTTGGAAGAGCCCTGCTTGATAAGGCTGCAGAATATGGAAGAGAGATTGGAGCTGAGAAGCTTTATTGGATTACTAAGGAAGATAATGCTCAGGCTAGAGCTCTATATGATTCATTTGTAAAAGGTGCAGCCAGTGGGTTTATCCAGTATGAATACCCATTATGAGATTGGTTAATTAATTGGCAAATCTATTTGATCCATTGACGCTTCGAAGCGTAACTTTTCAAAATAGAGTCTGGGTCTCCCCTATGTGTCAGTACTCAGCAAATGATGGGCTGATTTCTCCTTGGCACCATGGCCATTTAATGGCATTTGCTACTGGAGCACCTGGCTTAGTAATGGCTGAAGCAAGTGGTGTGGTTATGGAGGGAAGAATCTCTATTGGTTGTCCCTCACTTGAAAGTGATGAGAAGGTAAATGCCTTTAAGCCTATTAATGATTTTGCAAAATCTTTAAATGTGAAGATGGGAATTCAATTAGCTCATGCTGGACGCAAAGCTTCGACGATGCTTCCTTGGGATGACCATCGAATCGCATCCGTTGAAGAAGGTGGCTGGATGCCAGTCTCAGCATCTCCACTTGCCTATCACGGCATGCTTGAGCCCCATGAGCTAACAGTTGCTGAAATTGCTGAGCTAGTTAAGGCATTTGCAAGCGCTGCAAAAAGATCTGTGGCTGCAGGCTTTGATTTAGTTGAAATTCACGCCGCCCATGGCTATCTATTCCATCAGTTCTATTCGCCTCTTTCTAATCAGAGAAGTGATATCTACGGCGGCTCTTTTGAGAATCGAATCAGATTCTTACTGGAAGCAATCAAGGCAGTTAGAGCAGTGATTCCTGATTCCATGCCGTTATTTGTTCGCATTAGCGCAAGTGATTGGGTTGAGCAGGGCTGGAGTATTGAGGAATC
>JBMTBW010000141.1:0-1123 GCA_049430265.1 Candidatus Nanopelagicaceae bacterium | reverse complement strand
GAAAGAACTTGCCAAAATCGCATTGGTAAATTGGCTTTCAAATCTTCACTATCGCGAATCTCTTTAAGGTGGTTTACGGTGTTTAAGCACTTCACCTCCAAAGCCGCGTTCAACTCTCTAACCCAGCCATCACCACTACCTCCCCAGTTCAAAGATTCTATTTTGATAAAGCTGGTTTCCTCGATAGTCCAATTATTCAACCTCGCTAAGTGGCGTTTTGCTAGTGGCTCGTTATCAATTCCCCATTGCATCGCCTTAGTAGTTGGCACTTCATCGCGAATACCCGTCAAACTTTCGGCAACCTTTTCTAAAATATACGTCTTTGCGCCTTCGCTTAACACTTCACCTTTCAATTTAGGCTTAGTCATTAGCTTATATATTTCACTCGAAGTAAACATACCTAAACGCGCGTTGTGCCATCCTTCGCTGCGTTGCTCTGCTTCTATAATTATTCTTGCGTCCATTGTGTTTGCGGTTTTTGGTTTTGAATTGGTGTAATATCAATAACTTCCTCGCTAGTCATTATACCCATTGACACCTCAGGCGCAAATTGACGGGTAAAGAAAGCGGCTGCGCGGTAACGCATCATTAATTGAGGCATCGTTTTCCATTTACTACCAGCTTTATCAAGCCACTTTTCAGCAGCAGCCATTTCCATAGTAACCCATACACCTTCCAATCTTTCGCCTGTTGCTAAGTCCACCGCATACGCGCGGCATCTACCACCATTCTTGTCATCTTCTTCATAACGTAAAGGTGAAAACTTCTTGCAAGCGTTTAAAGTAGCGATTAAAAATTGGCTACTCCAAGCTGGTTTGCCATGCACTATATAAAGGTTTTGCATCACCATTAACTCACTCGCACCTATTCGCTTTGAAATATCCATAGCAATTAGGCAGTTACTCACGTTGCCTTTGTATTGCTGCGGCACCAGGTCGCTAACACTTAAGGCTTTTGCTACTCTCATTGAATGCTCAAAACCTTCTTTGTTGCCAAAGGTGCTTAGGTCGGTTTGATTATTTTGGATAGTAGGAAATTTAATCTCCTCCACCTTTTGCTCAACTGCTGTAACTTCCGATACTGGTTGAACTTCTTCGATTGTTGTTTGTTTGTTTTCCATGTT
>JBMTBW010000140.1:0-1125 GCA_049430265.1 Candidatus Nanopelagicaceae bacterium | reverse complement strand
TTGGCAGCAGCAGCTCCTGCGCTAGCTGAACTTGCGCTAAAAGTTCAACCTGCTGGATATGTAGCGTTAATTGTTTTTGCTTTTGCCACAGTTGGAACTCTTCTTGGATCATCAAGGGTTAGAGGGCTAGTTTCATTATCTGTTGGCTTAATTTTTGGACTTGTTGGAGCTGATCAACAAACTGGAATCAATAGACTCTCATTTGGAATTCAAGAAGCAACAGATGGCCTTGAAGTAATTGTTGTCATCATTTCTTTCTTTGCACTTGGTGAAGTCATTTACTATGCAAGTCGTTTTCAAGATAAGAGTTGGCAGGTGCTTCCGGTAAAAGGAAAAGTTTGGATGGACCGTGAAGATTTCCGTAGATCCTGGAAGCCTTGGCTAAGAGGAACAGCAATTGGCTTTCCTATGGGAATTATCCCTGCAGGAGGATCAGAGATCCCAACTTTTATTAGTTACTCTGTAGAAAAGAAATTATCTAAGCATAAAGAAGAGTTTGGAAATGGCGCTATTGAAGGAGTTGCAGGCCCTGAGGCGGCAAATAATGCCAATGCCGCAGGAGTTCTAGTTCCACTGCTTGCGCTAGGACTTCCAACTTCAGCAACAGCTGCAATCATGTTGGTTGCGATAAGAAACTTTAATATCCAGCCTGGTCCAATGCTCTTTGAGATGAATGCGCCACTTGTCTGGACTTTGATTGCAAGCTTATTTATTGGAAATGCTCTTCTTCTGCTAATTAATTTGCCTCTGATTAGAATTTGGATTCAACTTCTTCATATTCCAAGGCATTATCTATATGCCGGAATTACTACTTTTGGCCTTCTGGGCGCATACAGTCTAAATAACTCCACATTTGATCTGCGTTTAGCCTTCGTTCTGGGCTTTGTTGGATATCTCTTCCGTAGATTTGGAATTCCAAATACCCCGTTGGTTCTGGGAGTAATTCTGGGTCCTGTTGTTGAGATTCAATTCCGCCAAGCAGTTCAGTTAAGTAATGGCGACTATTCGATTCTAGTAAGTGGGTTACTACCTAAAGTTATTTACTTGACTCTGATTCTTGTTTTATTTGCACCTGCACTTATGAAGTTAGTTAAAGGTAAGGCGGGTCAAGGCTTAAGAAAATGA
>JBMTBW010000138.1:0-1148 GCA_049430265.1 Candidatus Nanopelagicaceae bacterium | reverse complement strand
TAGAGCATCTGACTACGGATCAGAAGGTTTGGGGTTCGAATCCCTACGGGCGCGCAAGATATATTTCTTTAATGCGTCAGTGGACCACAGCGCCCAGAAAACTAAGATCGGTTGAAACAATAACCTGATTGCTCGTTTTCTATCAGTATCTAGACCAAAAGCGTCAATTCCATCAACATACTGACGGATATTTCCAGGGAAAATAAGAATAAAGAAGAGGGCTGTGCCTAACCCAACTTCTTCTCGAAATTTCCAAATAGTAATTAGCGCAATACCCAGTGCTATCTCAACATAACCTGAGGCAAGAACTACAAAGTCTGGATCAAGACCTAACCAGGGTGGTACTTGAGCTTGGAACTCTAATCTTTGAGAGGTGAGATGTAGCGTTCCGGTGTAGATAAGAGTCATTCCGAGAATAACTTGCAAAAGCTTTCGGATTAGATTTACTAACCTAGTAATGGTCTTAGCTCAACTCTACGGTTACAGGCCTTGGACCCCCGAGCCGCTAGCTCTAAAGCAATCTCATGATTGGGCACATCAATAATCCAAAAACCACTTACATACTCATTGGAATTAGTAAAACTCTCCTGGATGTACTTCACTTCTCCATCTCTATTATCAATCTGAATTGAATTCTCTGGAGAAGTAATTCCAACGGCTAATACCCGCTGTCCTGCTGCGACCATCTCATCATTTAAGGCATCAATTGCATCGATTTCCTGCCTTGAATGCGCTGGTCTTTCTATGCTTTCAATTACATTGATAAGAAAACGCATTATTTTTAAGCAACCTTTCAGGTAAACACTTCTTAAGACGCTCAATCTATAGCAAGGCCTTGGCCTACTTCGTATTTAAATCACTCTGTTCTATGCTTGAGCCATGAATTCAAAGGAGAGAATCATCTTTGATCTTGCGATGGTTACTATCTTCATCGCAACTGTTTGGACCTCTATTGAGCTGCAATGGGGCGTTGGAGTGGGAATTTGGGTTGGAGGGATTCTCTCGGCCGCCCTTCTACTTCTCTATGACTTAACTTCTAATTGGCCAGATAATTAGCCTTTAAAGACTCCAATAATTGCAATTATCAATAGCGCAACAAAAGAAAGTTTCTTCCAAGATCTTTTATTCTTATGAATTTCTTCATCACT
>JBMTBW010000137.1:0-1153 GCA_049430265.1 Candidatus Nanopelagicaceae bacterium | reverse complement strand
ACGAAACGCCAAGAATTGTCCTAAGCTCTGTGGCCGTAACTATTGTTGGCATTTCGTCATCCTTTCAAGCAGTTAGGTGAGGGGCCAGCTCGGGAGCGGACTGGCCCTCACTTTTTTTAATTAACTACGCAACCATCCAACGATAAGCGCCAGCGCCTACCTTTGTTGCTAGTGCGCCATAACCATAGTAAGCAACCTTGATTTGACCAGTTGCTACCTGTGCAGTCTCCAAGCGGAAACGGCTTGACTCATACCAAGTATAAGCCTCTGGATTGATGATAATGATTGTGTTATCGCCAACACCTGAGCCAGTTGTTAGATTGCGATCTACGCGGAAGTTCAAGCCAAGTAGATTTCCAGTTGCAGAACCTGCACCGAGATTTCCACCCTGATTCATATTGCCAATCAAGTTCTGGTAAATCGGACGGCCAGCATCAGCTAGATTCTGGATTGCGCCCCATTGCTGAGGAGATGCGATGATATTTTGTGCGAATCCGAGAGTGTTGGAATAGATTGAAACTCCAGCATCGGATACGAAATCAAGAAGTCCAGCTGCATCAAGAGTGCGGTTTCCGCCATCTGTTCCACCAGCAATTAAGCCAGTTACAACTGCTACATCTGTTGCCTTTGCATAGGCATATTCCATTTGACGAACTAACTCATCAAAAAATGCTGGTGAAGAGCGGTCTAGGAGCTCTACTGAGAACTCTTGTCCGCCTGCATACTTCTTGACGGATACTGAAAGAAATTCGCTGGTCATTCCTGTTTCATCAATTGTTGCTTCTTCAGCTTCTTCTCCAACTGTTGGAACTGCTGTGAGCTTTGGAATCTCAAAAGTCATACCTGCATCAGGTAGAACTCCGCGAGATACTGAATCAACTGCTGGACGATCAGCATTTGATAGAGGATTGATTACCTCAGTTAGCTGGCGAGTTGGAATCAGACCAGCGTTATTTGTTGTGGTGTCGTCTGCAGCGCGGACATAAGCGCGAGCATCGTCATTTCCTAGAGCAGCGCGGACGCTCATTTCTAGGTATTTAGACTTGGTAAATTCAAGTCTTGGAGTTGTGTAGAAGGCTGGCTTTGGAGCTGCAGCTTCTACTTTGGCTGCTTCTACCGCTTCTTCAACGGCAGGAGCAGGAGCGGTAGTGTC
>JBMTBW010000136.1:0-1169 GCA_049430265.1 Candidatus Nanopelagicaceae bacterium | reverse complement strand
CCAGCCGCCATCATTGCTCCTTAAATATAGAGGTTATTCTACTTGCTTTGCCTTACTTTGCGGCCTTGTCGAATTTACGGCCAAAATCTTCTTCAGTCTTATCTGCCCATTTAACGATAGGTGCAGTAAGACCACCAATGAGGATTGCATACTCAGGTGCTAAGTCTGTTGCCAAAGCAATTCCCATAGTTGCTGCTGATGCCAAGACTGCTCGCAAATAGGACTTGAAGGCAGCTTTAAATTCTTTGCTTTGTAATTTCTTCTTTAACTTTTTCATTTCTTGCCTCTCTTAAATAAAGACGCTAACAAAGACTTATTACGCAATTTATCGTTCTTAGTCTTTGGCAGTTTCTTTTTAGGTTTCTGGACTTTGGCTATTGCTGTTTTTGTAACTGTAACAGGAGTCTTTTTAGGTTTACTTGCCCAGGCAAACCAAGGTGAATCATCCTTGGCATATTCTTTCTTGATAGAAATATGCAAATGCTTTTCGTGTGGATTGCTGCCTGAGTATTTTTTCTCGCCTTGTTTATCTACCCAAATGCGGCGGTTAAAGATTAAATAGGAAACGCGCTTGTCTGCCTTTAGGCGCTCAAATAAGTCGGCGCAATCAACTCCACGCTTAGGGTCGTGAGTAAGGTCAACAGCAAGGCCAGTATTATGATCCGAATTAGGATTTTGCTTGATATGCGCTTTCGACGGAAGAAGTCCATCGGATGCCTTTTTGCGCTTAGGCCAAAGGGCCGTGGCTTGGCGTAGCACCGCCACAGCAGCCGGGCTTGCAGTCTTGGCAATCGTTGGCATTAGGTAGCACCTCGAATTCGTCTATGTGGTCGTCAATCGTTCGATAAATGGGAAAAATGTCATTGGCAAATGTCACGCCATTGCCTGCCAAATCAATGAGGCGATGGCGATGACGGTTGCCACCGACGGTAGCGCCCACACGCGCTGTTCTAATAATCTCATTCTAATTTCGTGGTCGCGCACCTGCTCATCGACTCTATCGTGGGAATCAAGCAACCTATCTAGCTTTGAAGAAATGTCGTTTAGCGCCGCCCCTTGCACTTGCTGAGCATCCCATACTTGTTTGATGGTGATTCGCACTTCATCCTTATGCGTAGCTGTCACGCGCTTTCTCCTTGTGGTCATTAATCGAACTCAATTGTGGTTAC
>JBMTBW010000135.1:0-1177 GCA_049430265.1 Candidatus Nanopelagicaceae bacterium | reverse complement strand
GGACAAGGCAAATAAGCAAAGGGCCGAAAGGCCCTTTCTTTTTGCGCGTACAATAAAAGAAAGACATTATTACCATGGGACAAATTATTAGAGGCGGGGAGCAGTTTGAAACTGCAATTGCCGCAGATTATCGTGGGCAAATTATACGTCGTGGGATTGATAGCGGAGAAGTGGATGCTTTCGCAAGAAAGCGCGTAAGTGAGCCATATACGCTTTTTGATTCAGTGCTGCGTTATGACAAGCGTCCTGAAAACTGGAACGAAACTATTGTCGGCTCCGCTTCTTCAACGCACAATGTCAACCAAAGCTCTGTATTAATGAGCGTTACCACTGCTTCTGGTGATAGCGTCTTGAGGCGCACTCGCCGCAGGCTTCCTTACCAACCAGGCAAGAGTTTGCTTTCCATTCAAAGCTTCACTGGAGCGCATCCCGCTAGTGGCCTTGTTCAAGAAATAGGCTTATTTGATGATAATAATGGAGTGATATTACGAGCCAGTGGCACCACCTTGCAATTCGTGCTTCGTGGTAAATATTCTGGAAATGTCACCGAGCAAGTAGTTAGTCAAGGTCAATGGAATATTGACACCGCCGAATGGCTTGATTTTTCAAAAGCAAACATCTTTGCCACTGATTTGGAATGGCTTGGTGCAGGACGAGTGCGGTGTGGGTTTATGCTTGATGGTGAGTATTATTATTGCCATGAATTCTTGAATGCAAATAATATTAGTCAAGTGTACATGACTTCGGCAGTGCTTCCACTTTCTTGTCGCATTGCAAACGAAGCGGTTACTGCTAGTGGCGCCACTTTTACGCAAATTTGTAGCAGCGTGATGAGCGAAGGTGGCTATGAACCATATGGCGAAGTTTATACAGTTAGTCCTTCCATTGGGAGCATTGCCAACACTAGTGGTGAGCGTATTGTTGCTGGCATTCGCATGGCAAGTGGCCGCACTGATAATGTAATCATTCCAGTGAAGGTTGATTTGGTTACTGAAGATAATACAACCATCCAATGGCGCCTTCGTCGTAATCCAACCACTTCTGGCGTGGTTTGGGCTGCTAGTGATAATGGAAGGGGAAATGTAGAGACCACTTCTGCTGGAACAATTGTTTCTGGTGGAACTATTGCGAATGCTGGTTTGTATTACAGCGCAGGATCGGTGGCAATTAACGTGCA
>JBMTBW010000134.1:0-1184 GCA_049430265.1 Candidatus Nanopelagicaceae bacterium | reverse complement strand
ACATAGCCATCAAATTCAGGAGCAAAGTCAAAGAAATGATTAGATGGTGCCCAAGACAATAAAAGAGCGCCAGCAGCGATGGGCGCTGTGATGATTGCAAGGAAGGCTATAAAGGGATTCTCTGATCGATTCATGAAAGTGAGCCTAGGGCCTTCATCTGACAAGAGCTCTTATCTTTGTCCCCACCCACCTCTAGATTAAAGCCATGGATCTAGAGCAAGTGATACTGACGGTAATGGCAATGCCGATAGTTTCCTTTACCGCTTTTGCCTTTGGACGAAATCCTTTTCTCTGGGCCTTCCTCGCTTATCTCTTCCAATTCTGGTGCTTAATTCCTCTCTTTCTTATGAAGAAAAAACCAAGGCAAGAGCTTCCCCAATCAATCCTTAAATTGGCAGGTGAGATGAACATGAAGCGAGAGCTTAGAAAGATCAAGACTCCAGATGATCTCTTTGGCCAAGGCAGGAGCGAGTAGCTCTATTTTCAAGGGATAATCAACCATGAGTTTTTTCCAGAACTTCAAAGCAAAGCGAGCTGCTAAGAAAGCTAAGAAGCTCTTTGAAAGCGAGCTTGCCGAATATAACTCAGAGAGTGAGTTATTAAACAAAGCACTTGAGATCTTTAGCGATGCTTCAAAAGGTGAGGAGCCATCAGATCAAGGTCTGGTGCAAAAAGCTGGCGAGTTAGTTCTTTGGACTGGATCTGCTGTTTATCACGAAGCTGGAAGAACTCCATCTAAATATGTTGGCGGCTCAACAGGATTTTCTGTTCCAGTAGTTGCTGGAATTAGAGTAAGAGTTGGATCATTTCGCGGTCAGATGGTGCCAGGTGAGGAGATGCAATTAGATAAAGATCAAGGTTTTGTAAAACTCACCAACCAAAGACTTATCTTCTCAGGCTCCATTGCCACAACAGAGTGGGCTTTTTCTAAATTACTATCAGCTGTTAGAACTGAGGATGGCAACGACTTTCTTCTAGGAGTTTCAAATAGAAAGAAAACTTCAGGTCTGCGCTTTTCAAGAGTTGATGGACCATACTTTGCAAGGCTCTTTGCCATGGCTCTTTACTGCTATGAGGAAGGCCTTCCCGCCACAATAAAAACGATTAAAGATGAGATCAAAGCGCTAGAGAGTAAGAAGCCTGCTTTAGTAATACCTTCTCAAGTAAAAGAGCTTAATTAAGGC
>JBMTBW010000133.1:0-1189 GCA_049430265.1 Candidatus Nanopelagicaceae bacterium | reverse complement strand
CACCTGGCTTTCGGGCAAGTTTGGTATTGCCTGGCACTTCACCATCTAGGCGATAAAGCCAATGCAAACCGCCACTTGGAGTAATTTCAACATAACCATTGTTTATTCGATCCCATACTTCGCCAAGGTTTGCATTAGTAGCCATCTCTTTTAACTCTAAGTGCATCTTGTCGGCGACGGCTCTGCCTTCAAGTTCTAACATCTCAAGGTTGCCTGATATTTTCCCGCAGATGACACCGACTCCCTCAGCGCCTGTAAACCAACTCATTAACTCATCAGTTGTCGCCCTGCGCTCTTGATATTCCTTCCAAGAAGCAAGTCCAGGGCGCTTGGTGCCGTCAGTTGCCACTGGCACAACCGAAATGCCTTGGTTAGCAAATTCTAAGGCTGTCAGTAGTATGTCTGTTTTCATCTTTCCCCCGTTTGTCATCTAAATACTCCACCATCCCCTAATCGTTCCGCCCTGTGGGCAGATATTCCAATCTGCCTTTCCATCTGCTATCCATTGCCTATGTAATCTGTTCTGCTCTTGCCAATCTGTTTCGTGGGTGTCACCGCCACAGTCAGGGCAAACTTCTATATTCAAGTGCATATAGATGTGTCTGCAGAGCATTACTGCTCATCATCTTCATCAAACTTGATAACTTCCATATTACGAATTGTTATCATCGCGTGAAAAGCTGCCATTGCCATAATGGCTAACACTGTCCACCCTAAGCCAAACCATACCCATTTCATATCTTTAACCTTTCACTTTCTTCTTCTTTACTTCTAATGCTTTTAAAGCAACATCAGCTAAACATTCATAACAAAATTTCTTAGGTATTTGAACACGTCGGTGGTTAGAGCACCATTCATCGCCCTTTATAAGTTTTTTCATTGCTGCTTCTAACCTTTGCCGCTTGCTTGCCATCATTTCCCCCTTGCTAGTTGTTTTCTTGTGGAGCTGGTGGAATCGAACCACCACGCCGTACCCCGATATGACGGCTCCCAAGCGCTCCTACTCGATTGGCAACGGAAGTAAAACCAACCGAGATTTTATTAGACTGGCTTTGCCCCTAATTGTCCAAGAAGTGCAAGCACCTCTGGGCTTAGGTTGTTTGGATCAACAGCGACAGGCGCCGCCGCAGGCACTGCCGCTGCCACAGGCTTTGATGCGCCAAGATAAGCATTGGCCTTTGCCAAGGCG
>JBMTBW010000132.1:0-1193 GCA_049430265.1 Candidatus Nanopelagicaceae bacterium | reverse complement strand
CCATTGATCCCCTCTGTGACGGTATTAGCTTTGTCAGGCTCATCGATTGGATGGGAACTTCGCTTGACATCGTTTGTGATGCGCGGCAAAGTTTCGATCAAGCCTCTTTTCAATGGACTGATAAGGATCAAAAGCTTCTTAACTATTTGGTAAAGCATCAGCACACCAGCCCCTTCAGGGGCGTTGTCACTAAATGGCAAGTGAAGGCCCCGCTGTTTATAGCGCGGCAATGGTGGAAGCATGTTATTGGTGGCACCTATGCCAATGATCAGCTTGGTTGGAACGAGAAAAGCTTTCGCTATTGCGAGGCAGACGACGAGACATACTACATGCCTCGTGAATTTAGGCAGCAAAGCGCCAGTAACAAACAAGCCTCTGCCGGCCCTTTAGAGCCCTCTATGAATCAAGTGGCCATGATTGAATATGCCAAGGCACTAGAGCAGGCTAAGCAGGCTTACAGGGCGCTCCTGACGCTAGGCGTGAGCAAGGAACAAGCTCGTGGCATCATGCCAATGAGCACATATACGTCGTTTACGTGGACCTGCAGCTTACAAGCACTTCTGCATTTCCTTTCATTGCGCGACAAGCCCGATGCCCAAGGTGAAATCCAATGCTACGCTCAAGCCCTGAGCACTCTTGCTCGCCCTCTCTTTAAAGAAGCCTTCCAAGCATTCGAGGAAAATGGCAGTGCCTTTTGAACAATCTCCTGAAGCTTTCCATCCCGTGGAACGTCCCATTCACTATGCCAGTGGTGGCTTAGAAGCCATTGAAGCAATGGAAGCAAGCATGACGCCAGAAGCGTTTCGCGGCTTTCTCAAAGGCAACATTCTGAAATACGTTTGGCGCTACGAAAAGAAGAATGGTCTTGAAGATCTTGAAAAGGCAAAGTGGTATCTTGGACAGCTCATCTTTGCTCTAGAAACTGATCAGGAAAGCGAAGCTCTTGCTGCCATCCAAAACACCATTGACAATGGTTGCAAAGATGGCTTCTGTCCAATGCCAGGAGTGCGTTATGACAAGCCATCCAACGAAGGCGACTTATTCGCGCCAGTAGATAAAGCCTAAGCTGCTTGCCATTCCGTATAACAAAAGCCCCCAGAAATGGGGGCTTCTTCTTTTGACGGTGGAATGTAATAATCACGCTCCTCTGCAAATGCTTCAATATCTTGCAATGAAGTGTGGGCACTAACAAA
>JBMTBW010000131.1:0-1198 GCA_049430265.1 Candidatus Nanopelagicaceae bacterium | reverse complement strand
ACGGGCGAGAAAGCAGTGCTGGTAGAAAATGCCGAATCCGCCAAAGCCTAACGAGTTAAAACGAAAGATTGGCAACCCAGGCAAGCGGCCACTGCCAGAGTTAAAAAACGTGGTGGCGCTGCCAATGGCCACGCAGCCACCGACACCGCCACGGCCACTCGGCCCTGAAGGTTTGAAACTTTGGAACCGCATCTGGGATGAGGGCAAGAGCTGGATTAGTCCAGCATCAGATTTGGAAGTAGTTATCTTGCTTTGCGAATCAATGGATGAGCGCACGCAACTGCGCCTTCAAGTTCTAAAAGGAAGTGACTGGCGTGACCGTGTAGCGTTGCGCTCGTTAGAATCTCAAATAGTATCTATGCTTTCGGCAATAGGTTTTGATCCAGTATCACGAACTAAGTTAGGAGTCGCTGAAGTGCAGAAGCAAAGCGCTCTTGACCAATTGATTGCCCGCAGGCAGAAACAGCCAAACTAATGGCAGCCATTGGGGGATGGCCACCACGATACTTAACAAAATTAAGCAAAGAAGAATATGCTAAAAGTCGTGGTAATGAAATCATTGACTTTGTTGAAGCCCTGTGCCGTATTACAAAAGATTCAGTAGCAGGCCACGCTGGTCAGCCTTTAATCTTTCGAGATTGGCAAAAGGAACTTACACGCAACCTCTTTGCTGTAAATAAAGATGGCAGACTGAAACACAAGATTGCACTTATTGGCCTGCCACGCAAGCAAGGCAAGTCGGCTTGGCTTTCATCTTTAGCTCTTGAGCATTTAGTTCTAGGGCCTAGTGGCGGTGAGATTTATTCTTGTGCTGCTGACCGCGATCAGGCAAAGATTGTTTTTGGTACAGCTAAAGAGATGATTCGCTTAGAGCCTGAGTTGCAATTCTTAGATGTTTACCGCGATGCGATTTACAACCCGAAGAATGGCACAACTTATCGGGCGCTATCGGCTGAGGCATTTACCAAAGAAGGTCTATCGCCAACCTTTGTAGCCTTTGACGAATTACACGCACAGCCAAATCGTGAGTTGTTTGATGTTATGTCACTTGCAATGGGTGCAAGACAAAATCCAATGCTGGTAGCAATTACTACCGCAGGTGTTAAGACAGATACATCAGGCAAAGATTCTTTATGTTATGAGCTTTACAATTATGGCAAACGAATTGTAAATGGAGAAGTTAAAGACTCTTCGTTTT
>JBMTBW010000130.1:0-1201 GCA_049430265.1 Candidatus Nanopelagicaceae bacterium | reverse complement strand
GAAAATGCTAGCTATGGCTTAACGCTCTGCGCTGAGTGTTCCATGATCTCAAATTTACTCATGAGTGGTGGCGGACGGTTAGTTGCTGTCGTCTGCGTAGATGGCAAGGGAGAACTTCTATCACCATGTGGTCGTTGTCGCCAACTTCTATTTGAACATGGCGGAAATGAACTTCAACTATTAACGCCATCAGGCCCTCAGGACATGTCTGTGATTCTTCCTTGGGGTTTTGGACCTGATGATTTAGAAAAGAAGAAATAAAGATAATGAGTGAAGCTTTTGATGCTGTTGAGATCATTACAGCAAAGCGTGATAGAAATGAGTTAAGTGATCTGCAGATTGACTGGATTGTTGATGCCTATACCCGTGGAGTAGTAGCTGACGAACAACTCTCAGCTTTATTGATGGCAATTTTATTAAATGGCATGAATATGCGTGAAATTTCGCGCTGGACAGATGCAATGATTAATAGCGGTGAGAGAATGAATTGGTCCAGTCTTGGAATTCCAACTGTAGATAAACATTCAACAGGTGGCGTGGGAGATAAAATAACACTTCCACTTGCGCCACTGGTTGCTGCTTGCGGAGCTGCTGTTCCACAACTATCAGGTAGAGGCCTTGGCCATACTGGCGGAACGCTAGATAAAATGGAATCAATTCCTGGTTGGCAGGCATCTCTAAGTAATGAGCAGATGCTCAAAGTATTAAAAGATGTAGGGGCAGTAATTTGCGCGGCAGGTGCAGGTTTAGCACCGGCCGATAAGAAGCTCTATGCACTGCGCGATGTGACAGGAACAGTGCCAGCTATTCCACTAATTGCTTCATCAATTATGAGCAAGAAAATTGCTGAGGGAACTAGCGCCTTGGTTTTAGATGTTAAAACAGGCTCTGGTGCATTTATGTCAGATCCAGAAAAAGCTAAAGAGCTAGCAAGTGTTATGGTCGAACTTGGAAAGAGAGCTGGAGTAAATACCAGGGCTCTAGTTACTGCAATGGATGTACCGCTTGGGCTGACTGCCGGCAACGCCCTTGAAGTTCGTGAATCAATAGAAGTTCTTGCAGGCGGTGGACCAGCAGATGTTGTCGAGCTAACCTTAATTTTGGCAAGAGAGATGCTCGATGCTGCAAAGGTAAGCGGCAAAGATCCTGAAGTTGCGCTTAAAGATGGAAGCGCGATGGATCGCTGGAGAAAAATGGTTAA
>JBMTBW010000129.1:0-1214 GCA_049430265.1 Candidatus Nanopelagicaceae bacterium | reverse complement strand
CCAACTGCTTTAAATTCATTTAGTAGACCAAGTGCCAAGCTGTTTGCGGGAATTCTTAAACCAACAATTTCCTGAGCTCCAGTTAAAAAGTCGCCCGCAACTTCTCGTCTCTTAAGGAGCAGGGTCATCGGACCTGGCCAGAAATCTCTCATTAGATTTATTGCATACTCTGGAACATCTTTTGCCCAATAATCAACATCATTTAGCTCGGCGATATGGACAATGACCGGATGATTAGCAGGCCTATTTTTCACCTGATACATCCTGGCCACCGCATCTTTGTTTTCGGCATCAGCTCCGATGCCATAGACGGTTTCAGTTGGAAAGGCGATTAGGTTTCCAGCCTTTAATTTCTCAGCACTTTGCCGTAATACGCTCAGTGAGCATTGAGAAATAATCATTGCCATAGCAGGTATCTTAGGCTTATGAGAAAAGTGAATCGAATTACCGCAGCAATAACAGCTCTATTTGTTCTAGGTGCGCTCTGGGTCTATCCAGCCCAAGGAGCTGAATCAGATCGCCATATAACAGTATCTGGAGTAGGAACTGTAAGCGTTGTTCCTGATGCAGTGAGATTTTACTTTAGCGTCACCTCACTGAGCGATAAGAGCGCAAGCGCTCTATCAAGTGCATCAAAAGCAGCATCAAATGTGAGAGCAGCGTTAAAGTCTGAGGCAATTGCCACTAAAGATATTAAGAGTTCAAACCTCTCGGTCTATCCAGAATACAACTACACCCAAGATAAAGGTTCAGTGATTATTGGATATCGGGCTACTCAGTCATTTACTGTAATCATTCGCAAAGCAGAGAGCGCTGGAAAAGTGATTGAATCAGTTGTAAGCACAGGCAATGAAAGCGTTGCAATTAATGGCATTGCTCCATTTATCTCTAAGGGCTCTGTAGCAATGCAGGAGGCAAGAGCTGCTGCAGTTGCTGATGCAAAATCTAAAGCTGCTTCCTATGCCAAACTTCTTGGAACCTCATTGGGCAAAGTCATTTCATTGCAAGAAAACTCTGCTCCTTCATATTCATTCCCAATGCTTGGAGTTGCTAAGGCAGAGGATGCCTCAACTCCTGTAATTGATCTTGGTGAAGAGGAAGTTTCAATCTCCATCACCGTGAAATGGGCTTTGAACTAAGAGCACTTGTGGTGGGTAGTGGATTTGAACCACTGAAGGCTAAGCCGGCGGATTTACAGTCCGCTCCCATTGGCC
>JBMTBW010000128.1:0-1222 GCA_049430265.1 Candidatus Nanopelagicaceae bacterium | reverse complement strand
ACCCCTTCAATATTGATGATGTTACGAGCCATAAGAGCGCAGAGTATTACAGAGTTTGGCACTCATCTAGGCTGGAAAAGAACCTCTCAAGTCCTTTTTTACCTCAATGAGGCGAACATCTCGCACTAAAAATCTAATCAGAACTGTGAAGTCACCCTGGAGAAGCACATAACAATTAAGTTAATAAACCTAGTTTTGCAGCAGTAAAAGAATGGTCGTAGGAATCAATTGTTATCTCTCTACCTAAATTTTCCTCGATTTTACTTCCTATGCCTAGTGATGCTTGGGCGATACCTCCACCAAAAGAAACTGGCATATTTTTAGAATTTAATCGTCTCTCCATGCGCCTTACCAATTCTACAAGGCAATCTGTAGCTCCATTTAAAATCGCTTTAGCGTTCTCTGATCCCTGCGAAGCTGAGATACTGACGATTGGAGCCAAGTTTGCAATTTTAGATCTGTCATTTGAGTAAACAAATTCTCTTATCCCTGGCCAATCTCTTACTCCAATATCTTGTAATAGATTTTTAGATAGAAGATCCAATGACTCTAAGTCTTCTAGCTGTGCAATCAGTGAACGTAAAGCTTGTTGTCCAATCCAATAGCCTGCTCCTTCATCTCCTAACAAATAACCCCAACCACCAAGACTTATCTCATGCCCGTTTGGGTCAATATGAACTGTGATTGAGCCCGTTCCGGCGTATAAGTAAATACCTTCTCCAGGCTCAAATGCTGATCTATAGGCGAGCCCTACATCCGTTCCTATGAATAACTTAGAGTGGGGAAAGGTTTTTAGAAACTTTTCTCGAATTACATCAGGTGAACCTAAACCAGTAATTCCAAGTGTTATGACACTTGGCCTGAGATCGCCCAAATCTGAAATTAGTTTTTGAAGGAATTGATCCAATTTTACCTGAGACTCAACCCGATAAAGATGGCCATCAATTGGAGTTGAATTTCCTGAAGACTGTATAGCTCCTGATTCATCAACCAAGCTCCACTTGGCTGAAGATGAGCCTCCATCAATTCCAAGACTTAACATAACCTAACCCTAGTAACCTTGGCGCATGGAGACAAAATATCTATTTGCTGGCGCTGGAATTCTTCTTGTTCTGATCTACGCCTTTGGTTCAGGAATCTGGGTCTCTTCCTCCCCCGGATGGTATTCATCGCTAAATAGGCCGCCATGGCAGCCGCCAAGCTATATTTTTGGAATCATCTG
>JBMTBW010000127.1:0-1254 GCA_049430265.1 Candidatus Nanopelagicaceae bacterium | reverse complement strand
ATTGCTCAACCAGATTTCATTGAGAGCATGGGCAAGCTCTTTGCAAGCTTTGATGTTGAGAAATGGCGCTCTTGGCTTACTTGGCACTTAATCTCAAGTGCGGCTCCATACTTAAGTAGTCCATTTGTCAACGAAAACTTCGCCTTTTATGGCACCTCCCTAACCGGAATCCCAGTTCTTAAAGAGCGATGGAAGCGCGGTGTAGCCCTAGTTGAAGGCGCCCTGGGTGAGGCAGTTGGTCAGTTCTATGTAGAACGGCATTTTCCAGCCGAGGCTAAATCAAGGATGGTTGAGCTAGTTGCTAATTTGATCCAGGCTTATCGCATCAGCATTAAATCACTTGATTGGATGAGCGATGAGACCAAAGTCAAGGCACTTGAAAAGCTTGAGAAGTTCACTCCAAAGATTGGTTATCCAGATAAGTGGCGTGATTATTCAAAGCTAGAGATTAAGCGTGGCGATCTAATGGGCAACTTAGCCAGAATCTCAAAGTTTAGAAATGATTATGAATATAACAAGGTGGGGAAAGCAGTTGATAAGAGCGAGTGGTTAATGACTCCGCAAACTGTTAATGCCTACTACCACCCGCTTATGAATGAGATTGTCTTCCCAGCAGCGATACTTCAGCCACCATTTTTTGATCCTGAGGCAGATGATGCTGCTAATTACGGCGGAATTGGCGCTGTCATTGGCCATGAGATCGGCCATGGCTTTGATGATCAAGGATCTCGTTATGATGGCGATGGAAATCTATCTAATTGGTGGAGCGATCAAGATAGAGTGGAATTTGAAAAGCGGACCTCAAAATTGATTGAGCAATACAACGCTCTTGCTCCAGAGGAGGTGCCAGATACTAAAGTAAATGGCGCTCTTACTATCGGTGAAAATATCGGAGATCTTGGCGGATCAACTATTGCCTATAAGGCATATCAAATTTCACTTGGCGAAAAGCAAGCTCCAGTAATTGATGGCTTTAGCGGAGATCAGAGATTCTTTCTTGGCTATGCTCAAATTTGGCGCTCCAAGATTCGCTCCGAGGCGATGAAGGTTCGTCTTGCAACAGATCCACATTCACCAGGTGAGTTTCGTTGCAATCAGATATTAAAGAATCTAAGCGAGTTTCATGAAGCTTTTGGAGTTAAAGCTGGAGATGCTCTTTTTATGGCTGAGAGTGAGCGCGTTCGAATCTGGTGATTTAAAGGCTCTGCGCCTTTGTTTCATCTCGATGCTTACGCAGATAGGTCATAAAGGGAG
>JBMTBW010000126.1:0-1261 GCA_049430265.1 Candidatus Nanopelagicaceae bacterium | reverse complement strand
TGGTTGTGAATCCTTAGATTCCCTGGTGAAACGCACCAGTACGGGGTTAGTTTACAACCTATTTTATTAAAACCAAGTTCTTGATGGTGTATTAACGACCACTTCGTAATCCGGGAACTTGTCGGCATCCGGGCCACGCAGGTTCACATGCCAGCCTGCAACTGGCTTCGTTTCTGGATATTCACCTTCAACTGACTTTAGCATCTTGCCAGTGGGCTTGTAGACAACCCCAACTACATCCGCAACAAAATCCAACTTTGGCACCAACCCGCCTTCAACTTTGTCAAATAAGATTGATTCGGCTTCTTCTTTGTTGGAAAACTTCAGGTACTTATCCATTTATTGATTTTTTAGGTTGAACAAACACAATCTCAGAAGCATCCACCCCCGTGCCATCAGGCGAGGCAAACACCCACTTGCCGTTGGCAATCTGCACAGGGATCGCCCACCTAGAAGTCACGGCTTCAGGCACAACAGCACCCGTTGCCGCATTGACTCCAAGCTTTGCATACCCCATGCCGTCGCTGATCGCTTTTTCAGCAATTATTGCTTCGGCTTCCGTGTCAAATACTCGATATTTCATGGTTAAACCGTTGGGGGAGAGTTTTTGTACGGATGACCCACTGGCAGGTTGGCTTGCAAGCCCCACTTCCACGCTAGGTAGCCTTCGACCTTCTGGCGGTCTGCGGTCGAAAGCGTGCCAGACACGAAAACAAACTCCGACATCTTTCCATTCATGCCGAAGGTGTTGGCCCCAAACCTATTACCCAAAGCAACAATACCGCTAACTACTCCTGCTGGGATTGGTGCGAGGGTAGACTTCGCCGTGCCGTTTTCGTATATTATTTGATTGGTAGGACCAGTCGTAAACCCATATATTCTTTGCCCCGCTCCAGTAATAGAACTTGTCGCAGGGCTCCACGAGCCACTGAAAATCTGACCGCTGGTTGTGAATACTCGTCTCGCGGTCTCAATATCAAGGATGTAGGTTGATTGTGTAGGTGAATTTGAATCCGCCGCGCAAAACAAGTTCAGGTCTGTCGCAGGAAGCGACATTGAAGTACGCAGTGCGTGGTTAATAGCAGCCCAATTCACCGTGGGGAGTCCATTGAAGCCAGTCGCTTCATAGGCTGGCTGATCAGCCGCCGTGGCCTGAGACAGGTGGAAATCGTTGCCCGACTTGTCATTCCACTGACTAACCGTGGAGCCGTTGAGCACAATCGTGCTTGCGTCAGCAGCGTCAAGCCAGAGTGCGGTGGAG
>JBMTBW010000125.1:0-1264 GCA_049430265.1 Candidatus Nanopelagicaceae bacterium | reverse complement strand
GCTTCAAGATAGGTATCGCTACTTATTCCAAGGTTTGCCGCATCAGGAGGAGCGCTCTGCGGCTCAATACAGACCCCTTCAGGATCTTGGTCATAGACCACCCAATATGGCGCATCTGATTCAATCTTTATCTGCAATACATCTTCCCAAGAAACTGTTGGCACTCCTCGCACTTGAGTAAAGGCATCATCCCAAGGGGGAGGCGTTGGGTTTATTAACTTTCCAGTTGGCATGTAATCACTGCCACGTTCAAACATTTTTCCAGGATGAAAATTAATCTCAGCAGCCCCGCCTCTATCAAACTCTCTTGGAAACCAGGGATGAAGCCCCATCCAAAATGGCAGATCACTTCCCCCTGCTTCATACTCTAAAGACCAACGCAGAGCGTTATCAAGAAGTTCAAATCTCTGCTCAACCCTTGCTCCTAGATATGGCTCGGCAAGATCAAGTGCAAAATATCCATTTCCTATCTCCTGCCAAGAAGAGGTAGGGGCAAAGCCATGGATCGCATGAGGTGAGGCAAGATTTGTTGGAAGTTGAAATTCTTCTCCTCTACTATTTTTAATTAGACCATCTTTAATTCTTCCTGCCCAGGGAGCCATGGGATACCAACCCCAGGTAAGCACCTGCCCTCTAAATGGCAGCACACATTCAATATCTCTAAATCTTAAGGATGAGATCCTTCCCCCTTGATCAACATCAATCTCTAGTGAGATCTCACCGCCATCAATTGTGTGAAGAAGGCTCATAGCGCTAAATCTAACTCCTCTTTCCAAGGAGGATTAGCACCTGCTCTAGAGCAGGTAATTCCAGCAGCTTTTGCTGCCCTTTCTAGAACTTGTCTCAATACATCTGCCTTTAGCCCACCTAAACCGTATTTAAGAAGACCTTCAACAATTACAGCACCAATTGTGTCGCCCGCTCCAACGCTATCTACCAATTCAACCTTTGCTGCAGGGCAATCGATTCGACCATCTCTAGTAAAGGCAGATAAGCCCCTCTCAGCTCTAGTAACTACCACTATCTCGGTACCTCTTGAGAGCCAGTTAGCAATTACACCACTCTCTGTTGATTCATAGAGCCAGGAGAAATCATCTTCACTTAGCTTCACAATCTTTGCTAGAGCTATCCATCTCTCAACGCTATCTCGATAGATCTCTCTATCGCCTTGAATTGAAGGTCTGGCATTAGGATCAAAAACTACCGTTGCGCTCTTATCTGATAGCCACTTATATAGCTCTGAAGCACCAGGCTCTAAAAGAGT
>JBMTBW010000124.1:0-1269 GCA_049430265.1 Candidatus Nanopelagicaceae bacterium | reverse complement strand
GTATACGGACTGACGCCTGCCCGGTGCTGGAAGGTTAAGGGGACTGGTTAGCCGCAAGGCGAAGCTGAGAACTTAAGCCCCAGTAAACGGCGGTGGTAACTATAACCATCCTAAGGTAGCGAAATTCCTTGTCGGGTAAGTTCCGACCTGCACGAATGGCGTAACGACTTGAGCACTGTCTCCACCATGAACTCGGCGAAATTGCAGTACGAGTAAAGATGCTCGTTACGCGCAGAAAGACGGAAAGACCCCGGGACCTTTACTATATCTTGATATTGGTACTCGGAACGGTTTGTGTAGCATAGGTGGGAGACTTTGAAGCGGCACGCCAGTGTTCGTGGAGTCATCGTTGAAATACCACTCTAATCGTTTTGAGTTTCTAACCTCGGTCCATAATCTGGATCAGGGACAGTGTCTGGTGGGTAGTTTGACTGGGGCGGTCGCCTCCCAAAAAGTAACGGAGGCGCTCAAAGGTTCCCTCAATCTGGTTGGTAATCAGATGTCGAGTGTAAGTGCACAAGGGAGCTTAACTGTGAGACAGACATGTCGAGCAGGTGCGAAAGCAGGAACTAGTGATCCGGCGGTGGCTTGTGGAAGCGCCGTCGCTCAACGGATAAAAGGTACCCCGGGGATAACAGGCTGATCTTGCCCAAGAGTCCATATCGACGGCAAGGTTTGGCACCTCGATGTCGGCTCGTCTCATCCTGGGGCTGGAGTAGGTCCCAAGGGTTGGGCTGTTCGCCCATTAAAGAGGCACGCGAGCTGGGTTCAGAACGTCGTGAGACAGTTCGGTCCCTATCCGCTGTGTGCGTAGGAAACTTGAGAAGAGCTGTCTTTAGTACGAGAGGACCGAGACGGACGAATCTCTAGTGTGTGGGTTGTTTCGCCAGAAGCACGGCCCATTAGCTACATTCGGAAGAGATAACCGCTGAAAGCATCTAAGCGGGAAGCTCGCTTCAAGATTAGGTTTCCCATTGGTTTACCAAGTAAGGCCCCCAAGAGACTATTGGGTTGATAGGCCGGAAGTGGAAGAGGCGCAAGCCTTGGAGCTGACCGGTACTAATAGGCCGAGGATTTAACTACAAAGTTGCTACGCGTCCACTGTGTGGTTCCCGAGATACGGTCGGGAACCAGATCAAAGATCGAAAGATATTTGATGGTTTTGATTGACATCTCAATAGCGTTTCGGCGGTCATAGCGAGAGGGAAACACCCGGTCCCATTCCGAACCCGGAAGTTAAGCCTCTCAGCGTCGATGGTACTGCACGGG
>JBMTBW010000123.1:0-1286 GCA_049430265.1 Candidatus Nanopelagicaceae bacterium | reverse complement strand
CGAGTACCGCCCGTACCTTGAGAACTACACAGTGGACGCGAGCATCTTTGTGGTCAAAATTATTAAGTGCAGATGGCGAATGCCTTGGCACCAGAAACCGATGAAGGACGTATGAGGCTGCGATAAGCCTCGGGGAGCTGCCAACAGAGCTGTGATCCGAGGATTTCCGAATGAGGAAACTCAGCGCGAGTAATGTCGCGTTATTTCTCCCAGAACACATATGGGAGATAAAGGGAACGTGGGGAAGTGAAACATCTCAGTACCCACAGGAAGAGAAAACAAACGTGATTCCGTTAGTAGTGGCGAGCGAAAGCGGATCAGGCTAAACCATTAATGTGCCAAGCCGGCAGGTTTTGCATTAATGGTGTCGAGGGATCGACTCGAATTAACTGCCGTTAATTCAACAAGTCAGAAATTAATGAAGTAGGTGAACGACGTGGGAAAGTCGGGCGTAGAAGGTGAGACCCCTGTAACCGAAACTTCATTAACTTGTAGTTGATATCCCAAGTAATACCGGACTCGTGAAATCCGGTATGAATCTGGCGGGACCACCCGCTAAGCCTAAATATTCTCTGGTGACCGATAGTGAACAAGTACCGTGAGGGAAAGGTGAAAAGAACCCCGCAAGGGGAGTGAAATAGAATCTGAAACCGTTTGCATACAAGCCGTTGGAGCTGCCTTGTGCAGTGACAGCGTGCCTTTTGAAGAATGAGTCTACGAGTTAGTGTCATGTGGCAAGGTTAACCCGTCGAGGGGAAGCCGTAGCGAAAGCGAGTCTGAATAGGGCGAATGAGTCGCATGATCTAAACCCGAAGCGAGGTGATCTATCCATGGTCAGGTTGAAGCGTGGGTAAGACTGCGTGGAGGACCGAACCCACAAACGTTGAAAAGTTTGGGGATGAACTGTGGTTAGGGGTGAAAGGCCAATCAAACTTCGTGATAGCTGGTTCTCTCCGAAATGCATTTAGGTGCAGCGTTACGTGTTTCTTACTGGAGGTAGAGCTACTGGATGGCCGAGGGGTCCTACAAGATTACCAACGTCAGCCAAACTCCGAATGCCAGTAAGTGAGAACGTAGCAGTGAGACAGTGGGGGATAAGCTTCATTGTCGAGAGGGAAACAACCCAGAACAGCAACTAAGGTCCCAAAGCGTGTGCTAAGTGGAAAAGGATGTGAAGTCGCATAGACAACCAGGATGTTGGCTTAGAAGCAGCCACCATTAAAAGAGTGCGTAATAGCTCACTGGTCAAGTGATTTCGCGCCGACAATGTAACGGGGCTCAAGCAC
>JBMTBW010000122.1:0-1289 GCA_049430265.1 Candidatus Nanopelagicaceae bacterium | reverse complement strand
GCCATCTTCTTGGCGACCTTGGCACTGGCACCGCCAAGTTTGAGACGACGCGAAGCCTCGTCAAAGGCAAGCGCCTGTTGCTCTAGGAATACATCGCGCCCGTCGGCGGCAAAGAATCGACCTTCCTCAGTCTTTGACAATAGCCATCTAACATCGGCCCAGTCATCAAGGCGGGTAGCGCCTCTGGCACGCTCAATGCCGTGTTCTTGAGCCCTACCTGTATGCATAGGCAGAACCAAGTTATCGATATTTGCCTGCTTCTTTATGTAATCCAGCGTGTCTAAAAACAGGCTCACATCGCTGTTGGAGTTCTCATCGCCTGAACCGACAAAGGCGCGGGCAAATGGATCAAGTATCCAAGTCTGGCAATCTAGGTCTTTTAATATTGAAATCATCAACCTTTGCACCTTTTCGCTAATCATCGGCAGACGCTCACCGCGAAGGTGGACAAGGGTTATGTCATCAGAGTGCTTTACATCTACATCTTTCATCCATCGTCTGTATTGGTTGGCGCTAACCTCATAATTAAAGATAACAATGCGCCTTGAGTGGACTGGCTCTTGGAAGTAATCTAGGAACTTAGTGCCATCAGATAGGCTACGAGCTAAATCGTTGATTAGAGTCGTTTTGCCAGCCTTATACTGGGCTGTAATAGAGATATTAGCACCTTGGGGGAAAATGTCTCTAATGACCCATTGCGCCTCGATTTCGGGCAACTGTAGTTCCTCTTTAAGACTTCTGACAAATATCGGCTCTTTGTAGGTTTTAGAGGCTTCTTCTTCCTTGATAATGGCAGCAGCTTCTCGCCTGGTGCGCTGTTTTTCTAACTCAATTTCAAGGGCGCTCTTGACCGGCACCGACATTGCCTCAGCCAAGGCCGATTGCCCTAGCGATGGCAGCTCAATAGCCGCGCCATAGCCCTGGCTTCGTAGGGCGCGGGCGGCGGCGGTGAAATCTCCCTGATGCTCGACAATTGTGTAAATGGCAAACTTTGAATAAGACCTTTGAGCTTCAAATTGTGTTGAACTTGAAAAGACATAGAACTTATCATTGCCAGCGTGGTTGGTGGTGGCGCTAATACCGCCTTCATTCTTACCTGGTCGCCTCCAAGAGGTAACACCTGCCTTGTTGGTATAGATTTTCTTCCAACCTAGCGGTTCTAATATCTCATCCCAAGTTACTTTAGAGTTGTAATCATCGCCTGGTGTTAAATTGCCACCTTTTGGCGCAAGTTGCTCCCTGATAAACTCAACCTTCGGTATTAGATCAAATGTGGTAAAAAGTTGATG
>JBMTBW010000121.1:0-1292 GCA_049430265.1 Candidatus Nanopelagicaceae bacterium | reverse complement strand
ACCATCCTTTTTCTCAAACACGCTCAAAATTAGAAACCCCGTCGCCCTGGCAAAACAAATCTCTGCGATATTTTGAAACTCAGTTTTATTTTGTTATTTATTTGAAAAGGAAAAAAATGACAGCAGGCAGACCGCCTAAGCCAAACGAAATTAAAAGAGCAACTGGCAACCCAGGCCAGCGCCCTTTGCCTGCGTTGGCCAGCGTCACGCCACTGGCGATGGCACGCGAAGTTCCACCGACTCCCGCTTATCTTCAAACAGAAGGCGCACGTCTATGGCAACGCGCTTGGGCGCAGGCAATTACTTGGCTCTCGCCTGATTCAGATATGCAAGCGGTTGAAGCTGCGTGCCGATTAGCTGATGCAAATGTTGCAGCGCAAAATAAATTTATGGCAACACTTGAAGCAGCCGATGCTCGCGCATTTACTGCCGTCAATAAAGCCTTCCGCGAATCATTGGCAGCTCTTGGCTTTGATCCGACATCTCGTTCAAGGTTAGGGGTAGCCGAAGTGCAAAAGGCAAGCGCCCTTGACCAATTGATAGCCAGACGAAACCAACGGGAGGGCTAGTGAAAGCCATTGGGGGATGGCCACCAAAATATCTAACTAAGGTGTCGCCTACTGATTACACCCACAAACGCGGTAATCAAGTTATTGATTTTGCTGAAACACTTTGCAAGATTACAAAAGACTCAGTAGCAGGTAATGCAGGCCAACCTTTAATCTTTCGCGATTGGCAGAAAGAACTTACACGCAACCTGTTTGCTTCAAAACCTAATGGGATGCTTAAACATAAAATTGCACTTATTGGCCTGCCACGCAAACAAGGCAAATCGGCTTGGCTTTCATCACTAGCTCTTGAGCATTTAGTATTAGGGCCTTCAGGTGGCGAAGTTTATTCTTGCGCCGCTGACCGCGATCAGGCCAAAATTGTATTTGGCACTGCCAAAGAAATGATTCGTTTAGAACCTGAGTTACAGTTCTTAGATGTTTACCGCGATGCAATTTACAATCCAAAAAATGGTACAACTTATCGGGCGTTATCGGCAGAAGCTTTTACCAAGGAGGGCTTATCCCCAACTTTTGTAGCGTTTGACGAATTGCACGCGCAACCAGATAGACAATTATTTGATGTAATGTCACTTGCTATGGGTGCAAGACAAAATCCAATGTTGGTAGCAATTACAACAGCAGGTGTTAAGACAGATTCATCAGGTAAAGATTCTGTTTGTTATGACCTTTACAATTATGGCAAACGAATTGTAAATGGAGAAGTTAAAGACTCTTCGTTTT
>JBMTBW010000120.1:0-1302 GCA_049430265.1 Candidatus Nanopelagicaceae bacterium | reverse complement strand
TAAATGCGTCGAGATCTTGTGATCTTAGACCGCTCATTATACCACCCGACCTCGTTTTTGTCAAGGGGACCGAAATATTTTTTCACATAAGAACTCCTTATCACATAAGAAATCCTAATCACCCAGGCATGTCGAGATTCTCACACATCTCATGAGAACAGGGGTTGACAGATTGCCTCTCATGTCTTATGATGTCTTCGGTGGGTTAACCAAGGTGAATCTCGATGATGCTCAACAAATACCATCGAGATCATCTTTTTTCTTATGTTTTCTTATGCTCACATAAGATCTCAAATAATCTCGACGAGATATACATAAGAACAGTTGACACTCCACTCATATCATGATAAACTGATTATGTTCCCCAATTCCCCAGAGGTTCTTATGTCTGTCTATCGAGCACTCCAAAAGCAAAAATATAGAGTTACATTGGAAATTGAAGCACTGGATGACTTTGATCCACATCAAATTGATTGGAATAAAGTTCTGGATCTTCAAGGAAGTGAGAAGGTTTCAAGCTATGTTGAAGATCTCTCATGTCCTGATAGGTGGTGAATATATCATAAAAATCTCGACGAGAATACACACATAAGGATTCCTGATATCAGGGATCCTTTTTAATATCTTATGATAATTATTTTATTGCAGGTTCGGTGTCGATGTATATTCTTCAACAAGGATACCCCTCCTCTCATTTGATTGTCCCCATATCATAAGACCTTGGTGGTCCTTGTGGGGCATTCAGTGGACAGTTCTGCAAGTGGCACCATGTTGCCTTGAAGCACCCCATCAAGGTCTTATGTTGGTTTCGTCCAACACGGAGGGCTTGACAAGGTATGCTTCTCAATGCTATACTTGCCTTGTCGAGGTTGATAAGGGTTATTAACTCTTATAAGATCTCTGAATCCTCTAAAACACTCACCACCATGAACGAATCAACATTAGATCTCTTCTGTGATCATGAGGATCAAAAGAATGAGATTGACAATGCCTTTGATAAGGCTCTTCATGAATTAGCAGAAGAGCAGGGAGTTTCCCTGGAATATTTCATGATGGAGTTTATCTGATGAAATCTTCAGATCTTATAAGTTTCGCAGTTCTTATGGGAATTGCCTTTAGCATCATGGGATGGTATGGGTCAAGGACTGGTGTGCCAGATTCAAAACCTGCACAAGTGTCCCAACAGTTCTGGGTTTGATCCCATAAGATACATTCGTTCCCCACAGAACTCTCATGTCTTACACCCAATTTGTTTGCACTTCCAAGTGTGAAGTTGCTGATGATTTCAACCTGGAAGAGTAT
>JBMTBW010000119.1:0-1322 GCA_049430265.1 Candidatus Nanopelagicaceae bacterium | reverse complement strand
TAGCCAGCCAAGTATCTGCTTCAGGGTTGAGTCGAAGTCCCTCAACTCTGCAACTCTCCCACTGAGACGGATTGATAACTGGGTTTATGGTATCGACCCATTGGCATAAGACTTCTGTGCGCACAATATCCTCGGGGTCTGATAAGACTGCTCGGATATTATCTGGATGAACTGTTATGCCAAGTGATGGATTAGCTTGGCAGACACCTAGCCAAAAGTCTGGTGAGTTATCAAATTTAATGCCTTGAGGCGCTGACCATTCAAACCAACCAATATCGTCATTGCTACCGAATATGGCAGCCATTGCTCTTTCCCTAAGTTTATTTAGAACGATGCTGTGTTGATCTCCAGCATTTGAATAAACCCATATTTGAGGATTTGGGCTAGCCATTTGGGTATATCGCAAAGCAGACCAAACATCTTCATCTTTATACTCTCGAGCTTCGTCTAGGTGTATCGTTTCAGGGGCTGCAATGCCTCTACCAGCCGAGTTATTGGCTCGGACGATATATCGCCTGCCTTCAGTAAATTGAAGCTCCTGAAAGCCTTTGCTTTCCAGCTTCTTAGTAAATTGAGCAGCTAGCCTAGGATTCTGTTCAATAATTCCATAAATCTTATAAAAGAGCTCTGCTGAGGTAGTCAGCTTATGAGCGGTATGAACTTGCAGTTTTTCCTTTAGCACATAAATCCTAAATAGAATTTGAAGCGCCATAAAGGTCGATTTGCCTTGTTGCCGAGCGCAAAGCAAAGTAACTACTGGGTGAGCCCATCGGCCATCGGGTTTCTGTTTTAAGCTGTGATGAGCCAGCCATTGCTGCCAAGGCATCAGCTCAAAGCCGATTTCCTCACAGAATTTAATCATTTGCTCACCTAGTGAGGGTAAATCGTTAAGTTTTGTGTGAATTCGCGGTTCTGCCACACCTCGGTAAGTCGATTCGTCCCTGACTCGGGCAATCTCTCCCAGTTGAGCCATTTCAATTTGTTTCATTCCTGATAATGCCTAGCCGAGCCATTTTCAGGGAAAATCTTCCCAATGGGGGTCGTGGGTCTAGATGCGCGCTCAAAAAAGGTGGGGGTCATACGATCGCGCTTAGAACTATTGCATTGAGTGCAGCAAGCCACCATATTAGAAGCTTCATCAGTTCCACCCTTGCTGATAGGTATCAGGTGATCTACTGTATTGGCTTCTTGACCGCAGTAATGGCAGGTATTGTAATCGCGTTGCAATACTTGCAATCTAGTTCTTTGGTAATAGGTTGAGTTATATCTTCTAGTCAATGCCAGCCCCGAGTCTCAAGGTGATGAAGTGCATCGCAAGCATC
>JBMTBW010000118.1:0-1329 GCA_049430265.1 Candidatus Nanopelagicaceae bacterium | reverse complement strand
CCGCCTGCGGCTGCCGCTTTAGTTGGCTCAGGCGATATAGCCGCCTTGTTTACCGATCGTGAAAATATCGCCATGTTGTAAGTATGCCACCAATTTATTTGACGGGTGTTGATAGGCGACCGCTAAGCGTCAACCGAGAAAGTAAGAACTCAACGGCCGCCCAGCAAAATACTAGCCACCAGCGACGACGATCATCGGTTTGCCTGTCGCTGTCGGTCGTGATGCGAGCGCCGCCGACCAAACCAAACACCGCGCCAACTCGATCGGGCCGGGTGATCGCTGGCTTGATAGCGCAATGCTGTTTTGTGACCTGACTGCGACGGCGCGTTGCACGTGTTCAGCCAACATATTTTCGCCCGTATGCCAAAGTAGTTTTTCGTTAATCATTGATTTGATGCGTGGCGTAAATTTAAGTATTTCGCCGTAGCCGACAACTGCCCTGCGACGCTCAAGTGCTAACGGCCAATGAATATCTATTGACGGTGATATAGCAAATTTGATTGCCGTGTTTTTTGCTAGGCGCTCGACGTGTCGCAACATTTCGTCGTAGGTGTCGCAAACAAATTCGACGGTGACGACGGTGCGCCGATCGTCAAGCACGACGGCTCGAGTGGCAAAGTATCGGTCGTCGGTCAGGCTGGTTTCTATGGCGACTGTGCCGCCGTCGGGCATCGGGTCGGTGTACTCAAGTTCAGGCCACAAACCCGGTGCAATCCACGATTTATCTGACGCGACCCAAAGGTTGCATGACGCGCGCAAAAACGACGCACGATCAGGGTTTTCACTCTCAGCCTCAATCGTTTTTAGCGTCAATGTTTTGCCTAGCGCTGGGTTTGCCCAACCCCATGCGCGACTGTCCATAGGCGATATGTCAGGCGGCGGCGACCACTCAGCAAAATAAAGCGATGACGGCTCGCCACGGTCAATAGATCGCAACCCCTGTTCACGCCAACGCTGCATCGCGGTACTTGCCTCAGTACCTGCCGTTGACCACGCGCTCAGCAATGGTGATCGGCGGGCGCGCTGGGCTGGTAGTAAACCGCCGTCAATGACAGTCGAGCCAATATCCCAAATCTCGTCGGCAACAATCAGATCGCATGACATACCGTGACCGACGCTCGAGTTGGCTGCACGGATAAACCACTTTGACCCGTCGGGCATGGTGACTTGGTTGCGACCGTACGACCGCATAAGTTTTGCACCAAACCGCAACTCGAGTACGTCGGCGAGTTTGTCGTAGAGCATTACGGCGAGGTCAAGACGGTGGGCTGTTGATAGCACGGTTTGGGGTTGCCCCCGGTGCTTAGGCATCTCGGTCAGCCACCAACC
>JBMTBW010000117.1:0-1337 GCA_049430265.1 Candidatus Nanopelagicaceae bacterium | reverse complement strand
TCCTCGTTTGGAGATTGGCTTGGACTACTTGCTACCACTGCCTTGGCTCAACAATTAGCAGAAGGAGATTATGCAAAGGCAAACTTTGCTATCGCTGGAGTATTTATTGCTCGCCTTCTTCCTTCAGTAATCCTAGGGCCACTTGCTGGAGTTATTGCTGACAAATTTGATCGCAAGAAAGTAATGGTAATTGGAGATATCTTGCGAGCTCTTCTCTTTATATCAATACCGATTGTTGGTAATTACTTCTGGCTCTATACCGCAACAGTGCTAATTGAGTGCGTTACTCTCTTTTGGAGCCCTGCTAAAGATGCCACGGTGCCAAATTTAATTCCTAAAAATAAATTAGAGAGCGCCAATCAGATGACGCTTCTAGCATCTTATGGAAGCGCCCCTTTTGCAGCTATTACCTTTACTCTGCTAACTCTCTTCATAACAGGAATTAGCGCAGCTTTTAATCTTGGCTCTAATTCAGCTGTTGACCTAGCTCTATTGATCAATGCTTTATCTTTTCTCTTTAGCGCATGGACTATAAGCCAGATGGATATCCCTAAAGAACACCTAAATAAAGGTGATCTCTCAACCTCTATTTTTGCCTCACTACTTGATGGGGGAAAGTTTTTATCATCTTCTAAAGTAATTAGAGGTTTGATATTTGGTCTTCTTGGCGCCTTTATCGCAGCGGGCGCTGTTATTGGGCTTGCTCGGACATTTGTTGGTGATCTCGCAGGTGGTGATGCGGCCTATGGAATTCTCTTTAGCGCAGTCTTTACTGGCCTTGCTATTGGTATTGCTCTTGGGCCAAAGATTTTTTCGCAATTCTCAAGACGCCGACTCTTTGGCGCTGCGTTATGCGTTGCTGGGTTTCTTCTAGTCGTTCTCTCCTTACTACAAAACCTTGTTCTAGCTCTATTGGTTGTGGTTCTCCTAGGGATCTTCTCAGGAGTCTCTTGGGTTACTGGCTTCACCATGCTTGGCATGGAGGTTTCAGATGAGCTGCGCGGGAGAGTCTTTGCCTTTGCGCAATCGTTAGTGCGCATCTCACTTGTGGGAGTTCTTGCCATCTCACCTCTAATAGCTGCTGCTATTGGTGAACATGATTTTAAATTTGGTGAAGTCGAACTAACTTATAACGGAGCTGCATTTACCATGCTTGGCGGCGGAATTATTGCCATGATCGTTGGTGTTGCCTCCTACCAGCAGATGAAGGATCGCCCTGGCGTATCTTTCTGGAGCGATGTATTAAATGCATTAAGAGGCGAACTTGGCGGGATTACTCAACCAAATGTTGAAGGGCTATTTATCTCATTTGAAGGCGGGGAGGGATCTGGTAAATC
>JBMTBW010000116.1:0-1347 GCA_049430265.1 Candidatus Nanopelagicaceae bacterium | reverse complement strand
CCCAAACCTTCTGATCCGTAGTCAGATGCTCTATCCGTTGAGCTACGGGCGCAATTAGCCTGCGAAGCCTAGCATTTCTTGTAGATCAGTAATTTTCACGCGAGGTTTTCCTAGGGCTTCGCCAGCTGATATCTCAGCGTTATTTATCTGCTCCCAGCCTTTTTGTGAAACAAAAGTGACATTTCGAGAGCTTAAAATCTCAAGAAGATCTTGACCCTTTCTTGGAGTTGTTAGATTTGAAATAAGTAATTTAATAACATCAGATGAATCACTCTTATTTGTCCCAATTACTCCACTTGGGCCTCTCTTAGCCCAGCCAACAACATAGGTATTGCTCGCACCAATACGGCCATCGGTATTTTTAATCTTTCCGCTTTCATAGACAAGCCCTGGAAGTTCTAAGCATCGATAACCAATAGCGCTAATAACTAATCCACACTTAATTGAATGAGTCTTTCCGCTTGGGACTACTTGCCCATCTCTGACCTCATTAACGCTAAAGGTGATCTCCTCAACCTTATCCTTCCCTTTTATTTCGAGAGGAGTAGCTAAAAAATGAAGCGAGAGTTTGCGATCTACTCCCTTTTTATCAGCGGTAGCGATAGCAGCCATCGCCTCAAGATTAGCCTTAATATCTTTTGGTATTTCACCTGCGTTATTAGCTCTCTGTTGAGCTGCGCTTATCTCATTTTCATCAATAAAAACATCGGTGAATTCAAGCTTTGGAAGTTCTCGAAGTTCAGGAGAAGTAAATGCTGCATGTTCGGCACCTCGTCTTCCAAATAAATGCACCTGCCTAATTGCAGAGTTGTGTAATTTATCCAGAGCATATTGAGCAGTATCAGTTGGATCCAATTCTTTTGGATTAAGGGCTAGCATTCTTGCCACATCAATTGCGACATTTCCTGCGCCGATTACAACTGCTACCTGATCGCTAAAATCTACCTCTAAGTTTTTATACTCTGGATGGGCGTTATACCAAGGAACAAAATCAGCGGCAGATATTGAATTTGCTAACTCCTCCCCTGGAATTCCAAGTTTTCTTCCAACGGTTGAACCTGTAGCTATTATTACTGCGTCATACAATTCTTCTAGCTCTTTTAAGGAAATATCTCTACCCAACTCAACATTGCCAATTAATCTAAAGCCTTCTTGGGTGGCAATTTTTTCAAAAACTTTAGAGACACTTTTGATCTTTGGGTGATCTGGAGCCACACCACTTCGCACTAAACCCCAAGGGGTTGGAAGTTTTTCAATCATATCTATCGCAAAAGTTTTCCCATCGAGCTCTGCGCTTTGCAAGGCTTGGGCAGCGAAGTAGCCGGCAGGGCCGGCACCAATTATTGC
>JBMTBW010000115.1:0-1348 GCA_049430265.1 Candidatus Nanopelagicaceae bacterium | reverse complement strand
CGCAGAGCTCTGCAGCTAGAGAATTTCCACGAATTGCTCTCCAGGTGCGACCAAAGCGCGATGAGAGAATATTTGAAGTAATAAATATTGCTATCAATGCAAAAAGGCTAGCAATCCAAAAGAACCATTTATATTGCGTGAATTCATCGCCAAATCTCTCTGGCGGAAAGCCAACATCAAACAGAAGTCCAGGCTCTCCCCCAAGGAAAGCAAATTGATTTGCAATCGATGGAAGGCCAACAGCCAGTGCAAGAGTTGTTCCTGCTAAATAAGGCCCAGATAATCTTGCGGCTGCAGCTCCAAGAAGCGCACCAAAGAGAGATGAAGTAAGTATTGCGATTAGGAATGCGAACCAAAACGGACTTCCTAAATTATTTAAAGTCAGAGCTGCGCCATAACCACCAACAGCCATCATCGCACCATTGCCTAGTGAGACTTGGCCGGAATATCCAGTTAATAAAACAATTGAAGCAAGCGCGATGGTATACATCGCCATCTGAGCTCCTTGATAAACACGTAGTTCATCAACGCGATCGCCAATAATTAGTAATGCCCAACCGATGAGAATAAAGATAGCTATTTTCTTACGCACGGCGGGCCTTGCCTTTCGCCATGATTCCATCTGGCCTAATCAACAGAACTAAAATCAGAACGCTAAATCCTCCAATGAAAACGAGAGAAGATCCGACATAATTCAAAATAAATGTAAGGCCAATTCCCAGAACTAAGGCACCAACAACTGAGCCCACCATACTTTCAAGGCCACCAATAACGGCAGCGATAAATCCAAAGACAAGCAAGAGATCTAATGAATAAGGTGAGAGGAAGTTATTTGATGTAAATAACATTCCCGCAACCCCGCCGACTGCCCCTGCAATAGACCATCCAATCGTTCTGGTTTGCGCCGTCTTTATGCCAGCTAATTGAGCAATCTCAGGAGCATATGCAGACGCCCTAAGAGCCAAGCCTAAGTTGGTGCGCTGGAAAATATAGGCAAGAGCAATAAGAATCATGGAAACTGTAGCAATAATCAATACATCTAGATTTGAAAATGGAATTGTTCCACTTCCAACAGTAAAGCCATCGGTTGAGGCTGGAGCATCAATTGATTTGTATTCTCCGCCCCAAGTTATTCCCACAATACTTCTGATTAGTCCAAGTAAACCTAGAGTGGCAATGACAGGCGCTACAACGGCTGCAGGCCCAGAGGTTGCATGTTTAAAGAGCACGCGCATAAAGAAGTAATCAACGCCTGCGCCAACTAGCGCACCTGCTGCAATTGCAAAGACCAGACCTAGCCAGAAAATCTCGGATCTAGATGCAATCTCAAAGCCAATATAGGTAGAGA
>JBMTBW010000114.1:0-1362 GCA_049430265.1 Candidatus Nanopelagicaceae bacterium | reverse complement strand
CTCCATCTCTTTGCCATATTTGCAGGAGCAAATTTAGGTCGATGGATTCTAGAAAAGAGTGGGATTGGAATTCATAAAAGGATTCTCTTTGGACCCTTTAAATTCATTAACTCCATCTTTGGAGCAGCGTTATCACTTGCTCAAGTAGCGCTGATTGCCTATGTGGTAATTACTTTAATTAAATATCTGCCCTGGCAACTACCAGATTCAATTATCGGTAGTAGCAATCTTTATCGAGAGATTGCTGACTTTAATCTTCTTTCGTTCCAGATTTCAGACCTTCTGAAATCAACTTCATTACGTTGGGATCAGCTAAGGTCGTAGCATCGCCAACTGCTCTATTTTCAGCTACATCTTGAAGCAGGCGGCGCATAATCTTTCCGCTTCTAGTCTTTGGAAGCTCTAAAACGACCATGATCTGGCGCGGTCTTGCTATTGCGCCAATTTCTTTAGTCACATGGCTCTTAAGGCTCTGCTCTAGATCTTTATCGGCTGCAACTCCGCCTCGAAGAATTACAAAAGCAACTATTGCTTGGCCGGTGATTTCATCCTTTGCTCCCACAACTGCTGCCTCGGCAATTGAGGGATGTGAAACTAGAGCTGATTCAACCTCTGTTGTTGAGATTCGATGTCCTGAGACATTCATAACATCATCAACTCGTCCAAGAAGCCAGAGCGCTCCATCGCTATCTAGCTTTGCGCCATCTCCTGCAAAATAGAGCCCATTAAATCTTGACCAGTAAGTCTGCTTATATCGCTCTGGCTCGCCCCAGATCCCGCGCAGCATTGAAGGCCATGGTCTATCAATAACTAAGTATCCGCCGCCGCCATTACCAACCTCTTTTGCTTCGTTATCAATTACTTTAACGCTAATTCCAGGAAGCGCCCTCATAGCTGATCCTGGTTTTGTTGCAGTTACTCCAGGAAGTGGGGAGATCATGATGGCTCCAGTCTCTGTCTGCCACCAGGTATCAACAATTGGGCAGTTATCTGAGCCAATTACCTTTCGATACCAGATCCATGCCTCTGGATTTATTGGCTCGCCAACAGAACCAAGAAGTCTTAAAGATTTTAAATTAAATCTATTTGGGTGTTCATCTCCCCACTTCATCCAAGTTCTAATAAGAGTTGGCGCGGTATAAAGAATCGTCACTTTATATTTTTCAATAATTTCAAAGATTCTTCCCTTATGCGGCGTATCAGGGGTTCCTTCATAGATAACTTGAGTGGCTCCATTAATTAGTGGTCCATAGACCACATAAGAATGGCCAGTAATCCAGCCCACATCTGCGGTGCACCAGTAGATATCTTTTTCAGGCTTTAGATCAAAGACCACTCTATGAGTAAAGGCGGCCTGGGTTA
>JBMTBW010000113.1:0-1369 GCA_049430265.1 Candidatus Nanopelagicaceae bacterium | reverse complement strand
AGTGCATTAAGGCCCATTTCATAGATTGATCTTTCAAATGCAGTGTCACTCTTTCCTGATTCCAGTGTAAGTGATGCGCCGACGGTAAGAATGTGTCGCACTGCTGCGATAACTCCAATAATTAAGAACTTATCTAATTGATAAACCCCATCAGTGAAGCGAGAAATAACCGTTCTTAAAATTTCAAGGATAATGACAATAAATAGAATGTCGTTAACACCTTGAATCATTCCATTTGGAAAGAAAGGCTGGGTTTCAATAAGTCGTTTTCCGCTATAAAAGAAGGCGCCTATTCCAATTCCAAGTAGTGATATTGCCAAGATTGCGTGAAATACATCTTCAACTACATCTACATACTTGGCAGGGATTATCGATTTTTCGCCATCTTGTGATTCATTTTTGGCCATATCAAACTGTATTACCGCTATCAGGTGATGTCACCTCTATTTTGTAATTATCACTCGGCGTGTATCGAGGAGCCTCTTTATCTAGAGGGTAACTTGAGCCTATGAGTAAAGAGATAACAATGCAGGGACTTCGTAAGGTAAACATCTTGGCAGGCTTGCTCCATCTATTTCAGATGGCAGCTGTTCTTGCCCTAAGTAGTGATTTCGCACTTCCAGTAACAGCTACCTATATGGCAGGTCCTCCAGGATCTTCATTTGCACCTTCAGTGATCTTATTTGAAACACCAATTGGGCTAACAGTTGCAATATTTCTAGGTTTATCTGCGCTAGCTCACTTCATTGTTGCTAGCCCTAAATTCTTTCCTCGCTATAGCGCAGGTCTTCTTGCGCAGCGCAATTACTTTAGATGGGTGGAGTACTCCATCAGCTCATCGGTAATGATTGTATTAATTGCTCAAGTCACTGGAATTGCTGATATCACCGCCCTAATTGCAATCTTTGGAGTAAATGCTTCGATGATTCTCTTTGGCTGGCTTCAAGAAAAGTATGAAACGCCAGGAAATGGTGGCTGGCTGCCATTTATCTTTGGTTGTATTACTGGAATTATTCCTTGGGTTGCGTTGCTATTTTATGTATTCTCTATCGGCGGGGTTGGTGAGACCTCAGCTCCAGCCTTTGTCTATGGAATTGTCCTAACTATCTTCTTATTCTTTAACTCCTTTGCCTTGGTGCAATGGTTGCAATATAAGAAAGTTGGTAAGTGGAGTGATTACTTAAGAGGTGAGCGCAGCTATATAACGCTCTCACTGATTGCTAAATCAGCTCTGGCTTGGCAGATCTTTGCCAACACCTTGATTCCACCTATGTAACTATTTGCCTGCTTTGCAGCGCTTGGAGCAATACTTAACGCTGGGCCAATCCTTCGCCCACTTCTTCCGCCATTCAAACTCAAGGCCGCAGCG
>JBMTBW010000112.1:0-1374 GCA_049430265.1 Candidatus Nanopelagicaceae bacterium | reverse complement strand
TTAGCAGTGAGGCGCACTAGACCGGGCTATGCGACGTCTCCAGTTGAGGGGAGTTTACTCACTCTTGATGAAAGCTTGGAATTCAGCCTGTACGCTCTTACTTTATGAGCACATTCGATAAAGAGGTGGGAAGAAAACTTCCCTCACGCCCACATGACATCCCCACTCCTGAACCTTTGATGAAGTTCATGGAGCAAGGTTGGGCTCCCTCTCCTCTAGAGAATCTACAAAAGAGTAATGCTGCAGACTTTGCTGCCAAACGTAGAGAGCTTCTATCTAAAGCATTTCCAGGAAAAAGACTTGTGATTCCTGCTGGAACATTTAAAGTAAGAAGTAACGATAGTGATTATCGCTTTAGGCCTCACACCGCATTTTCTTGGCTTACTGGAATTGGTGGAAGTGAAGCAGTTCCTGATTCAGTTTTAATTCTAGAACCAAGTGGCTCAAGCCATGAGAGTCTTTTATTTATTCATCCAAGATCTCCACGGGAGAGAAGTGATGAGTTCTATAGAAATCCAAGACATGGAGAGTTCTGGATCGGGCGAAGAATGACTTTAGATGAAAGCCAGCTTGTCTATGGCATAACGGTTCGCCATATTGATTCCCTTGATGAATTCCTAGCAAGCGAAAAAGAAACTTTCATTATTCGCGGGGAAGATAATTATCTTGATTCTAGAATTAAAGAAAATAATGGCGATGAAGGTCTTGCTTCATGGGTTTCTGAGGCGCGTTTAGTTAAAGATGAATATGAAATCATGGAGATGCGAAAAGCTATTGACGCTACTCATCGTGGTTTTGAAGACATGATTAAGCAAATTCCAAGTGCAATAGGCAAAAAGCGTGGCGAGCGTTTAATTGAAGGTGCCTTTTTCACTAGAGCTAGATTTGAAGGAAATGATCTGGGTTATGACAGCATTGTGGCAGCTGGTTCTCATGCCTGTGTTCTTCATTGGATTAGAAATGATGGACAACTACGGAATGGTGAACTACTTTTGATTGATGCTGGAGTTGAAATGGACTCTTTATTTACAGCAGATATCACTAGAACTTTCCCAATAAATGGCAGGTTTACTCCAGCCCAGCGCAAGATCTATACCTTGGTTTATGAGGCGCAAAAAGCTGGAATGAAGGCAGTTAAACCTGGTGCAAAGTTTCGCGACTTTCACATCGCAGCAAGTGAAGTTCTCGCCAAAGGCCTTGAAGAGTTGGGAGTTCTTCCAATTTCAGCGCAAGAATCACTAAAGCCCGATGTAGGACTTCATCGCAGATGGACTGTTCATGGCACAGGACATATGCTCGGAATGGATGTTCATGATTGCGCAAAGGCTAGAAAAGAAGCTCACACTGAAGGTGTTTTGAAAGAAGGAATGATCC
>JBMTBW010000111.1:0-1416 GCA_049430265.1 Candidatus Nanopelagicaceae bacterium | reverse complement strand
GTAGCTGTCACGCGCTTTCTCCTTGTGGTCATTAATCGAACTCAATTGTGGTTACTTCACTTGTCACCGTTGTAATCGTTAGTGACATTGAAGTTTCCGTGTAAGTATCTGTGGTCGCACTTAATATGCCAGTAGTTGTGTAAGTCTCACCGTCGGTGCCGTATGTCCAGCCCCAGGTGCCATAAGTAAAGTCTGATCCTGTTAAAAATGTATAAGTGCCTAATGTTTCAAACTCTGGCTTTAGGCTGATGACGGTGGCGGTGTCGTAGTTGCTTGCCTTATATGTTGCAGGAATGACGATGCGGCCAGTTGTGTCAATATCAATAGAGTGTGAATAAAGGTCTTGTTTGCTGTTTCTTAGTGAATACTGCTCGACAATGGTTCCGGCTGTATTCATACGCACGACAGTTGCCAATTCCTCAACGCCAGCCCCAGTCGGATAGCCTCCGACAAGCATTACCAAGTGACCAGTTGAGTCAAACACTGTTCGCATTGGTTTGGCATTTGAGGTTGTAACGTTGTCGTAATACCGCTTATCCCATTCAATTTGATTGCTGGCGTTTAACTTAGTGACTTGGTAATTGATGCCAGTTCCCCAAAAAGTATCGCTGACAACGTATTTATTATCGTTTGAATCGACGGCAATGTTCCAAGTTTCTCCGCCCCATTCGCCGTCAACAATAATGCCAACCTGCGAAACAATTTCAGCAGAGGTATTTAATTTAAGCAATTCAAATCTGCCGTATGTGGCATCATCTGGCAAATAATTAAGAACATAAATGTAATCTTCAGCCATTTCAGCCGCATATAATTCAGGCGCATTTGCTGGATCGGTGCCATAAATCTTGGCTTCAACTAACGAAGTTCCAGCATTGCTATATTTAGCAATTGCCGTGTAAGTATCTACGCCATAATTATTCCAAACAGCATAAACATTGTTTGTTGAATCCTTCATTATGCGTGCTGGATAATAAGCATCAGCATTTGAGACAATCTTTTGCCAATTGGCGGTAAGGTCGCTATTTAAGCGGGCAAGATATAATTTGTTGTCACTAGCTCCGCCAAAGTAAATGCCACCTGAGCCGTCAGGAGAAATAACGCTGTCATCATCTAAAGCAAAAGATGAGGTCAGTTTTACTTTGTAATTTACTGTTCCATTTTGGCTTAATTTTATTATTGCGTTTTCTGCTGCGCCTAAAGTTGGCTTGCTTAATGCTTTGATAAATATGTTGTTACTAGAATCAAAGGCAGCCCAATGATGCCCAATGGCCACGTTAGCACTATTCAACGAGAAACTGCCATTGCTAGTTAAATAAAGCGAAGTCAGCCAGTTAGGGATAACCTCGTAAGGGTTGGTGATACCGGTAAAGGCGGTAACAAGCCAACTGTTAGGGGTGATGTCGTGATTTACCCCTT
>JBMTBW010000110.1:0-1452 GCA_049430265.1 Candidatus Nanopelagicaceae bacterium | reverse complement strand
CCAATTAATTTAGATTTTAGATCGTCTAGATCTTCAACGCGAAGCCATAGTGGCACATCAATATCAGTATCGATAAATAGTTCATAGAGCCCATAGCCAATAACTAGAAGTACTGTGCCAAGCAAAATCGCATCAATTGCAGTTAGTACTTCAACAATTGTTTCTTTGAGACCATATTGACTCTCAATTGAATCAATTACAGCTAAGACCATGGCAAATGATCCCTGAGCCATTAGAAGTAATGCTCCAAGAATTGATGCAAGGGCAGGAATAACTACTGCATACCTGGTAAGTCCTAAGAGGCGCTTCATAACTGTCTTTAGGGTATCTGAACTAAACTCAATACCCAGTAGATAAATAGTTAGTTTCCAGTGATTTTCTAAATTGGGTGCTCAAAACTGGTGGGTTGTATAGGGATCGAACCTACGACCCGGTGATTAAGAGTGTGTTAGGTATTTTTCGCTCACACTCAAACCTACCTAACAGCCCTTCCTGAGCTTGATTACACACGCTCAGTAAGTCAACGCGCTCTACCAACTGTCTGTCAAGGTAAATTCTCAGAACTTTCTAAAGATTTTCGAGCAATACCGCCAAATTACGGACACTCTGACTCTGTATATTTAAATCATGACTAAATTTTCATTAGAACATGAAATAAACCGGCGTCAACTTTTGAAGTTCGCACTTGTTGTTTCTGCAGCTTCGAGCCCTTTCTTTGCTGCATCGGCTGCCACACCTACCAGTTTAAGGTTGATGCTTGGGCGACCTACAAACAACTCAATAGCAATCAGCTTAATTGCTAATCGTGACATTTCTGCATATATTCAATTTGGAACGTCAAAAACTAGATACTCAAGCAAATCTACAAGTCAAAAAGTACTTTCTGGAACACCCATTGTTTTCGACTTATTAAATTTGAAACCTAACACTTTGGTGTACTACAGAGTGGCATATACAGAACCGGGGTCCAGTAAAGTCAATTATGGTTCTCAATATTCCTTTAGAACTCAGAGAACTAGAGGTAGTTCGTTTGCATTTACCCTACATGGAGATACACATCCAGAGCGAAAGGGCAAAATGTTTAATGAAGACTTATATAAGGTGGCTTTAGGTAATGTACTTTCACAAAAACCTGACTTTCACATTTTGATGGGAGATGATTTCAGCATTGATCCATTGATAAGTAAGGGACAGGCGAGTGCTCAAAATGTAGATAAAGTGTATGAAACACATAGACAATGGCTTGAGATAATAGGAAGTTCCACGCCCATTTTTCTGGTAAATGGAAATCATGAGCAGGCAGCGGCTTACTTACTAGATGGAACCACTACCAACCCTGCAATCCTGGCAGGAAAGTCTCGTGTGAAGTACTTTCCATTACCCGCACCCGATAGCTTTTATTCAGCAGATCAGACACAAGTTGATGGAATCGGATACTTACGTGATTACTAC
>JBMTBW010000109.1:0-1454 GCA_049430265.1 Candidatus Nanopelagicaceae bacterium | reverse complement strand
GGCGAGTTCGTCTATGACTTAGAGCTTCAATCAATGGGAGGCGAGGTTACAAGACTCGTTCAGGGAAGCCTGACCGTATCTGCTGAGGTGACACGTTGAGTTCAATAGTCTATGTCAACACCACAGAGGTAACAGTTGATGTTCTAACGGCTACCACCGTCACCGTCGATGTCACCTACTCATCCACTGAGGTTTTAATTTCAAACCTGCAAGGCCCACAAGGTGATGCAGGAGTAGCCTCTGGAACCTTTCCAATTTATGTAGATGATCCAACTAACACTGTTGCCATTTATGCAACCAGCGAAGATGTCGCCACTTATGTAGTCCAGCGTGATGCTAACCAACGCTTTTCAATTGGCGCAATTGATTGGGATATGAACTCAACCCAAGACACCGCAGAAGCTCGCCTATATTGGAACGGAAATGAATCCCTAAATCTAGGGCTTGGCGGTGGCAACGTCACCATCTCACTTGGACAAGAAGTCATCAATTATGTGACAAACGCCGAGGCCACCACCCTAAATGTTGGCGAAGTGGTTTATCTATTTGGCGCACAAGGTGACCGTCCATCGGTTAAGCGTGCAAGCAACACAAGTGATACAACTTCAAGCAAAACTTTCGGCATCGTAGCAGAGACAATTACTGCTGGCGGTGCCGGTTTTGTCGTCAATAAAGGTATTTGCGGCAAAATAAACACTGCTGCTTACAATGAAGGCGACGTTCTTTGGCTCTCATCTACCCCTGGTCAATTTACTAAGACCAAGCCAGTAGCTCCTGAACATTTAGTCTTTGTGGGCGTTGTTTTGCGTACCAATGCAGGCAACGGCCTAGTTTATGTTGCACCACAAAACGGTTACGAATTAGATGAAATCCACGATGTTTTAATTACATCTGCAACCAACGGCGACTTCTTAGTTTATGAGTCATCAACTGACCTATGGAAAAACAAGCAGATAACTGCAACTGATCCTGTCAATTATGATGCTGCAACTCAAGTTATCAGCATCGATGATGCTTCAACTAGCGCCAAAGGTGCGGTTCAATTAACTTCTCTAACTAACTCCACATCTGAAGTTTTAGCGGCAACTGCTAAAGGTCTAAAAGATGCCTACGATGTCGCCGCCGGTGCCATCCCTAAGAGCATTATTGATAATGAAGGCGACCTCATTGTTGGCGCTTCAGACGATAACCCTGGCAAGTTAGGGGTTGGCTCAAATGGTTATGTTCTAACCGTTGACACTACCGTTGCTGGCAAGATTGCTTGGAAAGCGGCATCAGGTGGCGCTGTCAATGTCACCTCGCCAATTACTAATTCAGGCACATCTACCAACCCAATCATCGGCATAGATGATGCTAGCACTACTCAAAAAGGCGCTGTCCAGTTATCAAGTTCAACAGATTCAACCTCAGAGGTTTTGGCAGCTACACCTTTGGCGGTTAAGACTGCCTACGAT
>JBMTBW010000108.1:0-1473 GCA_049430265.1 Candidatus Nanopelagicaceae bacterium | reverse complement strand
AACTTCTTGCCGATATGGGAATCAAGACCACCGAGCAACAAAGTGCCATTACTCAATTTGCCATCCGCGAAAACCTACTAAAGCAAGCCGCCATCACAGGCTCGCCGCTAACTTCTATTGGCTCACCTACTCCGATGAATATGGCAACTGCTGGTATGAATAATCCTATAACTGTTAATGTACAAGGATCAGTAATATCTGAGCGTGATTTGGTTTCTATGATTGCTGACGAACTTAAGAAGCGCACATTGGCTGGCAACCCAGTCACAGGCACATACCTTGGCTCTAACACCGACAACTTAGCCTTCAAGGTCAGGTATCTATAATGGCAACGCCAGTAGTCTTAAAGGCGTTGCTCGACTTATCTGACGGGGTTACTTTTAACGAAACCTCAGCCGATTGCTATGACATTAGCGATATTGTAATTACTGCCAATACTCGCAGGGGTCGCAGTAGACAGCTAGATAAAATTGAAGCAGGGTATGCAGTCATTACTGTTATTGATGAGAATGGTGACTTTAATCCTGATAACACAGCCTCGCCTTATTATGGCAAATTAAAGCCTGGAAACAAAATACGCCTTTACCCTGATTACGATGATGGCACTGGCTCCTTTAGATACCCTGACATTTTCACAGGGTATGTTTTTAATTACAAAATTAATTTTTCTATGGGCGTTAATCAAGCCAATCAAATAACCATAGAAGCATACGATGCTTTTAAGATTTTTAACTCAGTATCAATTACTGATGTTACTAACTCGACAACTGGCGATTCCTCAGATGAGCGAATTGGCCAGATACTTGATCTTCAGCAAATTAATTGGCCTGCTGCACTTCGTACATTTGAAACCTCAGCTCTTTCTCTTGCCGATGATCAAGGCGACCTTCGCACAGTCCTAGATGCTATCCGTCAGGTTGAGGATACCGAGGTGGGCCTTGTCTTTGTCGATGGCAGTGGCGAGGTGCAGTTCAAAAACCGCACAACTGCCAACACGCAACCTGACTACAACGATGCCTATAAGTTTAGCGATAATGGCATTGAAACTTCCTACAATGATTTGCGCCTGACTCAAAACGATGACATCTTAATAAACCGCGTCACGGTCAAAAGTTTTAACAATTCAACTGAGGTTACTGTCTACGATACCACCAGCGAAACTACCTATTTTACCCGAAGCGCCGAGCGAGCTAATGTCTTGCTAACTTCAACAACTGATTTAACTGGCGTTGCCAATCAACTACTTGCTAATTACAAAGACTCCTCTTTGCAGATTGACCGCATTGTTTTGAACCTGTCTGAATATGAGCAAATTGATCGCGTGATTGCAGGCCTTTACTTTGACATATTCTTCATCCCGCTTTACATTGAAAAGACTCTTTCAGGCAATACCACCATCAACCGCCTCGGCTGGATTCAAGGGGTAAATCACGACATCACCCCTAACAGTTGGCTTGTTACCGCCTTTACCGG
>JBMTBW010000107.1:0-1479 GCA_049430265.1 Candidatus Nanopelagicaceae bacterium | reverse complement strand
CAAAGATTGAAGCTAATGTAAAACGAGCATTAGATGAAGCAAAAGCAGAATTACAAAGAAATTTAGATAGAGAGAGAGTTTAACAATGGCAATAGGTGCTGTAGTTGCTCGAATTCTCACCCAGTATTCCGATAAAGGCTCAAAGGCTGCTAACAAAGACATAAATAAACTTGGCAAGCAATTTGATGCCTTTGCAAAGAAAACCGCAAAGGCCTTCGGCATCGCCGCAGCCGCAGTCGGTGCCTTTGCTATAAAGGTGGGCAAGGACGCAGTGCAGGCGGCAATTGCCGACCAAAAGAGCCAGGTGCTACTTGCCAACAGCCTTCGTAATACTGTCGGTGCCACCGATGCCGCCATTGCCTCTGTCGAAGATTATATTTCAAATCTGCAATTACAAGTCGGCGTTGCCGATGACGATTTAAGACCAGCATTAAGAAAATTGGCAGCAGTCACAGGCGATGTTACTTCAGCGCAACAATTGCTCGGCCTTGCACTTGATGTTTCAGCCTTTTCAGGATCAGATTTAGGCACTGCCTCAGCCGCCATCACCAAAGCCTTACAAGGCAATTTTAGAACTTTACAAAAGTTAGTTCCAAGTATTAGCACTGCTACTATCAAATCCAAAGACTTTGCTGCCATACTTGCTGAGGTTCAAAAGGCTACACAGGGATCAGCAGCAGCAAGAGCTGGAACGCTTGAATATAAATTAAACATTTTACGCATACGCTTTGGCGAGATTTTAGAAAGCCTTGGCTATAAACTGCTACCAGTTCTTGAAAACTTTGCTAATGTAATTTCTAATAAAGTTTTGCCACAGATTGAAGCATTTATTGAAGCTAATGGCCAAAAACTTGTTATAGCTTTTCAAATGGCAAGTGAAGGGGCTATAAAATTATTAGAAATGTCTATTAAGTTTTCTGATTGGGTTTCAAATAATATGGGCTTAATTAAAACAATGGCTGGATTGATAGCAGGATTGTTTGTTGTTGGCAAAATAGGTGCTTTTGCAAGTGCTTTAGGTAAACTTACAGCAGCATGGGCGGTTTATACTGCGGGAGCTGGAAGAGCAGCAATTGCCACAGCCTACGCCACAGGCGGTGCCTCAATTGGTACTGCTACAGCAGCTATTTTGGCTGTCGGCGGTCTTGCTGCAATTACAGGCGGTGTCGTTGCTCTTAAAAATGCAGGCAATAAAGTTAGAGCAGGCAAAGATGCCGAAAATGCTGCAAGAATGAGACAAATGCAAGACTATCAAAAGTTTTTAAGTAACAAAGCAAAGCCTAGTAAAAATATTGTTCCAGATGTAAGCGCAGACAATGACGCTTTTGCTAAATTATTTGCAAATTTAAACAAAATGAATAATTTAGAAAATAAAAGCCTTAAGACTAAAAAAGAATTAACCAAGCGTCAAGAAAGATATAATGAACTTCTTGCCGATATGGGAATCAAGACCACCGAGCAACAAAGTGCCATTACTCA
>JBMTBW010000106.1:0-1516 GCA_049430265.1 Candidatus Nanopelagicaceae bacterium | reverse complement strand
CTCTATATGATCTAATTTGGAAACGCACTGTTGCATCACAGATGGCTGATGCTAAAAAAATGCAAGCCAGAGTTGATTTTGATGTAACAACCTCTGATGGAAAAGATTGCATCTTTAGAGCCAATGGCAGCGTCATTACATTTCCAGGCTTTCTTGCAGCTTATGAAGATGTAAGTGATGAAAAGAGCGATGAAGACAGTGATAGACGCCTTCCACCAATGAAAATTGGGCAAGATGTTGTTGCTACTAAGTTCTTATGTGAGGGCCATGAAACTAAGCCACCAGCTCGTTATACCGAACCAACTCTGGTTAAAAAGCTAGAAGAGCTCGGTATTGGGCGGCCATCAACCTTTGCCTCCATTATTCAAACTATCCAAGATCGCGGCTATGTAGTTAAAAGAGGAAGAGCCCTAGTACCCACATTTCTTGCGTTTTCAGTAACTGGCCTGCTTGAGCAGCACTTTGCAAAGTTAGTTGATTATGAGTTCACCGCCTCTATGGAGGAAGACTTAGACCGAATCGCAAACGGCGAGGAGGACAGACTTAATTGGTTAACTAAATTCTTCTTTGGCCATGATGGCCAACCTGGTCTGCAAGATTTAGCAGCAGATCTCGGCGCAATTGATGCCCAACAAATTAACACCATGAAGATGGGCGAGAATATTGAGATACGCGTTGGCAGATATGGCGCATATCTTCAAGAAGGCATTGGCGATGATCGAAAGTTTGCCAATATCCCTGAAGGCTTAGCCCCTGATGAATTAACTTTAGAAAAAGCTATTGAGCTATTAGCAGCTCCATCTGGCGAGAGGGAACTTGGCCTTGATCCAAGTACTGGCCTTCAAGTAATTGCAAAATCTGGAAGATTTGGCCCTTATATAACCGAGGTATTTCCTGAAGTAGTTAGCGAAGATGGAAAGAAACCGAGAAAGAAAAAGGATGCGCCAACGCCAAAGACGGCATCACTTCTTTCAACTATGACGCTAGATACGATAACTATTGATGATGCGCTAAAACTTCTTTCACTGCCACGCTCTCTTGGAGTTGATAGCGAAACTGGCGAGGAGATAACGGTTCAAAATGGACGATATGGCCCATATTTAAAACGGGGAACAGATTCAAGAACTCTAACCTCTGAAGATGAGTTGTTTTCAATTGATTTAGAGCAAGCAAAAGATATTTATAAACAACCTAAAGTCAGGCGTCGCGGTGTTGCTAAACCGCCACTAAAAGAGCTTGGGGTAGATCCTGAAACTAAGAAAGCGATTATTATCAAAGATGGTCGCTTCGGAATGTATGTAACCGATGGCGAGAGTAATGCCACGCTGCGACGCGGCGATACTGTTGAAGCTATGACAATTGAGCGAGCGCTAGAACTCTTAGCTGGTCGTAGAGCTTGGGAAATTGAAAATGGTGGAGTAAAGAAGAAGACAAAACGTGCAAAAAAGAGCGCCCCTACTCTTACCGAAAAGACCCTTAAAGGCGCTGGGGCTAAGCGTAAGGCGAAGAAATCAGC
>JBMTBW010000105.1:0-1536 GCA_049430265.1 Candidatus Nanopelagicaceae bacterium | reverse complement strand
AAAAACTTCATCTCCACTACCAAGGGCTACTCTGATAAAGTCCCAGCCATAGATTAGTTAGGTGGTAGCAATGGATCCATGGATCTGGTTTGTAGTAGCTGGGCTGCTCTTGGTTGCCGAGATGTTAGTTGTCCATCTCTTATTTGCCTCACTTGCACTTGCTGCACTTGCTGCTGGAGTAAGTAACTTACTTGGAGCCCCGCTTGCCATCCAAGGCATCGCTTTTGCTCTCTTTGCTCTGATCTCACTTGTCGGAATTCGCCCAATTGCCCTGCGCCATATGAAGAAACAAGGCCAAGATGGTTCAACAAATGTTGATGCTCTACTAGGAGCAACTGCCTTTGCTACTACCGATGTGAATGAATTAGGTGGCCAGGTGAAATTAAGTGGCGAGATCTGGAGCGCTCACACTTTGGGTGAAAAGATTTCATCTGGTGAAAAAGTTCAAGTTGTTGCAATCGATGGTGCAACAGCGCGAGTTAAGAAAATCGAGGAGAGATAGCAATGTGGTATTCCTATGTAAGTGTGAGCCTTATAGTCCTTATCTTTGGAGTGATATTAGCTAGATCTATTCGAATAGTTCCGCAGGCAAATGCAGGAATCGTTGAACGACTAGGTAGGTTTAACCGAGTATTAGGCGCTGGTTTAGCAATCATCATTCCTTTTGTTGACCGCCTACGCCCGCTTATCGATATGCGAGAGAGAGTTGTCTCCTTTCCGCCGCAGCCAGTAATTACTGAAGATAACCTGGTGGTTTCAATTGATACCGTTATTTACTTTCAAGTAACTGATCCAAAATCTGCCACCTATGAGATTGAGAATTTCATCCAAGGCATTGAGCAGTTAACAGTTACAACCTTGCGTAACGTTGTTGGTGGCCTTGATCTAGAGGCAGTTTTAACCTCTCGCGATTCAATCAATGCAGCTCTTCGCGGCGTGCTAGATGATGCCACTGGAAAATGGGGAGTTAGAGTAAATCGAGTTGAACTTAAAGCAATTGATCCACCGGCCAGCGTTCAAGAATCGATGGAGAAGCAGATGCGTGCAGAGCGCGATAAGCGCGCCACCATTCTCACTGCAGAGGGCGAGAAGCAGAGTCAGATTCTCACCGCTGAAGGAGCAAGGCAGGCAGAGATTCTTCGCGCAGAAGGTGATGCTCAAGCAGCAGTTCTGCGGGCTAAAGGCGAGGCTGAAGCAATTGAGAAGGTCTTTAAGGCAATTCATGATGCAGATGCTGATGACCGGGTATTGGCCTATCAATATATCCAGCAATTGAAAGAGATTGCTAATGGCCAAGCTAGCAAGATCTGGGTTATTCCAGCAGAGTTATCTGGAGCTGCTCAAAAGATTGCTGAAGCTTTTAAGGAGAAGGGTTAATCCTGCTTTAAAAGAGTAGAGATTTTTCAATGCTATCCCTGCGCCCTCTTGCAAGCGATGATTTTCAGGACTGGAAGAGGCTATGGGATGGATACGTGGAGTTTTATAAATCTGAAGTAAGTGATGAAATAACAGCTAATACATGGCGTGAACTAAATG
>JBMTBW010000104.1:0-1543 GCA_049430265.1 Candidatus Nanopelagicaceae bacterium | reverse complement strand
GCCCTTCGGTTGCTTCAACTAGAGCATCTTCTCCAGCCATAGTATTGGCAATCTTGAAAGTAGCTTCAATTCCATTAGCAGTTACATTGTGAGAAACCATTTTGCCAATTGGCCGAGTTCTGTCGTGCTCAAGGAGCAACTTAACTGGCTTAATCTCAATGCTATCTGCTGCGAATACTGTCGGGCCTACTGAGGTGTTGCCTTGCTCATTCCAAGTAACGATAGTCCCAGTAATTGTTCTCTTAATTGTGTCGGCAGCGGTAACTGCCATTGGCATATTAACCTTCATTTGGTATTAGGTCCTCTTCTCGCTGAATCTGCTCAACGCTCATCGCGCCAATGCGGTTTAGGATTTCATAAACTTGAGCTCTTTCTAACGGATTACCGCGTAGGAAGTCATCAAGGTCAAAGCGCACCATTACAGGGTTAGGAACGAAGTCTGGTAATGATAGGCGTTCCTCAATCGCTTTAAGTATTGGGCGAAGTGAGAAATCAACTAATGAGCGCCGTTCATTAACTGCGTTTGAATATGTCATTGAAGTCTGCTCGGCGCTCAAGAAGTATGCAGGGATGCCGCAGGCTCTGCTCAATTCCAGCGCCACATATTGGCGGCCCTCTGTCAGTTGCATCGTTTTAGGATCGAAGCCAAATTCTTTCAAATCTACATCAGCATTAAGAAATGCAGTAGAACGAGATTGACGAGCAGTTTTCCAAGCAGATAGCAAGGATGAAATTCTTTCGGCAGTTAAGTTAGTTCCATTTGATTTAAGAACCATTGTTGGAGCAGGCTCTTTAGCATAATTAACTGCTGCGTTCTCAAGATAAACTGCTGCTTGAATAGTTTTGCCAGCGCGATGAAGTAAGCCCTCATCTGGGCCATCAAATCTAATGATTGAACCAACACCAGAAATAGGGACTGGCTTACCATCCACTTTATATCCTGTAATTGAATCAGTTTGAATATCAGTATCAACTGTGACGCGACTTGGTCTAATTCTTGTCCAAGCTCTTACGCGGCCGCCATCGGTTGCTGAATACATTTCTAGAACTTGGCCATAACCTGCGCCATACATCCAAATATCTTCCGCGAGCCAGTTATAAATTACAAAACCTGCAACTCTTGGGTCTGGCTGATTAATAACGCGATGCGGATCTACATAATCACCAGTTATGCGATTAAAAGTTGTTAGAGGTAATGATCCGATAGTTCCGCAAATAATATTTCTAGCGCGAGCAACTGATGGGACGGACATAGCCAATTGGCGAGTTATAGATACTGGAGTTCCGAGAACAGAAAAGTAATCAAGGTTCTGAAGCGGTTGCAAATTAGCAGCCTGAACATCAGTTACCATTGCAGGCTTTGCAGCTTGAACGCTTGGAAATAGAAAATCTCTTATAGCACCCATTGCTTACATTGTAAGCGAGCCTACTTACACTATTTGAATATCTACTCCGCTTTCAGCCATCGTTGCATAGTGTGTCGCTAAAGCTGAAGCAATTGCTCCGCAAATAGTTGTATTACTTACCTTGCGACCCATTACCC
>JBMTBW010000103.1:0-1554 GCA_049430265.1 Candidatus Nanopelagicaceae bacterium | reverse complement strand
TTTTCTTTTGCCATTGTTTAAGTTTTAAAAGGGAGAGCCGAAGCCCTCCCCTAAATTTATACTACCGTAATAGTCGCAGCAGTAACCGCGTCGAAGTTGTAGCCGTTTTTAGTGATAGTCAATCTTAACACATCTGCAACCGTTTGAGATGTAAAGCTAATTAAGTATGTACCATCTGGATTCTCAACAGCACTAGAGATAGCAACAGAAGCACTATCAGTAACATTGTAAAGAGCCATATCTCCAGCAACTAAGCCTTCAACCAACACAGGATTCAAATATGAACCGTATTGAGTTTTCAAAGTCGCTTTGAATGATGTTTGCCCAATTTCGCTATAAGTAGCAGTAACATCTAACAAACCATTCAACAAGCTAATATCTGTACTCATTTCGTCAGCTTCCAAAGTTCTTAATCTCTCATCTTGTACATCAATATGCCAGTCAAAAGACAAATCAATTTTTTGAGTAGTTGCGCCCGAACCAGTTTTGATTAATTTAGCAGAAATAGAGCCGTTGTCAATTCTAATTGGTGCTAAAAAACCATCGTTAATCATTTCACCAACTAACTGCTTAGATTTAGTAATACCAAACAAACCAGAAACTTTACATTTCTTGTCGTTGATTTTACCAACCATTTGAGGAGAAACCGCACCAGCGTTATTACCTAAAGTAGTAATCATTGTTTTAACTGAACGAATACCAACTTGTCTTTCAATTTTCGTTTTATCATCGAAAGTTTCAAAGTCAGAATCAGCACGCTCATCTACCATATTCTTAACGAAAGGCAATGGATACCAGCGTAATGTTTCATCGGCATTATTTACAAGCGCGGTAAAATAAGCCAAGTTAAAAGTATCTGTCAAATCAATTTCATTGATAGTTCCATCTTCTTTAAAGTATGAAACCTCAATGAATTTCTCTACCACTTCCATGATAGGGGTACAGCCAAACCCTGTATTTGCGACTGTAAGACTGCAACAATTTGCCATAGTTTTAATTTTTAAAAATTAGTGTTTTTATTTAATACTCAAATTTACTTTATATTCTAATTGCCAAAATTTTTTTAGCAGCATCCAGAACAATCTGTTGGCTTTCTTAACTCTAACGATATTCGCAATTCAACACCGCTTAACTTATCTTCAAATAATGTTGCCTCGAATCCTTTATTATTCACGTACACGCCAAACCTTGAAAGGTTAGTTAGCTCGTAATCGCGTATCTGTTGAACGCGCACTTGTTTATTCAATGTGTCGATGAAGTGTTGAACTAATCGCTGCATTGGTTTAATTGAATTAGCGTAGAAGTCATCTACTTCCCACTCCTCAAAGTTAGCGTGGGTAAGAAAGAATAAACGCAAATCACTAACGCGCTCGAACTCATCAACATCTTCATTAAACCTTTCGCTGAATATTTCAAGCAAATAAACCAACGGTGTTTTGTCGGTGTCGAATTGACGCTTAGTTAAAGTGATGTTCGTTTCTTTAACCGTTCCATGAAAGAAGTAAACCGTTGGTAAAGTGAATGAACTAACCACGATAGCACTCGCACCTATTA
>JBMTBW010000102.1:0-1566 GCA_049430265.1 Candidatus Nanopelagicaceae bacterium | reverse complement strand
GGACCGAAAGGTGACACCGGCGATACCGGTCCGCAAGGACCGAAAGGTGACACCGGTGATATTGGCCCAGCGGGTGCAACAGGCCCAGCCGGTCCCGAAGGTCCTACTGGTCCTACTGGACCCAAAGGCGATACTGGTGATACTGGCCCTACTGGCCCTACTGGCCCAGCCGGTCCAAAAGGTGATACTGGTGACACAGGCGCAACTGGAGCAACTGGACCTGCGGGAGCCGATGGGGATTTAACTTTGGTTCAATATGCAACCAATGCATCCGTTTCAAATACAACTACAAAAACTGCATTGGTTTCCTACAGCCTTACTGAAACAACTGGCTCTGCCGCTTATCGCATAAAAGCAACTGGCGATTATCTAAATAACTCAGGTTCTAACCGTACTTTGGCTCTTGAAATTGCTTTGGGTGCGACTGTTGCGTTTACTGCTACTACTGCAAACTTAGCCTCAAACGCAACAGCAAGAGCATTTGAATTAGAAGCCACAGTTTATTGTGACAGCTCCACGGCCCAAAGTATTGCCGCTAGAGCCTTTATTGGAATTCCAGGAGCAGCAGCCTGGGCAACTAACCACATTACATTTATCGGCGAAGCCACAACAACCGAAGACACTTCTACCGCAAAAACTCTTGAGGTGCGTTTTACTCATTCACTTGCAGCAACCACAATTGTAATGACACTTAACTCCATAATCATCGAGAAAATACAGTAAAGGAAATATATGCAATCCTTAATAAAGAAACTTAAATCACCTGAATTCAAAGCTGCTTTTAAAGATTATTTAATTGGAGTTGCTGCCTCAGCTGTAGCAATGGGTATTGCTTTTGCTGCCGATTTTGCCCCTGAGTACGCAATCATTATTGGTGGCGTAACTGCTCCACTAGCTGCTTGGGCTGATAAGAATCGTAAGGAATACGGCCGGATTTAATGGAGATCAACGACCTGGCAGCCACTATCGCATCCGTCTTAGGATCCATCGGCTTACTAATCGCTGGGCTTAGATACATCATCAAGCTGGAAAACACACCGATACTTCTTAGGCTTGAAAAGATGGAGTCGCATATAGAATTGGCTTTGGAAAGGACTATAAGTGTCAAAAGCAAAACCAAAACGCGCCGTTAAGAAAGTAGCAAAGCGCCGCCGGACAGTTAAAGATCCTTTCTTAACTAAGCTTGATTACTGGGCTATTGCAACTAAAGAGATTTATGAAACTTGCCGCCGAAATGGAATGGATGAGGGAACTGCCCTGGCTTTTGCTATGGATCGCAGTTCTTGGCCTGATTGGGTAATTGATCAAGACGACCCAATTCGAAAGATTGGCTGGGAAGATGGCGAGGAAGACAACTAATTTATCTTCGCGAGGTCGAGCTATTTGAGGCGCTAAAGGATATATACCCAGACCTAACGCCACTATCACCGACCGACCGAGCAGATGGCATTACCTCAGATGCCTATATTGAGCTCAAATGCCGTAGAACCCATTATCCAACCCTTTTGATAGAGAAGAAGAAGTGGGATTATCTGGCCGATATAAGGGCTAGAACGGGCGCTAGGA
>JBMTBW010000101.1:0-1584 GCA_049430265.1 Candidatus Nanopelagicaceae bacterium | reverse complement strand
ATTGAGCAGAGATCTATATCGATCAAGCCGTCCGCTCGATGACGGCATCGCAAAGGCCCTCTAGAGCGCTGCGAGCAGGTATTGCTGGAAGTGGTTCTAGAAGTTGCTTTGCTTCTCGCGATAAGTTGTGAAGATAGCTCTTTGCATCCTTAAGCGCCTTGTGCTGGCGAAGTTTGATAAGTACTTCCGCAATTTTCTCTTCAGGTATCGGGCTTTGTAGTAATAGTTTTAGTTCTTGATCTTCATCGCGTTTAGAGCTCATAATCTGCAGAGTTACAAGGGTTGGTATTCCCTCTCTTAAATCTGTCCCTGGAACTTTTCCTGATTGCGAAGCATCACTACTAATATCGATAACATCATCAGCTAGTTGAAAAGCAATACCAATCTTCTCTCCAAATTTAGTCAGCGTTTCCACTATCTCTCTATCAGCTCCTGAAAGCATCGCTCCAAATCGAGCGCTAGTTGCAATTAGAGATCCTGTCTTATCTGAAACAACTTTAAGATAATGCTTAAGTGCATCATCGCCAGTTTTTACACCTTGAGTCTCTTGAATCTGGCCAATAACCAGCCTTTCAAAGGTCTTTGCCTGCAGGCGAACCGCCTCTGGCCCTAGATCTGCGAGCAAATCTGAGGCTTTTGAGAAGAGATAATCTCCGGTAAGAATTGCAACCGTATTACTCCAACGGCTATTAGCGCTAGTCACTCCTCGTCTTAATTTAGCTTCATCCATTACATCGTCGTGATAAAGAGTTGCTACATGGGTGAGCTCACAGACAACTGCAGCTGCAATGACTTGATCACTTTGTCCTTTACCGAAATGAGATGCAAGTAAAGTAATTAGAGGGCGAAAGCGCTTGCCTCCAGCTTCGACTAAATGGCGAGAGGTTTCAATTAGTAATGGGTAATCACCTTGGATATGGCTACTTAACAGCGCTTCGACTTGATCAAGGCCAGCTATTAGCTCTCTTTCAAGATCTTTATCAAGATTGGCAATTCCTAGGCTAGCCATAATTAGCGTGTGAAGGTTGCAAAGGTTGCAATGAAATCAAGAAATGGCGCAGGAAATATTCCTAGCGCAAGGGTTGCAAGAGCTGCAATCCAGATTGTTAAGTTGGTATAAAGAGAAGGAATTGTTACCGTTACAGTATCTTCTACTGGATCTGTAAAGAAAATCATGACAATGACTCTGATATAGAAGAAGGCAGCAACAGCACTTGATAGAACACCTGCAACTACTACTGCAATGTTCCCACTTTCATAGGCGGCAGTAAAGATTGTAAATTTTCCAATAAAGCCAGCGGTAAGTGGAATTCCGGCAAAGGAGAGAAGAAATAGTGAGAAGATTAAAGCTATAGCTGGAGAGCGTTTAGCAAGTCCCACCCAACGATTTAGATCTCCAACTTCGCCAGATGAATCTCTGACTAGAGTCACCAGAGCAAATGCCCCGATGGTGGCAATTCCATAGCTAGCTAGATAGAAGAGCGACGCCTTTAGGCCCTCTTGATTGAGAGCGATAACTCCGGTGAGGAGAAAACCAGCGTGGGCTATTGAGGAATAGGCCAACATTCGCTTGATATCTCTCTG
>JBMTBW010000100.1:0-1588 GCA_049430265.1 Candidatus Nanopelagicaceae bacterium | reverse complement strand
GCTAATACCTCATCGAGAATTGATTCAGCTTTAGCTTCATCAGTGTGCTCGGCAAGTGCTAGCTCAGAAATTAATATCGTGCGAGCTTTAGCAAGCATGCGCTTCTCACCGGCAGAGAGTCCACGATCTAGATCGCGACGGAAGAGATCACGAACTACTTCAGCGACTTTAATAACATCACCTGATGCTAGTTTTTCAAGGTTTGCCTTATAGCGGCGAGACCAATTTGTTGGCTCCTCGGTATATGGCTGGCGCAAAACTCCAAAGACTCTCTCAAGACCTGAGGAATCCACAACATCTCTAACGCCCACTAAATCAACGTTCTCTGCTGGGACTCGCACTGTTAGATCGCCTTGGGCGACCTTTAAAACTAGGTAGATCTTCTCTTCGCCTTTGATGGTCCGGGTCTCAATTGCTTCTATGAGAGCCGCTCCGTGGTGGGGATATACAACGGTTTCGCCGACCTTAAATGACATTATTTGCCTTTCGCTGGAAGAGTATTTTATCAGAGTTATCTCAATCACGAAAACCAGCAAAAGTAAGCGTTAGATAATCACTTTCTGCCATTATTGCCCAATGAAATCAAGGGCTATTGCAACGATAATCGTCGCTAGCTTCTTTCTTACTGGATGCGCAGCTGGTGGAAATGCTCCAACTAGGTTAATCAAGCAAGTAACCGATGGTGTTGAAAAAGACATTGGCGATCTAAAGATTCGCAATGTAAAAATCATTGCACTTCCTGATGGAAGCGGAACCCTTATCGGCTTTATCGTCAATCACAGCGATGAGGTAGATCAATTGGTTGCAATCACAGTTGGTGGACAGAGAGCTGATTTCTTAAGTGATGTGCAGCTATTAAAAAATAAGCCGATGATCTTTGAGGGAGAGTCAGCAAATGCCAAAGCTAAGATTGCTGCTCTTGGTGTTAAGCCTGGATATCGCGTGCCGGTAGTTCTCTACTTTGCAAAAAATGGCAAAGTTGAACTTGATGCTTTAGTTGTTGCCAATACTGGAATCTATAGCTCCATTTTATAGCCAAGACCGCGCACTGTTTGAATTAGCACAGGATTAGCAGGGTCATTTTCAATCTTTGCTCTTAAGCGCTTTACGTGAACATCAAGAGTTTTAGTATCTCCAACATAATCACTGCCCCAGACTCGATCTATCAACTGTCCTCTAGTTAATACTCGCCCAGCATTGCGCATTAGAAACTCTAATAATTCAAACTCTTTAAGTGGAAGCGAAATTGGTATGCCATTTACTGAGACTTGATGACGTTCAATATCCATTCTCACTGAAGCGACAGTCATTACTCCAGTATCGCTCTCTCCAAGCTCACCTGAGTTACGGCGAAGCACTGCTCTAATTCTTGCTACCAATTCTCTTGCTGAATATGGCTTAGTTACATAGTCATCTGCGCCAATTTCAAGACCTACCACCTTGTCGACCTCAGAATCTTTTGCAGTTAACATGATGATTGGAACCTTGGATTTAGCTCTAATTTGGCGACAGACTTCAGTGCCTGAGACTTCAGGAATCATCAAATCAAGTAGGACTAGATCGATTCCACCTTGTTCAAACTTCTTTA
>JBMTBW010000099.1:0-1597 GCA_049430265.1 Candidatus Nanopelagicaceae bacterium | reverse complement strand
AATAGCAGACCAACACTGAGTGAGACCATTCCAATAATTAGGAAGACATCATTTCCTGGGCCACCTGAAACGGCGCTTCTAATTCCTGCAAGTGAAACATCTCCTGCAAATCCATAAAGAAAAGCTGCGCCAAATAGGAAGAAGGCCGATGAATATGCTCCAAGTAAGAAGTACTTAAGTGCTGCCTCTTGGGATAAGAGTCTGCGTCTGCGTGAAAGTCCTGCCATTAAATAAAGTGGTAGCGAGAGAACCTCTAGCGCAACAAACAAAGTGATCAAATCATTGGCCGCTGGAAATAGCATCATGCCGCCAACGGCAAAGAGGGTTAGGGGATAGACCTCAGTTTGAATCTTTCCGGATTGAAGAGCTCTTGCTTCTTCATTAGAACCTGGCACAGCAGAGGCCTGTGCAGCAAAGGCATCGATATCTGCAATCAGTAGAAATGCAAAAAGCGAAAGAACCAAAATTGTGCCTTGCATAAATAAGACTGGGCCATCAATGACTACGGAATTAACAGCTGCCGTTGTCGTTGCGCTACCACGAAGGCGCCAAACTTGAGAAAGGCTTAGGACTACAGCGCCTAGTGATATTGCCAGTTGAATCGGTGCGCGAACTTTTGCCGATAGGAATGCCTCAACAATGACTCCAATGATTGCTGCGCCAAAGATAATTAGCATTGGCGCTAAAGCGCCATACTCCAGAGCTGGTGATTGAAAACCCATTATTTATCGCCTCCTACAAGGGGCTGCGGATCACTATAGCCCGCCTTAGTAATTGTTACTTGGGCAGCAGGATTAATAATTTCAAGCGCTGGTTTAGGATAAAAGCCAAGAGCGATAATTAGCGCAATCACAGGCGCAATTGCAGCAATCTCACGTCTATTAAGATCTGGGAGATTTTCATTTCCAGCAGTCGTTGGACCATGAAGAGCTTTCTGCACAGGAATTAAAATATAGAGGGCTGCCAGAATAATTCCAAAGGTAGCAATGACTGCAGCAACTGGATATCTAGTATAAGTACCAACCAGAACTAAGAATTCACTGACAAAGCTTGATAGTCCTGGTAGCGCTAGAGATGACAGGCCAGCAATAAAGAAGGACCAGGCAAGAATTGGAGTAACTCTCTGCAAACCTCCAAAGTCAGCAATTGTTGAAGAGCCGCGACGAGAGATCATCCAACCAGCTGTTAAGAAGAGCGCTGCAGTTGAGATGCCATGATTAAACATATAGAGCGTTGCTCCAGAGTTTGACTGAGTTGTCATTGCAAAAATACCTAGAGTTATAAAGCCAAAGTGCGAGATAGATGTAAAGGCAATGAGCGACTTAATATCCTTCTGACCAATTGCAAGAAATGCGCCATAGAGTATTGAAATCACAGCTAGAGTAATTATTAAAGGCGTAAAAGTCCTAGAGGCATCTGGGAATAGCTCAACGCAGTAGCGAATCATTCCAAACGTTCCAACTTTATCCAGCACACCAAGTAGGAGTACTGAAGTTCCCGGAGTTGCTGACTTTGCTGCATCTGGAAGCCAGGTATGAAGTGGCCAGAGCGGTGCTTTAATGGCAAAGGCAATAAAGAATCCTAGGAATAAGAAGTT
>JBMTBW010000098.1:0-1634 GCA_049430265.1 Candidatus Nanopelagicaceae bacterium | reverse complement strand
TTTGATGCTAACTTTGAAACCAGCATCACCAGCCTACTACAGACTACCTTCACAGAATCCTCAACCAACGCCGCCACCGTCACCATCAACCGCAGCGGTAGTACCTACCGCAGCGCGGGGATAACGACAGCAGGTTATCTCTACCCAGGGGCGACCAACACCTTCAGCGCCAGCGCCACTGACTTTTTGAACTTTGGAACAGGTCAATCATTTACCGCGCTTGCTTTAGTAAGAAAATGGGCTACTCCGCCAAATTTTGGAATGATTATGGCAAAAAGAGAAAGTACGGCTAGCACTCCAGGATGGGATTTTTCTAATAATTCTACTGGAACTGATGTTAGAGGTGTTTTAAGTAATGGACCCACGAGCATAACTTATACTTTAGGCACTAACACATTTAACAACGCAACATTGTCTTTAGTTGGCGTGCAGGTAAATAGGGGAACTCAAATAGCTCGAATTTTTGTTAATAATGTTTATAGTTCTGGAACAGCCATTTCAACAGTTTCAGATTCTACTACTGTTAATACATTTAGATTTGGTTCACTTTCTAACACACAATCAATTATGGATATGGAATTGATTGCTGGTGCAGTATGGCGACGCACTTTGCTAGCACCTGAAATCGCTGCTATTGCGAATTACTTTGCATCGAGAGGCTCATAATGGGAACCCTACGCTGTTACGAATGGATTGAAAACGAAGATGGCAGCCGCACCTCGGCGGCGCAAGGTCTGATTGTCAATGGCGTTTTGTTAGGTGAGCCACTTGAAATTGACGGCGACCCCGCCACGGCCGAGTTTGATGATTCTATGTTCCCAAATGGTGTGATTGATGGCAATGGCCATATTACGCCAGATGAGGAACCGATAGAGTAGTATCCGCTCGTCCAATGAAAGGGGGCTTGATGGATCGCATCAAGATATTAAATGAGGCACTTAGGCTTACTAGCCAAGACCGCCTAGCAACACACGGAACGCCTTATTTGAACCATCGGCGTATTGCCGATTTGTGGAGCGCATATTTGGAAACACCAATAACACCTGAGCAGGTGGCAATCTGCCAAGCGTTAGTAAAGGTTGCCCGCAGTCAACAAAGCAGCATCGACGATCACTACATCGACGGTGCTGCTTATTTTGCTATTGCAGGCGAATTAGCAGAGATACAAGAAAGGCAGGGGAAATGAAGGCATTAGTCTTAGGCGGGGGCGGTTTCATTGGCTCTCACCTCGTCAAATCGCTAAAAGAACAAGGTTACTGGGTGCGTGCCGTTGATTTGAAACGGCCAGAGCATTGGGACACCGCCGCCGACCAATTCATCATCGGCGACTTGCGCGACCCTAGAGTTGTTGAAGAAGTTTTGAATATGGCCTTTGATGAGGTTTATCAATTGGCAGCCGATATGGGCGGTGCTGGTTACATATTTACTGGCGAGAATGATGCTGATGTTATGCACAACTCAGCGACCATAAATCTAAACGTGGTGCATCAAGCGCAAAAGGTTGGTGTTAAAGGTGTTTTTTATTCATCTAGCGCCTGTATGTATCCTGAATACAATCAAAGCAACCCTGATGATTTCACCTGCAAGGAATCAAGCGCCTATCCAGCAGCTCCCGATAGTGAGTACGGTTGGGA
>JBMTBW010000097.1:0-1640 GCA_049430265.1 Candidatus Nanopelagicaceae bacterium | reverse complement strand
GGCTTCATTTGCTGCTTGTGGAGCAATAGTAGTTAGTAGGTCAGCTTGCTTCTTGATTGCATCAATAACTTTTGGGTGCTGGAATCCAATATTGGTAAAAACTAACTGGCAGGAGAAATCTAAATATTTCTTTCCATCAAAATCCCAGAAATATGAGCCACTACCGCCTGCTATTGGAAGTGGCGTGATTTGACCCTGAGCAGACCAAGAGTGAAATACATACTTTCGATCAAGGTCGTAGACCTCTTTGCCTCTAGCGGGATTGGGGATGAACTCAGCCATTGTGCTATCTAATCAGCCAAAAGTGATTTGCTCAAGGAGCGAGAGTCCCCTTAGTGATTATTTGAGGTAACAGCACCCTCATGGGTGCACTCCAGATTCTTAAGGTCCTTGCTACATCCCTGACATAACAGAAAAAGATTATGGCAATAGACATTAGCGCAGTTATAAAATTGCTTTGTTGGCTCACTGCAAGTATCGCACTTGCCAATTAATTCAGAGGACTCTGAAAAATCAATCACCATTCGCTTATCAAAGGTATATAGCGAACCTTGCCAGAGAGCGCTATCTGCATATTTCTCCCCATAGCGCACAATCCCGCCAGCTATCTGATAGACCTTATCAAAGCCTCGATCCTTCATTACTTTTGTCAAAATCTCACAGCGGATTCCGCCAGTGCAGTAGGTGACTACTGTCTTTTCCTTCAAGTAATCAAATTTTCCGCTATCTAGCTCAGCTACAAAGTCTTTTGTAGTTTTAATATCTGGAATGACGGCATCTTTGAATCGGCCCACTTTGGCTTCATAGGCATTGCGCCCATCAAAGAAAACTAAATCTTCACCTAATTGCCTAGCTAGCTCATTTACTTTTTCAGGGGAGAGGTGTTCTCCGCCACCGATAATGCCGTTTTCATTGACTTCTAGATTCTCAGGAATTCCAAAAGTTACTAACTCATCTCTCACCTTCACGCTAAGCTTTGGAAAATCACTTCCAGTGCCTTCAGACCACTTAAAGTCAATCTTCTTAAATCCGGGATACTCCTTTGTTGCTCTCACATATTTCTTTAGATCGCTCATATCACCACCTAAAGTTCCATTAATGCCATGGCGACTTATGATGATTCGACCCTTTAGATTCAGCGACTTTGCAAGAGTCATCTGCCAGAGTCTGAGAGCATCAGGATCTGCAACAGGGGCAAATCCGTAATAGAGAATGATTTTCGGCAACATATTGCTAAGTCTAATATCGGCTCGGCCTGTTGAAAACTTTGCCGTTTAGGTTCAGAATCAAGCTATGGCAAGCAAAGTCACCAAGAGTAAGCAGGTAGCAAAACGAAAGAGCACCCCTTCAAAGCCAATTGCTCAAGTTCCAACAAGAAATGAACCCGTTGCCAAAAGAGAAGATCGAATTGGCTGGTACTCACTTTATATTTATGCAGTCTGCCTCGTCACTTTGCTAATCTGTCTATTTTCATTGGTAAGCGTTGTTAGAGGAATTGTTGATGCCCTCTGGCCTGATCCTGGCTACTTTGACCCATACTCAGTTCCTAAAGACTCAGCTCTAAGCCCTGATCAGATTAAAGCGAATTTAACCGAGAATAATCAACGTCAAGCACTTAAAGGCATTGTTAATTCACTAAC
>JBMTBW010000096.1:0-1684 GCA_049430265.1 Candidatus Nanopelagicaceae bacterium | reverse complement strand
GACATAAGTTCTTGCTCCTCTTGGGGCTTGTAGATGGGGGTTTGCATAGTTACTCTATAATGTAAATTATCAACAGTCTAACCAAGGAAAGCACATGGAATCAATCATAATGCAAGGCGATTGCTTAGAACTAATGCGCCAAATTCCAGATGGCAGCGTTGATATGGTGCTTTGCGACTTGCCTTATGGGACGACCGCGTGCGCCTGGGACGCGGTTATCCCGTTTGATAGACTGTGGGCCGAGTACCGGCGCGTCACCAAATCGAACGCGGCCATCGTGCTAACAGCCAGCCAGCCCTTCACGACAACGTTGGCCGCATCGAATTTGCGGGAATTCAAGTATCAGTGGGTATGGCAGAAGCAGCGCCCCAGCAACCCCCAGCTCGCCAAGTTGCAGCCGCTCAAGGTCCACGAGGACGTTCTCGTGTTTGCCCGCGGCAAGATCGGATACGCCCCTCAAGGGCTGGTAGAGATCCCAGAATCCAAACGCAAGGTTCACAAACCAGAAACGAACAGCCTAGGGCACTGCTCTCGCAAGCCCTACGTGCAGACCCATACCGGATACCCAAAGTCCATCATCAGCTTCCCGTCGGAACGGGGCCTACACCCCACTCAAAAACCCGTCGCCCTCATGGAATACTTAATCCTCACCTACACCAACCGCGGCGACACAGTTCTTGACAATTGCATGGGCAGCGGAACCACAGGCGTGGCATGTGCAAACACAGGACGACAATTCATCGGCATTGAGATGGACTCTGAATATTTTCAGATCGCTAAGGCCCGGATTGAGGGCGCAAAAGCAGGATAAAAAAGATAAAACGCAGGATAAAAATAAAAATTTTGCAAAAAATTTCTTGTGAACCCTTCCCCCAGCTTGACCGGCCGCGCAGGGCCCTACCCCCCCCTCGATTTAAAAAGCGCAGGGGCGAGCCTGCCGCGACCGAGGATCGTGCAGCATCGTGAGGCGTAGGGCTGCGAGCTGGGGGCTATGCGCCCCCGCTGCTTATCGCCAGGTTGCTGGGTTCATTGCCATTGCCATGCCGACCGCTATACCCAACGTGATTGCGCCGAAGATGGCTACGAGAGCTGCGTGCTTAATTGATTCGATCATCTCTATCTCCTGGTGTTTGCATCGGTCAGCTGCTGCTGCTTGATGCGATGAATGGACTATAGCAAGCTAACAGCGCGTTGTCAACAACTTTACAACCTAGTGTTTTCCCTAGTGTCCAGACACTAGATCTGGTGTACATTTGCACCACTGCGCGACACGACACACGGACAGCGCAGCAACCAACTAGGAGATAGAGACATGAACTACCAAGAAGCCAAAGCCCGTTCAGATCAGCTTTTTGAAGCCGCGCGTGACGCAGCCCGCTTACTCGATGCTTATCCGCGCAATGCCATGGGGCTCGTTGATGATGCTGTTCGATTGAGCCCTGAGTACCAAGCCAAAAAAAAGGCTAGCGACAAAGCATTTGCAGAAATGCGCAAATTTAATGCCGGATACGTCAAAGCATTCAAAGCTGAGATTAGAGCTGATCGAAACGCTAAATACCCAGCAGTGATTTTTTAAGACTACTGGGCTCCGGCCCCATCAACGAAAGCACAGCATGAAAAAAGACATCATCTTCGCCATCGCCCTGGGCATCATCGGCGGCCTAGTCCTTGGGATGTACTTCTG
>JBMTBW010000095.1:0-1772 GCA_049430265.1 Candidatus Nanopelagicaceae bacterium | reverse complement strand
CAAATGTTGAAGGGCTATTTATCTCATTTGAAGGCGGGGAGGGATCTGGTAAATCAACTCAAGCAAAACTACTTAAAGAGTGGTTTGAAAATGAAGGCAAATCTGTAATTTTAAGTAGAGAGCCAGGGGGAACAGAGTTAGGAAAAGGATTGCGAAAGATCCTTCTTGATAATGCCACCGGAGAGATCTCCCCAAGATCTGAAGCGCTTCTCTATGCAGCAGATCGGGCCCATCATGTCTACTCGCTAATCCGTCCAGCTCTAGAGCGTGGAGATGTTGTCATTACCGACCGATACTTTGACTCCTCTATCGCCTATCAGGGAGCTGGTCGTATTCTCTCATCTAATGAAGTAGCTCGAATTAATCGTTGGGCCACAGAGTCACTCTTTCCAACTTTAACTATTATTTTAGATCAACCTGCAGATATTGGTTTATCCCGAATTAAAAGCGCTGATCGTTTAGAGAGTGAGTCAATAGATTTTCACAATAGAGTCCGTCAAGAGTATCTACAACTAGCTAATGTTGATCCAGAGCGATATCTAGTTATTGATGCTAGAAAGCCAATAATTGAAATTCATAAAGAGATTACCGCGAGAATCTCGCAGTTATCAGTTAAAAAACCATGAGTATCTTTGACTCATTAGTTGGCCAGAGCGAGGTAGTTGAAAGACTTAAAGGGGCAGTTGAAGCTGCAAAGAGCGGCAAGAGCACCCAGGAGATGGTTCATACCTGGCTCTTTGTTGGCCCTGCTGGCTCTGGAAGATCAAATGCTGCAGTAGCTTTTGCCGCAGCGCTGCTCTGTAGTGATGGTGGTTGCGGGAAGTGTTTAGATTGCCAGACAGTTCTTGCTGGGACTCATATTGATTTAGAGCGTTTCAATCCCAGTGGACTTTCAATAAAAGCAGAAGAGGTCCGCGAGTTAATTTCAAGATCTGCCTGGTCGCCATCTGTTGGACCTTGGCGGATTGTAATTATTGAAGACGCAGATAGATTAACTGAAACTGCAGCTAATGCGCTCCTAAAAACAATTGAAGAACCAGAGACACATACTCTCTGGCTTTTATGTGCGCCAACACTTACCGATGTTTCAGTAACTATCCGCTCTCGTTGTAGGCATCTGCAATTAAGAACCCCTTCAACTCTAAGTGTTGAGGAGTTTCTAATTAAAAATACCGGCGTTGATTCAAAGAACGCAGCCTTTGCTGCCCGAGTATCTCAAGGCCACATTGGGCGAGCAAGATTTATTGCCACTAACCAAGGCGCGCAATCAAGGAGACGAGAGATACTCTCACTTATTTTTTTACTCAAAGACATTAGCTCCTGCTTTAAAGCTGCTGCGCGCCTATTAGATATTGCTCAAGAGCAGGCAGAGAGTGAAAACTCTGAGCGAGATAGTAAACAGCTTCAGCAGTTACAAGATGCATATCAAGGCACCGGTAGAGGGATGATCTCTGGTGGAGCAAAAGCAATTAAAGATCTAGAGAAGGAACAGAAATCCAGTACAACTAGGGCGATCCGTGACAATATTGATGGAGCGCTATTAGATATTGCTAGCCTTTATCGAGATATCCTCTTGATTCAAAGTGGGAGTCAAGAGATTCTAAATATTGACTTTAGGCAAGAGATAACAGAGTTAGCCAAGGCCAGCCCGGCTAAGCGCAGTATTGAGCAGATTGAGGCGCTCCTAGAGGCTCGAGCCAACCTTGGACGTAACTCTGCCCCCCTTTCAACTCTTGAATCCTTGTTTTGCGCTTTGAAGTAGCTTTCGGCAT
>JBMTBW010000094.1:0-1797 GCA_049430265.1 Candidatus Nanopelagicaceae bacterium | reverse complement strand
TTCAACCTCAGAGGTTTTGGCAGCTACACCTTTGGCGGTTAAGACTGCCTACGATCAAGGTTCGCAAGGTATATCTGATGCGGCTACCGTTGCCAGCAATCTTGCCACCCACGAAGCTGACACCACAAATGTTCACGGCATCAGCGATACTGCAAATTTGGTTTATACCAACAATGCCGGATTGGTTGCCAGCGCAACGGCTCCCGTCACATATAGTTCAAATACTATCGCCATCAATGATGCCACCACCGCCCAAAAAGGTGCGGTGCAGTTATCAAGTCTTACCAATTCAACCTCTGAAATCTTGGCCGCCACTCCTAAGGCTGTAAAAGATGCCTACGACCTAGCCAACACCGCTAACACCACCGCCAATGCAGCGGTGCCACAGACACGCACTATTTCAACTACATCACCATTGGCCGGTGGGGGTGCGCTAAGTGGCGATTTAACTCTCAGCGTAGGAGCTGCAAGCACAACAACAAGCGGCGTGGTTCAGTTAGTCAATTCAACCAACTCGACCTCAGTGACAACTGCGGCAACGCCTAACAGCGTAAAACTTGCGTACGACCTAGCGGCGGCAGCGGCACCAGCAACGCGCACTATTTCGACCACGGCACCGCTAACAGGCGGAGGCGATCTATCTGCCAACCGCACCTTTGCAATTAACTCGGCGACCACTTCAGCCGCCGGTGCCGTCCAGCTCAATGCCACCGTCACTAGCACTTCGCAGACGCTGGCCGCCACCGCCAGTGCGGTCAAAACAGCGTATGATTTCGCCGATGAAATTCAGACCAGAGTAATAATGGAAGCAATCTAAGGAGTAGTAACTAATGGCTACAACTAGCAAAACCCTCTTTCGCGGAGCCGCATCAGGTGTATCAACAACCCTTTACACTACCCCTGCATCGACGGTGACGGTGGTAACTAGCATCATTGTTACCAACACCACGGCAAGTCAACAAACTTTTACACTTTCACTTGGTGGCACAGTTTTGGCTCAAGATGTGATTATTGCTAGTTATGATTCTTTGGTAATTGACATCAAGCAGGTTTTAACTGCTACTCAAGTCATTGCTGGCCTTGCATCTAGTACCAGCGTCAACTTCCACATCGCAGGCGTGGAGATTGTCTAATGAGCGTATATCGCGTCCAAAACAATACTGATTTATCCTTAAAAGGCACCAACACCGTAGCCAACGCCACCACGCTGTTGGCCGAGTCGGTTTATTATGTGGATGCCAAAGAAGGCACTAACTACATCCCGACCACCGCCAGTGGTTATATGTATCTGCCTGGCATTGCACAGAATAGAGCAACTACGCCTGACGCTGCTGCGTTAGACATTACTGGTGATATTGATATAAGGGTAAAAGTTGCTATGGATAAATGGATTCCTTCTACCACTATGAGTCTTGTTGGAAAATGGTCAGGCTTTTCAAATCAATTATCCTATGTTTTTACTTTAAGATCAAATGGGACTTTGGGATTTGCTTGGACACCAACAGGCCCATATAATGCAAATTTAGACAGATCATCTACAACTATAGTTCCATTTTCAGATGGTTCTATTGGATGGGTTCGTGCAACATTAGATGTGAATAATGGTTCATCAAATTATGATTTAAAATTTTTTACATCCAATGATGGCACCACTTGGACACAGCTTGGCGATACTTTAAATGGTTCTGCTACTACCAGTATTTATTCTAGTTCTGCTTTATTGGAAATTGGAACTAACGATGCTGGCGCTGCCAGCCCTGCTCGCGGCAAATTTTACCGCGCCCAAGTTCGTAACGG
>JBMTBW010000093.1:0-1802 GCA_049430265.1 Candidatus Nanopelagicaceae bacterium | reverse complement strand
CCTTGATGGGCACGAGTCAGACGGCGGCTAATACGCTTGGAAATGCTGCTCAGGGTTACGCACAAGGCGCTGGTGAGGCTTACATGGGAGCGGGCAATGCTCGAGCGTCTGGGTACATGGGGCAAGCTAACGCGCTGTCTAATGCCATTGGGCAAGGGATTAACAATTACCAAGGGCAGCAGTTTTTGAATAATATGCGGTTCAGGCCGGGCGGCAGCAACTATGGCGGTGGGAGTTCTGTTTCTTACCTGCCAGATGACCGCGACATTGGCGGCGGTGGCTACAACCCTATATTCGGCCAGATGGGAGGATAAACCATGCCAATCGACCCAAGAATCGCAATGGGCTATCAGGCCCCACAGATTGAATCTCCGCTGAATCAATTTGCCAAATTCCAGCAGATTCAGAGTGCTCAGCAACAAAATGAGCTTGCTCGGATGCAGGCTCAGGAATATGAGCGTGGCTTGAAGGAACAGGAAGACTTCAGAAACATGCTGGCTGGTGCTGATGTCAGCACACCAGCAGGCCGATCAAAACTGTTGTCTGCCGGCAAGCCTGGAGTTGAGTACGTTAAAGGTCTTGAAGCAGTTGAACAAGGTCGAACAACGCAAGCAAAGAATCAACAGGATCTAATAAAAGCTGCATTTCAGAATTCAGCTTCTGCATTAGCGCAGGTGAACAGTTTTTCGGATGCAGAAAAATACATCAACAGCATTTACGCTGATCCTGTGATCGGCGATTTCCTGCGCAGCAAAGGTGCAAGCCCTGAGAGCGCACAGAAAAAGTTGATGAAGATTGCAACGGGGCCAGATCCTGAAGCTCAGTTCAATCAATGGAAGTTTGAGAATGCAGCTGGTATTGAGCAAGCCCAACAACAATTTGGTGTCAAAACATTTAACACTGCTAACGGCGTACTCCAATACGATCCTAGAACTGGAACAACCAAAATTGTTCCTGGCACCAGCCCGGCTGAGCGGCCGATGACGCCAGATCAAATTGAGAAAAATGAAATTGCGCGTCGCAAGGCCGAAGCAGCCGAAGAAAAACCGGTCGTCAAGCCACTAACATCCGCGCAGCAACTTAAAGTAAAAGAAAACACCGCAAAAGATAGGCAAGTTGTCTCTGCAATAGAATCAAATGAAAAAATATTAAATACAGAAATTGATAGGCTGCTAAAACATCCAGGACTTAAAGGGATTACAGGTTACACAGGGATGCTTCCAACTTTGCCAGCTAGTGAAGCTGGAGCCGCTAAGAATATTTTGGAAGGAATTCAAGGGAAAATTAAAACCCTTGGCCGTGATCTTGCGTCACAATCTGGCAAACTTGGAAACATGGCGGTTCAAGAATGGAAATTTGTTGCGGATGCTGTTGCGGCTCTTGATCCCAGAAGTAAAGACTTCAAAAATCAACTTGAATTGGTTCGGGCCACAATGAAGGGTCTAAAAGATAGGTCTAAAGCAAAGTTTGAAGAAACTTACCCTGATCTTGCTGTTGAAAATGCTCCCGCAAAGCCGGGAACACCAAACATTGATGATTTACTGAACAAGTACAAATAATCATGGCAACACTTGAGCAACTTAGCGAGGCATTGATCAAGGCCGATGCTGCTGGAAATGCAGATGATGCAAAAGTATTTGCCGATGAAATAAGACGGTTAAGAGCATCGCAATCACAACCTAAAGCTGAGCCAGTTTCTGAAGGAATGCCGGCAACAAGGCGGTTTGATTTCCAAAGTCAAACGCCTGAAGAAAGAAAGGCGTATTCTAGGCAGCAACTTGCAACAGGCCCACAATGGCCTT
>JBMTBW010000092.1:0-1856 GCA_049430265.1 Candidatus Nanopelagicaceae bacterium | reverse complement strand
CAAATAAAAATCGTCGGCACAAAACACCGTGACCGTATCCAAACCGCCAAGCGCAAAGTTGTAATCAAAGTTGACGATCTTGCCGACGAACAAATATTCTTTGACGTTTGTGGCGCTGTATCGAGACAACCGCACCGACCGCATAGGTGCTAAACCCGGCTTAGCCTCGGCCGTGTCGTAGTACGGGCTGTTCTCATCAAACGGCATAAAAATACCGTCGGTGTCAAGCATCGTAAACGTCATCGTGCCAGCACCAAACTGGTCACCCTGATCGCGTCGCCCTCGACGCACAAACACTTGGTTGATGCCGTCTAAAACGCTTGCGTATTGTGTCGTGCCGTCAAGCACGTATGTCGTGTTATCTAAAACGCCTGCCGTTGCGTCATCAAGTAAAAACGCGTCTTGCACAAACCCCGTGTCAATTTCTAGGTCATAGTTGCCACTAGCAACGACCGCAACCCCAGCCATTAGACCGCTATCTGTAAATCAAGTGGCCCTGATACGCGCTGGTAGGCCAGCAAACTATCTAACACGCTTTGCCCGATCTCGGCGCTAGTCGAGATACCGCCCGTCACGTTGATCGTCACGCCACCGCTATTACGCGCTGCGATACGTTCAGCCATACCAAATTCGGTCAACGCTGGGGTTATGGTTGACAAACTACCGCCACCACCACCGCCACCACCACCGCCGCCGCCGCCGCCTCGAGCGCCACCGCCGCTGCCTGCACCGCCGCCGCCGATCGGTGCGGTAATCGCTGGTATGCCTTGAATTGACTCTCGAGCCATACGGTCAGCCGTACGAGTATCGGCAGTCACCGCAGTAGATACGCCACTAGCGCCACCGATACGACCCAAACTGATTTTGCCAATCTTGTTGATATCCGTAAATGGGTTAATCAGGTTTATGCCGTCAATAATTATGTTGATCGCACCAATAAACGAATTAGCGAAAGTTTCAAACCCGGCAATCAAAGTGTTTAACACAAAATTGACGACATTGCGAAAGCCCTCAAATTTTGTGTACGCAACCGCGAGCGTGGTTACGAGTGCTGCGATACCGACCGCGATCAACGTAAACGGGTTTGCGGCCATAGCAAAATTAACTGCCAAAATTGCGGTCGCGATACCAGCAATACTTGCTGCAACGATCTTAAATGCTTTAGGGTTCTCGACCGCCCATTGTGCCATTGCTTTAAGTGGTGGCAATATCGCTTGCACAACTGGCAACAAACCTTTACCAATCTCAACTTGCAAATTTTGTAGTTGTGCTTTAAGTATTCGTTGACTGTTTGCCAAACCGTCGCTGGTACGGGCAAAGTCGCCTTGTGCGTCAGTTGTTTGTTCGTAAATAACTTTTTGCGCTGCAAGCACCTTTTGTTGTGCTGTCAACGCACCGTTACCGTCATAGATACCTAACGACATTGCTGCCGCTTTAAGTGACGCGTCGTTCAATAAAACGCCGTAACGTCGTAACGGTTCTGCTTCGCCTCGAAGCGCTGCACCTATCGCGTTGATAGCGTCCTCAGGGCTTGTATTATTAAATGAAGCAAGGTCTGACGCAAGCGCCGTAAAATCGTTGGAAAACTTAGCAAGTTCTACACCCCCTAGACCAGCCGCTTTGCCGAACGTGCCGAACGTGCCGGCAGCCTGCAAAACGGCGTTTTGTGATTGACCTAACGCTGTGGCGGCGGTCTTAGAAAAATTCTCAATTTCTTTTGCACCTTCGCCAAAAATAACATTGACTTTGCTTAGATTTTCTTCTAAATCTGACGCGGCTGATATTGCTGGGCCTGCCGCAGCCGCCAAACCAGCGAGCGCAGCCGCCGCAGGTATCGCCGCTTTTTTGATTGCAAA
>JBMTBW010000091.1:0-1875 GCA_049430265.1 Candidatus Nanopelagicaceae bacterium | reverse complement strand
ACCTTTGCATCTGTTGCTTACTCTCCTCTTGGTTTCTCAAGAACGAGCAATGTTGGCCATACCGGCTACTACATGGCAGTAATGGATGCCACAGGAGATAGAAAGCCATTTGGTGGAAAAGTAACGCTTTACACCACTGACAGTGGCTCCGGTCCAGTTGTTGTATCTACCTTCAAACGTCCGGCAATGCCAGCGAAAGGATTACCAAGTAACTCATGAGAACCTTTAAATTCAAGCGTTCCTTAACGCTCGTAGCAGTTTCATCACTGCTCTCAATTACCGTTGTCTCTATTCCAACGGCAGCGCGCGCTGCAGATCCTGCTTGTACTACCGCAAACTTTGTAACAACTTGCGTTGGCGCAACAAGTGATACAGCTCCATATTCGATGCTGGTTCCAGCAAACTTTAATGGAACTGTTTATCTATATTCACATGGATATCGCCCAAACGTTCCAGTGCCTGCGGGAATTCCTGGATATGGTGGCTACACAGTTACTAATACTCCACAACCTGGTCCAAACGCAACCGTTATCGGTACACTTTTGGCTAAGGGTTATGGAGTTGTTGGCTCCGGGTTTGCACGTCAAGGTTGGAATGCAGATTCTGCAATCAAGACCAATGTTGAACTTGTAGGAATCTTCAAGAAGCAATTCACAAAGACCACCAAAGTGGTTGCGTGGGGCGAATCTCTTGGCGGTTTCATTACACAATCTCTTGCTGAGCAATATCCAGATCTAATTAGCGCAGCAGCGCCACTTTGTATGGCAAGTGATCTAACGCCACTTATGACAATGGCTGGAGATGCACTTTGGGGAATCAAGACTTTCTTTGATCCAACCATCAAAGGTGGAGGCTATAGCGCAGGAACAGCTGGATATGCCGAAGCAATGGGAGATCTAGTTAAGGTCTTTACAGCTATTGGCGCAATGTCAGCTGCAATTTCTGCAAATCCAGTTGCCCCAGCATGGCCAGCGACATCAAAGGTGCCAGATGCACTTAAAGCAGTTCCATCAAGAAGTGCACTAGTTCTTATCGCTTTGATGTCAGGTGTTCCAATGCAATCGGCACACTTTGATTCAACTTCAGCGCCAGCAGGCATTCCAGCCTCAACCGCTCTCTCATTCCAGTTGGCTATCAATCCAGCTCTTGCTGCTCTAGAAAACGTTGCAAATTCTGCAGCTCTTGCAGTACTTGCAACTCATGATGTTGAGCAACAAGCAGGTGGAGCTATATTTGATAACACTGCAACTGATTACTCTGCGCGTGTTTCCGCTGAAAGATTTATCTGGAGCTCAGCTCTAAGTGGTGAGGCAGGAGTAAATGCGCTTCTTGGATATCTCGCCGCAGTTCCAAGAGTTAAGGGTGATCCTGCAGCTATTGCAAAGTTGGCTACGCTAACAACGCATACTGGCAAAGTTGAGATTCCAACAATTCTCTTCACCGGAACTGCTGATGCAGTAACACCTGCTGGAAATCAGCAAGCGGTGATTGATAAATATGCTGAATACTCTGCAGAGAAGTGGGCAGCAGCAAAGAAGGAAGGAAACCGTAAGAGACCAGCTAATAATCAATTGGTTCTCTGGAACTTCCCACCAGAGAAGTACACCAAGTTCACCGCTACAGGTTCACCAGATACCACGGTTGCCGCAGCGACAGGAACTAACCACTGTAACTTCACCGTTTCTCAGTATCTAGCTATTGCAGATCTTCTTGCATATGCTGCTGATAACGGAAAGAACATGTCAGGTGGCGCGCTCTATACCAAGATCCGTAAGGCAGGAAATATGACTTACGATCGTGGTTATAGCGCTCCTAAACTGAAGTATTACGGAGAATAATCTTCCGTAATCCATCGAGAAGGTAGTAAAGAGAGGG
>JBMTBW010000090.1:0-1908 GCA_049430265.1 Candidatus Nanopelagicaceae bacterium | reverse complement strand
AAGGCTCATTTGATGCAAGTTCTTTAAGTGATTTTCTAGTGGCTAGAAATGATTGTGCGCTATTTATTACAGAGCGGATTTGGTATCGCTTTATTTCAAGTATGAATCCACTTACTGACACTAGCCTTAGCTCAAACTTTGCCTCACGAGATATTGCAGCATTAGTAAAGGCAATTGGAAGGCATTCAGCTCTTGATGATCCAGAGAATTCAATGGTGAAGAGTCCGATTGATTGGTTTATCTCTGCCTCTAGAGCTTTATCAATTACTCCATCAAAATTATCTAATCCCAACAACATTCGAAACTATCTAAACTTGCTTGGTCAGCTTCCATTCTTTCCACCAAATGTTGGGGGATGGCCAGCTGATCAAGCTTGGCTCTCAACTTCATCTGCGCAATATCGAATTCAATTTGCTACTCAATTAGTTAAAGAGGCAGATCTATCGCCAATTTCATCACTTGCTCCAAAGGCAAGAATTGATGGCCTTGCTGATTGGCTCGGAGTTGTGGAGTGGAGTTCTAGAACAAAGATGGCGCTAAATGGCGCAATTAAAGATCCGGCGCGCTTAGCCTTGCTAGCGCTCTGTTCACCTGAATATGTTGTGAGCGCATAGGAGCACGCCATGGACACAATAACTCGTAGACAATTTCTAAAGGCAACAGGTGCTGGAGCAATAGGCGCTGCTGCTATGAGTCTTTCAATCGAGGAGATTGCAAATGCAGCCATTACAAGGCCGCTGCCGCTTGGAACTCCAATACTTGTTGTCGTCACGCTCTATGGGGGAAATGATGGTTTAAATACCGTTGTTCCAGTTAATGATCCGATTTATCAATCACTTCGTCCAGGTATTGCATATAAACCAGAGGATGTTCTCCCACTTGGCGAGAATCTATATCTCAATGGATCAATGAGCGGGATGCATTCACTTTGGAATAAGAATCAAGTAGCGATTGTGCGCGGGGTTGGTTATCCAAACTCTGATCGCTCTCACTTTTCATCTATGGCAATCTGGCAATCGGCAATCATTGGAGCTGCTAAAACCGGATGGCTAGGAAGATGGGTTGAGAGTCAACCAGAGGATCCATTTCTTGCAATTAGCCTTGGATCAATACTTCCGCCCCTTCTTGCTGGAAGTAAGAGATCAGGTTCAGTTCTTCCACTTGGCGGCTTAAAAGTTCCAAACGGATCACTTGCTAGCGATTGCATAAAGCTTGCTATTGAGAGTCGCAGCGATAATTTGCTTCAAGCAATGGCTGCAAGAACTATGCGAAATCTCTTCACAGTCTCCTCAGATATCACGCCAATTCTTAAATCTCCTGCTCCAGCAGCGCCAGATCTGCCAACAGCGATAGGTGGAAATGCTGGAGGTGATACCAACTTAAGTCAGCAATTAGATATTGTGGCAAAGCTTGTATCTGCTGGTGCTCCAACGAGGGTCTGGTCAGTTTCACTCGGTGGTTTTGATACTCACGCAGATGAAAAGGGATCTCAAGCAATTCTTCTTGGAGTTGTGAGCCAAGGAATTTCTAAATTTATGTCGCAGATGAGAGCAACAAATAGAGCAAAAGATGTTGTGGTTCTGGTCTATAGCGAATTTGGTAGAAGAGTTCGCGGTAATGCATCAGATGGAACAGATCACGGCACCTCAGGCCCAGTCTTTCTTCTAGGCGAGAGGGTTAAAGGCGGTTTCTATGGCGAGCAACCATCGCTAAATAACTTGAAAAATGATGACTTAGCTGTTACTACTGACTTTAGAGATATCTACGCAAGTGTTTTAGAGAAAGTTCTTTCAACCCCTGCCGAGAAGATACTTGGCAATTGGAAGGGTCGCACTCCGCTCTTTAACTAGTCGGTAATATGACTAGGTGTTAATTCAATCGCCAGAGCAGATGCGAGATTTTGGTATC
>JBMTBW010000089.1:0-1955 GCA_049430265.1 Candidatus Nanopelagicaceae bacterium | reverse complement strand
CAGCTATAACTGCCAAGCGGACCATGGCGGTATTTTACCGCGCAACTAACAAGGCTGCTAAAGAAAGAGCTAAAGCATAAATAATCTGAATCCGGCCTGTTTTAGCCAGGAGATCCACCAATTCCATTCCGCTAGCCCCTGTTTTTACTGCCCTTACAGATTTAATCGCTAGTGGAGCACTAATTAAGGCCAGTAAGTAATAAGGGGAGAAAATGCTTAAGGCAGCACTAATCACCAAAGCAAAGAAGATTAGCCATCTATATAGATCACGGCTTTGCGGATCGCCAATGATTACTGCAAGAGTTCTCTTTCCAACTTGAGAATCTTTAGGTAAATCTCTTAAGTTGTTTAATACCAAAATTGCACATGAGAGAGCACCTAGAGAAAATGAAGCAAGTAGGACTTCTGAAGATAATTGCTCAACATGGACATAGTAAGTTCCATTTGTGGCAATAACACCAAAGAAGATAAATACCGATACCTCGCCAAAGCCCATATATCCATAAGGTTTAGAGCCTGCGGTATATCCCCAAGCGGCAGCAATAGATATTAAACCAATAGGAATTAGTACCCATGAAGTTCTATAAGAAAGCAAGAGCCCAGAGAGGGCGGCAAGTGCAAAAGATAGAAAAGCCGCATTTCTTACCGTCTCTGGTTTTGCAAGTCCAGATGCCACCAAGCGAATTGGTCCTACCCGATCGTTATCGGTGCCTTTAATTCCATCTGAGTAATCATTTGCGTAGTTGACTCCAATTTGAAGTGATAAAGCAACGCTTAAGGCGAGAAAAAAATGAAGTAGTGAAGCGTTATATGCAGCAAAGGCGGTGCCAACTAAAACTGGAGCGATTGCAGCGTAGAGCGTTTTAGGTCTTGCCCCCTGCAACCACTGCTCAGCTGTTGTCATCACTTAACTTCTTTCTATCAGGCTTTCCCAATGAAAGATAAGGAATGTCAGAGACTCTTACTAACTCTTTTGGTGAAGCGTGAGAGCCGAATCTATTAGTTAATTTACTTCTTATCTCATCGAGTGCAATATTGCTGGTAGTTGCGATACATAACTTCTCTCCCCATTCAGCATCGGATTTAGCAAATGCCACGAATTCAGGATTTGAATACTCTCCCTGAAGATAACTTTCGATAGCACTAAGTGAGATATTTTCACCTCCAGAGATAATCTGATCATCTGCTCTTGCCTCAACAATTAGAGAGCCATCTTGAATGAAACCTAAATCACTTGTAATAAACCAACCATCCTTAATTGGAAAGCCACCTTCCAAATAGCCATAAGCTATCTGTGGGCCTTTAAGAGCAATCCGCTTATCAATAATTTTGAATGAAACTCCATCAAGTGCCTTGCCATCATAGATAACTCCACCTGATGTTTCGCTCATTCCATAGGTGGTGATTACTTTAATTCCTAAATCCTGTGCTCTCTTTTTTAATTCAGAATTTAAGCGAGCGCCGCCGACTAGGACAGCCTTGCAGTTTTGCAAATGTTCTAAGAGTTGCTGATCTGAGTGCACTGCTCTATGTAGCTGCGTTGGAACAATTGCACTAAATTCAGCCTGGCTATCAACTCCAACGGGCACTGTGCCAAGTTCTATTGATCTAACTAAAACATTAATCCCTGCAATGTGAGTTGTTGGCAAGAGTAGAGACCATCTCTGTCCAGAACTCGCGCATAAATACTTATGACTTGCCCTGGCACTTGCAATAAGTGATTGAGACGTTAGAAGGACCGATTTTGGATTTCCGGTAGAGCCAGAGGTCTTTACGATTAAAGCAACCTTGGGGTCAACATCAGCGACTTCTAAAGGCGCGGTACTAAGGGCCGGCCCATCCTTTAGAGCCAGCAAGAGCTTTTCGAGAAAGTGTGGCATCGACCACGCAGGCTCGATGGTCTGCACTTCTCGCTTTACCGCAAGTTCCATAACCGACATAGGGTATGCCATATG
>JBMTBW010000088.1:0-1975 GCA_049430265.1 Candidatus Nanopelagicaceae bacterium | reverse complement strand
GAAGAAAGAAAGGCGTATTCTAGGCAGCAACTTGCAACAGGCCCACAATGGCCTTCAACCGCTGGGCAAGTTCTGCTAGGGGTTGCAGCTCCTTATGGAGCAGCGGCAGGGTTGAGAGGGATCGCAAGTTTGGCTCCTGCGGCAGCAAAATTTCTAACCCCTGCTGCTACTGCAATTGAAACAGGCGGGCTGGCAAGAACTGGCCTTGGTAGCAAAGCAGCGGATTATGGCGCACGGGTTGCTGGAGGTGCAGCCGCTGGAGCGCTTGGGACGCTTCCACTATCGCAAGATCAAGGAGACGTTCTGACTGGTGCAGGCATTGGCGCAATACTTCCAGGGCTTGGTGTTCCAATTGTCGGTGCATCAAACGTAATACGGAATGCTTTTTCTCCAGAAGTTCGAGCAAGGAACATCTTGGCTCAAGCCGCTGGGCCAGAGATCGCACAAATACGGGCCGTGGGTGCTGCCGCCCCAGAGGGGCTTACCGCCGCTCAAGCCATTGCCGGAACGGATGCTAAAGAGTTGCAGGCAATTGCAAAACAAATGCAAGAGCGCAGTGCATTGCGTTTGACAGGGCCTAAGTTGGTGGCCCAACAAGCGGCTCATGAAAATGTCTTAAATCGTCTTGCTGGCGGAGCAAATCAAGCGGAATCAATTGGCAGAACTAAAGAAATGTCTACGGCTCTGCGAGGCCAGACGATTCCAGTTCTTGAACAATCTCTGTCAAATGCAAACACAATTACAAAGACATTAACTGAACTTGAGGCATTAGCACCCAAGTTAAGTAAGCAAGCCGCCCAAGAAGTAGAAAATGTCAGAAGCCTAGTTAAGGCTGGTGACATTGCGCAAGCTAGTGCCAAGTTGACTGCAATCAAAAAAGGCATGCCATCTTGGGATGCTTTATATACATACCCGGCCAAACTCGGCAGAAAAGCTGATGAATGGGCAACTCAAGCCGCCGGGAAATCATTGGAACTTGGCGCTGAAGCTAGTCAAGCCGCTGGAACAGCACAAGCTATGCGGGCTGCTGGCATTGAGCCTTTGACGGCAGATACGTTAACGAACAAGATCAGGTCTGTTCTGACGGTTGAGCAAACAGGCAATAGCACTCTTAGTGCTGGCGTCAACAAAGTCATTGATGATATCAACAAGGCATCATCAGCAACTGGGGTTGTTGATGCTCGTGCGTTGTACGCAATCCGCAAAAACTCCGTTGGGGAGTTCATCAAAAAACTGTTCCCCGGCGCAATGGATTCAGCCCAAAAAGCTGAAGCCGCGAGGATCATGGCTGAAATCAATCCAATTATTGATGACGCTATCGCAAAATCTGGCGGCAAAGGCTTCAAAGATTACTTAAAAACCTATTCTGAAGGCCAGAGGGCAATTGAAAAGACAGAAATGTCTGCCTATTTGCGTGATCTTTACAAGAAGGATCCCAAAGCATTCGTTGATGTTGTAAATGGGAACAACGTCAAAGCAGTGCAAGATATCTTCGGCGCAACAAAATTTGACATCAACACAGAAATGGGGCAATCGTTAATGAGGCAACTGCGCCCGATTGCCGATGATGTTATGAGAACGGAAAGAATGGGGCAATTGGCGAAAGAGGGTGCCCCTTATGCAGGGGAGATCATCCAAAGGAATCAACCTGTGTTTAGGGTTCCGGGAGCGATTCCAAAGTCTACTGCTGCGAATGCCGTTCTTGCAACAATGCAATCAAGGCTTCCATCCAAAACCTTGGACGCTCTTGAAAGAGCTTTGGTCTCAGGCAAGTCTTTGAGTGAAATTCTGGCTGTTCCCATGCCACCAAAAGACAGAGCCGTGCTTAAGGCTTTGTTAAGCCAATTGCCAAAGGCTCCAGCAGTGGTAAATTCGTTATCTGGCGAGAACAGAAACAGCTTAACTCAACAGTGAACCGTTATGGAAACCCAATTCATCTTCAACATTGCAGTCAGCGTAGCAGGCTTCTTCGGGG
>JBMTBW010000087.1:0-2009 GCA_049430265.1 Candidatus Nanopelagicaceae bacterium | reverse complement strand
TCTGCACTTCTCGCTTTACCGCAAGTTCCATAACCGACATAGGGTATGCCATATGAGCAAGCCAATTAAGCGCCAGATGGGTAGTCGAACCATTCCAAAGTGGGAAGTTGGGCAAGATGCGCGTGAATTTAGCGATGTGCGCTATGAAACTGCAGAGGGTATGGCGAAGATAACAATCAATCGTCCCCAGGTGCGCAACGCATTTCGACCAGAAACGCTTTTTGAATTAGAACGAGCATTTACCTTTGCAAGAGATGATGAAAAAGTTGGCGTAATTATTTTAACTGGCCAAGGAGATGAAGCATTCTGCTCTGGCGGCGATATTTCAGTTCGTGGCGACGATGGATATATCGGAAGTGATGCAGTTGGAAAAAAAGGCATTGGAAGATTAAATGTTTTAGATCTTCAAGTGCAGATTCGTCGCACTCCAAAACCAGTAATTGCAATGGTTGCGGGCTGGGCAATTGGTGGTGGACATGTTCTTCATGTGGTCTGTGATATCACCATCGCAGCAGAGAATGCCAAGTTCGGTCAAACCGGACCTATGGTTGGATCTTTTGATGGTGGATATGGCGCAGGGCTACTTGCAAGACATGTTGGTCAGAAAAAAGCTCGTGAGATTTGGTTTATGTGTCGCCAATATGATGCTAAAGAGGCTTTAGATATGGGACTTGTAAATACTGTTGTTCCAGTTAACGAACTTGAAGCAGAGACAGTTTCTTGGGCAAGAGAGATGTTGCGCCACTCTCCAATGGCGCTTCGTCTGTTAAAGGCTGGACTGAATGCAGCAGATGATGGACTTGCTGGAGTTCAGCAGTTAGCAGGAGATGCAACTCTGCTCTTTTATCTGACAGAAGAAGGCCAAGAAGGTCGGGATGCCTATAAAGAAAAGCGTGAACCTGACTTTAATAAGTTTCCTAAACGCCCTTAAAAAATGTCACTAACGCTGGAGGAGGCCTTAGCCTCACTTCGAGTTCTTGCACTTCCTATGCGAACGACATTTCGCTCACTTGATGTTCGCGAAACAGCGCTGATTAAAGGCGAAAGCGGCTGGGGAGAATTTGCACCATTTGTTGAGTATTCAGATCAAGAATCACTGCCCTGGCTAGAAAGTGCTATAGAGGCTGCAGATAAACCACTTTCACCAGCACTTCGTGAATTGATTCCAATTAATGCCACCGTTCCTGCATCAAATGATGAAGCAGAGATTGAGCAGATCATGTCTTGGTATCCAGGAGTTGATACTGTGAAGATAAAAGTTGGAACTGGCATTAGGGAAGATCTAGCGCGCATTAAAGCTGTAAGAAAATACCTTCCAAAAGCGAAGATTCGCATTGATGTTAATGGATCATGGAGCCCTGATGATGCGCTCATTAATATCAATGCTATTTATAATGAAGTAGCAGGAGACTCTCTCGAGTATGTCGAGCAGCCTGTAGCAAACTTAGATGAGTTAAAGCAATTGAAAGAAGGCATGAGTGTAGATGTGAAGATTGCTGGCGATGAAGTTCTTAGAAAAGCGAAAGATCCATTTGCGATAAGCCTTGATGGAGCAATCGATCTTTTAATGTTAAAAGTCTCGCCACTTGGTGGCATCAAGCGAGCAATGGATTTAGCTATTCACCACAAATTGCCAGTTGTGGTCTCTAGCGCCTTAGAGTCAGCAGTTGGAATTTCTCATGGTCTAGCTCTCGCTGCAAGACTTCCCGAGTTAGATTATGCCTGCGGCCTTGGAACTAGCGCGCTCTTTAATCAAGATATCAGTCATATTCCAATTATTAATGGGGCGATAAAGGTCAAGAACTATCCAATAGATATAGCTCAAATTGAAAGACATGAATTAAAGGGTGAACGCCTAGAGTGGTGGCGCAATAGAATCAGCCGAGTATGGAATTTGAGGCGCCCAGCATGAGTAATTCGACTGCGCTTGCGCGAAGCATTATTAAGCAATTAATCGAGCTAGGGATTAAAGATGTAGTCCTTTCTCCAGGCTCTCGCAACGCCCCTTT
>JBMTBW010000086.1:0-2010 GCA_049430265.1 Candidatus Nanopelagicaceae bacterium | reverse complement strand
GCATCATAGATTCTTGATAGTGGCTAACTACCTCAGATGATTGGAGCCAATTACTCTGCGCTCTAGCTGGAGATGGAGACACAGCTTGCTGAACTTTTACTGGTTCTCGATTTTCAATCTCGCTCATCTGGCCTTTGAGAATGCGCTCAACATCAAAGGGAACGATGGTGGCAACAACTCTAGGAATTTCAGAGATTGGCCTCGCAATTTGTTCTGCGCTCTGATCATGAAGAAGGCGACCTAAGAACCTTGAATAGGCTCTTCTTGGCAGCAGAAGAGTGAGTTCAACATCTTTTTGCTGTGTTGCTTTAATTGCATAATCAACGGCAGCATTGGCAAGGCGTCTATCAGGACAGTCAATAAGCTCAAGGGCAATATCATCAAAGGCAGGATTGCTACTCCATTGATCAAAAATCGCTTCAGCTTTTCTATCATCTAAAACAAAGTGAACTGCGTGAAGGGTTCTAGGCTTAAGTGATCTGGCATAACGAATGGTTGCAATAGTTGCGATATCAATATTATCGATTAGCACAGTTACATCATGGCGTGCAATTGATGTTGCTCTTGAGTGTTGTGAGCGAACCAGAAGAGCTTCATTCTCTCGCTTATATTGTTGATTAAAATTAAGCATCATCAAGAGTGCAATCGGAGTGCCAATAACAACTAACCAAGTTCCATCAGCAAACTTAGTGATGGCAAGAATTGCCACAGTAATTAGAGAAATAGTTCCCGAGAGGCTATGAAGCGTTACTTGATATTTTGAACCCTTAGTAAGTGATCTCTTTGCCATACCAAGGCCAGTGATTGTGAAGCCAATAAACACGGCAAGGGCATAGATTGCAGCAAGAGTTGTAATACTTGCACCCGATACCATCACCAAGATAGATGCGCCAAATGCAATGAAAAATATGCCACTTGAGAAAGCTAATTTATGGCCGCGCTGGGTAAGCCGCTTTGGTAGGAAGCCATCATTGGCAACAATATTAACCATGCTAGGAAATGCGCTATAACAAGTATTAGCTCCAGCAAAGAGAATCAAGGTAGTTCCAGCTTGAACTACATAGAAGAAGAATTGACCAAAAGCTGATCCACCAAGTGCTGCCTTTGCAACAAGTGAAATCACCGTTGGAGTTCCCTCTTCATATGGGATTGCAAGGGTGTGATAGGCCAGCCAACCAATACCAATAACCAATAAACCAAGGCTTGTTGCCATGATTGTGAAGGTTCGCTTGGCATTTATATGCTCAGGGCTTTTAAAGAGTGGAACGCTATCTGAGACTGCTTCAAGGCCGGTAAGAGATGCGCTGCCATTGGCAAATGCCTTAAGGATCATCAAAATTGCTGCAAAGGTAATTAGCCCTTGCTCCTCACCTAGAGGTAGTAGCCCTTGAGTATCTGTTTCATATTGGGGAAGGCTGCCATTAAAGAAGCGCCAAGCGCCAAAGCCAAAGACAGTGAGCATTGAGACTATGAAGAGATAGGAAGGAATAACAAAGATAACCCCAGCATCTTTAACGCCTCGAAGGTTTATATAGGTAAGTAGAGCAATAACAAGTAAGACCATTGCAACTTTATAATCACCAAGCTCAGGAAAAGCTGAAATAATCGCTGCAACTCCCGCTGCTGATTGGATAGCAACTGTGATGATGTAGCCAAACATCAATTCAATCGCTGCAACTAGCGATGTTCCCCTTCCAAAATTCTCTCTAGCAACTACATATGCCCCACCCGCCTTGGTATAGGTACTAATAACATCTCTATAGGAAAGTGCAATGATTAATAACATAATTAAGATGATGCTGATTAGTGGAGTAAAAAGTGAGAATGCAGCAAGGCCAAAGGCTGGAATTAGCGCAACTAATATCTGCTCGCCACCATAGGCCGAAGATGAGATGCAATCTGATGAGAGAATTCCAAAAGCGCGTCTTTTAGATAACCGCTGCTCATTAAGGCTATGGCGATTTAGCGGAGCACCAAGTAAAAACTTCTTTAATCGGTATGTGAAAGGGT
>JBMTBW010000085.1:0-2015 GCA_049430265.1 Candidatus Nanopelagicaceae bacterium | reverse complement strand
GATGGAATTATGGCAAAAGGCAAGGCCCGCCGTGCGTAAGAAAATAGCTATCTTTATTCTTATTGGTTGGGTATTACTAATTATTGGTGATCGTGTTGATGAGCTTCGCGTCTATCAAGGCGCCCAGATGGCGATGTATACCATCGCACTTGCATCAATTGTTTTGCTAACCGGTTATTCAGGTCAGGTCTCACTTGGTAATGGCGCGATGATGGCTGTTGGAGGATATGGCGCAGCTCTTACCTTAAATAATTTAGGTAGTCCGATCTGGTTTGCATTCTTAATGGCAATTGTTACTGCATCACTATTTGGCGCACTTCTTGGCGCAGCAGCTGCAAGAGTTTCGGGGCCTTATTTAGCAGGAACTACTCTTGCGCTAGCTGTTGGTCTTCCAGCAATTGCAAATCAATTTGCTTTTCTTGGGGGAGAGCCAGGACTTTTATTTGATGTTGGTTTTCCACCAGAGAGATTCGGTGATGAATTCACGCAATATAAATGGTTCTTCTGGATTGCATGCTTTATTGCATTGATTGCCTTATTTATTACTTCAAATATTCTCTCATCGCGTTTTGGTCGCACCTGGAGAGCAATTCGTGGAAATTCTCTAGCTGCAGAGCTCTGCGGGGTTCATTCATCACGTATGAAGGTCCTGGCATTTACTGTTAGCTCTGGCCTTGCAGGTCTTGCCGGAGCCGTTCTGGCTATGAATATTAGCTTGGTTGCCCCTGGGGCCTATGGCCTAGCCCTTTCATTTGCGCTGGTGACCGGGGCAGTTCTTGCCGGAATCTCAAGCCTTCCTGGGGTAGTCCTGGGAGCCTTCATTCTCGTGGTCATTCCTGAGATATCTGTGGCCCTTGCCGACAGGCTGGGTGACGCCGATAAACTAAACAACTATCTACCAGGTCTAATTGTGAGCGTATTGCTGATTCTCTCAGTGATATTTACCCCAAATGGACCTGGCGAGAACTTGCGCAAGCATCGCCATAAGAAGCCTGCGCATTGATTGGTTACCGCTAGGTAACCAGTAGATTAATAGCACCTAGCCAAACCCTCGATGGAAGGAAAACAATGATCAGAAAGACTCGTATAAAGCGAACCTGGCTCGCTGCTGCGGTGATTGCCTCTGGCTCTCTACTAGCAACAGCGCTTCCAGCAAACGCAGAGACGGGCGTTAGCGCAAGTGAGATCAAACTTGGTATCACTCTGCCTCTAACTGGAGCAGCATCACCAGGCTATAACAAGATTGGTAATGCAATTAATGCTTACTTCAAGTATGTCAATGACAATGGCGGCGTCTATGGACGAAAAGTCACTCTCATTCAGAAAAATGATGAGTACTCACCACAGTTGTCGATTGCTAAGACAAATGAATTAATTTTGCGAGATAAAGTTTTCGCTCTAGTTGGCCCACTTGGAACTGCAAACTTCACCGCAGTTCACAAATCTGTTGGCCTAGCTAAGCGTAAAGTTCCAGCCCTATTCCTTAATACTGGCTTTAGCGGATTTTCAAATAAGAAGAGCTATCCATCTTCTTTCATGATTCTTCCTTCCTACGCTATGGAAGCAAAGATCATCGCCCAATTCCTCAAAGAAAACCATGCTGGAAAGAAACTTGGCATTGTTTATCAAAACGATGAGTTCGGCATTGATGGTCTGGGTGCCTTTAAGGCAGCTGGAACTAAGTTTGATGTTTCAATTCCTTACACCTCAGGCACACAGAGCGCCGCAACTGCACAGACCTGGGTCTCCCAGCTTGCAGCAGGTGGAGCTCAAGTAGTGGTCTTCTTTGGCGTTACTTCAGCAACTGCTCCACTTCTTGCTGTCGCTGCAGCTGCTAAATATGCACCGCAGTGGATTCTTGGATCAGTTGGTTCAGATCCATTAACGCTTCGCGCGCTTGGTGTTCCAGTAGCAGTCCTAAATGGCGCACAGACACCAGCTGGTAATCCTTCACCAAATGACACTAGCGATGAGTATGTAAAGCAGTTCCAAGAGATCAATACCAAGTACAACAC
>JBMTBW010000084.1:0-2021 GCA_049430265.1 Candidatus Nanopelagicaceae bacterium | reverse complement strand
TCAGGGCCAGGAGTTGGTTTTAGAGTTCAATCAATTTCAACGCCGCTGCCATCCCCATCATCAACTCCTGCTGTAAGCGCTCCCGCAAAGGAGGAGAAGGTAGATTCTTTAAGTTTGGATCCAAGAATTTCAAAAGATTCTCTGCTTTCAGCTGCTTCGATTTGTAAAACTATAGATAAGACACCTGATTATGGCCCAAATGGAACCTTCACCTCTCGAAATGGTTTTCCTCGTCCTAAAGAGGGTACTTATCCATCTGGGAAAGCAAAGGTTCTTGTAATTCCTTTCACCTACACAACTTGGCCATTCCTAACTAAATTACCAGCCATCACCAATAGAACAGTGACAGATCTTGAAGCATTACAAAAGGTAAATAAAGAAGTTGAGGATCTAGCAAAGAGCCTCTCTGCTGGCAAGTTTGAGCTAGAGATCTCAATCCTTCCAGAGAGTGAATGGCTAACTCTTGATCCAGAGCTAGGTTTTGATTCAACGCCAATGACAGATAACTTCGGACCAATTAAGAAGATGATCCAAAAAAATGATGGCAAGATAGATTTTGAAAAATATGACTCTTATGTCTTTGTCTCAACTCTTGGCGCCCCAATTCCACCTGTCGCTCAAGCAACTTACTCAACTGAGGTTAAAACCAGTAAGGGTCAAGCAAATAAGCTGGTTCTAATGACTCAGGGTTGGCAGAGCTCAGCTTTATATTTCCATGAGTTAGGCCATTCAATGTTTGGCCTTGAAGATCTCTATCTCTTTGGTGAAAATAAAGCGGAGTGGTTGCCATCTGAGCTAGCCCCAATAATGGGTTGGGATTTGATGGCCTCATCTCAACTCGAGGTTCTCTCTAACTGGAATCGCCTACTTATGGGATGGATTTCTGACTCAGAGATTCGCTGCCTGACTAATCAAAGCCAATCCACGCACTATCTCTCTGACTTCACAAAGAAAGGCCAACCCCAACTACTTCTTATCAACCTTGCACCAGGGGTCAGTCTGGCTGCTGAATCAAGGATCTGGGGAGAAACCCAAAGACTTCTTTTATATGTCGTTGATACCAACTTAAGCCATGGCCAAAGTCCAGTTAGATCTCTAAATACACTTCTAAAAGCCGGTGAATCAAAAGAGCTATTTGATTGGAAGTTTAATGTTCTAGAGACAAGTAAAGATGGTCTATTACTTGAAGTTAGTAAAGGTTCTGGCAAGGCCTATGTAGCTCCAGTAATTCCACAGAATAACCAGGGACCTAGAGAGCCAGATTCACCTATTGGTTTAACTGGTGGAGAATTGATAAGAAAGAGCGCAACCAACGCTGAGATTCGTTGGAATCCCTCAAATCATCAGTCTTATCGAGTCTATGTCACAGCAACTGATGATTTTCAGAAGGTCTACTTTGAATCACAATGGATTGATTCAACTGCAAATCCTCTGGTGGTCCAGATAACTGGCCTCGTATGTGGCGTTGATTTGCGAGTGATGAGTATGTTCTTCACAGAAAAAGGTGGCAAGGGTCAATCAAGAGTGGAGGAGAGAATTCTAAAGAGCTTTAAGTGTCAGGGGTAAGATAACTAAAGGTCACAGTAGGTATCTAATTTCAATTAATAATTACTAAACGTATAACTTTCACAACCTGGAGAAATCCACATTTTCAAGAAGTTTTTAATCTAATTGAAATCATAACTGTAATTATTGCCATGCGGTGCGGATATGGTCGTAATTGGTAACACACAGGTTTTCACCAGACTTGAGTTACGGGTTCAAGTCCCGTTATCCGCTCCCGCAGTCGGTGTATCATTACGCCAATCAAGTCTGGTGAATTGAGTGTCGTAAAAAGACACTGCAAAAGGGCCCCAATATTTTGGGGCCCTTTTTAATGATCATTTGAATCTACAACAAAAAAGCTCTGAGAAATGAGCTGGCTTACTTCCTCTTACTTGAGCCATTCTTAGCAACAAGAAGAATGACAAGGATGGCTACTGCCACAATCACTAGCTCCATATCCCAAGTATGACCTAGAT
>JBMTBW010000083.1:0-2050 GCA_049430265.1 Candidatus Nanopelagicaceae bacterium | reverse complement strand
TGGTCTGCGCCAAGCAGATAATCATACTGAGGATTACGCTTTTGCCTCAACGATGCATAGTAAGTAATGCCCGTTGCAACCGCCACGTAATTCCCTGTTTCGCTATCAAGCGCATAGCCTGAAGCCACTGACCATACCAGTGCGGAATTAGCAAGTGGCTCCAGGAAGTTGCTCATACAACGAAACCAACAGAAGAAGAAGGGAGCGTATTCAACATACGCTTGAACTCTTGACCATATTGAGTGGCATCTAGCCCCTCACCATATACCTTGCCTTCAGTGGCACCAATTTGAATGCCCATTTGCGCAAGTTGAATGGCAATGATATGAGCAGCAAGGAATTTAACTGCCCTATCGGTTTGTTCCCCAAATACATCTGCAGAAGCATCGTAAGTAGCCTCTGAGATGGCACCATTCACGATTCCCGATGGATGGGGAGTGAATTCAGGAAACCGCTCAAGAAAACTCGCATAAGTGACGGCCATAATCAGGCTTTCCCAATGCGAATGTTTTCAATGCGCTTGTTAATAGCATTACGCACCCTTACGCGACCTTCAATCTTTTTCCAGCCATTCAACTGATCCGGGTCATGAATGAGTTCAATCATGCGGATGGCTTCCACCATTGGCATCTGAGAAAGCGTTTGCACATCTTGAGGAATGTCTTCCACCATGATCTGCTCGCGCACTTCCTCGATGGCTCCAATGTTCATAAGGCGTTTAACTGCCTTATTTTCACGAGCCACTTTCCATTGATGCTCTGGAATATCTTGATTAAGGCCAGGCGTGAGTTGAATCATGCCTGTTTGCGTAATAATGCCAAACCCGCCTTCACGGGGCGGGTTCTCAAGTTCGGGACGATAAGCAATGAGCATTGTTCAAAAGAAACAATTGTCCATAGCTTAACGCCCCTCTCTTGACTAACTATCCTCAGCTCGAAGCTTGAACGTAGATAACGCTCTTGGGATAGTACAGAGCCACGCCACCCACGCGAGCATGAGCGGGAACAATGAACTCAAGACCGCGCTGCTGGGGCGGGAAGAGTTCCAGGGGCTGAGGAATGTGCAGTTGCACCTTCTCGGGATCGCGCTTGTACACAACCATGCGGTTGGTGTTCAGCACGCTGTTGCCAGCATCCAGTTGGTTGATAGGCTCAACGTTACGGATGTAGGGGTTGGTGCGCAGGAAGTATTCCAGCACGGTCACGTCCGAAGAATCGGAGTTGCGAGTGGTGCAAACTTTGTTGTAGTCCTCATAGGCCATGAGGATAGTGTCGGGCTGCTCCTTCATCTTGGAGGCATTGATAATGGCGCTCACGCCATAGTTCAGCAGCTCCAGCATTTCCTGAGCAGTGGTGCCGCTATCGGTGAACCACTTGTCAGCAGCAACAACATCCACGGTGGAGTTGTTGAAGAAACCAGACAGACCAACAGTGCTCTCGCCGAACAGAGCCACTTCTTCCACTTTCTCCTCATAGGCACGACGCACAGCAGCAGCACGACGCTGCTCCAGAGCGATGTTGGCCATTTGAGCAGCACGCAGTTCCTGCACGGTGTAACCGAAGGAACCACCAAAGGAGCGGATGTTGATGCTCTTCTCAACTTGGCTGATGTCGGCACGGGGCAGATCGTCAGCAGCATCAGCAAGCAGCTTGAACTCACCAGTGGAGTCCATGATGCGATAGGTGAAGGTCTGGGCGCCAGGGCCAGCTTCACTAGTGACAGGCAGAATGGTCGGATACTTAATATCCGCATACTGCACTTCAAACACTTGGGGGCGGATGTACTCAAGCTGACGCTCAAGGAACAGACCCGCGTCATCCATACGGAATTCAGACATTGTTAGGGCCTCCTATCAAGAATCAGCGGAAAGAGTAAAGCTGGGGCCATTCAGCTCCAGAATTGCAATGCCGCTGGAAGTGGTGGTGCTCAGGAAACGTGCGCCAGCGAGGCGAACAGTTTTACCAGAAGCAAAGGCATGCGAGAATTGACCAGCCTTGCCAGTGCCGCTAGCGGAATACAGCACACGAACAGGCGAAGTGGGCGAAACAGC
>JBMTBW010000082.1:0-2057 GCA_049430265.1 Candidatus Nanopelagicaceae bacterium | reverse complement strand
AGCTTGTCGAACATATACTGGCACAGCTCCGCCATGCTCATTCCATCAATGATCCGGGAAATGTAATCATCCTGAAGGATATCACGCTTGCTGCGGTTCGCCATGTATTCCTCGTAGCTCATCGGTACGTCTCCATGTTGATGTAATCATCCTGACCCACCACTTCCCAATATCGCATAGTGACAGCATCCTCAGCCAGAGGATTGTCCAGATATGCATTCCCTTGGTGAAGGAGATGCAAGGCGAAGGTGTTGCCAATCAGAGTGTAAACAGCATCTCCCCAGGTGACACCATTGCTGAACCCAGCATCCAGAATCTCATCCTGCTCATCCTCGGTGTAGCCCATATGCTCCAGCACATCCGTGATGTTCACAAACCCTACCACTTTACGATTTACCATTAGTTCATTACCAGGTTGGAGATGGAATCCTGCTCACGGCGGAACCACTCATCATGGACCACACAGATTTCCGCAGTGATGAATCGAAACTGCTCCGAGCCAATCGCCAGCCCGATACGCATATCCTCGAGCTCCAGCATCAGCTCACGAAGCTGAGCATCGGACATAGTTTGGACCACAGTGCTGAGGTACATATTGTTCTCCTTACTTGTTGAGAGTGTAATGCAGGAACCGATTGCCATTCCAGAAATACCCATAGTCGCACCAGTTATTCTTGCGATACTCCAGCCACTCGCCAATGTTCTGATGCATCACCGAAGGCGACTCCTCGCCACGATCCGAGTAGAACAAGCAGACATCCTCGTTCCGCTTCCCAGGATCGAAGCTGTTGCCCTCGCCAATCTCAGGAGCCAGCACCGAGAGGTCGCCACGATCCATCAACTGCGTGAGCTTGTCCGCATCCTGATAGTGCAAGTCCAGAGTGGCACCGACACCTGAAGGATACCCATCCCAATGCACATACACGCTGCGAATGCCTTCACCAGTTGCCATTGCGATGCTAGAACGCGTTGCCATTACTTCATCTCCTTGAGTGCGTTGGTGAGCTGCCGCTCGTAATAGTCTGCCATATCATACTGCTCGCGTTGCTTCATCTCGTACACCATGTTGCTCACCAGCGAGCTGAGATAGCCCGCGGCGTAGGCGTGAGTACCGTGCTTCTGGTACGTCAACTCCACGAACTTGGTCATCTTATCGTAATAGCTGGACATCCTGTCTCCTTGAGTGTGATGCTGCGCAATCTAGCGCCTCGGGTACCATTTCACAAGTGTGCTTTTGTAACGGTTTTGTAACGACGCTAAGTTGTTGATTTACAACGACTTACCACTCGTCCCGAAGCCGTGCTTGTTCATCTTCATACTCGTATCTACTCTCCCAATACTCTCGTGCTGTCAATCCCGCCTCGTTCTTCGGGCCGTGATAGTGTCCCCCCATGAGTGATTCATCATGATACACTTCCTCTGATTGTTGTTGAGTGTCGAAATCATCAAAACCGTTCATTTCATTTCCCCTTTACTCTTGAATGTATACACGAAGATAATGACGTCCCGAACTGAAAAACTGATTATTACAATACATTCCCTGACCATCCACCCAACTTTCTTCAATCTTTATCACGTTTGAAACTTCCTCTAGTAATCGTCGTGCTTCATCAACATGAACCCCCGTGTTGATGTACGTCAATCGTCTTACATTGTTTTTCAACTTATCAGAGTAACTACATCCCACCCCAAGTTCCATACTGATTTTGTTTCTCATTTCTTTTCTCTCTTATATGTTGTAATCAGTCTCAAACCACCCAAACGTGATGAAATCATTTCTACTGTTGAAACTCTCTAAAGCCCTTACGATTTCATACTCTATGTCATCTTCAAACTTTCTCGTAAAGATTCCCAAACTCGTGTCCATGTACAAATATTCATCATATTCATAAATGTCAAGAACTTTGAAATCTGCCTGCGAGACTTCCTCTGAAAACTCGTGTAGAACGTGAGTCATTTCTTTGATTTCTTTCATGTTTTTCTCTCTTGTTGAATGTACTACAATATACTATAGAGTCACGACAAACACAAGAAAACTATTGTAACGGAATTGTAAC
>JBMTBW010000081.1:0-2082 GCA_049430265.1 Candidatus Nanopelagicaceae bacterium | reverse complement strand
ATCCAAGGAAGTGAGCCATATCCAAGGGTAAGAATCACTACTCCTGCTGCGGCCAGAGCTACAGCGATCCATTGAGCTGGCCTTAATTTTTCGCGAAGCAAAAGTACTCCGAAGGTGACGTTAATCAGCGGGGTGATGTAATAACCAAGCGCTGCCTCAACTACTCGATTCACTGTAACTGACCAGATGTAAACACCCCAATTAATTGTTAATAGGCCTGAAGCTAAAAACAAGAGAGAAAGCGTGCGCGAACTGCGAACCATCTTATATGCGCTCTTTAATTGCTTTCTTAAAGCAAGGAGTGAAAGACAGATAAGAAGTGACCAGATTCCGCGGTGAGCTAAAATTTCATAGGCACCAGCTTCTTCAACTAACTTCCAATAAAGCGGTAGAAGCCCCCAGATAATGTAGGCAGAGACGCCAAAAAGTAGACCTTTATTAAATTTGGTCATCGATAGTTGGTGAACTGAACAGCAAAGTCCAGTTTAGCTCCCTTAATTAGCGCAATAGCGCTCTGCAAATCATCTCGGCTTTTACTTGAAACTCTAAGTTCTTCACCTTGAATCTGTGCTCTTACAGATTTGGGCCCCTCATCTTTTAATAGTTTTGTGATCTTCTTAGCATTCTCTTGAGAGATTCCCTCTTTTATTGTGCAAAAGATTCGAAATACTTTGCCACTCTGAGCTGGCTCTGCAATATCTAGGTGTTTTAGTGAGACTGTCCTTTTGATCATCTTCTCTTTTAAGACATCAAGAGCTGCTTTTACTCGTTCTTCAGTTTCAGCCTCGACTAAAATCTTTTCCCCAGACATTTCAATTTTTACCCCAGTATTTTTAAAATCAAATCGGGTGGCAACCTCGCGCGCAGCTTGGTTTAGAGCGTTATCTAGCTCCATCCGATCAACTTTGGAAACGACATCAAAACTGCTATCAGCCATGGCCCTACGGTATCGCGTGAGGTTTTTGAGCGAGAAATCGCTGGTTATTCGAGCCCCAGCTGACCTATTAGAATTAGAGTCTTCTCGGATTCAGCGTTGTATGCGAGGTAATCGGAGATTTCTAGCCCAATAAACCGCTCTTAAGGAGTATCGATGAATAACGAAATGTTTGCCCAAGTTAAATCTGGCAAAGGCTTTATTGCAGCCCTTGATCAATCAGGTGGCAGCACGCCAAAGACCCTAGCGTTATATGGCGTTACCGAGTCTGCATACTCCAATGAAGCTGAGATGTTTGATCGGATGCATGAGATGCGCTCACGCCTAATCAAGTCACCAGTATTTAATGGCGAACGTGTTATTGGCGCAATTCTCTTTGAAATGACTATGGAGCGAACCATTGATGGCATGGGCTCTGCTGAATTTTTATGGAATAAGAAGAAAGTAGTTCCATTCCTTAAAGTTGATAACGGTCTAGCAGATGAGGCAAACAGCGTTCAATTGATGAAGCCAATACCTGAACTCGGTGCAAGAATTGCCGCTGCTAATAAGCATGGAGTCTTTGGCACCAAGATGCGCTCGGTAATTAACATGGCAAACCCAGCAGGAATTGATGAAATTGTTAAGCAGCAATTTGAAGTTGGTAAGGAAATTATCGCAGGCGGCCTTGTGCCAATAATTGAGCCTGAAGTAAATATCAAGAGCGCAGAGAAGGCAGAAGCAGAGGAAATTCTAAAGAAGCAATTAATAGCGCAAGCAAATAGCCTAAATGGCGATCAAAACATCATGCTCAAGCTCTCACTTCCAACAAAGGCAAATCTCTATAAAGAGCTAGTGGATCACCCTCGAGTTGTTAGAGTTGTTGCTCTCTCTGGTGGATATTCACGAGAGGTTGCTAATCAAATGCTTGCTGAAAATACTGGCGTTATTGCCTCTTTCTCAAGGGCGCTTGCTGAGGGGCTAAGCGCTCAACAAAGCGATACTGATTTTGATGCGATGCTGAATGGAACAATTCAGAGCATTTATGAGGCCTCAATCAAGTAATAATTAGTAATTTGTGAGCACGAGGGTGAGTTGCTAGCCTTGCGCAATCAAGTGCTAAATGGTGGGTTGCCCGAGTGGCCAATGGGAGCGGACTGTAAATCCGC
>JBMTBW010000080.1:0-2129 GCA_049430265.1 Candidatus Nanopelagicaceae bacterium | reverse complement strand
AACTTAATAAGTAGATGATTAAAGTAACCCGAGCAGTACTTGCTGAAGCGATTTTCGCTTTTGCATTTCTACTGCTCGGGTTATTTGTTTTATATGACGCCTTCACCTTGGAAGAACCGGGGGTTTACTCGGTCGTTAGTCCAAAGACCTTTGAGCTAATCATTGGCTTCTTTACAACCTTTGTGGCCCTGCTTTTAATCATTCAAGTCTTTAGAGGAAAGCTCGGGATAGCTGAAGGAACAGAGGCCGGAGCTGCTCAGCTGCGTCCTGATATCAAAACTATGTCAATTGTTTTTATAGCGATTCTGATTCACATAGTGCTGCTTGAGCCAGCTGGTTATATAGCAACTGCTTCTCTAACTTTCTTTGGTGTGGCCTATGCATTTGGATCTAGGAAGTATCTGAAGGACATTTTAATTTCATTTGCCTTTGCAGTAATTGTTTACTTCGTTTTTTCTAAAGGTTTAAGAATCTTCCTACCTGATGGCATCTTTGAGAATTTACTTGGCCTTGCTAGAAAAGTTGAGGGATAAGTGGGAAATCTAGATCTTTTACTTGAAGGTTTTTCAAATGCGCTAACAGCGCAGAATCTGCTCTATGGATTGCTTGGAACATTTCTTGGAACGCTAGTTGGAGTACTTCCAGGCATTGGTCCCGCCCTTGCTATTGCGCTACTTCTTCCAGTTACTCTCTCAGCTGAGCCCACATCAGCCCTGATTATGTTTGCCGCAGTCTTTTATGGAGCGATGTATGGCGGTTCAACAACTTCTATTTTGCTCAATACCCCAGGAGAGGCTGGCTCAGTTATCACCGCTGTCGAGGGCCATAAGATGGCAAAAAATGGCAGAGCAGGGGCAGCTCTAACAACTGCAGCGCTTGGCTCATTTGTTGCAGGTCTTATTGCAACAATAATGTTGGCAGCAGCAGCTCCAGCTCTAGCTGAACTTGCTCTTAAAGTTCAACCTGCCGGATATGTAGCGTTAATTGTTTTTGCCTTCGCAACAGTAGGAACTCTTATTGGATCATCAAGAGTTAGAGGTTTAGTTTCATTATCTGTTGGACTAATTTTTGGTCTCGTTGGAGCAGATCAACAAACTGGAATTAACAGGCTCTCATTTGGTATTCAAGAAGCAACAGATGGCCTGGAAGTAATTGTTGTGATTATCTCCTTCTTTGCGCTAGGTGAAGTTATTTACTATGCAAGTCGTTTCCAGGATAAGAGCTGGCAAGTATTTCCCGTTAAAGGCAAAGTCTGGATGAACCGCGAAGATTTCCGTAGATCATGGAAGCCATGGCTTAGAGGAACTGCGATTGGTTTTCCTATGGGAATCATTCCTGCTGGAGGATCAGAGATTCCAACCTTTATTAGCTACTCAGTTGAAAAGAAGTTATCTAAAAATAAGGATGAATTTGGAAATGGCGCCATTGAAGGAGTTGCAGGTCCTGAAGCGGCTAATAATGCCAATGCCGCAGGAGTACTAGTTCCACTCCTTGCCCTAGGGCTTCCAACTTCAGCAACCGCTGCAATTATGTTGGTTGCGATAAGAAACTTTAATATCCAGCCAGGTCCGATGTTATTTGAATTGAATGCACCACTGGTCTGGACTTTGATTGCAAGTTTATTTATCGGAAATACTCTCTTATTGCTTATAAATCTCCCACTTATAAGAATCTGGATTCAATTGCTTCAGATTCCACGACACTATCTATATGCAGGAATTACCACCTTTGGCCTTCTTGGTGCCTATAGCCTTAATAACTCAACCTTTGATCTGCGTTTAGCCTTTGTTTTAGGCTTTGTTGGCTATCTCTTCCGTAGATTTGGAATACCAAATACCCCGCTAGTTCTTGGGGTGATTTTAGGTCCTATGGTTGAAATTCAATTCCGCCAAGCTGTGCAGTTAAGTAATGGCGACTATTCAATTCTAGTAAGTGGACTATTGCCTAAAGTTATTTACTTGGCTCTGATACTCGTTCTATTTGCTCCTGCTCTCATGAAGTTAGTTAAGGGTAAGGCGGGTCAAGGCTTAAGAAAATGATCGGCCGATCTGCAAATAGTTGGTTATGGGCCCTTCTAGTAAATGTTGCCTTGGCGCAAGCCAGCATCTATGTAATGCGCCCGATGATTA
>JBMTBW010000079.1:0-2153 GCA_049430265.1 Candidatus Nanopelagicaceae bacterium | reverse complement strand
GGACCAATTTCAGATAATGCTCAAGGCATTGCTGAGATGAGTGGTGATGTAAAGGGTGAAGGCGCAAAGATTCTTACCTCACTTGATGCTGTTGGTAATACCACCAAGGCAATTACTAAAGGAATTGCAATTGCAACTGCTGTTCTAGCAGCAACTGCTCTATTTGGAGCATTTACTGATGCGATTAAGACTGCGGTCAAAGAGGCAGTTGGAAGCGCTACAGGTCTTGCATCTCAGTACAGCGGAGTTCTAGATGTTGCAGATCCAAGAAACCTAGTTGGATTAATCATTGGTGCATCTGTGGTATTTCTCTTCTCAGGTCTTGCTGTTAATGCAGTATCAAGAGCTGCGGGCGCAGTTGTTATGGAAGTTAGAAATCAATTCAAGATTCATCCAGGAATTATGAAGGGGACAGAGAAACCAGATTATGCTCGAGTAGTTGATATCTGTACTCGTGACTCCTTACGTGAACTTGCAACCCCAGGTCTTCTTGCAGTCTTTGCCCCAATTGCCGTTGGTTTTGGCCTTGGAGTAGGGGCGCTTGGAGCTTATTTAGCAGGCTCAATTGGCACCGGAACTCTTATGGCTGTCTTCCTAGCTAACTCTGGTGGAGCATGGGATAACGCTAAGAAGATGGTTGAAGATGGTAACTATGGCGGCAAGGGCTCTGATGCTCACGCTGCAACTGTTATTGGAGATACTGTCGGTGATCCATTTAAAGATACTGCAGGCCCTGCCATTAACCCACTTATCAAAGTGATGAACTTAGTTGGGCTTTTAATAACTCCGGCCATTGTCGCATTTGCTCTAGAGGGCAATGAGAGAAATAGCCAGATAATTGCAGCTGTAGCAACGGCAATTATCATTGCGGCACTAATTCGTAGCCGTCGCTCCTCTACCTTGATTGGCTAGCGCTTGGCAAAAAACTTAAAGAAGCTGGTGATAGTTGAATCACCGGCAAAGGCTAGAAAGATTGGTGGGTATCTCGGCGATGAATACATCGTCGAGGCCTCCATCGGCCATATCCGCGATCTGCCGCAGCGCGCTGCAGATATCCCTAAAGAGGTCAAGAAATTTGCTTGGTCTCGAGAGGGCGTTGATATTGAAAATGGCTTTGCCCCGCTATATGTAATTAATCCTGATAAGAGAGCAAAGGTTGCCGAGCTAAAAGAGCTACTCAAGGAATCAGATGAGTTAATCCTTGCAACTGATGAAGACCGCGAGGGTGAGGCAATTGCTTGGCACTTAATGGAGATATTAAAACCAAAGGTTCCAGTAAAGCGAATGGTCTTTAATGAGATTACTAAGGAAGCAATTTTAAAGGCAGTAAATGAAACTAGTGATATCGATGAGCGTTTAGTTGATGCACAAGAAACCAGGCGAGTATTAGATAGGCTTTTTGGATATCGCCTCTCCCCAGTTCTTTGGAAGAAAGTGATGCCAAGAATCTCAGCAGGGCGAGTCCAATCAGTTGCTACAAGGCTAATTGTTGAAAAAGAGCGCGAGAGAATGGCTTTTATCACCTCGTCCTGGTGGGATTTAACGGCGCAAACTGATCAGAACTTCACAGCGCGGCTAATTTCTGTTGATGATAAGCGCCTTGCAACAACTAATGATTTTGATTCAAATGGTGCCTTAAAAGAAAAGAACGCATCTAGCATTCTCCTTCTTGATCAAGGCGCTGCTCAAAAATTAACAACCTCACTTGAAGGCAAGAAGCTAACAGTTAAATCAATTGAAGATTCACCAAGGACAGAGAGACCAAAGCCTCCCTTTACTACCTCCACAATGCAGCAAGATGCTGGATCTCGCCTTGGGTGGGGAGCGCAATTAACAATGCGAATTGCGCAGAGCCTCTATGAAGGTGGTTTTATCACCTATATGCGAACTGACTCTGTCAATCTTTCACAGACTGCAATTAGCGCTGCGCGAAGCGCTGCGCAATCTCTCTATGGCAAAGACCATATTCCAGAGAGTCCAAGATTTTATGAAGGCAAAACCAAGAATGCTCAAGAAGCTCATGAAGCAATTCGTCCTGCGGGAGATTCTTTTAAGACGCCGGGTGAGCTTGCGCCTGAATTAACTCGTGATCAATTAGCTCTATATGATCTAATTTGGAAACGCACTGTTGCATCACAGATGGCTGATGCTAA
>JBMTBW010000078.1:0-2248 GCA_049430265.1 Candidatus Nanopelagicaceae bacterium | reverse complement strand
ATGACTGAAGATTTCAAACCTGTCTTATGTCCAAAGTGTGCCGCCCTGATTTGGGCAGGTATATCGTGGGCAGGATTTGCCCGCCGCCTTGATACCCCCGTTCTTACCATCGAGGAGGAAGTCATCAAACGAATTGCAGGGCTGATGACCTATGAGATATTCCGCACCCGCGTTTCCTTTGAGGCAGTTGAAAGAAGCGTCAATCGGATTAGGTGGGCAAAGGGCGATAAGAACCGAGTCATCCTAGGCGATCATCAATGCTTGAGTATCTCTTTGTTTGCCAGCGTTGATGATGCCCCTGATTATTGGAAGAAGGAAGCCGAGATGTACCTATTGCCACAGGAGGCACCATTTTGAGAAGCTGCACGATATGCACAAGACCGACCAAGCGCGAGGGTGCCTGCAGCCTCTGCCTAACGCGGGTGGCAGCGATGCTTGCCGAATTGCCTGAGCTTCAATTTGAGGCAGGCTTTTATCTAGAGCCATCTCGCGGGGGCGACGGGCGGTCGGCCGAGCGCAGTCTCGGTATCAATATCGCTGCCCTTGACTTTGCCCTTGCTACCGAACTACTTGCCATCCTCCACGCTTGGGAAATTGTGATTCGGCGTGATAGGCAGTTGACACGGCCAGCGATGGTGGCTAAAGAGCCAACCATCGAGGCGGAAGTCGAGGCCACCTGCCGGTTCCACACCGCCCACTTGGACTGGTCGCTTAGGCAGGATTGGGCCTTACAATTCTCAGGGGATGTTTTAGAACTTCACGCCAGGGGACGATCTGCAGCAAAGAAGTTCAAAGAACAGGCAAGAAAGATTCCTTGTCCAACAGATGATTGCAACAAGTTTGTTGTTATTGATGTTGAGCAATTTACTAGGGATGTTTCTTGTATCGGATGTAAACAAACCTGGAGCGTTCTAAGATTGGTGGCATTGGCAGTGAATAACCCAAAGCGCAGATTCTTCCTTGATGTTGAGGCTATTGCTTTATGGCTGCAAACTACCGAGCGAGAGATTTACCGCCTTATCAAGAAACACGACATTGAAAAGCGTGGGGCAATGTATGACTTAGCTGCAATCCTCAAGGTAAGAAATAATGTCCAAACAACCTGATTTGTCACTTTCATCTGATACACTAGCGCTATCAGATGCGGGTGTCCCCCTAGATGCCGAAACGCTGAATGAGATAGATGAAGCTCTACATCACGCTTCAACAACATTAAAGAATTCAGACTATTCTCAACACCAACGCGACATCGTTAATCAATTTATTGATGACCTACTAGATACGCGATTGGAGAAGCAATGCTAAACATAACTATCAGCATTGGTGAAGTTGAGACAGAGATGACAACCGATGCAGACCTTCACTTTGATGCAATTGAATCACTACTCAACAGAGCAGTTGGTTCAACACTATCAATGTTCTTAGCACTTCCTAAGAGTGATCGTCTTGCTTCATTAGGTTTAGAAAATGAGGATGAATTTGACGACGAAGAAACGGAAGACCAATGAAATACTTGTCTGCCGTATCTGCAAAGAACCAAAAGTTGAAACAGCATTTCCGTTTCGCATAAAAGAAAAGAACAAACGTCATACGATTTGTCGGCCTTGTCGTTCTCTTCATCGCTTTCTTGCTCGCTTACCAGAAGATGATTATCAAACATTACTTGATGCGCAAGACGGTGCGTGCGCTATCTGTGGCATCCTTGCTACGGAAACTAAAACAGGACTCTATGTAGATCATTGTTATACAACACATAAAGTTCGTGGGTTGTTATGTCAGAAATGTAATTCAGGTATTGCGTTCTTTAAAGATAATACAGATTACTTAGCAATGGCAATTGAATACTTAGTGAGGAATGATGGGATTACTTCCTAGACCTTGCGCTGGATGTGGTGTTGTTATACGCAATGCAAGTAGATGTATTGATTGCAGGCGGGTGGCAGAGCGTAAGAGACCAAGAAGAATTGATAGAGGTTATGACTATCAATGGGCCAAGCTATCTCGCGCAATGCGAGCAGCTCATCCTTATTGCAAACAATGCGGAACAACAAATGATTTAACTGTTGATCACATAATTCCATTGGCAGATGGTGGACCAAGATTAGAGCCAAGCAACTTGCAGGTGTTATGTCGCAGATGTAACTCAAGCAAAGGATTGGAATAACACAACAGGGCCCGGTGGCATTACTCCGTACCATCCTTTTTCTCAAACACGCTCAAAATTAGAAACCCCGTCGCCCTGGCAAAA
>JBMTBW010000077.1:0-2279 GCA_049430265.1 Candidatus Nanopelagicaceae bacterium | reverse complement strand
ATTGGTGATGGGCTAAGAGATGCCTTTGATCCAAGGCAGAAGCGCAAGATTACAAAGAGAGAAAAACAGAACGCCAGAGCGATTGCAAGAAATCAGGCGTAGGCGATCAAATGCGAAATCATTACAGTAATTCCAAGAGTTATATAGAGGAATTTAGCCAAATTATTAACTTTAATTTCACTAGTGATACTTCCTTTAAAACTTCCACGCTCCTGGATATAGCGTCGAGCAATTTGAGCCGCAGCTCCAGAATCAGACCTGGGCGAGTCGGCAGCTTTAATTCCACCACCTTGTTGATGAAATCCTTTGAGTTCACTGGGATGAATAGCTCGGTGTTGAGATCTAGAGGGTCCAGCAGCAGCCCAGCATTTAATGATTCCGAGATCACTTTTTATGTTGAGAACAAATTTAGTATCAACATCACTAACCTGCTTCCAATCAAGGATCGTGGTAGTGAAGGGGTTTCTAACTGCCAGGCCAAGGTTGGTAAAGGCCAGAGCCGGTCTCTGAATTCCCAGGTAGACCGAGGCAGCAATCAAGATAATAAGAGCACAGAAGGCGAAGTTTTCAGCGCTGCTGTACTTGGATTCCAGGAGAGTTGTAATCAACATCCCAAGACAGAAGGTATATCCCAAACTGCTGTAAACTCGCGAGCCTTGGGCACGAAAGATGATCGGGTTTCCGCCAATGTTAACCAGATTGCTGAATGGAGAGTAAGCCATGAGTGAGCCAATCCTAAAGGTTAAAGATTTCTCGGTCGATTTCTGGGTCGATGGCGTCTGGTATCCCGCAGCCATCAAGATGAACTTTGAGCTCCACCCAGGCAAGGTCCTTGCCATCGTTGGTGAGTCAGGATCGGGTAAATCTACAACTGCCCTTGGTTTAATGGATCTTCTTGCTTCCAATGCAAGGCGTACCGGCCAAGTTTTGATTAAAGATGTAGATATGATCAATGTGAAGAGCTCAACGCTTCGCAAATTCCGCGGCAAAGAAGTTGCTTATATTTTCCAAGAGCCGATGACTGCGTTAAACCCGGTCTACACCATTGGTTTTCAAATAGTTGAGACTCTAAGAAACCACTTTGATATGGGGCCAAAACAGGCTCGCACTCGCGCTATTGAACTTATTACTATGGTTGAAATTCCAAACCCCGAACAATCATTTGATAAATATCCTCACCAACTATCAGGTGGTCAGCGCCAGCGAGCAATGATTGCTCAAGCCCTTGCCTGTGACCCAGGTCTTTTAGTGGCAGATGAGCCAACCACAGCACTTGATGTAACGATTCAGGCAGAAATCTTAGATTTGATGCGAAGCCTTAAAGACCGGCTTAACTCAGCAATTCTTCTAATCACCCATGACATGGGCGTTGTTGCTGATATGGCAGATGAAATATTAGTTATGAAGGATGGACTCACAGTCGAGCATGGCAGCTCTGATCAAATCTTCAATCGTCCAAAGCATCCCTATACAACTGAGCTACTAGCTGCGGTTCCAAAGCTTGGTTCTTCTAGAAAGCGTGTTCTCAAAGTTGCAAGAGATGCTGAGCCAGTACTTAAGATGCGCAATGTCACAATCGAATATCCAAAACGAGGAAGAATCCCAGCCTTTACAGCGGTTAAAGACTTCTCGCTAGATATCTTCCCTGGAGAAATTGTTGGCCTAGTAGGCGAATCTGGCTCTGGAAAGACTACGGTTGGAAAAGCTGCTATTGGTCTGCTTCCAATCAAATCAGGCAGCCTTGAGATCGTTGGCAAAGATATTAGTAAGGCCTCACAGAAAGAGCTCTTCACTATTCGCCGTCACACCGGAATTGTCTTCCAAGATCCAGCTTCATCTCTTAACCCACGTCTGCCAATTGGTGAATCAATTGGTGAGCCAATATTCCTTGCAAAACTCGCTCAAGGCGATGAGCTAAATAAGAAGGTCGAGGATCTCCTTGAGCAGGTTGAACTTCCTCGCTCCTATAGAAACCGCTTTCCTCACGAGTTATCAGGTGGTCAGAGACAGCGAGTTGGAATTGCAAGAGCTCTTGCGCTAACCCCTGATCTCTTAATTGCAGATGAACCAACTTCCGCACTTGATGTTTCAGTTCAAGCTCGTTTTCTTGATCTCTTACTTGAGCTGCAAGATAAATTAAAATTTGCCTGCCTCTTTATTAGCCATGATTTAGCCGTTGTTGACATCTTGGCTCACCGAATTGCAGTTATGCAAAATGGCCTCTTAGTTGAAGAGGGCGAGAGAGATCAGATCCTTAACAACGCTAAAGATCCTTACAC
>JBMTBW010000076.1:0-2301 GCA_049430265.1 Candidatus Nanopelagicaceae bacterium | reverse complement strand
GAAGACAATATTGGCAATGCTCAGTATCGACGCAATTGGTTAGAGCCGGAAGATCAATGGTATTGTCCAGAAACTTTGTACGTACCAGAGCCGGCTCAATTCTCTTGTACACTTGAACAACAGTTCTACGGCGGCCATTCTGCTTTTGATGCACCAGCAATTACGCGCAAATTAGCAGATGAAGGAAAATGGATTTTTACGCGCGAGGAGATTGATAAGATCTGGGCGCAGTCTTCCTTTGTTGGCTGCAATATGGCACGCGGGCCAAGGCCATCTTATTTGCGCTTCATGACAACGTTATTTGCCGGACTTGCTCCAATTTGGTGTGAAAACAAAGAGCATTTTCTTTCCATTGAAGGCTACGACAAGCGTGCAATTGCTTTCATTGCTGAACGCTTAATTACTGGCATGGTCTTATGTAGGGATAGAATCTTGCCGGGCGTAAAAATTGCTACGGCTCCGATAGGATTTATTAATTAATTGCGCTCAAGTTTAATCATGACCACGAAAGAAAAGCAGGCAAAAGTTGCGAAAGTGATGCGTGAATTTAAAGCTGGCACTCTTAAGGGCAGCGATAAAAAGCCTGTAACAAATCGCAAGCAAGCAATTGCCATTGCTCTTTCGGAAGCCGGCATGAGTCGTCAAGGGAAGAGCGACGCTTATTGGGATAATTATTTCATGACTCTCATTGGAGAAGAGGAAGAAGAAGAGGAAGAAAAAGAGGGTGCGGAAGAGATGGAGGACGGCTCTTGTGGAAAAAAGCGCTGAGGGGCGACGCTGAAAGCTTTGCCCCTCCTGCCGCTGTGCGATCTGCTGCGCGTCGTGGCTTGGAACTACGCAAGAAACATGGGAAAGGAGGCTTGACGACGCAGGAGGCGGGCAAGCAGGGCATTGGAAGCGGCGTTGCTCGTGCAGGTGATTTAGCTGGTGGCAGCAAGATTAGTTTTGCCACCATCAAGCGCATGTCTGCATTTTTCTCTCGCCATGAAAAAAATAAAAGCGGAGGAGAAAATGACGCGGGTTATATTGCATGGCTTTTATGGGGAGGAGACGCTGGTAGGGCATGGGCAAATCGCATTATTAAGATGATGGAAAGTCGCAATAAAGACTCATGAGCGAATACGTGCGCGTGATTGAGGAAGAGGATGAAGGTATTGGCGTGATGAAGGCTCTGGCTATTTTGTCGGCGCACGAACATCGCAATACTTCCCTCTGGCGACTTGTCGAGCAGCAACATTTCAAGAATGGTCGCTTAGAGGAAACGCATATTTTTGTGGAGAATCACTACGAAAAACCAGACGAGCATTTTACACCCATCAAAATGCTTGTATTCGAGGCTGAAGCGATTGCCAAATCCTATGTAATGAGCGGTATTGAGGATCAGCTTCTTGATTTACAAGATGATGACGACGAAGAAGATTGATTATTCGTTTTCTCAATAAACGGAATTTATTGAGAATTCAACTAATCTTCGCAATAAACGATGGGTAGCCCATTAACCACAGCACGCTAATTCCATAGAGGCCACTAAGAGTGCGAATTTGTACGCAATCTGGCGGAGCAGTTCCTTTTTCGATGCGGCAATAAGAACTTTGACTAATGTGCAGTTCTTTTGCCACGTCATGTTGCGTGAGCCCGGCATTAAGCCGGGCTTCTTTAATGCGACTTGCAATGAGAATGCGTGCTTCCTGGTGGGGAAGTTTAAGAGCATCCGTCGTGCTACGTGCCAAGAACATCACAAGAATTTATTCCGTTTTGCATAAGCTCATAAAGTATAACATTTGCTTCTTGATAAAGTATGAATATGAGCACCATTTCTTGCCGATACGATTTCTCTCCTATTGAGAAATACGAACTCACGCCGGAAGGTTATCTTCGGGCATGGGCTTCTATCGCACGCACTGGCATCCAACACTACACAGATAGTGATGGTTCCATTCGTCGCGAATATCGTCCTGAAACAGAAGTGGCGTCTCCCGATAGTCTTGCTTCGTTTGCGGGCAAGGCCATCACTTCAGAACATCCGCCTGTGCTTCTCGATTCCGAGAATACTAAAGACTACCAAGTGGGCTTTAGTGGCACTGAAGTGGTGTACGACAATGGTTTCGTCAAAGCAGTGATGACCATCACTGACGAAGACACCATCAAGCGCATCATGAAAGGCGATGCTCGTGAGGTAAGCGCGGGCTATAGGGTGAATTATGATCCTACGCCTGGCGTTACAGAAAACGGCGAACATTACGATGGCGTCCAAAAGGAAATCATCGGCAATCACATCGCTGTTGTCCGCCGGGGCCGCGC
>JBMTBW010000075.1:0-2349 GCA_049430265.1 Candidatus Nanopelagicaceae bacterium | reverse complement strand
AAGAAGTAAGGACAAATGCTTACAACCAAAGAGGTTATTGCTAAGGTATCACGGTTACAGACTAAGTACTCAGCGCGTGATCAGCGTATGCGTGACGTGCTATCTGTGCGCCAAGGAGATATAAGCAAGGTCTATCCTGCTATGTTCTCTGAGGAATACCCAAAGCCTCTGGTTGCTAACTTTGTAGATGTAGCTGCACGCGACCTAGCAGAGGTAATGGCACCACTGCCATCCTTTAACTGCGCTGCTACCAATATGGTTTCAGACTCTGCACGCAAAGCAGCAGATACTAGAACTCGTATTGCAAACTACTTTGTATCAGGCTCAGAGTTACAGATTCAAATGTATCAGGGTGCTGACTGGTTTAATACTTATGGAATGCTACCAGCAATGGTAGAGATGGATTATGAAACAAACAATCCTAGAATCCGTCTATTAAATCCTTTTGGTGTCTATCCTGAGATGGACCGCTTTGGTCGCTGTATCTCAATTACTCAAGTAATGAATACTGATGCAGAGACTCTAGCAATGCAGTATCCAGAGTTCTATAATCAAATTATTACAAACAGGAACTATGCAAATAGCTCTCCTTATATCACAATGATTCGTTACCACGATAAGGACCAAGATTTAATCTATGTTCCAGATCGTAACAACTTAGTTTTATTAAACCTACCTAATGCCATTGGTAAATGTTTAGCCCGCGTTGCAATGCGTTCATCCCTAGACGGAGAAGCACGCGGTCAGTTTGATGATGTTCTAGCAGTACAACTTGCTCGTGCTCGCTTTGCAGTATTGCAGATTCAAGCAGCAGAGAAGTCTATCCAAGCACCTATTGCTATTCCGCAAGATGTACAGGAACTAGCACTTGGTCCTGATGCGATTATGCGTTCTGCTAATCCGCAAGGTATCCGCCGTGTTCCATTAGAACTTCCACCTGGAGTCTTTACAGAATCTGGCGTTCTAGAGCGAGAACTACGTTTAGGTTCACGCTATCCAGAAGTACGTAGCGGTAATGTTGATGCTTCAATCATTACAGGTCGCGGAGTACAAGCCCTACAAGCTGGCTTTGATACTCAAGTTCGTGCAGCGCAAGCACAGTTTGCAAGACTATTTACCGAGCTAGTATCTCTCTGCTTTGAGGTGGATGAGAAAATCTTTGGCAATATGACCAAGGAAATCAAGGGAGTAGATGACGGTACTCCGTTTAATATGAAGTATGTACCAAGTCGTCAGATTGCTGGCGAGTATGGTGTAGATGTTCGCTACGGCATTATGTCTGGTATGAATCCAAACAATGCAATTATTGCTTTACTACAGATGCGAAGCGACAAACTGGTATCAAGAGATTATGTACGCAGAGAAATTCCTATGGAGTTAAATGTCACTCAAGAAGAGCAGCGTGTGGATATTGAAGAGATGCGTGATTCTTTGCGCGTTGCTGTTGCTCAGTATGCTCAGACCATTCCAGCACTTGCAGCCCAAGGTCAAGATCCTTCTCAGATTGTTTCTAGAATCGCCGAGGTTATTAAGGGTCGCCAAAAAGGTAAACAACTTGAGACGATAGTTGAAGAAGTATTTGCTCCAGAGCCAGCTCCAGAAGTCCCAACAGAAATGATGGGCGAACAAGTTCCAGCAGCAGGTATGGCCCCCGTTCCTGCCTCGCAGCCAACTCCAGAACAAATGGGTGCGGCCCCTGCTGCTGGCTCTCGTCCAGATATTGCTACATTACTCGCATCTATTGCAGGGTAGGGAGGTGTAAAATGAAAAAAGGTGGTCGTGCAAAGGCTCCAATGGCAAAGCCAACTGAGGGCAAGAAGGATATGAAGAAGCCAGGCGGCAAAGTCGAATTTGGCTATGCTGGCAAAGCTCGTAAAGGCAAGAAGGCTTAGTTTTATAGTGAGAGGATAGAGCGTGGATAAAGATAAAGATTTCGTACCACGCTCTGTCACTCTCGCAGATTTCTTTGTAGTTATATCAGGTTTCTTTGTAAATATAGTCCGAGCTGTAGAGATGCTCGCATCAGAACTTTTAGATTTAGCAGTGTATAACGCAAATAGAACAACAAAAGTTTCCAGAGTATGGGAACAATTCACATCAGATTTAGAGAAGATGGAGGATCCAAATGGCTAGAGGGCCTATGGCAGGTGTATCAGGACCTGGTAAATTCTCCAAGAGAACAGATGGTTTATCTTTTGAATCAACAGAGTACGGCTCAGGTGTAGCCAATGCTGCTAATAAAGCAGGAGCTCCACTAGCTAAAACTCCAGATGTGCGTGCAACATCTCGTAGCGAGATGGGTATGGCACCAAGTCAGATTACTCCATTGTATGCTCCATCAGAGCGTGC
>JBMTBW010000074.1:0-2387 GCA_049430265.1 Candidatus Nanopelagicaceae bacterium | reverse complement strand
GCTCCTTAGAAAGGAGGTGATCCAGCCGCACCTTCCGGTACGGCTACCTTGTTACGACTTCGTCCCAATCACCGATCCCACCTTAGGTAGCTCCCCCCTTGCGGTTGGGCCACTAACTTTGGGTGTTACCGACTTTCGTGACGTGACGGGCGGTGTGTACAAGCCCCGGGAACGTATTCACCGTAGCGTTGCTGATCTACGATTACTAGCAACTCCGACTTCATGAGGTCGAGTTGCAGACCTCAATCCGAACTGAGACCGGCTTTATGTGATTCGCTCAATCTTACGATCTCGCAGCACTTTGTACCGGCCATTGTAGCATGCGTGCAGCCCAAGACATAAGGGGCATGATGATTTGACGTCATCCCCACCTTCCTCCGAGTTGACCCCGGCAGTCTCCTGTGAGTCCCCAACTAAATGCTGGTAACACAGAACGAGGGTTGCGCTCGTTGCGGGACTTAACCCAACATCTCACGACACGAGCTGACGACAACCATGCACCACCTGTATAGCGCCCTTGCGGACATGACATCTCTGCCACTTTTCGCTATATGTCAAGCCTTGGTAAGGTTCTTCGCGTTGCGTCGAATTAAGCCGCATGCTCCGCTGCTTGTGCGGGGCCCCGTCAATTCCTTTGAGTTTTAATCTTGCGATCGTACTCCCCAGGCGGGGCACTTAATGCGTTTGCTGCGTCGCGGAAACCGTGGAAGGTTCCCACAACTAGTGCCCACCGTTTACGGTGCGGACTACCAGGGTATCTAATCCTGTTCGCTCCCCGCACTTTCGCTCCTCAGTGTCAGTTATGGCCCAGAGACCTGCCTTCGCCATTGGTGTTCCTCCTGATATCTGCGCATTCCACCGCTACACCAGGAATTCCAGTCTCCCCTACCACACTCTAGTTTGCCCGTATCGACTGCAGGTCTGAGGTTGAGCCTCAGATTTTCACAATCGACGCGACAAACGACCTACGAGCTCTTTACGCCCAATAATTCCGGACAACGCTTGCACCCTATGTATTACCGCGGCTGCTGGCACATAGTTAGCCGGTGCTTCTTCTTTAGGTACCGTCACTTTCGCTTCTTCCCTACTGAAAGAGGTTTACAATCCGAAGACCTTCATCCCTCACGCGGCGTCGCTGGGTCAGGCTTTCGCCCATTGCCCAATATTCCCTACTGCTGCCTCCCGTAGGAGTCTGGGCCGTGTCTCAGTCCCAGTGTGGCCGGTCGCCCTCTCAGGCCGGCTACCCGTCGTCGCCTTGGTGAGCCATTACCTCACCAACTAGCTGATAGGCCGCGAGACCATCTTTCATCAAAATTTTTTCCCAGCTCGGCGATGCCGCCAAGATGGAGTATCCGGTATTAGCACCGGTTTCCCGGTGTTATCCCAGAATGAAAGGCAGGTTTCTCACGTGTTCCTCACCCGTTCGCCACTAATCCATTCCCGAAGGAACTTCATCGTTCGACTTGCATGTGTTAAGCACGCCGCCAGCGTTCGTCCTGAGCCAGGATCAAACTCTCCATTGAATTTTGATTCAACGAAACGTTGATTCCGGCAAAAGAACATAAACAACTGTCGTTATTTAATGTCTTTGACCAATTGATTTTTACAAAGGATTCGACGGGCATGGCAATAAAGCCATACCTCATCGAGGTAATTGGCATTGACTTTTGGCACGCTGTTGAGTTCTCAAGGTACGGGTGCGCACCGATTCCGGGCCTTACAGCCGTTGGCAGGGCACAACCAATCCGCCCCTTTTACAGGGCAGAAGGAGAAACTTAGGCCTTTAATCACTTGGGGTCAAATCGCCCCTGCAAAACCCAAAAAATGGGGCGCAGAGGCTAAAAAACCTTGATAAATAAGGGTTTTAGCTTCTAGGGAAGTTCTTGCTCGACTACTCGGCCTGGTGTTGAAGTCCGATTTCGTAGCGAGGGAGCAAAGAATAACGCTCTTTTTTAAGGGGTGCAAATCCTCTAATCGGTGATTTCTACCGCAACCAGATCGCGTTTTCCTTTGCGGAGCAAGAGAAATTGGCCATGGAGCAGATCAGAACTCTTCGGAGCGAAATCCTCGCCGGTAATTTTCTCATTATTTAAATACGCCCCGCCCTCTTTGATAACTCTTCGCGCAGCAGACTTAGATTCCACCACTCCAGAGCTAGTAATTAGATCTACCCAGGAAGGAATCTCTGCTCCCTTTCTAATTCTTGCCTTTGGAAGCTCTGCAAGCGCCGACTTTAAAGTTTCAATGTCGAGATCTCTTATCTCGCCCTGACCAAATAGAGCTTTCGCTGCAGCTTCTACCTTTCTTGCTTGATCAGCGCCATGAAGAAGTGTTGTTACCTCTCTGGCAAGTTCTCGATGGGCCTCTCTTGCCCCAGGATTTGTTTT
>JBMTBW010000073.1:0-2390 GCA_049430265.1 Candidatus Nanopelagicaceae bacterium | reverse complement strand
GATATCAGTAGCTTCAGCCTCGCTTGCAGGAGAGGTCACACTTGTCATCCCAGCGTTATTAACCAAGATATCTAAGTTTGAAATCTTTGATTCCAGAGCCTGAACATCTGACTCCTTAGTTAAGTCAGCTATAAATCCCTTTACTCCGAGCTCTTCAGCTCTTATGTAGATGCGATCTGAAGTTGAAGTGATAAAAACTTCTGCCCCAAGTTCTTTCAGAGCTTTAGCTGCTGCAAAACCTATTCCCGAAGCAGAGCCCACCCCAGTGACGAGGGCTTTCAGGGAATTAAGTCTAAACACATCACTACTTTAGTGAGCCTTCCGTTAATCCCGCTACTGCCTGATTGACCATCTACGTGGGTTAACCCTTGAGAATCACTCATAAAATTGAGACCCGCTCTTTAAGTACAGATAGCAACTCTGAGTTTCTTGAATCACCGTCGGAGGTATTACTGCTGCTGAATATTTCTGGTTTATGGCCATTTTCAATCATTATTTCTACTGATCGAACTACAAGTGCATTGACTATAGCTGTGCCCAAAACAGTTGATGTTGGACCAGTTTTTTCCTCAAGTCCTGGATAGGAAATTGTTGCATCTCCAACCTGACCCAGATTATCTATGGTTATATCCGCAAGCTCATGAATTTTCCTGCCATGCACTCTGGCTGCTGGAGATGTTGCGTGTTTCAGGCTTGTGATAGCGATCAACAATAAACCCCGCTTCTTTACTTGATTTCCAATCGCTTCAACCAAGGCGTTACCACCAGAATTTGATGCAATTATGAAGACATCACCTTTGCGAAGTTTGTGTTTAGCCAAAATATTTATGGCCAACTCGGGATTGCGTTCCAGCTCAGTGCTCTTACTGGCATTTATATGAAGCATTAAATCTTCTTCGAGAATCGGATTTACAGCTCCAAGCCCCCCAGCTCTATAAAACATCTCCTCAGCCAACATATGAGAATGACCTGTGCCAAAAACATGAATCAATCCATCGTTCTGGAGTGATTGGGCAATTAGACCAGCGGCCTCTTCAACCTGTTGGCAGTCTTGCCGCAAAATTGTCAGTAGTTCAATTAAATTGGATAGGTACTCTTGATGCGACTTCATGAAACTCTTTGACCCCTTGTTTCTTTAATAGTTGCACTTACCTCTATTTGTAATTCAAATAAGTCACTTCTATATAGACACTCAGCTGTCATTACGGGCTTACCAAATTGATTGAAATCCAACATCTTGATAAGGAGGCAGGGAGTTTCTAATGAAGTCTTAAGAAGATTCCTATCTCTTTCACTTGGGTTGTGAGCAGTGATTCCTGCTCTAGCACTCATGATTCTAATTCCGGACTTCTCAAATAAAACATCATATATAGAACCTTTAAAGTCTTCAGGAGTTAGATTGGGTATTGAGTTGCAAGCGATACGAAGTGTTTCTAGGGCGACTGGCATATGATCTGCCAGGCGAAGTCTTGTCACTAAGAATATTTCTTCTCCTTGGTTAATTCTTAATAATTTTGAAACATTTAGACTTGCTTTAGTCTTCTTAAATGAAATTAGGCTAGAAGATGGTTGCTGCCCTCTTGCTTTGATTTCCTCAGTGAATGACTTCAGGCGCATCTCTGATGAGATCATGGGTCTCTTGATATAGGTTCCTGAACGGGCTCGTCTCTCAAGTCTTCCATCAGAGATGAAATCTTCGAGCGCTCGCCTTAAGGTAACTCGACAAACTCCAAATTCCTCAGAGAGCGTTCTCTCACCAGGCAGACGTGCGCCTTGGGGAAGCTGAGAAAGTAAATTGAATAATTGCTCTTTAGCTCTTATTGCAGCTTTATCAGCATTCATGCTCCGAGGGTATTGTGTGAGGCTTTATAAATCTAGAGCTGTGAGTGAAAAAGAATCAGACCAGTCTGCAGTTGATCTGGTTTTTTACGCGTAAATTGGAGTTGATAGCTTGATGGACTATAGACCAGATGGCGCTCGCCAAAGCAACGGCGAGTAGGAGATTATTGTCGCATGTCAGAAATTGAGATTAAGCCGGCAACACTTAGCGATTTAGCTGATTTGTATTTTGTAGCTCTAAAGACCGGCAACTCTGGAAGTGATGCCACAGCGCTATTTAGAAATGATCAGATGCTTGGTGAAGTTTTTGTTGGTCCCTATGTAACTCATGCAAGTGAGACCAGCAACCTTCTTTCTGAGTCAGGAAAAACTGTTGGATATGGGCTTTGTGTACTTGATACCGAACTTTTTCAAAATCTCTGCAACAAGCATTGGTGGCCACAATTACAAATCAAATATGCCGAGCTAAAACACTTTAGTGAAGATGAATGGTTAATCCGTGAGATATTTTCTCCTACTCCATCACCATCTGAAGTACTTAAGGACTTTCC
>JBMTBW010000072.1:0-2428 GCA_049430265.1 Candidatus Nanopelagicaceae bacterium | reverse complement strand
CCTAGCCAGAAAATCTCGGATCTAGATGCAATCTCAAAGCCAATATAGGTAGAGAGCATCGCCTGTCCTGCTTGCGCAAAGTTAACTACCCGGGTTGATCTCCAGACTAAGACAAGCGCTAAAGACATAAGGGCATAGATTGATCCAGATGAAAATCCGATAAGAATAGTTTCAATTACTTTTTGCATCAGTACCCCAAGTAAGCAGCTCGTAGGGCGGGATCATCAATTAGCTCACTTGCTTTGCCGGAGGCAACAACTTCACCAAGATTAATAATGATTCCGATATCAGCAATTTCTAGCGCGCTCATTGCATTCTGCTCAACCAAAATAACTGTTAAGCCAAGTTTTCTTCGAAGTTGATCAATAGTTGCAAATATCTGTTCAATAACAAGTGGCGCAAGTCCAAGTGATGGTTCATCTAGTAATAACAATTTAGGTCTTGAAACTAAAGCTCTTCCGATTGCAAGCATTTGCCGCTCCCCACCTGAGAGAGAATCGGCGCTCTGATTCATTCTCTGTCCCAGAACTGGAAAGAGCTCAACTACCTCTGCTATTGCTGCACTGGTATCACTCTTTTTACCTCTCCATATTCCACCTAAAATTAGATTCTCTTTAACGCTTAGCTCTGCAATTACAGATTTACCCTCAGAAACATGGCTAATACCTCTTCTTACTAGCGCATCAGGCCTTGCCCCGAGGATTTCTCGCTCATTCCACTGCGCACTTCCTGAAGTTTGAGTATTTAACCCAGAGAGAGCGCGAAGTAGCGTTGTTTTTCCAGCGCCATTTGAACCAATAATTGCTGCAAGTTGACCAACCTCAACGCTGAAGGAAACAGCGCGAAGCGCCTCAATTGCCCCATGGGAAACACTTAGTCTATTAACTACCAATCCACTCATGACTTGGCCTTTGATTTAGTTCCAAGATAAGCCTGGATAACTGCTTCATTATCTCTAACTTCTGCTGGTGTTCCAGATGCGATTATCTCTCCAAAGTTCAAAACATAGATTCGATCACAGACTGACATAACAACATCCATATGATGTTCAACGATAATAATTGAGGTGCGAGATTTAAGATTATTGATAAGGCTATTGAGCCATTCAATATCTTGTGGACCTAATCCTCCTGCAGGTTCATCAAGTAATAATATTTCTGGCTCCGCTACCAATGCTCGAGCAATAGAGACTCGCTTAGTATCAGGATAGGCAAGAGTGTCTGCTCTTCGATCGGCAACTGCTCCAACATAAACCCGCTCAAGAGCTGCTTGCGCTCTCTCCTTTAATCGCTTTTCATCTTTATGGTTTGTTCCAAAGGCTGCGCGAAGTAAACCTGACTCGGCAAATTTATTAGCACCTATCATCACATTGTCATAGACAGTTAAATCTGGAAAGAGACCAACGCCTTGTAGGGTTCTAGCTATTTTTAGCTTTGCTAATTTGTGAGGTTTGGGCCATTTAATTTCTTTGCCATTTAATTTAAGAGAGCCTGAATCTGGAGTGACTATTCCGCAGAGCGCATTAAAGAGGGTGGTTTTTCCAGCGCCATTAGGGCCGATAAGTCCTAGAACTTCGCCTTTTCTTAATTCAAAGTTGACGCCATTTAGAGCTTTAAGGCCGCCAAAATTTACTGAGAGATCATTAACAGAGAGCACAACGCCTTCTGTCATGCGCCCTCCTTTAGCCTTGATAGATTCGCTTTACTCTAGCTGCTATTCGCGTAACGATCTCATAATTGATCGTTGCGCTAGCGCTAGCCCACGAATCGGCAGTGTAAGAACTTGCCGAAGTATAACTATCAGAAGGATTACTTCCAATAATGTATGCCCAATCTCCAGCCTTTGCCGAGCTATCTCTGCCTAAATCCACGACAAATTGATCCATTGACACTCGTCCGATGATTGGTGCTCGCTTATTACCTACCAGTACTCCAGCATCACTATTTGCATTTCTTGGAATTCCATCAGAGTAGCCCATTGCAATTACTCCAAGCTTGGTATCAACTTTTGTTATCGCACTTCCGCCATAACCAACCTGAGAGCCTGCTGGGATATCTTTAACTAAATGAATTCTGGCGCGGATACTCATTGCAGGTTTTAAATTTAGTTTTTCAGAACTTCCCATATGTGAAAAATCTGGTGATAGTCCATAGATTGCAATACCTAAGCGAAGTAGATCAAAATGTGAATCAGCATCATTTATTGTAGCTGCTGAATTACTCAAGTGAATTATTTCCGGAGTAATCCCAACGCTCTCTGCTTCTGCTACTGCACTTTTAAAATTCTCTAATTGCTTCTTGTTAAACTCATGCCCTATCTCATCGGCTCTTGCAAAGTGCGACCAAATACCAATAACTTTAATTAGCCCAGAGTCTTGATAATTCTTTGCTTCACTTACCAATTCACTCCACTCATTAAGGGCTCCGCC
>JBMTBW010000071.1:0-2432 GCA_049430265.1 Candidatus Nanopelagicaceae bacterium | reverse complement strand
CAAATAATTGATTTCAATTTAGAGCAAATGTACGAAGGTGGAATAGATAGCGAAGGAAATAGTTTAGGGCAATACGCGCAAATTACGGTGAGTTATTGGAAGCCATTAGCTAAAAGCTTAGGCAACGATGGGCGTACAGACCACATCACCTTAAAAGATACGGGAGAGTTTTACAAATCATTTAGAATTAAGTTAGAAAGCGATGGGTTCAAAATCACAGCCAACACAATCAAAGAAGATACCGATTTGGCGCAAATTTACCCTAAAGTTATCGGACTCACTAAAGAGAGTAAAGCAATGGTTAGCGAACTTATTACACCATACATGGTTGAGGCTATACGGGCGCAAATATTGGGCTAACATAGACGAAATGCCAATTTATTATTGGTTCAAGTGGCATGAGGAGAAAGACAATAAGTATTTAAGTAAGACGGGCAAAATAGGTTCTTTGGTTAATTACTTTGGCGATAAGTTGATGACGCAATTCATAGAGCGATTTGGGTTTAGTGAGTCGTTTATAAAGACGTTAGAAAAAGAAAAAGAATTAGTGTTGTTACAAGCGCGCAGAGCCATATACGACGATAGGAGTTTGAATGCTTTTATTAAGATTTGTGAGTTAGAGATTGAAGCACTAAAGAAAGAAACAACAGAGCGCGCTGACTTCTACGAGATTAAAGGAGTGTTAGAGCATGAGATGGGATTTCAGATTGATATTAAAAAGGTAAGTGTAGCTGAATATTACACATACTTTAAAGCATTAAAGAAAATAAGACCTAAACAAAATGGCTGAAAGCGGTAAAATAACGAGAGAAGATATAATTGCTAAGGATGCGTTCACCAGCGCGGTTGACGAAGCAAAACAACTCTTAGATGTTATCAATCAAATTTCAAACGCGCTTAAAACAAAAGCCAAAAGCACAGCCGATGGCTTCGCTATTGCATCGCCTCAATCGATTGAAGATGTTAAGAAGTTAACAGACCAGATAGCGGAACTTAAAAAACAGATAGCTGCTTTAGAGTCAGTAACAGAAAAACAAAAGAAAGCACAGAAAGAACTTACCGCAGCACAAGCGGAAGAGAATTTAGCGCGTCAAAAGCAAAGACAAGAAGTAACTCAACAAGCAAAACTTACAAGCGATTTAACTACTGAATATGAAAAGCAAGTTGTAAGATTATCGCAAATAAAGAAGGAGTTAAAAGACTTATCTGTACAAGGCAAGCAAGCGCCAAAAGCATTAGTTGATGAGTTTAATAAATTAGATACTAGCGTACGAAAAGCCGAAGAGGGGGTAAAAGAATTTCAACGAAATGTCGGAAACTACGCGAGCGCTACGCAAGAGTTCAAAGCCTTAACAAAGGAGTTAATCAACTTAAAGGCGGCAGGTAAAGCAAATAGTGAGCAGTTCAAAGAAATGGAAAAACGAGCTGCTGAACTAAAAGAGGTTATCGATGAAACAAAAGGGAAAATACAAAACCTAAGTAGCGGAGAAAGGAATATCGAGGGATTAGTTGGCTCTGTTAACTTACTAGCTGGAAGTTTTGAAATAGCTGAAGGTGCAAGTGCGTTGCTAGGAAAAAGCACTGAGGAATGGCAAGAAACAATGGTTAGACTGCAAGCAGTTATGGCTGTGTCTAATGGAGTGATGCAAGTAGCCAACGAGTTAAAGGCTGAAAGCAGCGCAATGATTTTTATCAACAACGTAAGAACTAAAGCATTAGCTGCTACTCAAAGCATTTACGCTTTCGCTACTGGAGGGGCAACAACTGCAACAAATGCTTTCCGTATATCATTAGTTGCATTAACTGGAATAGGTATTATAGCGTTGCTTGTTGGAATGGCAACGCAAATGGATTTGTTTTCGGATGCAACAGATGAAGCTACCGAAGCGCAAAAAAGATTTAATGAAGAGCAGAAGAAACTAGCACAAAGCGAGGAATCTGTAAGAGATAGATACGAAGCGAGAAAACGACTATCACGAGAACAGTTACAACAACTAAAAAGCGACTTAGTACAGGAGAAGGACGCTATCGAAAAGGCTAATGCTGAAATAATAGGAAAAAATGAAAGAAGAAGGATTGATGAAGGTGAGCAAATTAAAAGAAGGGCAAAGGAAATAGAAGATACTGAAAGAGACTTAAATAAATTCAGGAAATACTATTCTGAAGAAGACCAATTATATATACAAGAAAAAATAGACCTATTAAAAAAACAAAATGAAAACGCTATAAAAAGTCTTAACGCGCTAAAAGATGAAAACCCTGAATTAGAATATAAGAAAGAGCAAATAAAAGAGATAGACAAATTATTAAAAGATGAGGAAGTTAAAGTAAGGAGAAATGCAAATATAAAAAAGACTACTAGCACAGAAGTAAAAGAGGTCGAAATAAATAATGCAGAAGAAACGCAAAGAACCATTGATGAAATAGCAGAA
>JBMTBW010000070.1:0-2533 GCA_049430265.1 Candidatus Nanopelagicaceae bacterium | reverse complement strand
TAACAACAATAAATGCGCCGACAGAAGATGTTAAGTTTATTGTTGACAACACCCCCGCCACCGTCTTTGTCATTGGCGATAAGAAAACGCCAAAGGACTGGGACTATGGGCAGGCGGTTTATGTCTCCTATGAGCGCCAGTTAGACCTTTACCCCGCCTTGGGCGAATTGCTACCTGCAAATCATTATGCCAGAAAGAATCTTGGCTATCTGATAGCAGCCACAGCCGAGGGCGAATGGATATATGAAACAGATGATGACAACTGCCCATACTTAGACCATTTTGAGCCGCCAATATCTTTAGGTTTTAGCGTTATCAAAGATGCTGGTTGGGTTAATGTTATGAATGAATTTAAGAGGCCAGGTGCGGAAAGAATATGGCCACGCGGCTTTCCGCTAGAGGAGGTTGACAAGTCCCATTCCGTCGATTTTACTACTGACGTTTTACATCAGCCAGTAGTAATGGGACTTGTTGATCAAGACCCTGATGTTGATGCCATCTATCGTTTAACTGCCAAGCTACCTTACTTCTTTGAACCTAAAGATAAAACTGTCACCCTTGGCGCTGGTTCTTACTTTCCTTGGAATAGTCAGAATACTTGGTGGAAGAAGAATTGCTTGCCACTTATGTATCTGCCGGTGACAGTAACACCGAGGGTAACTGACATCTTGCGTTCGTATGTGGCAACTGCCATCTTGCAGAAGTTTGATTTAGGTGTTGGCATAACTGGGCCGACAGCTATTCAAGACCGCAACCAACATAATCTAATGAAAGACTTTGCCGATGAGATGCCTTTGTATTTGCACGCAGCTCAAATGATGGATTGCATCATTGAAGGCATTGAAGATTCAGATAACTTCTTTACCGCTATCTATGATGCCTACCAAAACTTGGCGCAGTATTACTTTGTGGAAAAGGCTGAGGTTGGAATCTTGCTTGCTTATCTAGCCGAGGTTCAAAAAATTCAGGGAACAGAAATCTTGAAAGTCTGATTTCTTCTTGGTAAAAAAGTCAGAATTGGGCGCTTGATAGTTTGGATACTCCTCCAAAGCCATCAGCGCCCTTAATTCTTTCTCATCATTCCAGCGATAAACATTAGGTAATTCTTCCCAGTGAGCATATTTAAGCCATCTAAGGCGGTCAGTAGTATCAGCCGAGTTAGGCGATCCGATACCTTCAGCGCCATCTTCATCGCTTGTATAAAGCGGTGCTAGGCGAACATCATTTAAGCCACCATTGGCAAGTAACCATTCGTGGCTTGGTATCAGTAGCGGAACGCCTAAATCTGAAAGCTCTAGGACTGATTGCGAATAGGTTGAATAGGGTAAAACGATGGCGGCTTTATGGCGAGCAAGGTCTGAAAGCTCATAGGCTTGGTAGGTTTGCCTGATAGTTTTGATGTGAGGTATGTGAGGTTTTAGAGCCTCTAGGATGGGCGCTGGCGGCATCAAATGCACTGGCCCTATGACAACCTCACGGTCACGCTCAAAGCCGCTGTAATCGCCTAATAGGGCTGGAAATACAGTAGGAATTGCCAAGCCTGTGTAGTGTTCAAAGTAGGCTGCATCAAAGGTATGGGCAGCAACAAATGTAACCTTTTGTGATAAAGCATCAACTCTAACCTTGCGCCAAAATTCAATCCTGGCGCTGGCAGGTTTAACGTGCAAGTCCATCCGATGATTGATATAAACAAGGGTGTGGGTGGCAATGCCACTGGCAGCGAGAGCGCCATAGATACCAGGCGGGAAGGTGCCAATGGCAACATCGTAGGCGCACTCCTTGCCTGTGGCGGTGCCGTGGATGAAGTCATCAATTGAGCGGTATCCAAATGGCGTTTCAATTAGGCGTTGCCTTATATCGTCATCAAGTATGTGATTATGACGAGAAAGGCTAACGATGTCTAAATCGTGACCAGCAGCAATTAAGCCTTTGCCAAGTGTCTGAATGCACCCAGCGTGGAAGTCAAGAAGTAAGACTTTCAAAGCTAGCCCCCAAGACCGTGTGAAAGGTGAAAGTCACGGCCTTGAGGGGTAGGGGTGTCGAGGTGATACCGGTAAACATCGACACCGTTCTCGCGCAGAGAAGTTGCTTGATCGTTATCATAAATAAATCTATCGTTCTCATCTAAAGCTGCGCCGACCATATCAAGGGTAGCCTGTTTAGGCAGTTGGCATTTAACGCTTCCATAAGTGTTGTAATACTCATCGTGAATTAAAGCATTACCTGCAACTCTTGGAAATATCATCTTCTCCAAAAATAACATATCGTCACCATAACGATTCTTTGGTTCCCAGGCGCTAATTAGTTTATGAATATCGTGTAGGGCAATTTGTTTGGCAGCAAATAAACCGCCTGAGATTGAATAATTGTGACCTGTTGGATGGTCTTTAATTATGTGAAACTCTTTGCCTGATTCTACAAACTCGCGGTGCATTGCCAGCTCTCTTGCATTAAATCTGGCATCGCAATCGCGGATCAAGATATAGTCATAATTTAATTCTGCTAAAGCATAGAAGCGCCAAAACATTGCGCG
>JBMTBW010000069.1:0-2643 GCA_049430265.1 Candidatus Nanopelagicaceae bacterium | reverse complement strand
TACCACTTAGGTGAAGGTTTGAAAGTGTATGCTTTTAGGCTTTCGCCTTTTATGTTAGGGTTTGAGTTCGTTACAAGTACGCTATACTCATTCGCCTTGAATAGTCCGTTTTTCTTCTCTCCTATCACAAAGTTTTGTTCGTTTGGTATTTCGATACTATTTATCGTCAATGATTTGTTAGATAGGTTTAAATTAAGTTTGAAGTGCGCACTATCAATATTCACAACTTCATTAAATGAATCACAAGGCAACTGCTCATGAAAAACGTGGTTGATAGTATCGTATTTAAAAACACTTTTATACTTCACCAGCACATCAACACGCTTTAAATCTAAATCTTTTTTTAGCTTGTCTATTTCTTCGAGTTGAGTGTCGTAATTAACCACTAGCGCCTTATTGAATTCTATTAATTCACCATTCTTTGCTTTATACGTTTTTATTGAATCGGAGTAGTTTAAAAGTTCGTTGTTAGCTTTCATCAACTCTTTTTTGTCGCTGCATGAATCCAATTTAAAAACAAGCATAGCCAAAAAGCAAAGTAAAATAATCCCGTCTTTTATTTCGAAGTTATAACGTAACATCGCCAAGTTTGTAAGGTGAGTAAACCGTTTTGCCGTTTACTTTTGTAGCTGTAAGTATTTGTCTTCTGTTGCCTTTCTCTGAAAAGCTAACATGCACCCACGCTGGTTCACCGTTTACTGGGAACTCAGCGATTAATTGGTCAAAGGTTACATTCTCTTTTAAGAAGTGAAATATCTTTGCGTTGCTTATCTTTCCTTTACCGTCAATGTCGATAGCTTCACCCTTGCAATGTTGGCTAGTTAACGAACCGCCAATAGCCTTGTTTAATGCTTCACCACGAAAGAACGAATTGATTGATAGCGGCACATTTGCCCACATTCTCAAAGGTTCAAAGCATTTTACCGCTACTAATCGCATCGCTTTTAATTGCGTTAAATTAGGTTCGTTGTTCAATCCTTTTGCCGTTGCTGTTGGGCTGTGAGTTGCCTCGTAATAGCTTATATGGTTACTTATCATTTCCATTTGCTTTCTCCTTTTCTGGTGTTTTCATTATATGCTGAATAAACGCACCAAATGCCATTGTAAAAGCCGTTTTAATCTCCGAAAAAAGCATTTCATTTTCTTTTGGTACAGTCTTAAAGAAAGAAAGCAACATCACGAAAGCAAGTAATGTACCTACTAAAAAGCCAATAACATATCTTACTTTAGCTTCTGCCTTTATTTTCTCCCACATAGTCATAGGCTTAATTCGTAGTTTTCAAACATTTCAGCTATACTCATTTCTGCGCTATATTTCTATGTACAATATAAATATCTTGCTCTACTGCGCTTAGCCTTTTGTCAAGGCCATACAATTCAACAGTTAACTTTGTAAGCGAATTTTCAATATTATTTACTTTGTCGGTTAACTTATCTACTTGCTGAATCAATCTGTTCAGGAAATAGGCTATAATTCCAACGAATATTCCGCCAACGGTTAATAGTATAGTTATGTTTTGAGGATTCATACTAGCATCGTTTTTTGCGTTGGTTGTTAAATGCGCTATCGAAATTTATATCAACTGGCAACGCCTCTTTTATGTTGTGGCGTGGTTCAAAACCACCGCTACCAGTTACATATATTGCTATGAACTCATCAGGGTTAAGGCTGTTGTAATCGGTAATTATAATTTCATCAGCTTGCAGCACATCCGTTTTCATAAAGTTTCTAGTGCTTTGGTCGATAGGTTTAAGTTTTAAAATGTACTTTTCCTTTTGCTCATCAACTACCCATTGCTTTTGCCCGTTTCGATATTCAACATCTTCTCTAGTGTATTCGCTAGTGGTGAAACCAAACATACCCTTAAGCCTTATTTGATTGTACCAGTTAATACTATTAAAGTCGATGTAATCGGTTTGAGAGCCAGCAGCGCCACGAATGCCATTTGTGTAAGTTTCAATTCTTACCGTTCCATTAATCAAAGCTGGCGAATACTCAACCAAACAAAAAGAATTTGAATATAAGTCTTTGTTGCCTAGTATAGTAGTGATAGTGTTTTTAACGCGATATAAGCCGCCATCATGAGCAATAATAACATCGCGCATATTAAGCTGATAGCCTATGTACTTTCGTGAATCTTCATCTGTGTTAAAAGATAGTGCGTAGAATGTACCGAAATCATTATTATCTAATGTTTCAACATCGGTAAATGTACCGTTATCATCAGCCTTTTGTAATTTCATCACAGAAGCAGAAACCAACGGAGAAAGCACCCATAAGAATGAAGTCTTATCGTTTTTTAGTTCCGCGTCATCGGCAGTACTTGCAAAGAATGTAGTATTTGAGCAGCATTGAGAAACAGATGAAGTAGGTATAATGCCTTCAATAGTCGGCACTTCATCAACTGGATTATTTGCGACAATAATAAAGTCAGCTTTTATGCACTCACCACTTGCCATTAATCTACTTTTTCGAGTTGTTTATCTTCTTTCTCTACTTCAATTCCTTCAACTACTTTCATTAATTCTTTAGCTGCATTTAAGCAATTATCGTGTATAACTTTCTCTACTGCTGCCTTCGTGCTAATAGAGTAAATGTAGTTTACCGCGTCAATTAAATTTTGTTTTTCTGCTTGTTTCATA
>JBMTBW010000068.1:0-2685 GCA_049430265.1 Candidatus Nanopelagicaceae bacterium | reverse complement strand
TCGTCAGCTCGTGTCGTGAGATGTTGGGTTAAGTCCCGCAACGAGCGCAACCCCTACTTTTAGTTGCCATCAGGTCATGCTGGGCACTCTGAAAGAACTGCCAGTGATAAGCTGGAGGAAGGTGGGGATGACGTCAAGTCCTCATGGCCCTTACGGGTTGGGCTACACACGTGCTACAATGGTAGTGACAATGAGATGCAAGGTGGCGACGCTAAGCTAAACTCAAAAATCTACCTCAGTTCGGATTGCACTCTGCAACTCGAGTGCATGAAGCTGGAATCGCTAGTAATCGTAGATCAGCGTGCTACGGTGAATACGTTCCCGGGTCTTGTACACACCGCCCGTCACACCATGGAAGTTGGTTCTACCTTAAAGCAGATTGCTAACCGCAAGGAGGCGTTTGACCAAGGTATAGTCAGCGACTGGGGTGAAGTCGTAACAAGGTAGCCGTAGGGGAACCTGCGGCTGGATTACCTCCTTTCTAAGGACAGTTCAAAAGTTTACTTTTGAACTATCACTTAACATTGTACATTGTAGCCGTCCTCGTTTCTCTTCCTTATCTCTAATGTTTGTAAAAGAGTTCATTCAACAAAAGGGCCGGTAGCTCAGTTGGTTAGAGCACACCCTTGATAAGGGTGGGGTCGAAAGTTCGAGTCTTTCTCGGCCCACCATTTTTATTAGGGGGATTAGCTCAGCTGGTAGAGCGCCTGATTTGCATTCAGGAGGTCAGCGGTTCGATCCCGCTATCCTCCACCAAATTTTAGAGAAATTCTTTAACATTGTTAATTTGTATCAATATTTTTATATCCTTGTGAAAAATTTATTTTTCACAAATTTTAAAAATTCAATTTACACAGAAAAATTTTTTCTGTGCATAAATCAAGCGTTTAAGGGCGTCTGGTGAATGCCTTGGCACTGAAAGTCGATGAAGGACGTGATATACTGCGATAAGTTTCGGGGAGTTGTATGTAAACTTTGATCCGAAAATTTCCGAATGGGAAAACCCAACTCTTTAAGAGTTATTTCAAACTGAATACATAGGTTTGAAAAGGCAACCTAGGGAACTGAAACATCTAAGTACCTAGAGGAAAAGAAATCAATTGAGATTCCGTCAGTAGTGGCGAGCGAACGCGGAACAGGCCTGTAGTTTTATTTGTACAACTAGAAAAACCTGGAAAGGTTTGCCATAGAGGGTGATAGCCCCGTAAAGGTAAAAGCAAATAAGATTCTTGAGTAAAGCGGGACACGAGAAATCCTGCTTGAAGATAGGGGGACCACCCTCTAAGCCTAAATACTCTTCAGTGACCGATAGTGAACTAGTACCGTGAGGGAAAGGTGAAAAGAACCCCTATTAGGGGAGTGAAATAGAACCTGAAACCGGATGCCTACAATCAGTCGGAGCTCTATATGAGTGACGACGTACCTTTTGTATAATGGGTCAGTGACTTTATCTGTGCAGCAAGCTTAAGCCGAAAAGGTGTAGGCGTAGCGAAAGCGAGTCTGAATAGGGCGATGAGTTGTACGGATAAGAACCCGAAACCTAGTGATCTAGTTATGAGCAGGTTGAAGGTAAGGTAACACTTACTGGAGGACCGAACCGGTGCCTGTTGAAAAAGGCTCGGATGACTTGTGATTAGGGGTGAAAGGCCAATCAAACTGGGAGATAGCTGGTTTTCCGCGAAAACTATTTAGGTAGTGCGTTGAATAATAAGATCTTGAGGGGTAGAGCACTAAATAGGCTAGGGGGAAGAAATTCTTACTAAACCTAATAAAACTCCGAATACTCAAGATTGTTTCTCAATAGACAGACGGTGGGAGCTAACTTCCATCGTCGAGAGGGAAAAAACCCAGACCACCATCTAAGGTCCCAAAATCGTAGTTAAGTGTGAAAGGATGTGAAGACTCCAAAACAGCCGGGAGGTTGGCTTAGAAGCAGCCATCCTTTAAAGAAAGCGTAACAGCTCACCGGTCTAATTAAGAGACTTTGCGCCGAAGATGTAACGGGGCTCAAACTACGTACCGAAGTTGTGGATTTAAAGTGTCTACGGACATTTTATCTGGTAGCGGAACGTTCTGTAAGTCTGCGAAGGGATACCCGCGAGGGGTCCTGGAGATATCAGAAGTGCGAATGCTGACATAAGTAGCGACAAACAGAGTGAAAGACTCTGTCGCCGAAAATACAAGGGTTCCTGCGTAAAGTTAATCTTCGCAGGGTTAGTCGGCCCCTAAGGCGAGGGCGAAAGCCGTAGTCGATGGGAACAAGGTAAATATTCCTTGACCTGATGGTAGTGACGGATCTCGTATATTGTAAGTTCTTATTGGATTGAACTTGCCTTGAAGAGGTCCCAGGAAATAACTCCATCATTAAGACCGTACCCTAAACGGACACACGTGTATTGGTAGAGAATACCTAGGCGCTTGAGAGAATGATGTTGAAGGAACTCGGCAACTTGCCTCTGTAACTTCGGGATAAAGAGGGCCTTATTTTGCGCAAGCAGAGTAAGGTGGCACAAGCCAGGGAGTAGCGACTGTTTAACAAAAACACAGGACTCTGCTAACACGTAAGTGGATGTATAGGGTCTGACGCCTGCCCGGTGCCGGAAGGTTAAAGCAAGATGTGCAAGCATCGAACTGAAGCCCCGGTGAACGGCGGCCGTAACTATAACGGTCCTAAGGTAGCGAAAT
>JBMTBW010000067.1:0-2840 GCA_049430265.1 Candidatus Nanopelagicaceae bacterium | reverse complement strand
ATTGAGAAGAAGAAGTGGGATTATCTGGCCGATATAAGGGCTAGAACGGGCGCTAGGACCCTTTACATCAACTCAACCCCAAAAGGTATCTACCAGTTTGACTTAGGGGCTCTAAACGAGCCTGAGTGGGCTTTACAGAGCCTTCCTGATAAGACTGACTTTGCCAATGGTAAGAAGATTTCCAAGTTAGTCGGCTATTTAGATCTAAGACTCGCCGAGCTGCTACTCGTTTAATTACACTTCTATATTCAAAAAAATATGTTTGTGTCATCCTTGCATAAATCCATTTAGGTAAATACATTTATCCCACTAAATCCATTTAGAGGATTTGGGAGGGAGAAAGATGATAAATAAACCGAGGGTAATCAAATACGATGCCCAGTCGGGCGCTTGGACCGATGGCGAAAGATTCGTTAAAGGGACACTAATACGCAAATATGCAACCGATAAGTTAGGTCGCAAATCAGTTAGAGGTCGGTTAAGTAGAACTGAAATCTCTGCATACTGGCTAGATAAATATGGGGTGAGTGCAGATGTTTCCTAATCTATCAAATATAGAAGTGGCAGCAATTATTCTGCTAACACCATTTGCTGGTCTTTTCTTATGTGGTCTTTGGAATTCATCCAAAGCTAAAGCTTTTAATGAGGGCTATAGGAGAGGGAGGCAAAGTGTCCGATACGAACAGATCATTAAGTGACTGGCTTGAAGATGCTGGTAACACCTTGCTCGACAGGGGGATTGAATATGGCGACCCGAGGCACAATCTATTACGCATTTACAAAATCGCGAGAGTTCTCGGTATTCAGCTCAGAGACCCAGCTGACCTGGCACTTATTGCTATCGCAACCAAACTCTCAAGAATGGTGGAAAGTCCAGAGCGCGAGGATTCGTATCTCGATCTCATTGGATACGCCGCTATCTTGGGTCGATGCAGATTTTCTACACCAGAAGATTGGGACGACATTGAGTCTGACTCGCAATCATAATCAAAATCAATACTGCGATTACTGCAAATATCGCTGGGGAGCAAATAAGAACGGCTGGGATTTAAGAGCTATGACTCCAGCAGTTTGGAAAGTCCAGAGCGAGACACCGCTTCGAAAAGCACAGGTTAGGTTCTATTGCCAGCCTTGCGCCGATGAAGCACAGAACTGGCCAGATGGCACATTTTATTCATTAAAAGAACAATTAGAAGATGCGATAAGTGATTTCGCAGGGAGAGAGAAGTTAGATGTCGAATTACCTTGATGATTATGTTTCAGTTCAAGACCGATTAAAGGAGTTTATAAATGCTTATCCAGATTATCGAATCAAGACTCATATCTTGGCGGAGTCGCTTGTGGCTAATTGTGATGTCTATATCATTAAAACTGAGTTATATCGCACTGAAGCTGACGCACATCCTTGGACTACAGGTTTATCCAGTGAGTCTAAATCCAAGCAATATGCACTCGAGCTTGCGGAAACTGGATCGTTGGGACGCGCACTTAACCTCGCTGGATATTTCGCTAAGACTAAACCGAGCCCAAAGAAAGCAATTGAAACGACTAAGCCAGCTCTTGCGGAATTCATAAAAGAGCAAAGACCTAATGATCCTGAGCCAATTGTTTGGGATGTTAGTGAGATAGCAAATCAATTAGGTGCTGAGATAGTTGATGAGATACCGCTCTGCTCAGGTGGAGATGGGCCAATGGTGCTAAAGCAAGGCACTAAAGAGGGCAAAGAATATCGCGGTTGGGTGTGTCCAACACCTAAATCTGGTCATCCTGCTAAGTGGATGCGTATTGGTTCAGATGGGCATTGGGTCTTTCAGAAATGAAGCAAGATGCTCATCCATTTATCTGCTCAAATTGCAAGCTAGTTACTCCGCATATTGAGCTAAATCGGTATGAGACAAGTGATATAGCAGAAGCGCCGGAGGAAGTGTGGTTGATTGAATGTCAGCGATGCTTCCTCCAACGCATTATTTACCCATCTGATCGAGTAGCTACTAAGGAAGATGACATAATTAGATGCGATCAATGTGGTAATTGGAAGATGAAATCAGGTAAGTGTCGGATATGTCGTATGGCTGCTGGATTTGAGAAACAGATGGTGTCATACTGGAATGGTAATACGACCTTAGAAAGGCCCTACGAAGATGGCAAAGCCCCACTCTATTAGATATATCCGTCAGCTAATGGACTGGGGTTTTGACAAGGAGTTTATCGCTAGGGACTGTGGGATCAATATCCACTCGTTAGAAGTTAGATTAAACAGAGCAAAGAAAAGGGAGCAAAGAGATGGGAATCAAGGAACTGAGCCTGGAACTAGCAGCGGTGAGTCTGATAGCTGATGAGGCTAAAAAGGCTAAGGATAGGCTAAGAGCAGCGCTGCAGGCTGAGATGGATGCAATAGGTGCAGATAGGGTAAAAGCTGAGTATGGCGAGGATGTAATCGCTTATGTGACTACCAGTAAGCCTAAGTTCAAGTGGATAGTCAAATCAGAGAGAAGCTTCGTTAATTGGGTAAAAGAGAATATACCTAGTGAGATAGTTGAGACAGTAAGAGAATCATCTCGGGATGCGATACTAGATAAGTTCCACTATATCAATGGCGATGATGTTATTGATCCAAATGGTGAAAGAGTTGAATGGCTAGAAGGCAGTATAGCTGAGCCCTATCTAGTAACTAAGTTCCATAGTGATGGCAAGGAAACGCTGAAGAACGCGTTTCAATCAGGCCAGTTAGAGTTTAAGAAGATATGGGAGTTAGAAGGATGATTAGTGATATATATCCAATCTATAGAACGATTGATGATCAGATAGATAATTGGGAATCTATTGGAATAGAGGGTAAA
>JBMTBW010000066.1:0-2857 GCA_049430265.1 Candidatus Nanopelagicaceae bacterium | reverse complement strand
AGCAAACCGCATAGGAGACCCAAATGCCAACAACAGTAATAACTGGGCGCGATGTAACCTTTACACTCGATAGCGCTGCTTATGACGCCCAGACAACTAGCGCAGTCCTAAGCTGCGACACAATTATCGAGACCTATCAAACCCTTGATGGTCGCGCTTATAAGTCCGTTGATAAGCAATGGACCTTCACAATTGAACTGCTACAGGATTGGGGAGCTGCAAGCTCTCTATTCGAAGCAATGTGGTCTGATGCTGAATCAGCACCAAACACCACACTTGCAGTTTCATTTACTGCCGTAACTGGCGCAGTATTTGCTTTCAATGTATTACCAGTCTTTCCAGCAGCAGGTGGCGCAGCTCCAGGAGCGCTAACTGATACTTGGACGATGACTGTCGTTGGAACTCCAACAGAGACCTTCAGCTAAGAGATCGGAGCATCGGGAGCTATGAAAATATCAATCACAATTAAATATAACTCTGGCGAATCAGTTACTTATCAGGCTGGCTTACCAGAGTGGGCTAAGTGGGAACGCAAAACTGGTAAGTCGATTTATTCGATGAAGGATATATCGGCTTACCAGCAAGCGGACTTCTTAGATCTTGCTTACTTTGCGTATAAGCGCGAAGCAGCTGGAAAGCCAACCAAACCTCAAGAGATTTGGGAGCTAACAGTTGAAGAGATGACGATTGGAGATGAAAGCCCAAAAGTTACGAGCCCGGAAGCATCAACCGACTAATAGTCGAAATAGCGATAGCAACTGGGATACCGATGACTTACTGGACAGACATCGACCAAGTCCTAACGGCGATAGAGATATTAAAGGAGCGTAACGGTGGCAGATGAGTTACCAATCAGCTACGACAAGCGCGAGCTCCGCTCAATCATTACCGCTTTCAAAGCGATGGATGATGAAGCCGTTAGCCAAGCTAAACAAGAATCTAGCGCGCTGGCTACTTATGCAGCAAACGAAATCAAAGCCTATGCACTCACAAGGACTTTTGGTCAAGAAGCAGTTAGAAGAATTGCAACAGGCGTTAAAGTCTCGGCCAGTTCCAAAATCGGAGAGTTCTCTTACGGCTTCGCAAGTCAGCGCTTTTCTGGTGGCGGTAGCACACAAAAACTCTGGGCAGGTTATGAATTTGGATCTAATCGCTATCGTCAGTTCCCAAGAAGAACACCAAGCAAAGGTCGCGGAAACGCTGGCTACTTTATCTACCCAACCCTTCGTAAGATTCAGCCTGAATTGATTAAGAAATGGCAAGAAGCATTTTCCAAGATATTGAAAGAGTGGGATAAGTAATGGCTGGCAGTAGAACGCTCAAGCTCTCGATTCTTGCTGATGTTGCTGATCTCAAGAAAAATCTTGATACTGGCTCTAAAGAGGTTGAAGGCTTTGGCGGTAAGTTAGAGAAGTTTGGCAAGGTTGCAGCAGCCGCCTTTGCAGCAGCAGCAGCAGCAGCGGCAGCCTATGCAGTCAAGTTAGCCGTAGATGGCGTCAAGGCAGCAATTGAAGATGAAGCAGCCCAAAAGCGCTTAGCAAATGCCTTACAGAATGTAACTGGTGCGACCGAGGCTCAGATTGCAGCAGTAGAGGAGCAGATTCTCAAAACTTCTTTGGCTACTGGCGTTGCTGATGACCAATTGCGTCCAGCGCTTCAGCGCCTAGCAACTGCTACAGGATCAGTAACCGAGTCTCAAGATTTATTGAACCTAGCTTTAGATATTTCAGCTGCTACTGGTAAAAGTGTTGAGGCAGTATCGAATGCTTTAGGTAAAGCTTATGAAGGCAATACTGGCGCTCTTACTCGTTTAGGCGTTGGTTTATCTAGTGCTGAAATTAAGACCCTTGGATTAGAGGGAACAGTAAAACAATTAGCTGAGACTTTTGGTGGAGCAGCTACAGTTCAAGCTAATACTTTTGAAGGTCAAATTCAAAGATTAAGAGTCGGCTTTGATGAAGCCAAAGAATCAGTAGGAGCTGCTTTATTGCCTACCCTTCAAAGACTTTTAGATTATTTTATTAACACAGTTATCCCTAAATTTATTGAGTTTAAAGATGCAGCATTAAAGCCAGTTACCGATGCAATTGCTAGAAATAAAGAGTCCTTGACTATTCTTTATAACTTTATTAAAGACTTTGTAGTGCCAGTTCTTATCAACAATTTAGGATCAGCGCTAGGATTTATTGGCAAGGTTGCAGGTGGCATACTTGATGTAATTGGCGCAGTAGTTAATGGAATTAAGAGCGCAGTTAATTTTGCCATCGATGCAATAAATGTCCTTATCCGCGCTTACAATGCCGTCCCACTTTTGCCTAATGTATCTACCATTTCTAAGCCATCATTCTCAGCCCCTAGCACTCCAAGCAGTTCAACACTTCCAAAGATTGCTACTGCTCCAAGCCCAAGCGTCCCAGCAGCTCCTAAGCCATCCACTACTCCAAGCGCTCCATCGGCTTCAACTCCTAGCGCCCCATCAACGCTAGTGCCAAGCGGTAATGCAATTCCTTCTGGGTTTAATGTCGCTGGCACAGTTGCAGCTAATCAGCAAGGCAATGTGGTAATTAATGTTAATGCTCCATCCGCTATCGATGAAGAAGGATTTACCAGAGCAGTTATCTTGGCGCTTAATAACTCCACTAATCGCGGAACTACTGGAGCTGGAGATCTAAGGACTTCGGCTCAAATCTTATGACGCTTTGGACTCCCGATTGGCGAATCAAGGTCAATGGCTCAGAGCTAACCTCAGTTACTCTGAGCAATCTAACTATTACTTCTGGGCGTCAAGATATTAACTCACCCACTCCTGCAGGGTATTGCTCGGTTGAGGTTATAAATACCGATGGCACTAACTACT
>JBMTBW010000065.1:0-2964 GCA_049430265.1 Candidatus Nanopelagicaceae bacterium | reverse complement strand
AGATCGTCGCAGCCGCTGCGCTGTAGTTGGTGGCGGTGAACTTATCAACAATGGTTGTGACGTTGGTAGCGGTGTACTGCGTGGTTTGCGTAGCTTCAGCAATCTTGCCTGGGATCAGGACTTTTACGGTAACGGTCATATTATCCTCATGCAAGCGTAATGCCAAGATTTAAGTAATAAGCTGTAAGCTGTACTTTTACTTCGTCAATTTCTGCGGCTGATAATGGGCGCTGGTACATGCCAACAAAATATACTTCAACGCTATTGTTATTTACACTATCATCCAATAAATTAGAGCCAATACATATTTCTCCAATTGATCTTCTTGCAGTGGTGTTAAGGTCTGTAGAAACAACTTCCACTTGAGTGCCAGAAGAATAATAATACAATTTTCCGTAGCCGCCGGTAGTTCTTTGAACATTTTGACGGCTCATTACGAGAATTTCAAAATACACTTGCGATGCAGATGCAGGCGTTGGTCGTCTAGCGCCAAGGCCATAAAGATTTTCCCCGTTGGCTGCATAATTGTTACTGCCAAATTGCAACATTCCAAAAGGATTCCCTGTTGGTGGGGACGCCACAATTAATGGAGCACTAGCGATTGCTGCATTTTTGCGAACAACAATCAATGTTGCATCATCTGCTGGGACAATACCGCTTTTAAACCCATAACCCGTGCTTGCATGACCTCGAACAGTAACGCTGTTAGCGTTGTATGTTGGTGAACCTTGAACAATCAATGGATTGTTGATGTCTGCATGGTTGTAGATGCTCAACGCTTGAGATCCGCCAAGGATGTATTCGCCTACAAGCCTGTCTCGATTTGGTAGGCGTAATCCACGTCTAGGATTGGTAAAGGCGCCGTTTTCTAATTGAAGGGCAAAGTCGCTCACGAGAAGGACTCCTCAAAGATAAGGCCGGGTTGATACATTGGAAGATCACGAGCAACCGATGGATTGATATCGCAAAGATTGTGCAGATTTCCACCCCACGAAGAAAAACCATATCTTAGTTTTCCTGCGACTGCATTTGTCAGAACAATCTTTAGTCTCTTTGGACTTGATACAGAAACAGAGACAACTGGATTGTCCACACTGCCTCCATCAACTGCTGTAAATCCTGAATTTGAAACTGTTGGGAATAAAGCGTTTGATAGAGCAATATCGTATCCAGTGTCCGGGAATTCAACATCAAGGATTGTTCCTTGACGAGTGATCCTTGTCGGATACAACATGTTCCACGTTTCGCCATCAACGATAGTTCTTTTGGCCGTCAAACCATAATACGCACCAAGCATCGCATATCCAACCGGCGCGAGATGCACGTTAGTTGATGAGAGGTGCTCAGTTGCGTACACAGCAGTTGACAAAATAATGTTGCTGTTGGATTTTGCAGCATCAAGTTGCGCCAAAGCAATATTTGGATTTGTCTGATTATATGTGCTGCATTGATAACAAATTAATTTAATATTATGTGACTGTCCGGTAATGGCTTTAATATCAGTGTTTAGGTCAGTGTAAAGCTGTAGCAAAGACGCCAAATAGGTTGCTCTTGATGTACCGGCGGTAATGTCCGCCTCACCTTGAGACCAATAAATGGCGTCAACTGCATAACTGTTGCCAGCGGCTTGAGCACGAGCCAGCCCATACGTCACATCAGTCGTAAGGTTTGTATATGGCACCTGCCCTTTTGATAGACCTGAGATTGTTGTGTTGCTTTGTCCTGGAGCAGACCCAAGCAGCACATAACTAAAATCAGTTGTCAAAACATCATTTTCGTCCCTTAACAACCTTTTGACCATTCTCAAAGCATTCCCAAGTGGCGTTTCAAAGTTGCCGTTTGGGGCCGTTCCTGATACTGGCTGTTCTTTGTAAGCAATCAACGAAGCGTGATTCTGCGCTGCTGTTCCACTTCCTTCTTGTGCCCGTGGCCCTGCTGATGTTGTGCCGTTTGCGTTGAACATAACGGAATCAAAGAATCCGTCATCTACATTACTCAGCGTCTGAACGCCATTTCCGTTGCCCAAAGATAACGATTGCCCATAACTTATGTGATGGACAAGCGACGCCGTAAAGTTCAAATTGCTACGAGTGGCTTTGTTTAAGCTAAAACGAGATATGCCGTTAACCTTGTCCGAATCAATGGATGAAAACAAGAAATCCCCATCAGACTCAACAACCATTGCCGCACTACTGGAATTGTCTTGTACAGCGTAAACAGCATCAGGGACTGGCGTTGACTTTAATGGCGCAATTGCGTTAACAGATGGATATCGTTTAATTTCGTTTGCTACGCCAGCATTATTCAGATAAAGAATTAAATATTCATCATTTAAAGCAGCAGGAACGCTAAAGTATTGCCCACTGGACGTGGCTGCTATTCCGGCGGCTGTGGTTGCATAGATTCTATTATTAACCCAACTGCTATCTCGTGCCGTTTCCGCTCCTACCTCAGCCAACTGAGCGGCTGCTGCGGCGGCTTCTGCTGCCGCTTGAGCTGCCAAAGTTGGTGCATCAGCCGTGTTTATGTTATCAACAGTCCATATAAGAGCACTGTTCGCATCTTGTAAGACAAATTTGTATTGTGCATCTTCCAACCATACGTTGGCCTCGCCACGCGAATCCAAGATGACAGGGTTGGTGTTGGCAGAGGCGCCTGTGGAATCCGTGTAAGTGGCAAGCGGCGTAGTCGTGCCAGCAGCATAGGTGTACAGTTTGCCGCCAACCAATGGGTTGCCATTGGCATCAAAAAATTGGAGCTTTGGAATTGGTGTAAGTGATGCCATATCAACCTTTAAATCAAGATAACGCTTTTCCAGGCGCCGTTATAAACGTAAAACTTGTTGTTGGTCGTATCGTAATACATTGGCACCGTGTTGGCGATTGCCGTCGGTACGCCAGTCGGAGCGCCCGCCGCCGCAGGGATGTAAAAGAAGCCGTCCGTCATGCCTGTAGACCCGCCGGC
>JBMTBW010000064.1:0-3001 GCA_049430265.1 Candidatus Nanopelagicaceae bacterium | reverse complement strand
GGCAAGTGGATGCCGGGGCAGGGTGCTAAAGGCCAAGGGTTTGGTATCCGTGACTACATGGACTTAATTGCCGAGCTTGAAGGTGACGAGAAGATCTTTGAGAGGCTAATCGACCCTCGCCTTGGAGCCGCTAAATACCAGTCGTCAGATGGCGCATCGAGCATTATCGAGGACTTGAATGACGCTGGAATGGTCTGCCTTCCAGCCCCTGGCTTAGACATTGACGATGGCCTTCAAGCACTTATTGGCAAGATGTCGTGGGATACAACTAAGCCAGCCGACTCCGTAAACCGACCGCATTTCTATGTGTCCGAGGAATGCGAAAATATCATCCAAGCGTTGAGCGAGTACACAGGTGACGGCGGCCTCAAGGAAGCATGGAAAGACCCAGTCGATGTGCTTCGCTACGCTGCAATCGCAGGAATAGATCATGTTGACGAAACCCGTAATTTTGCTACAAGACAAGGAGCAGGAGGCTACTAATGGACAACCTAGAACAAACCCAAGCATTTAGCGATACGCTTGATGCCGCCATTGACAGATTCACCCAAGAGTTCGACTTGAGCTATGCCTCGGTCATTGGGGTGCTTGCAATGAAGGCTATCGAGATCACAATCCAATCATCTATTAACTATGAAGACGACGACGAAACCAGCAGTTAAGCGAGGCCGCCCCCGCAAGATTAAGCCAGAAACTCAAGATTCCACCTTGGAATCTCAAGATGGGTTCAGTTATGAAGGGGATTATCTAGTCATCCGTAAATGCCCAAATCCAAGCTGGGTCATGGTTCGGATGGATGGTGAGGCGGTTCCAGTTAAGTGTCCACCTAGGGTATCGCACAAACTAGTTGGCAAACCTATAAAAGTTGCTATGATTCGCCCCGAAGTAGGCGAGGAGTTCTACGAATACATGCCATCATGAGCGCACCAACAGAAGAGCAAGAAGAGTCGATGATCTATGCCGAGGACGGCCCAAATGTCATGGCGTTAGCTGACGCATATGACAAGTGTCTTATTGACTTGGAGGAGTATTTCGAGGCTTGCCTTCGTTCCTATGACGACCGCCGTAACCTGTGGCCTGGGAAATCTGACGACCTCCGCAAGCAAGGCGCAAATGCCTTCCCTTGGCAAGGAGCATCCGATATTGAGGTCAATGTTATTGGGGAGCGTATCAACGCATTTGTGTCTATCCTAGACCAAGCATTGCAGCGTTCTCATATCAAGGCGTTCCCAACATCTATGGCATCCATGCCACGGGCCTCGATGGTGTCTGGATTCCTTAAATGGATGAGGTCTACCTACATTCCTAACTTCCGTCAGCAGATGGAGTTGGGTGCGAATTATCTGCTAGAGAAGGGGCTGATGGTGTCATATGTCGGATGGAAGCGAGAAAAAAGGACATATTTGCAACGAGTATCCATCGAGGAAATCGCACAAGTCTCCCCCGATCTAGCAGAACTTATTGCCAGCGGCGCAGACGACGAGATGGTCAAGGGTATGCTCCAGACAGCATTCCCAGATCTATCCGATAAGCGCACCAAGAAAGCTATCCTCGATCTCCGCACCAAAGGATTTGCTGAAGTTTCTATTCCTCGCACCTCGGTAGATTGCCCAGTAGTTTACTCATGCGCCCCCGATGGCGAGGTGTTTTTCCCTGCCTATGTGACCGATCCGCAGCGTTCACCCTATGTCTTCTGGCGCACCTTTATGACGGCTCAAGAGCTGGAGAAGAAGGTGGCTACTGAAGGCTGGGATTCCGATTGGGTTGAAAACGCCATCCAAACCCTGCGTGGAAAGGATTCCATGTACCTCGATGGCGAGAAGCTCAAGACAATCGACCGCCTGCCTATCACGGACGACAATGACCTTGTGATGGTGGTCTACGGCTATCAACGCCTCATCGACGAAGAGGATGGTTCTGAAGGTATCTACTGCACAGTCTTCCACCCTACCACCGAAGGATACGCAAAACACGAACTACTCAATGGCTATGACGACTACCCCTTTGTGGTTACGCGCCTATCGAACGACCAGAAGCGAATGTACGAAACGCAGACATTCTCTGACATCCTTCGTGGAGCGCAAATGCAAATCAAGACCGAGCGTGATTCTCGTATTGATCGTGCTTCTCTGGCTACTCTCCCTCCACTACTGCACCCGGCTGGTCGTCCTCCCTCTGATTGGGGGCCAGGAGTAAGGGTTCCGTACCGCCGCCTTGGTGAGATCCAATGGGGGCCACCACCTCCAGCCGACAATGGTTCTATTGAGGTTGAGGTATCCATGACCGCACAAGCCGACCGTGCTGTTGGTCTGGATATGTCCAATCCAATCTCTGCTTCACGCCAGCAATTCGTGGTATCCAAGTTCTTGGATCATGTCCGCGATGTACTCAACATGGCGTGGAAATTGTATCAGCGCATGGGGCCAGATGAGGTGTTCTTCCAAGTTACTGGCAATCCTAACCCGCAGGTGATGACCAAGGGTTCGGCTGATGAGAACTTCTCTATTGTTGTCAACTTCGACTCGCAATCAAACGACCCAGAGACGGCTGAGACTCAGCTCAAAAATATGGTGTCATTGGTGCAACTCGACCGCAATGGCATCATGGATGTGAATAAGTTGCTTGAGTTCACCGCATCCAGCATAAACCCGATCTTTGCTGACTATGTTCTACAGCCAGCCGAGGAAGCACAACAGAAGGTGGCTAAGAATGTCACGGACGACCTTGCCAAGATCTTCGCTGGCATCGAGGTTCCAGCCCAGCCTAATGGCGCACAGATGGCAATGCAGATGATCCAAGCGTATGTCCAGCAACCAGATGTTGCAGCTCGCGCACAGCAAGACGAGGCGTTCGGTGCAAGGCTTCAGAAGTACATGGAGCAATACCAATTCCAGCTTCAGCAGATGCAGAACGCAGAGATTGGTCGCATCGGTACAGCACCAGCTCAAATGGGCGGCGTGACAACTCAAGGAATGCAACAAGGATAATCTATGAAAAAGCC
>JBMTBW010000063.1:0-3014 GCA_049430265.1 Candidatus Nanopelagicaceae bacterium | reverse complement strand
GTTGGCTCACTCAAGCTAGCTCGATTCCATAGGGCTTTAACAACTCTTTGGTTTCGAAGTAAGTATCCATGCCCACTTCCAATTACTTCGCTCTTTGGCGTTATGCCGCCAAATTTATCGCCGTACTCTGACGGCAAGATTTTTACCATTTGAATTACCATCATTGTTGAGCCAAGTTGAATGCCAGATGAAGCGATATTTTCTCGACCATTATGTTTTAAAAGAAATCTTTTCTCAGCCGCGCTCCAATAAGCCTCATAACTAGCATTTGGCCAATTGATCTCGGCAGAAATTATTTTCTTTGCGCCTTTTGCCCTGGGGCCATATTGCCATCCAGGTTTCTTTGCGAATTCAACTTCTGCAGCTTTTTCAAGAAGAAGATTTGGTTTAACCATCATGGAATAAGGAGAGCGGCGTGATGGATCATTAAAATAGATTGAGGGTGGATTTCGTTCAGCGCTTAGATTTACTAAATTTGCTTCTGCAATAACTGGGCGCATCTTGCTCTGCGCGCCACTATAGAGAAATCCAACTCTGCCATATTCGCCAAGGATTGATAGATCACTGATTCGAGCAGATCTAATAGGCCCTAAGACTTCTGGATAATTTGACGAGTAGATTCCCATGAGCCTTGTTAAACCTGCTTCGACTTGAGTTATATAAACAACATCAGCTGACTCAACCCCTTGCTGAGGATGTGCATCATTTGTGTCATCGAATTTGACTGCAAATACTTTCCCGCTGCTTCCAGGAAGATTTGTGTAGAGATTTTTTTCAATCTCTACCTTCTCTTCTGCAAAAGGAAGCGATGCGCAGGATGATAGAAATAGTGCGAGAAGTAAAAGCGAGAGGATTTTCTTCATCTTTGCACTTCGACTAGTGAATCATCTTCGAAGGCATATTTGACTGGAAGTGGAGCCTTTCCAGCAAGACGGAAGACTCGATAGATCAGCTTTGATCGGCGCGTTTTTGCAGCTGAAACACCCTCAACATGAAGGGAGATGCCAACTTTTAGCCGCTCAGTAATTTGATCAAGTTCTTCAAATATATCTGGATACTTCTCAACTAACCAGCTTTCCTGTCGAAGCAGGAGAAGGGCTGCTGTTAATGCGCTCTCTGCTTCACTTCGCACTGATATATCCGCCGCCCTTGCATGGTGAGCCGCTGAGGTGAGTAGCAGGTTTGCGGCAGGATCTGTCTCGGGAAAATGGGTTAACTCAAGAGCAAGTGAAGCTCTTCGCTGCAAAATAGCATCAAGATTTGCCCACGAAGTCTCGACTCTCTGGTGAAGGCGATCAAGTCTTGTTGCGCTAAAGGTGAGATACCAGATAACAAATAAAACAATTAGAGGAATGACAAATACTGGAAACTCCATTACTCCTCCTCGCCTCTAGTAAAGAGCCTGCTCCATGGTCTTGCCTCAGACAAAAGCGTCACCTTCTCATCTTCGCCTCTAGCATGAAGATAAACATTCATAATCTCATCGCCTACCTGATTCCAATCAAATCTAGCTGCATGATCAAGGCCCGAGCGTGAATATTTTTGCGCCAAATCTTTATCTTTAAGTAATCGAATTAACTTATCTGCAAGGTCAGCAGGATTTTCATTTTCAAAAAGCAGACCATATTTACCTTCTTCGAGAAGATGACTAAATGCTGGAATGTCACTTGCCACAATCGGAACCCCAGAAGCCATCGCTTCGGTGAGAATTATTCCAAAGGATTCTCCGCCTGTATTTGGGGCAACATAAACGCTAATTGATTTAAGAAGAGAGGCTTTGGCCACATCATCAATTCTGCCAAGGAATGTGATTCGAGAACGAAGAGCTGGATTAACGCTCTCCATAGCTTCAACACCTTCGCCCGGACCTGCGATCAGCAAGCGCACTTCTGGAAGTGCAAGAGCGATTCTAGAAAAGGCTTCAAGGAGAACATTTAGTCCCTTTCGCGGTTCGGAGAATCTGCCAATAAACCCAATAGTTAAATCTCTTTTCCAGGCGGGATTAGGTTCAGCTTTCTCATAAAATTCTTTGCTTATCCCATTTGGAATTACAAGAGCATCAGTATCTAGATGAATCCGCAGCGTTTCTCGCGCAATTTCACTAACAGCAATTCTGGCTCTTAACTTCTCAATCACAGGTTCTAAAAATGGCGCAATGGCAAAGGTGACCTTCTGTCGCGGGGCTGCGGCATGAAATGTTCCAACAAGCGGGCCTTCAGCAATTGAACAGGCAAGAAGAGATAGGGATGGAATTGCTGGTTCGTGAAGATGTAGAACATCAAAATCTCCTCCAGCCACCCATTGCCTAACTCTTGATGCAGCAACTGGACCAAAGAGAACTCTTGCTACCGCTCCGTTATAAGGAATTGCAACTGGTCTTCCGGCGCTGACCACAAAGTTTTCAACTATTGAACTCTCATCACTTGCCGGAGCCAGGACTGAGATCTGATGTCCTTGGTCAAGATAGTAATGAGCAAGATCTCTTATATGAGCTTGCACCCCACCTGGAACATCCCAGGCATAAGGCGAAATTAATCCGATTTTCATGCTCGCTCCACGAAATCGTTATCAATGAAGATGCGCTGTTGCATATGCCAGGAGGTTGGATTTGCTCTTATCGCATCCTCGAATCTATTTGCCATTACTTGAGTTACGCGAGCAATCTCTGCCTTTCGCTCTGCACTTTTATCAACCTTTATTGGCGGAGCACAATCTATAACTAACCCTTCCTGACTATAGGAGACAAAGACAGTGACTAAATCTGCTCCTGTCTCCAGAGCTAGAATTGCCGGACCAGCTGGCATTCTTGCTCTGGCACCAAAGAAATTAACATCAATTCCTGACTTACTTAAATCTCTATCTGCAACTAAGGCAACCAATTCTCCCTGATTGAGAAATGAGCGAAGCTCACCCATAACTCCAGCATCCAGATCCAGAATTCGAAGACCGATGGATTCACGATGCTTTAGAAACCTTCTAAAGAGACGATCTGGCTTTAGATGTTCGGCAACGCT
>JBMTBW010000062.1:0-3082 GCA_049430265.1 Candidatus Nanopelagicaceae bacterium | reverse complement strand
ACCGCTTCCCAATCGCTAATGATACCGTTATGTCTAATTTCGCCCATACGCGCTGCATTCTCTCCCGTCATCACCGCGCTTACATCTGCCGTAGCCTTAGCCACTCCGCTTTGTGAGTGATGCGATTGAGTACCTTGTACATAAAGGCAATAGATTATTCCTTTTAATATTTCCTTCATTCCTCTGCTCTCGTATATTCTACCCGATACCCAATTTTGCCCGTTTAAATATACGCCCGTTTCAATTCCATTTACTTGAATGGCTAAAGGATTGTAGATTGCTAAGTATCTAGCGCCAACAGGCACATAGCTTGATACACTTGCAATAAACAAATCGCCCAACTCTAAGCCTAGCAATTTTCGTATATAAGTCTTTTCAAACTCATCAATATACGCTTGTAGTATTGGTGTTGTATAGGTCGTTTGCGCTATCGCGTAAAGCCCTGTAAAGTCTGTTGTTCTTACTAGAATAGATGCCATAATTTAAACTTTAAAAAAAAAGGGTGGGTAATCACTCCCACCCCCAAACAAATAAACAAACAAACGTCTTTATAGAACCTCTGCGATTCCTTTAGCTACTAAGATAGCAGCAATATCACCGCTCTCTTTGTAAACTTCACCAACTTTTAAATGTTGGGTATCTTTAATTATTTTGATTGATACGTTGCCCTGAATAGAAGTAACATTTACAACCTCAACAACTTCTTCTTTTACTTTTTTTGCCATCTTTTTAAATATTAAAGGGTGAGAGGTTTAACCCACTCACCCGATTAATTACGCATTCAATGCAGTTTTTGCAGTTGAGAAAGAACCAGTTACCAAAGCAGCAGTTCTGTTAGATGGAATGTAGCAAACCAATCTCATTTCCGCTAAGATAGTAATTAAGTTCTTAGTGAAGTCGTCAGCATCGTGCCCCATTGAGATAGTTGCATCTTGACGCATTCTAACATTCACTTGGTTGAAATCACCTAGTAAGAAAGTACCAGCAGTTACACCAGTATTTTTAATTACAGGGATGCCAGCGAAAGTAGTAATGCCGTTGTTTACCACGAATAAAGATGGTGCAACATATCCATTATCAGTCGCTTTAGTCAACTCCATGAACGTAGCATCTGTTGGGTGTAACACGATTGCGCTAGGCAAGTAGTTAGCTGCCTCAACTTGATTGATTGCAGTACGCAATACATCGAAGTTGTTAGCAGAAGTACCGAAAGTACCAGCGAAAGAACCAGCAGCGTAAGTAGTTGCTTGAGTGATGATACCATTCAAGTTCGGTGTTGAACCGTTACCACTTAACACACCAGCATCAGCTTTCAATGCGATTAACTCGATTAAGTTATTTCTGATTTCTGCTTCCATGAAAGCAACATCGTCTAACATCTCCATTGATACCTTAGTGTAAGCTGTTACTTTTTCAACCTTAGCCGATTTCTCGTTTACGTCGAAATCTTCTTGAGTTTTAGCGCCACCCTCAGAAGTCATACCAGCAGTGCCTGGGTCGTTGTTCGCCATCTCAGCCCATTGAACGTACATTTTATCTGTTCTACCAAAGTTGGTGAGGTCGATAATAAACGGTCTACGTCTTTGAGTTCTTACCAAACCAGTTGAGAAAGAAGCTAATTCGTAAGGGATAGAAGAAGTACCAACTGCATCGATGTTAGCAGTAGTCATAGTGCCAGCAGCTTTAACTTCCATTGAAGCGCTGAAACCTTTTTTCTTCATTTTGTCCTTACCGTTTTCTTTCAACATCTCTTTGTAAGAATCAACGAATAAGTCAGCAAGTGATTTGTAAGATTCTGCTTTAACAGATGCCGCTTCGTTAGCTGCTTTTAATTTTACAATCTCTCCATTTACTTCGTTTTTCAATTCTTCTTTAGCAGCTTTTACGGCTTCTAATTCAGATTTTAAAGATGTAATTTCATCTTGTGATGCTTGTTTAACTGCATCTAGTTTTTTGCCTACTTCGGCATTGATTGCGTCAACTAACGCTTTTTCATTCGCTTCCATTTTTTAGAAATTTAGATTTTTAATAATTGAGTTAATATCGAATTTTTGCACTGGTTCGCTTCGTTTTACATCGCTCGGCACTTCTGCAAGTGTGGACTTATTAAAGACTTCTGCTACTTCAATCTCTTTTAATACTTGTTTGATTTGCTTAATCTGCAATTCAAGTGTATGCATCATATCATCAGATTGGCTGCCGTTCTTTACGGTATGCATCAATTGATTTAATTTACTGTCTAATGCTAGTGTAATGCTTTCTTTATTGCCACTTTTAACCCCTAAGAATGGAGTTAATGAGTTTGCACCAAAGGCAACAGTTGAGCCTTCAAATAGATTTATTTCTTTAACAAGGTACAAGTACCCGAACTTTTCAGCGTCTTCTGGATTCACTAATTTGCTCACTACCTCATTCCACGCAACAGGATTTTTTTCTGATTCGATTAACGAAAGTTGATTGTACTTAAAGCCTATCGAATGATTGTCATAGATACCTTCTTTGTAATTAATAAGAGTATCATTACCTAAAGTAGTATTTGCTATCTTAGATTCAAAGTAAATACCAGTAATACCATTCTTAGTTGTTTCTTCTAATACTTGTAACTTACCAACCAAAGTAGTTAAATCATGATTCAATGCGTGCTTAATCTTTGCAACAGCATTGCTATTCACTCCGCGCTCATCGATTGACTTCTTAGCTGCGCCCATTACCAACACGTCTTTATCACTATCGAAGAAGTTATAAGAGTTAAAGAAACCCGTTACTATTCTTGATGATGTACTAACATCTATAATATTAGCATCAGCCGATTTAACAGAATAATGAGCCGACTTCTTTTCGGCTTCACTAATGATATGTTTATTTTCTTCGCTCATGTTTTCTTTTCAAAATTAAGTACTAAAAGTATTGCCAAATTTTTATTTTAATTAATGTACTTTTTCGCGTCTTCTAAATCGCACTCCATAACATCGCTAAGAATACTTATCGCAACATCTCGGCTTATCTCTCCATTCTTAACTGCGCCATTCAAAGTGATTATAGTATTTACATTTATGCTATTCTTTTCCGCTTCTGTCTTCTC
>JBMTBW010000061.1:0-3117 GCA_049430265.1 Candidatus Nanopelagicaceae bacterium | reverse complement strand
GAAAGGGGGCCTATATGTTATGGGTCATAGCACTAGGGATTATGGCAAGTATGGGCATTTTATGGGCTGTTTTAAGCCTATCTGATGATCCGCTAGAATTAGCCATTAAAGAAGCTCAAGCCTGGGACAGGCAACAGCAGAGGCTAAGGAAGGTTTTGGGCTAAATATGGCGAATCCCAATGGTCGCAAAGGCGCTGCATTTGAGCTTGATGTTCTCAAGTGGTTGCGTTCTCAGGGGGTAGGTGCAGAGCGTTTGCGGCTGTCGGGTCAAAAAGACGAAGGCGATATCGTTGCCATCGTTGCCGGTCAGACTTTTATCCTTGAACTTAAAAACCGAAAGAGCATTTCACTAGGCGAGTTCTGGGCAGAGGCGGTGGCTGAGGCAAAGAATTATGCCAAAGCCCGTGGCCTTGCCGAGCTACCGCCTGCTTATGTCATCGTCAAACGCCGTAATCACAGCATCGAAGATAGCTTTGTGATTCAAGATTTAGGTCAATGGTTAGAAACCGCGAAAGGAAATAGTGGCACTTGATTTCTTCCCAGACCTTCCCCATCTGCCTGAAGCATCCTGCAAGGATTACTTCAACCCAGATTTATTTTTTCCCGAATCAAAAGAAGAGAAGGCAAAGCGCCTTCCACTTATCCGCAGCATTTGCGGTGGGTGTCCAGCAAGAAAGGAGTGCCTAACTTACGCGATAAAGAACCGCATCCCCGATGGTTATTGGGGAGGTTTATCGCCCACAGAGCGTGGAATGATAAACACTAGACGGATGAATTCACTGCCAACTAAGGCAGAGAAGATTCGTGAACTAGCGCGGTCTGGTCGCCAACCTGAGCAGATTGCATTACTGCTTGATTGCCAACTCAATTATGTATTGAGATCAATTAAGCAAGGTGCAAAAAATAAAGGAGAAGCGGAATTAAAGCGAAAAAGAGAAGCACAACTCAAGGGGTTATTATCATCATCGGAGTTTCAATGTTGACCTCGCTGGTGACTAACGGAGCCTTTGCACCGCAAGTGGCTGTTCCAGTTGAGGTTAAGAAATTATCCACGCTGGAAAAAGTAAGCGCCAAGGATTTCTCCAAGGCTTTACTTACCAAAAAGCAGTTCAGATGCTTTACGAAACTAATCGGCAAAGAGTCGGCTTGGAATCATAAAGCTGCAAATCCAACCAGCTCGGCTAAGGGCATCGGGCAGTTATTACAGTCCACCTATAAGAATCTGGGTATGAAACACACAGATGATGCGGTGGCTCAGACTGTCGCCGCCTTAGCCTATATTGGTCGCAAGTATGGATCAGGCGGCCCCTGCGCTGCCTGGGCCTTTTGGAAAAAGAACAACTGGTACTAAAAAGAAAGGGGGGAAACTATGTCAACAGAGATAGAAAAAGGCGTAGTCGTATTAGATGAGCAAGCAGCTCATTGGTTAGAGCGTTACAAAGATGCTCTATCAAAGATTAAAGAATGGCAAGAAGTAGCAGACATTGCTCGCGCTCACCTTGAAAGCGAACTCGGTGATAATGAGGAAGGTTTCTATCAAGGACGGCGCGTACTGCGTTGGACAAGTGTTACATCGAATAGATTTGATGTGAAGAAGGCAAGAGAGATTTTGCCTGAGCAGGTATTAGACCTACTCAATGTCCAGCAAAGTTCGCGCCGTTTTACTTTATGCGAGGATGAGTAATGAGCATTCCTTATGTAAATCCTTGGATAGGGCCAATATCGCCATCAATACCTGATGACGAAATCTATGAAGATGAGGAAGACGAATGAGCTTTACCGCTATATCAACTCCAGGCCAACAACTAGGCCAGCAGTTAAAAGAGTTAATTGTTGCTGCTGGCACTTGGTCGCCAAGAAGTAAGCAAGTGGTTATCGGCCCATCTGAGATGGGTCACGAATGCACCCGCCGTCTTGCCTACAAACTACTTGATTGGGATAAGCCTAATGAAACAGGCAGCTCATCTTGGGCAGCGCAAGTTGGCAGCGCCATTCATTCTTACCTTGCTGAGGTCTTTAGCAAGATTGAAGGCTATGAAGTTGAGCAGAAGGTAAACATTCGTGGCAACTTATCAGGCACAGTTGATCTCTATGACAGCGTGCGTGGCATTGTTATAGATTGGAAAACTACTGGCTTTAATCAATTAAAAGAGCGCCGCTCTAATGGCGCAACTATCCAACAGCAAGTACAAATTCAACTCTATGGCTATGGCAAGGCGCAGGCAGGGGCAACTGTCAATAAAGTCGGCCTTGTTTACTTGCCTACCTCTGGCGCTATTGATGACCTGCACGTTGAGTTATTTGATTATGATGAAAGTGTAGCTCTCAAGGCGCTATCGCGTATTGATGACCTATACACCTTACTTTCAACAGTTGATGTAGAGGCAAATCCTGCAATGTGGGATGTAATACCATCAGAGCCATCAAGAATGTGTAATTGGTGTCCTTACTTTATGCCATACTCTAAGGACTCATCGAAAGGATGCGCCGGTGACACCCAAGCCTAAACTGATTATCTCAAAGATGAATAAGTTTCAAGCCTTCATCTTGCAAACTGTTGCAAGGTGTTTAGGTATTCGCGGTGATGCCTACATCTGTATGTTAGTTGTAGAGGATGACCTGCCCGAAGATTACATTGCGGTATTTGATAATGAGCCGACAATAAATGACATTGCTAAAAACAATGCTGAAGATGAAGTTAATAGCGTTAGAAATACTAACAACTAAGAGAAAGGCAGTGGGGGAATGACCTTCGCAGCACCAAGTAATGAAAGCGAGAATGTGAAAGTGGCAGACCTTGCCAATCACCTTCTCATCGTAACGCCAGTTGAATATAAGACTGGCATTCAAACTGTCCACGGCGTTGCCGAGGCAATTGAAGTCAATGTCGTTGACCTTGACACCAATAAAGAACATAACTCGCTACTTTGGTTCAATGTAGCTCTTCGCAATTCACTAAAGACCAAAGTCGGTCAAAAGGTCTTGGCGAAAATCGGCCAAGGCGCTGCCAAACCTGGTAAAAGCGCACCTTGGATACTAATTGATGCCACCGGCGATGCCACCGCCTTGGCAAAGGCCAATGCTTATCTTGGCGCATCAAAGCCTGTGGCAGCGGCA
>JBMTBW010000060.1:0-3137 GCA_049430265.1 Candidatus Nanopelagicaceae bacterium | reverse complement strand
ACATCATTGTCAGCGCACCAAGCAAAGCTAACGTCATAAAATTTAGCATGACGTGGATTGTAAGCGCAAGGCATAGCAACAAGGCAAAATCCATTTTCATCACCCATTGGGGGGCGAGTGTGGACAATTCCGCCAGCTTCCCGAACATGCTCAAGCCAAAGCTTGCGACAAGTTTTTTGTTCTTTGGTCATTTTCATAACAGTTTCCTTTCTAGAGTTTAGAACGAGCGGCTTTTTAGGCCGCTCTGGTTTTTACAGCGGTTTGCTGTTAGCTAAGGCATCGAAAATCGCCTTGAGAGCGCTTTTGTTCGCCTTAGTTAGAGAATCTATATCATTCTCTGACAAACGCAATATTGCGCCGATTGCATCGGCCGTTACATCTTTTTTAACAGGCTTTTCGCCAGTTTTTGTAACGTACTGTTTAGCGATATAAACCTTTTCACGGCTAAGTTTCGCTACAATCGAACGAACGGTTTTACCCATTGCCTGAGCGATTTGCTCGACGGCAACCCCTGCCTGATAATCTGCTATAATCTTAGCAGTTTGCTCAGGCGTATAGTTAACGGCTTTTTCTGCCATTGCTATAGCTCCTAGAACTGTCGCAGATTCGACCCCATGTCCCCTGCAACAGAAACCATTATACACGGGTTTGCCTGGCAGATTGTCGCCCTAGCGACAATTGGCCTACCATTCGTCAGGTGGATGGGCGGCAACCCCGTCCGACCAGCGGCAGCTACCACCCGACCAACGGCACCCTGCGGGGCTTGACACCGGCACAAAAATTATGATATAATTTTTGGCGCAATATTGTTATATTTTTTATAACGCCGACCAACGGCAGACACCATCCGACAAACGGCGGCCCCAAGGCCTTGACACCCGCACAATAATTATGATATAATTATATCATAATTTTGGCGCCATCGCTATAAATTCTATAACCTAGAGCGATCTAATAAAAAATATAGCGGCACATGCCGCTATATTTTTTATAACGTCCTCACAATTGGTTCGTTTTTATTTATATAATATTCATGGGTTGCACTTGGTGGCAAGCCATACTCTAGCATCATGCGACGCCAATCGGGGCCATGCCAAAAGTCCGTGGGATCTTCGCCGTTAATTATATAATCTGCAACATGGATTAGCTCATGCGGCACAATAACGCAAAGCATCTCACATTTATAACGGTTAAAAAATTTGCTAGCAAATTCTACCTCATGCACCTCACAGTGCGCTAAACCCGCAGTGCGATACATGCGATTGCTAATTCTAACTTTTGGAACGCTATGCTTTTTTAGTTCTGGCCACAATTCTTGCATAGCAGTCCAGTGTAGGGTAACAGCGGCTGTTACAACTTTTATCAACGAATCGGCCATAATTTATACCTCGCAATAATTGTTACAAGAATTAGATTGGCAACGTAGTTTGCTATAAGAATCATATCGCCCTTGGGCACGATATAGATTGTCATGGAAACCATACCAGTCCACCACATTGCTATAAAACCTAGTGTTAGCCCGTCTGAGTTTTTGCTTCGATAGGATTCAATGGCTTGGGGCAGGGCCGAAGCCCCAAGCAGTATAGAACCTAGAACACCGAATGTATCAAGCATGATAATGATCCTTGACCTGAAAATTGTTCCAAGCATAATTACAAATTTTAGATTGCCAATCTTTTGTTGATATAACTTTTAGCAGGATAGGAATCTCAAAGCCTGTTATATCTTCTAGAGCAGTATGAGGTTCGTCGATAAGAGCACCCGTTACAAAACCTGCAACGGCCTCGGCATCTGTTCTAAAACTCATATTACCCTTGGGAGTCGGGCAGTTAAATAAATGGTTCTGCAAAACATAACGCAAGTAAGGCTTGCGATGGCAGATTATAGAACTAGCAGCGTTCCATAAACAAAAACGATTGGTAAACTTATCGAGTATAATTCCTGTATTGTTACATTTGCCATAATCAAAAGTAAGATTGTATGCTGTAAGCATAGGGTTATACTTTTCAAGACATTTGTCGAGCCAGCGATTGATAGCGGCAACTGACGCAACCATGCGACGACCATCAGCAATCATATCGTTATATTTGCTGATACGACGCTCAAGGTTAGCAGAATTGAAAAACCCTGAATCCTTATTGTGATAAAGTCTAGAAAGTTCTACATCTTTGACCACAACAGCACAACTGTGATAAATTTTACCACGGCGATCACAAACAACCGCTGCAAAATCTAGAACGGTGTGATCTAGGGTTGTTTCAGTATCTATAACAAGGAAGTATTGTCGTTTCATAATTTATAACCTTAAAAGTTGAGCAACCCCTAGTATACCATAAAATGCCAGATAGTGCCACAATTCGCCGCCGCTCATCGGCTAGCCCCCACCGCACATCCGACCGACTAGTGGCGGCTACGAGCCGACGAACGGTCGGCTCAGGCCTTGACACGCCTGCAAAAATTATGGTATAATTTTTGGCGCCATGGCTATAAATTTTATAATTTATAGCCATATAAAAAACATAACGTGGAACAGTGTTCCACGTGAAACCTAAACTTGTATGCTTTCCCAACCTGCAAGAGCACGCTTTGCCATTTGCTGGTAGAACGTAGCAGATTTTAGATCACCACGCTCAATGTCAGCGCTAGCCCAACTTGTATAACGTTCTGCATCCCGTAACAGTTGACGGCGATTCAACTCGCGCCAAAAATCAGAACGTCCGTCTGGCATAGGGCTAAGGTCAAACTCAGCGGGCAGGCTATGATACTCAGCAAGCAAATCGTTATACATTCTAGTAACCCAACCTAAGTCGTTCCAATCGCTAACCGTTCCAAAGTCTGGATCAAAACCGTACATTTCGTTATAAAGTTCAACCAGATTATCTTGCATGTTATAGAGCTTAGCTATAGTTTCCATATCAATGTCCTTGTTTGCTTGGAACGTAAACGCCCCGAATGTTAAAGTAATCACAAACCGCTTTAAGATATGCTACGTTATCCTCATAAAATACAGCGTCATTAAAAGTATAACCTAAGTTGCTATACAATTTGAAAATTCTACGCAAACCTTCAATCTTGAGAGTACCACCAGAACGGTTATCATTTTCATTACGGCTAACGATATGATCGGGAGTGCCTAG
>JBMTBW010000059.1:0-3139 GCA_049430265.1 Candidatus Nanopelagicaceae bacterium | reverse complement strand
CCATGCAATCGGTGTAATTGATAGCCAAGTCAAGGGCCTCGTCCATGTTCTCAACAGTGCCAAGCAATGAATACTTGCTGGGGTAGTCTGACGACCACACAGTAAAGTAAGCGCCGGTCTTAGATGCCCACACTTTGTAAAAGCCGTCTTGATGAATCAGTTCCATGTCTATCTCCGTTTGGCTGCACCTTCAGCCTGTCTGTTCGTGCAGTGTTGACACTATAGCTCAGTCGGTCGTATGATGTCAACACCCCAACACAACATTTTTAACAACATGCTTACACTAGAACAGATTCGGGCACAGCTCCAAGATCGACGCCTTACAGTCATCGCAGAGCGGACGGGCCTGCATCCCAACACTCTGAGAGACATTCGGAACAATGCTGACTGCAATCCGAGTCACAGGGTGCTGGCGGCATTGAGTGACTATTTGGCAAATAGCGCAAAATTGGTGTTGTCCTGATTGCAATTTCAGCTCGGCGCTGTTAAGGTTTGGATGCCAACCCATTAACGTGTGCCCCTAGGTGGGGGCTGGGACCCGTACACGCGGGGAGGTTGGCGCTTCGCCCAGCCTCCACCTAGGTGCTTCAGAAAGCGCCAACTATGTCCAAAACATTCACCTTTGCTGCGCCACGCAGCAAGCCATTTTGCCCCGATGCCATTGGGGGCGCAAAATGACGAACCGATCAAAACTTGAAGCGGCTCTTACATATGCGTCTTGGGGCTGGAAAGTTCTTCCGGTTGTCCCAAACGGCAAAGTTCCCGCAACAGCGCACGGCGTACACGATGCAACGGACGACCCAGATCAGATCCGCGCGTGGTTCACATCAAACCCAGATCTGAACATCGGGGTAGCGGCAGGCCAAGCTTCCGGTCTTGTTGTATACGACATTGACCCACGCAACGGCGGACAGGACAGTTGGGACGAGTGGACGGCAAAGCACGGCCAGTTGCCCGACGGAATCACAGCTTTAACTGCTGGCGGGGGCTACCACTATCTTGCAGCGTACCAAGATGGGATTAAGTCTTGCAAGCTGCTAGACGGCGTGGATCTTTTATCGAACGGTCGCTACTTTGTAGCGTATCCTTCAGAAATCGAGGGCAAGACGTATCAATGGGAAGCCTCAAGCGACCCGTTCGATGGCGTTGGGCCGGTGAGCATTCCGCAAGAATGGCTTGCATCAATGATGCCGGCTAAGAAAGAGAGAACAGCTTCAAATGATTCTTCAATCATTAAAGGCAACCGCAACTCGGGCCTAACCAGTCTTGCTGGGGCTATGCGTTCTTACGGAATGAGCGAAGCGGAAATTTTGGCAGCTCTTAGCGTAGCGAATGAGACTAGGTGTGAGATCCCATTGCCCAGTTCCGAGATCCGGCAGATTGCCCGTTCAGTCTCTCGATATGAGCCAAACTGCGACGTTGCCAGTTCGGTGGCGCTCGGTGCGGAAGCGGCCGAGTCTTTGCTTGAGAATTTAGCTACTCCCGCAAGCGACTATTTTCTAACCCGTGGCAGTTCGTTCATTGAGGAACCTTCCCCCACCAAGTGGATCATCAAAGAATGGTTAGCTGCTCATTGTGTTGCAATGATCTTTGGCCCGTCAGGGGCAGGCAAAAGCTTTATTGCACTAGACATAGCCTGTTCAATTGCGGCCGGTATTTCTTGGCAGGGCATCAAGACAAAGCCGGGCCTCGTAGTCTATCTTGCGGGCGAAGGCAACTACGGCATTCGCAAGCGGATAGCATCCTGGGCAATCGAGCATCAAACCACCCAGCTCGATAACTTATTCATAAGCAACCGCCCGGTTGATCTTGACGCCCCAGGAGCAGCAGCACACATCATCAAGCTTGTTCGCTCAATCACTCAAGAACAGATCAGCCTGTTGATTGTGGACACTGTGAACAACCACATGAGCGGCGACGAAAACGCGGCAAAAGATGTCAGGGCAATGGTCAATTCATGCAGCACAGCGGCCTCGGCCTTGGGCGCCACAACCGTGTTCGTTCACCACACGGGGGTGAGCGAGACAGCACAGGGAAGAGAACGAGGCTCCAGCGCATGGCGAGGCGGCCTTGACTTCTCAATATATGTCTCTCGCACAACGGACAAGGCAATCAAGATTGAGGCAAAGAAAGTCAAGGACGATAAAGAGCCCGAGCCAATATATGGATTGCTTAAACCCGTGGCGCTGGGCTGGAAAGATGAGGACGGAGAAGATATTACCGGTGCGGTTTTTGCAGTTACGAAAGACTATGAAGTTAAAGAGAAAAGCAAAGAATCAGATTATTCAAGGGATATTAAAAAGTTCATATCGTCTTGGAACGCGGAAGGACACGAGACAAGGAACGGACAACCGTATTTGTCCCGCAGCGCTCTCGTAGACCACCTAGTAAAGGACGGCTTAAGCCAGGCAACTGCCAACACTTACGCACAACCAGGGAAGAAAGGGAGGCTGATCAATAACCTCCTTTTGGCCGAAGTTATCGCACCATTTGAGCAAGGCTGGGTCGTCATTGAGCCCGTTACCGCCAGTTCAATGATGCTTTTAGGCGGGACGGGCCAGCGTTAGGACAACGGGACAACGGGACAACTGTCCTGTCCCGATAGGATTTCGGCGGGACAAAGTGGGCACAGTTGGTTGTTAAAAAGTTAACCGGGACAACGGGACAGGACAGGGACAAATGGGACAAATGTCCTTTTGGCAAGGCAGAATGGGCGGGACAGGACAGGACAATATATTTATATATTGTCCGTTTGTCCCGTCCTGATGCGGAAATAGACATAGGAGAGAGAGATGAGTGAAGATGAGAAGATTCCTTCTGAATTGGAGGCTCGAATGACTGAAGAGATGAAGCTTTGGTTCAGAAGACTCATCGAAGCAACCCACGCCGGGGATGAGCTCGGAGTCGCAAGGGCTGTTAAGCATTACAACGAGTTGCAACTTAAAGTTAGGGAGGACTAACATGAGCGATGATCTTGATAACTCCAAACAAGAAAGTAGGGGGTGGGGTGGGGTGAGAGAAGGAGCTGGCAAGCCCGGCATGGTGCCGACCGACGAAGAGCGGGCCATGGTCGAGAAGCTTTCGGGCTTTGGCTTGCAGCAAGAGAGCATCGCGGCCATGGTGCGGGATGGTATTCACG
>JBMTBW010000058.1:0-3343 GCA_049430265.1 Candidatus Nanopelagicaceae bacterium | reverse complement strand
TAGTATTGCACGGATTCAGGCGGTTTGCAAGCGGGCTTGTGCCACTTAGTCAACTGTCACAGACCCAACCGATAAAGCGCATATTCTTTGGCATCATCACGAGTCTTGAATCTTGCCTGATGTTTATCAAATTTGATGGTGCTGTAGCGAAAGAAAAACTTACCTTCCTTGAAAACTTTTCGGGTATACAGATATACCGAAAAACGACCTTCGGGATGGTTCTCTTTAGCAGAAGCTTTTGTAATGATGAAGGGTTTCCTAGATCCGCCACTTTTGTTTTGAGTCTCAACAATTAGTGAAGATTTCATGATGTTAGAGTAGGAATTGCTTGGTTGATAAATCTCATCAACAAACGTAGTATTGCACGGATTCAGGCGCACCTCAAGGGGTCTTGTGCCACTTCGGAAACTGGCACAGGTTGCCCTTGGATGGGGACCTGGTGGCCTTACAATACGGGGAGACAAGCGAACGAGGAGCGGGGTAGCTCTGCAGACGACAAATATCGACACTCGGGCAGCTTAAAAATAGTTGTTAAAATATAATGAAAAAAAAGGCGAGGACACCACTCCCCGCCTAAGATTCACCCTACTCCATATACCTTAGAATATTTGCTTCTTTCATACTAGGGTGACGATTGTCTCAAATCACCCAATAGGAGCGGGGGGACTTGAACCCCCACGAGCATACGCTCAACAGATTTTAAGTCTGGTGTGTCTACCGATTCCACCACGCTCCCGAGAATAGAAACTCCCGAAGGAGTTTCTTATAATTTAGAAGTTGCTGTCGAAGATGTAACCATCCACGAAATCAAAGTCGTATTTCATACTTTGCTCCCAAGTTGCTTCCCAATCAACGACAAGGAAGGAAGGAACATCACCGTAGACTTCGTTATAGAATTCTTCGGCAAAGTCAGCACCTGAATCATACGCACCACGGTAGGCGTCACGAACGTGCTCAACATAGGAGAGTCCGTGATACTCTACAAATGCATCCACAACATCATAACCCAGGTCCTCACCTTGAGTCACGTACTCTTCATAGAATGCAACGAAATCTTCTTCGTTGTTGTTGTCGATGAACTCCAGAATGTCATCAATGAAATAGTTGTCTTCCAGCAATTGGTCGATCTTCTCTACAGTTTCGGTAGCGAAGATTTCTTTGTAGTTAACGGTCAAGGTAACGGACATTTGGTGTTTTTTGGTTATGAAGTAATCTTAGGATGGATTGGGGGATTTGGCAACCCCCCTTGTGCCAGTTAGTCGAGTGTCACACCAGAACCAGTTTGGCAGGTTTTTCTTTCTTAACTTTAACGAAACCGTATCCGTCGTGGTATACGCTATACTCACAACCGTACACGTTCTCATCAACAACCGTCCAGGATTCGTGGTCTACCTTGACAATCACGTAACCATAAACGCTGGCACCGACGAGCATATCACGACCCCACTTGTCTGCTGCTCGCTGAGTAGAATGCAGAGTCGGTTCGTTATAGAAACCGTTGTCATCTTCGCCAATCACGATAGTTTGGAATTGAGTCATTGGGTGAATTTGTTTGGTATGAATGTAGAATATCAGGGTTTGGGGGATTCCGCAACCCCCCTTGTGCTAGTTCTCCAACTGTCACATCACAACTCTGGAAGTATAAGGATTAGTCCTAACTTCCCAACGTTTCGCTGTAGGATACTGACGAAAGATAATCTCATCAATCTTTTTCTCTATCCATTTGTTATACTTTTTATAATTGCCAATCTCTTGATTGAGTAGTAGAACATTATACTCTGAATCTTGAACTTGCAGATACCAAGTTTGCATCAGTGAATTTGTTTTGTATGAAAGTAATATAACAGGGCAGCAGCAATATTGCAACCGCCCTTGTGCCAGTTTCTAGACTGTCACCTCAGGAAGCAACATAATCTCCTTTGAATCCCAAAGTTGAAACAAAGCATCATCCAATTCTTTAATCATTTCGTCAAAGGTAGAATCTTTGGTGATACTGGCACAACGAATCAATTCAGAACGGCGATCCATTAATGCCATACGAACACACGAACCACGAAGAATAACTGCCATTAGATTTCTCAGGTATGTGTATACATTACCACGAATCAGCGGCGTTTGGGAGATTTACGTGCCACCTTTACAACTGGCACATCGGTGTCAACCAGGGGCAGCAATTGGCTCACAATGGAGTCAACGAAGCGCAGCACGGTTTGAATCACCTTACGAGTCTTTTGTGGGCCGTTGTTTGCTTTGAACGAACGCACAGCAAATTGTACAATTCCAACAACGATTGCGGCGATAGTAGCAACATTGAAGATCAGGGTTTGGTAGAACTTAGAGGCAAAGAGTTTCATAATATTAATGGGGGCGAGGAGAATGTAGAGAATTCCTCAACCACGAATGTAGAATATCACAGGGATCATCGGATATCAACCGATCTTGTGCCAGTTTCTGGACTGTAACATTATTATACCCAGACACCAAAAAATCCTCCTATTCTTGACATCAATTCAAGAACACGAGTTAACTATATTCAGTTCGGTAATCTTCGCTTGTTCGCTATACTCGGCAGTTTGGGAAACCTATAGTTAAACCCTGTTCGCCTGAATGATATTTAAGAGGCACTTAGTTTCTTATAGTCTGTCAGATTGATTCTTGGTCCCGTAGGAGAATTCAAGAGCTGCGCTGTGATTATAAGATCTTAAGATGTTTTATTTATACACTTTGAGTCCAATTTTTGAACTGGCATAAGATAAAGAAAAAGACTCCTTATATGGCGTATAATAAGGAGTCTCTGAGATTAGGGAATTAATATAGCTCCTACCAGCGATCAGGGGAAGAAAGATCCTCCACGTATGCTCTGACACGCTCTGCGGGTTCTAAATCCAACGCTTTATCCCAATTGATTTGATGGGGATTCATATCTTCAAACACTTCCAATTCCAGAGTAATTCTGTATTTTGTTTTTGTGCCCGCCAGATAAGATTGAGACATGAGAACTCGAACTCCTGAGAAACTATGTGTACAGTATATGCGTATCTCGTATGTTTGTCAAGTGTTTGTGTGCTGGGGCGTATCTCGTACTGGCACAATGATATGAGAGCACAACGAGAATTACATAAGAGTATATAGGATATTTCATCAAAAATTGTTAAGGAATACTGATATTACGATGTCTTATGTGTATCTCGTAACGCATTTTGGGCGTTGATATAAGAATTCGCAATGATCTCGGAGGGAAAAATTACGCGTCCTTATGTATTTTTTTGTGGCGCTCCTTGACTTTTTCGGGTTCTTGTGATAGAATGCGGGCTAAGATCACTATAAGAACCAACGTTTAAAG
>JBMTBW010000057.1:0-3379 GCA_049430265.1 Candidatus Nanopelagicaceae bacterium | reverse complement strand
AGATTGAGCGGATGATGAAGGATGCTGAATCACATGCTGATGAAGATAAGCAGCGTCGTGATGAAGCAGAGACTCGCAACACTGGAGACTCTCTGGTCTATCAGACTGAGAAATTCTTAAAAGATAATGCTGAGAAACTAAATGAAGGCGAAGCTGCAACTAAGAAGGTTGAAGTAGAGAGCGCTATGGCAGAGCTAAAGAAACTTCTTGAAGGTGCAGATTACGCAAGCATCAAGAGCGCAACTACCAAGCTATCTGAAGTAAGCCAGCAATTAGGAGCTGCTTTATATGCTGCTAATGCATCGAGCGCCGAAGCACCAAAAGGTGATGATGGCGTCGAAGATGCTGAGATCATTGATGAAAGTAAGTAATGAGCGAAGAGGAAAAGAGTGAAGAAGTAATATCAGAGGAGGCAGTAACTGAGGTCATTGACCCAGTTACTGCCTTAACTGATGACCTTCAAAGGCTCCAAGCTGAGTTTGCCAACTATCGCAAGAGAGTTGAACGCGATAGGACCCTGGCGAGCGAGGTAGCAATTTCTAGCGTCCTACTTGAATTTTTAGCCATTCTTGATGATCTAGACCGGGCTGAATCCCATGGTGAGTTAAGCGGGGGATTTAAGGCGATTGCAGAGCAGATAACTACTACTACCGCAAAACTTGGCTTAGAAAAGTACGGCAGCTCTCCAGAGACTTTTGATCCAAATATTCATGAGGCCTTGCTTCATGAAACATCTGATGAAGTTAAAGAAACAATGGTCACTAAAATCTTGCAGCCAGGATATAAATATAAAGAGCGAGTCTTAAGGCCTGCTCGCGTAGTGGTCACAGATCCGGCCTAACAATGGCAGCTAAAGATCTTTACGAAAAGGATTATTACGCCATCCTTGGCGTTGATAAGAAAGCTGATGCTGCCACAATAAAAAAAACATATCGCAGCCTAGCTCGCGAACTCCACCCAGATAAAACTAAGGGAGATAAGAAGCTAGAAGATCGCTTTAAGGAAGTTAGTGAAGCTTATGAAATCTTAAGTGATGTTAAAAAGCGCAGCGAATACGATCAAGCGCGCCAAGCATTTCAATCGGGAGCTTATAGAGCGGGCCAACAGCCCTCGGGCGACTTTAGTGATTTATTCAGTGGCGGCGGAGATATTTTCTCGCAGCTGTTTACTGGAAGACGAGGGCCACGAAAAGGACAAGATATTGAAACAGAAATTTCAATTTCGTTTCGAGATGCCTTATTTGGTAAAGAGGTAGATCTACGTTTATCTGGGCAATCAAGTGCAGGAAGCACAATCACCGTTCGAATTCCTGCAGGAGTTAGCGATGGTTCAAAAGTTCGCGTTAAAGGTCGCGGCGGTCCAGGAGAGGCGGGCCCTGGAGATTTGTTTGTATTAGTAAATGTCATCCCTCACCCAGTCTTTACTCGCAAGGCAGAGAACCTTCACATCAGCGTTCCAGTCTCCTTTACAGAAGCAGCGTTAGGCGCTGATATTTCAGTACCCACAATTGAAGGCGATGAAGTAAAGCTTCGCCTCGCAGCCGGTACTCAAAATGGGAAAACTCTGCGTGTAAAAGGGCGCGGAGTTAAGAAGGGCATAAATGCAGGGGATTTGTTAGTCACAATTGAGGTTCAAGTCCCACAGCGAATTGATGGCAAGGCCAAGAAAGCTCTCGAGGATTTTGCAGCAGCTACCAAGGGTGAAGATCTTCGTTCTGAATTTATGCAACGAGCTAAAGCATGAACAGAGATGAAGGCGATGAAGAGCTAGCGCTCTATGTCATTTCAGTTGCGGCAGAACTATCTGGTTTACACCCGCAAACACTGCGTCAATATGATCGCATAGGATTAGTTTCACCATCGCGCGCTCAGGGTCGAGGTCGTCGATACTCACTGCGAGATATAGCGCTTCTACGAAATGTTTCTCGTATGGTTAGTGAAGGCATAAATTTAGCTGGAATAAAGAAAATCATTGAACTGGAATCAGCAATGTCAAATATGGCAATTGAAGTTGCAAAACTTAGAATTGAAGTTGATTCACTCTTAGAGTCAAATCCTGAGAAAGCTTTGGTAGCTAGGCGGCGCACCGATTTGATTATTTACAATTCCCAGAAGAGCCTTTAGGTTTAACTCATGAGCGCTCGGGAAAAACTCAAAGAAGAGATACTTAAAAAAGCAGTTGTTCATGGAAAAGTAATTCTGTCTTCAGGTAAGGAGGCAGATTACTATGTGGATCTGCGAAGAGTAACCCTTGATTCGATTGCTGCACCGCTAGTTGGTGAGGTTATGCTTGAGCTAACCAAAGATTTAGATTTTGAAGCAGTAGGTGGATTGACTCTTGGCGCAGACCCAGTTGCAACTGCAATGATGCATGTAGCGGCCCAAAAAGGGCGAAAAATAGATGCTTTTGTGGTGAGAAAGGCTGAAAAGGCGCATGGTCTCCAAAGGCGCATTGAGGGCCCAGATGTTGAAGGGAAACTGGTGCTGGCAGTCGAAGACACTTCAACTACTGGAGGATCAGTGCTAACGGCAGTGGATGCACTGAAAGAAGCCGGCGCAATTGTTGTAGGTGTAGCAGTAATTGTCGAACGAGGAGCCAAAGAAAAAGTTGAATCGGCAGGTTTAAAATATTTAGCCGCTTACCAACTCAGCGATCTTGGTCTGTAGAATTTTTTTTCTTTTTATCTTTTAAAAATTCAATTGCAATCGGGGCAAGACTTAAAACGATAATTAATGCAACAATTGGTAAGAGATACTTATCAACTGAGCCCTCTAGACGCTCTCCTAGCAAGTAGCCAGCAGAAATTAGGCTCACGGTCCAGATATAACTACCAATAATATTCCAGATGAAAAATTTCTTTGCTGGAATACCGATAATTCCGCAGAGAGGATTAATCAAAGTTCGCACAAATGGAATAAAGTGCGAGAGAATCAAGGCTTTACCTAAACCATATTTCATCAACCAATGCTCAGTAGTAGCAACTCTTTCTTGATTGAAAAATCTAGAATTGGGACGATCAAAAAACGGCCTTCCATACTTTGCTCCTAGCCAGTGGCCACATTGAGAACCAACTGTTGCAGCAATTGGAGCCCAAATAAGTAATTGCGTGTAACTAAGTTGATTGCCAAATATTTCTTTTGCTGTTCCTGATGCCGCGATTCCTGCCACAAAAAGAAGGGAGTCTCCGGGAAGAAGTAGGCCAACTAAGAGTCCAGTTTCAATAAATAGAGTTGCCAGAACCCCAAGGGTTCCAAGGGTGGCAACAATCTCCTTGGCATCTAAGGGATTCACAGCCTCACCCTAAGGGCTGATTTTGCGCCTTCTCCTTATTTATTAGTCCCCAACCACGCTCAAATTAGGTTTAGCAGGGGGTTTTGCG
>JBMTBW010000056.1:0-3393 GCA_049430265.1 Candidatus Nanopelagicaceae bacterium | reverse complement strand
TCCTCTACGGTCTTTGTCGCATCTGTGTAATCTGTTTCATCACTTAACAATGAGAAGCCTAGAATGCAAGGTGTTGTATTGATTACAAATGGCGTATCTGTCGTATTGGTAACATCGAAAGTAAACGTATTTAAGTTCTGCGAAATCTCAACGCTTGGCAATGTTATATTTGTAGGCGTTTTATGTACTATTGCTGTATGCGAATAGTTAGTAAGGTCGGTGTTAAAGTTTTCATCAAACCATCCTACGTTACCGTTGTTGCTAATGAATGAGCCTATTTGCTTTTTATTAGGGTCAGTTTTAAAATATAACCCTTCAAAGTTCGCAATGTATTTAAGTGAATTAGTGTTATCAAAATTATACGGCTTTATGCCAGCGATTAAATCGCTATACTCACCGTCAACGTAGTAAGGTATAACTAAGAAGTTGTGAGTAATGGTGAAGTATTGGTAATAAGCATCAGTACCGTTACCTTTAATAGTTGCCGAGCCACTTTGCCACGACTTATCGCCAACTCCCGAGAAGTTCACCACCGTTACGGTATCGGTCGCATCTAAATCAAACGCGAAATATTTTTGAACGCTACCATCAATTTGAGAAATGTATGAAGGCGCGTTTGCGTTTTCGATTAAGTTGTAAAAGTAGTTTAAAGCCGTTATAGGTGTAGTGCCTACTATCTCGGCTGTTGTGCTTAACTCATTAACTAAAGACGTGTCAACACGAATCTCATTAGCGCTTATTTTGTCTACAATAGTATAGCTGCCGTCGTTTGAAGCAGTACCACTAACATCTATTGTATCACCTAGTTGAAACTCTCCAAACAATGAAGAATTACATTTAATAATTTCGTCAGGATTAGGATAGCCACTTGTTGGTGCAAATTGTATTTTATTGCTAGATGTAGCAAAGGCAAACCAGCCAATAGCGATTTCAACCGTAGCCGTTACGCTATTTAGTACGTTGCCTAAAAGGTAATCAGTTGAACCAGTTGTTAACTCGCTATTAAATGAAATGCTATCTATTTTTACGCCCATAATCTTGCATCTTATTTAAAGCACCGTTCAAATTGTCCATTGCTTTTTTCACATCCTTACCAGCTAAAATATTTTTCGCTTCTTCTTGCTTGTCTTTTGGTAAATTACCAATCATATTTTCTGCAAGTGAACTAAAAAGCTGTGCGTTGTTGGCTATGTTTGCCAGCAATTCCATCGCCTTTTTAATGTCTTCTTGTTTAATTTCCTGTTGCTTCATTTGTTATTGCTGCTTTGAAGTTGTTATAATATTGTTTGTTTACTCTGTATTTTATAGCCGCGTTTTGGTTATACACGTCCCACTCCAAAGAATCAACGAGTGCGACCTCTCCAAAATTAGTTAATATTCGGTTATCCAATTTAACTTTTTCGTAATCATCAAAACAGAAAGGCACTTTGTCGTGTTGCTTTAAAATGTATTGATTGTGCTTGCCGCCAATAGGCATAAAAGAATCAATGTACTTGTAGTTTTCCCACACGTATTTAGCGTTAAATGTTTCGACTACATCGGTCTTTCTCGGTATCGCACCCTCGTTAATGATGAAAATTTTAGGCACATCAACAAAATCATTCTCAAGCATTAACATTCCTATTCTATCGGTGATTAAAGAGCCTAAAACAACGGGAGGAATATGGTTTGGCGTGTTGATGTTAAAAGGTATATCAATACCTATGAAAGCTAAGGCATCAACTAAATCATTGATAAATTCAATCACCGCATTTATACCGTCAATTACTCCGTTAATCAAGTAAACAAAGACATTAACAACCGCGCTGAACGTGTCGAAAATACCTCTAAATACGCGCTCTGGAAATGTCAACTCTGTTTTTCTTTTACCTAGTGCAAATGGAATACTCACCGTTTCATATCCTTTAAATAGTAAGTTATTTTTATTGCCTACTATATTAGGTTGAAAGGTGATTTGATACGCTGCGCCGTTGTATGAATCAATAGTATTCTTGTCGTTTATATCGGTTTGAAATTTAACGTAATACCCGCTTTTAAATTCACTCGCATTAAATCCATTCCAATCGTTTCTTAGGTCGGGCAGTTGGTAAGTTGTGGCTGGGTATAAATCGTAATCTCTACGCTCAAAAATCAATTTTCCGTTATCAATAATAATCTTTGCGTTAAATATAGTTTTCAAGTCGCGTAACAACTGCCCAAACGTGCCTTTGTAATAGCCGCGCATATCTGGCTGGTTAGGATTGAGAAACCCTAGTATTCCATCTGTATCGGGATTTTGATACTTCTCGGGCAATATAACCAAGTCCTTTAATTCACCACTAAATATCGAAGATTGAAAAGTATAACCGAAATGAGTACAACCAATTTCTAAAAGGTCTTTAACTCTCATTGCTTGGTGGTACTTTATCGGCTGAATGATGTAGTTGAAAGCATCGTAAATTAATTTAATTAAGGTAGCTATTAGTGTTATAGTATAGACTATAACTGAAATTAATTTTAATATTCCACCTATCACGTTCAACCCTCCCGAAATATCAGCTATTGCGGACTTGTATAACTCGCCAAGTGTGAGCAATTCTTTTGTTATTATAAATGCGCTTAATGTAGCCATAAAAGCCTCGCCAGCTTTCGGTATTGTGTTTATTATGTATGGTATATCAATAAACTTGTTATCAAATAGCGATGGCGTTGTGTCGTATAAGTATTGAAAGTCAATGCTATCAGCCGTTTCATTTAGCCAATCTATTTTATGCGATTCTTTAGCGCTTACCGTTATATCGTTACAACTTACCTCTACATTGTCTGTCAAATCCAAGTACCCGTCAAAAATCGTTTGAACCGTACCCATATAATCGAGGTCAATTCTAAAAGGTAATCCTTCAAATATCCCAGCAGTAGTGCCATAAGAGCCATAAATAGTATCAGCGCCGAGTAAACCCCCATCGATATAATCTTGAATAGTTCCAGCGTTATCTTTAACAAAACGCCACTTATTAATAGAAACCTGTGCAGTCGGTGCATCCTTATCAAAGTTTAATTGAATAGACAACTCTTTTTGGTTTGCTGGTGGTTGAATAAGCGCACCATTCAAATAAAATAGTGTTTTCATAGTCTACGCTTTCCAGTTGTTACGTGCTTAATTACGGTCTTCATTCCATCTTTTACAATCTCTTCAACTCGTTCACCTTGTGCATTCCAATTCACTTTTATTTCTTGCTTGTTCTTGATGGCTTTTTCTAAACTATCTAACTTCGTGTTTAAAGTATAAATGATAGCTGCACTTTGAAAACTTGAACCATTTACCACCATTGGCGCGTCCATATCAGGAAGAATCATTTGCTTTACATAGTCATCAACTAAGCCTTTATTCATTGCCGTTACAAGTCCGCTATA
>JBMTBW010000055.1:0-3417 GCA_049430265.1 Candidatus Nanopelagicaceae bacterium | reverse complement strand
GTTAAACCTGTATCACCTTTTGCGCCAACTGCTCCAACTTCACCTTTCTCTCCCTTCTCTCCTTTCTCGCCAGTATCGCCTTTATCTCCCTTTTCTCCTTTCTCACCTTTTGATCCAGTAGCACCACTAGTGCTTGATCCTTTATCTCCTTGCTTGCCATCACTTCCTGCACTTCCAGTTGGCCCAATAAGACTTATTGGAGCTGGCCAGCGATTATTAACTTTCGGTCCATAGATTTGAAATGTGTTTGTGTTGATATAGAAATCGCCATCAATTCCAACTTTAGAAGTTGGAACAGCCTTGCCACTTAAGATGGTATTGGCTAGAGACTTATTAGTTCTGCCAGCGGCAGATAGTGGAGTTATTCCCACTGCAGTAAATAGTGAAAGCGCCAAAACGATGCGAGTTAGATAAAGCCATGTAGCCATAAATACCCCTCCTAATAGGGGGTAAGGACCCCTTAGTTAGGGATATGGAGCTATAGCCTGGCAAGGCCCTAAATGAATATGTAGAACTATTTAGCTATATCAATTTCCACTATCTGGCCGTATAAGTAGCGCGTGATAGAAGAAAAACTTTAAGCCCTCTCTCAGGTTATTGTCCTACCTATCTCAGGTTGATAGATTTACATCATGCCTATCAGGGGCAAGGGCCCTTGATTAGAGGAATGAGTGAAGTAGGAGTATCAATGAAGAAACGATTAATTGCAGGATCTGCAATCGCAGCACTTGCTCTCTCACTTGCCACTGCTAATGGCGCTGTAGCTGATGACAAGTTTAGAGATGGTAAAGGAATTTCAAATATTTTAAGTGGGCTCGTTTCAAATGGAACTTTGACACAAGCACAAGTAGATGCAATTTCTAAAGCGATGCAGGATGCAAGAGGCGCAGGCAAAGCTGCGTATGAAGCAGCAAAAGCTGAGCGAATCAAAGTAATTACTGATGCTCTTGGCATTGATGCAGCAACTCTTGAAGCCAAACGTAAGGCAGGTCAAACACTTGCCGCTATCGCAGGCGATAAGAAAGATGCGTTAATCGCAGCTCTGGTGGCATATGAAAGTAAGAAAATCGATGCTGCCGTAGCTGATGGAAAGCTAAGTGCTGAGCGAGCCACTGCGCTCAAATCAAAGTTAACAGCTGGAATTACTGCTATGGTCAATAACGAAGCCAAAATTGGCAAGGCTTTTAAAGGCTTTGGCAAAAAGGGTCACGGACGTGGCGGCAAATAAGGCTTTAGCCTAGATAAGTTCATTTCTCTCCCCCTTCGTATAAGAACCGCTGGTAGAAATGCCAGCGGTTCTTATTTTTATTTGAGAAGGTAGCCCTATGAAGATTCATATTGGCAGTGATCATGCCGGGCTGGAATTTAAAGCAAAAATCATCGCTCATCTTCAAAGCCAAGGCCATCAAGTAACAGATCATGGGCCACATAGCTTTGATCCGCTCGATGACTATCCAGAGTTCTGTATTCCAGCAGCGCTTGCAACTGCAAAAGATCCGGGCTCTTTTGGCATTGTTCTCGGGGGCTCAGGAAATGGCGAGCAGATGGCAGCAAATAAAGTTAAAGGGGTAAGAGCAGCGCTGGTTTGGAGCGTTGAGATTGCAAAGCTTGCTAGGCAGCATAACGATGCCAATGTCATATCTCTTGGCGGCAGAATGCATGATGAAAAATTCTGTTTAGAGCTAGTGGATACTTTTCTTTCAACACCTTTTAGCAGTGATGAGCGCCATATAAGAAGAATTGGTTTAATTTCAAAGTATGAAGAAAAAGGCCAACTTTAATTCTTAAAGTATTGCAGATCTGTCACTAGATGCTCTTTGCCAAGACCCTTCGATTCAAACTTAGTTAAAGGCCTCCATGTTGGGCGCTGGATTACTCCACCATTAAAACTTTTACTGTTAGCAAAGTTTGACTCTATTTCTTTTGCATAAGGCTGCCAATCTGTTGCAACATTAATTCGACCACCAGGTTTTAGCTTTGTAGCTAAGGTCTCTATAAATTCAGAACTTAATAGACGACGCTTATGTTGACGCCGCTTTGGCCATGGATCTGGAAAGAAGATGTGAAAGGCATCAAAGCTTGAATCTGGGATGTAATCCCTTAAGACTAGATAGATATCTTCATTAATTACTCTTAAATTCTTAATTCCAAGATTGTTTGCTCGAATTAGCAGAGCTCCGATTCCGGGCTTATGAACCTCTACTGCTAAATATCCGCTCTCTGGATTTTCAAAGGCAATCTGAGAGCTAGCCTCACCCATACCGCTTCCAATCTCACAGACAATCTCTTTATATTTATCCTTTGGAAATATCTTCGATAGTTCAATTGGGCGATCTAGCTGGATTTCATACTCACCTAAATGCTCATCAATGGCTCCAGCCTGGGCTTTGGTCATCCGCTCACCGCGCAGGCGAAAGCTTCTTAAGCGAAACTCCTGAGATTCTTGGCTGGCCATAGTGGCAAAGAGTGCCATCTCTGCTTGGATACGCGCATGCCTGGAAATAACATATCGCGCGCTGAAGCCGCTGAACGCTCCTCTCACCTATCTATTAAGCACTATGAGGTCTTACTTGATGTAAGCGGGGGGGCAGAGAGCTTCATAGCCACCACCAAAGTCAACTTTGATTGCAACAAGGTTGGTTATGAGAGCTTTATCGATGCAGTTGGAAAGAGGATCATCTCGGCAACCCTTAATGGTCAAAGCGTTGATGTTTCAAATTATGATGGCGAGAGCGTATTTCTAAAAAATCTTCAAGCCAGCAATGAATTAGTAATTGAAATTGAGGCGATTTACTCCAAGAGCGGTGAAGGTTTGCAGCGCTCGGTAGATCCAGTTGATAACGAGGTCTATCTCTACTCTCAAGGTGAGACTGCATTTATCAGAAATATGTATCCCTGCTTTGATCAACCAGATCTAAAGGCCACTTTTTCATTCACTGCAATAGCTCCAGCTCATTGGCAAGTGATTTCAAATAATCCAGTAAAGCAGGTAAGTGATCTTGGGGATAAAAAGAAGTGGGAATTCACTACTACCCCAATTATGTCAACCTACATCACAGCTCTCGTAGCAGGTCCTTACTCCTTCATTCATGATAAGTATGAAGGCAAGAAGAGTATTCCGCTTGGAATTTACTGTCGCAAATCCCTATTTGAACATCTTGATTCTGATGAGATCTTCCTGATTACTAAACAAGGCTTTGCCTACTTTGAAGAGGTATTTGGTCTGGCATATCCCTTTGATAAATACGATCAGATTGCTGTGGTGGACTTTAACTGGGGCGCTATGGAAAATGCTGGCGCTGTTACTTTTAGAGAGGACCTCTTAGTATTTCGCTCCAAAGTAACAGAGCGGATGTATAACGCAAGAGCCAACACAATTCTTCATGAGATGGCCCACATGTGGTTTGGAGATATGGT
>JBMTBW010000054.1:0-3517 GCA_049430265.1 Candidatus Nanopelagicaceae bacterium | reverse complement strand
CCCTTTGTTGAACCTAGAGTTAAACCAGAGACGAATTGGCGCTTAAGAATCATAAAGATTATTAGCGTTGGAAGAGCAGCCATAATCGCACCAGCTGCAAGGAGATTAAAGTCAGTTACATACTCGCCTTGTAGCCTGCCAAGGGCAGAGGTAATTGGCCGCTTTGAATCACTCTTAATCATCACAATGGCCCAGAAGAATTCGTTATAGATCCAGGTAGTCATAAGTACTGAGAGAGCTGCAAGTGGCGGCCTAAGTAGCGGCAAGATTACAGACCAGTAATGTCTAAATACTGAAGCCCCATCAACTAGAGCAGACTCTGAAATCTCTTTAGGGATAGTCTTCATATAAGAGCTCATAACAAAGGTGGCAAAGCCGACTTGAAGTGCGACATGGATCAAGATAAGTCCGATATAGCTGTCATAGAGCACATTTCTATTTCCTACTAAATCACCAAACCAGATATACATCTTAAATAACGGGGCATAGACCAGCTGGACTGGAAGAAGGTTTCCAGCAGTAAATAGCAGCAGGAGATAGAGATTAAATCTAAATGAGTATCTAGTGATAACAAAGGCAAGTAGTGAGCCAAAAAAGAGGGTCAATATCACTGAAGGTATTGCAACGATAAATGAATTACTTAAATATCCCCAGATCTCCATCTGGCGATAGGCATCAACATAGTTGGCAAAATTAAGAGTATCTGGCCTCGACCAGACTCCCTTTTGAATAATGTCTTCATATGGTCTAAGTGAGGTCCAGAAGGTCCAGAGAATTGGAATCATCCAGATAAAGGCAAAGAGCGCTATAAAGATAGTGATGATCGCATCTTTACGCTTCTGGCGATTCTTATACTTTTGATCTCTAACTATTGAGCTACTCATACATCATCCCTAAACACTGTGCGTAGATAAAAGACGATCGGAGTAATACTAAGAAGGAGAAGAATTACGGCATATGCCGCACCTAGCATCGAGGCTGATTGGCCATAGATATTTTGAAATACCAACATACCTAAGATCGGCCATCCAGTTGATGTGCCATAGATGATATAGATCAGATCAAAGGCTCTTAGAGACTCAATTACAGTGATCACAATAATGATCACATTCACTGGCTTCATCGCAGGAAGAACAACTTTTCTAAAGCTCTGCCACTCTGTTGCCCCATCGATAGCAGCTGCTTCACGAAGTGATGGATCAACAGATTTTAACCCTGCTAAATAAAGAAGCATGATGTATCCGATATGGCGCCAAGAGGCGATAGATAAGATCACATAGGTATTAATGGAGTAGTTTCCAAAGATCGGAATGGCATCTTCAATTCCAGGATAGCCAAGAAGCACTTGAACAAGTCCGGTTGGCCCAAGCATGAAGCGCCAGATAATTCCAATTACAGCAAGTGATAGAACTACTGGGATGTAATAAACAGATTCATAGATCTTATGGCCTCTAATTCTTCGATCTACCTGATAGGCCAGCAATACTCCAAGCGGGGTTGCAATAAATGAAAACCAGAGGAGCCAGTAAGTATTGTTTCTCATCGCCGGCCAGAATTGCGCCGATGCAGTAAAGATTGTGTCGTAGTTGGCAAGGCCTGCCCAGCGAATATTTGAGAGCTGAACGCCATTCCAATAAGTGAATGAGAGAGCGATAGTTAATAGAGCAGGAATCCAAACCCAGACAATATGCAGAAAAGCTGGCACTCCAACAAACATGGAGAGGGTGAAGCGATCACCTCTAGTAAATGCCCGACGGCGGCGAGATTTACTCTTCGCCGCCGTCAGGGTCATGCAATTACTCTAGCCTAAGCTAGTTCAGGCAGCGCATCCCATGCTTCTTGCATTGAATCAACGATGCCATTGACATCCTTAGGATTCTTTAAGAAGTTCTGGATAGCAGGTCCAACTGTTGTGCCTGCGAAGTCATTGCGGCAATCACGATCAAGGAAGTTCATAACGTTCTTCGCTTCACCGATAACAGCAAGCTTCTGCTTATTAAATGCGTCATAACCTGAAGTATCTAGGCGGCTATTTGCATAGAGAGAGGTATCTCCAGCAGCTTGTGCTGCAAGCATTCCTGCCTCTGAGCCACACCACTCAGCAAATGCTGCTCCACCTGAAGGATTTGAGCCATTAGTTGCAGCGCAAACTCCATCAACTGGTGCATCAATTGAATCACGGCCGAATTCAGGATTGATCTCTGGGAATGGAACGATCCATAGATCATCGTAATCTTCCTGTGATTTAGCCAAGAAGTCATTAGCCCACCAGGAGCCCATCATCATCGCTCCGCACTTCTTCTGTAGTAGAAGATCGCGCATTCCATCCCATGAAATATCGAGGAAGTTCTTATTCATATAAGGGATAAGTGTTGCGAATTGATTGAATACATCGATGGTCTTCTGATCGGTCCACTTCTGGCGACCATTTAGGAGATCAATGTGATAGTCATAGCCATTGATACGAACGTTGAGGATGGAGAATGTTCCCATCGCTTCCCATCCGCCCTTATCTCCCATGGCATATCCGATAAGGCCCTTCTTCTGGGTTCCTTCTAGAAGCTTCATGAAATCATCCCATGTGGCGATATTTTCTGGATCTAGTCCAAGCTCGCTCATTGTTGATTTACGATAGTGAAGACCCCATGGATACCAAGTTGTTGGGATGATGTATTGCTTACCATCAGATGGATTTGTTGCGCCACTGACGAAACCTGCTGGCATCTGATCGCCAAGGTTTGAAATATTCTCTGAAAGATCAACTAGCAGACCTTGATCAGCGCGGAAGTTAGTTCTAAATCCGGCCATCCACTGGAATGCATCATCTGGTGTTCCTTGTAGATACTGTGAGATTCCATCTTGGAAAGCATTGGTATCTCCAGAACCTTGCATTGTTACTTCATTGCCTGTCTCTGCCGTATAGGCATCGGCTAGGGCTTGCGCAATCTTTAGACCAGTTTCATCATTTGTTCTAGCTGTGAAAGTAACTGGACCACTTGCCTCATCGCTACCGCAACTTGTTAGAAGAGTTCCTCCACCAACAAGACCGATACCACCAAGGGCTGCGCCTTTAAGAACTGTGCGTCGCGATACGCCGTTCTCGGTAACTTCGTTCGACATCGAACTTCCTATTCTCCGGTGGCCCCCGATGGGCCCCAGACATACGGGAACCTACGCCTGAATAGGGGTGAAAGCCATCATCTTTAGATAACAAATTGGTATCGGCAGCTAGAGTTAAACCTATGGAAATCACCCGTTCTCTCCTTCTTATCCTCCACTTCATAGGAATGGCAGGCCTTCTTGGAGGTCTTTTAGCCTCCTCAAAGAGCCTTAATAAAGGAGTACTCCACTCCTCTCTATTAGCACTCGTTGCAGGCCTTGGTCTTGTGGGGATCCGCTATCCCTTAAATGAGGCAGATCCAATGAGATGGGATTCTGTTAATCACACCCAGGTCGGGATAAAGCTAGTAATCCTGCTAACAGTATTAATCCTTGGATATAGAGCAAAGGCAAAAGA
>JBMTBW010000053.1:0-3567 GCA_049430265.1 Candidatus Nanopelagicaceae bacterium | reverse complement strand
ACGGGCAGAAGAAGTGCAATAGCAAGGGCAGGACCAATTCCTGGAAGGACTCCAACTAGCGTTCCAAGAAAGGTTCCAAGTAATCCATAGAGCAGATTCTGGGCAGTTAAGGCGCTTGAAAAGCCTTCAAGTAATAAATCTAGATTTCCCACTTATCCCTCAACTTCTTTGGCAAGGCCAAGTAAGTTTTCAAAAATTCCATCGGGCAAGAAGATTCTCAGACCTTTAGAAAAGACGAAGTAGACAACTACTGCAAAAACAAAGGAAATTAAAATATCTTTCAAATACTTTCTAGATCCAAATGCATATGCCACTCCAAAGAAGGTTAGAGAAGCAGCTGCTATATATCCGGCAGGCTCAAGTAAAAGGATATGAATCAGAATTGAAACTAGAAGAATTGACATGGTTTTGATATCAGGACGAAGTAAAGGCGTTCCAGCTTCAGTCCCTTCAGCGATTCCTAGCTTGCCTCGCAGGACTTGGATAATTAAAAGTAGGGCTACAAATGTTGTAAAGAAACCAATTATTAACTCAAAAGTCTTCGGGCTAACGACCGAGTAAACCCCAGGCTCTTCCAAGGTAAAGGCGTCATACAAAACAAATAACCCGAGCAGTAGAAATGCTAAGGCAAAAATCGCTTCAGCAAGTACTGCTCGGGTTACTTTAATCATCTACTTATTAAGTTTTTTATAGACCGATTTCAGCGATAAATGCCTTTATCTCCGGAATGTGGGTCTTTAAGAAGGCGGTGAAATCCTTGCCGCCAGCAAATTCGTCATACCACTTATTGGTTGCAAGAACTTGCTTCCAAGTATCGGTAGAACGCATTACATCCATAACCTTTACAAAGTTAAGGCGATTGGCTTCGCTTATGTCAGCTGGTGCCATAACTCCGCGCCAGTTTCCATAAACCAAGTTATATCCCTGCTGAATAAAGGTTTTGCCCTTTACGCCAGCGATTGGCTTAGGGGATGAAATTCCAAGAATGCGTAGTCTGTTATCTGCAACATATGGCAGAACATCAACGATTCCGATAACTCCAACTGGGGCTGCTCCGCTTAGAACCTTAGTAAGTGGCTCTGATCCGGTACCAACAACATAGTTGAGCTTGGAGATTGGAACATTAGCGGTCTTAAGAAGAGCGCCAATTACTTGATGATCAACGCCGCCGACATTTCCACCTGAGACCGCAATAGCACGTCCATTGGTGTTAACGTCATTTACAAACTGATTCAAAGTCTTGTACTTGGAATTAGCTGGAACGAAGATTGCGTTGTATTCGCGCATTACTCGCGCAATTGGAACAGATGCAAGAAGATCTGATGTGTTCTTATTTGCAACCTGAGCCATTCCGCCTGTTAGTGCAATACCAATAATAAGAGCTGAATTCTGCTTGCCCTTAATGGTCTGGAAGTGCGCAAGACCAGTAGTTCCACCAGCGCCAGGCTTGAAATCTGTGGTGCTTGTAGTTAGCAAACCTTCTGCAATTAGAGTTTTTGAAATTGCATCAGTTGTTGCTGAGTATCCTCCGGGACCTGCAGGTACTGTCCAATCAATTGTGGTAAGCGGCTTTAGATCTGGGTACCACCAACGAAGGCTGCCAGCAGCTGTTCCGATGGTAACTCTGGTGCAGGTGAGGTTTGAGCCCTCTACGCCGCGAGCCTTAGCAACCATTCCAGCGCGTCCGCACTCATCTCCAGCTTTTGCTTTTGATGATGGAACTTTTGCAGCGCTCGCTGCAGTTGTTCCAGATATAACTAGCGCAAATGAAGTTAGCGCTACTGCTGCCGCAGTAAGTGTTTTTTTCAAAGACATTAGTTCTCCTATTTTGTTCTCTCGAGGGTGAGAGAAGAGCCCTACCGTATCGGCCTTAAACCCTTGAGAGAAGGCGTTTTCAGCCTCAGATTGATAACACTTTGGTGAAAAAGGGCGAAAAACTGCCATTATGAGCCCTATGAAGTTCTTTGCCTCACATCTTGCTACCTCTCAAAGAACTTATGAAGGGATGACTCTAACTGTTGAAAATGGCGTGATTACTCAGATAGAGAGCGGCCAAGCAGCTGGAGCCAGACCACTAAGCGGGGTAGTAATTCCAGGCTTTGTAGATATCCATTGTCATGGCGGAGGCGGCTATGACCTATCTCTAGATCCTAGGGGAGCTGAGTTTCATCTAAGGCATGGAAGCACAACTTTGCTGGCAAGTTTTATCTCTGAGCCAGTTGATTCAATTAAAGCAAAAATCGCTAGATTAAATCTTGGTAAGAATCTAGTTGGTATTCATCTTGAAGGTCCATACCTGTCGCATATTCACTGTGGAGCACATAAAGAAGAGTATTTACATTCGCCAAGAATGGAAGATTTAAAAGAATTTATCTCTAGTGGCAAGGTACGCTACATAACAATAGCTCCCGAAATTACTGGGGCGCTTGAGGCAATTTCATACCTTTCGAAACTTAATGTGAAAGTTGCTATTGGACACAGCGCAGCAACATCTGCAGATGTTAAGCAATCGATACTAAATGGAGCAACTAGCGTTACTCATTTCTACAACGGTATGAGAAAAGATTTAGATGACAAAGAATGTCTTGCAGGTTTTAGCCTAAATCAAAGCTCGCTCTACTTAGAGTTAATTTTAGATGGCGTTCATGTTCCCTTTGACATTCTAAAAGAGATTATAACTCGAGCACCAAAACGAATCATCGCCATTACCGATGCAGCGCCGTTTGCTGGAAATCCTGATGGTGGATATCAATTAGGTGAACTACCTGTGAAGGTTTCAGATGGGGTTGCTCGATTAAGTAGTACTGGAGCTCTTGCTGGAAGTATGCTGACTATGGATAAGGCCTTTAAGAATGCGATGAATAGCCTTAATCTTGAATTAATTACTGCAGTTAACTTTTTTTCCACAAATCCAGCTGAATTGCTAGGGGAAAATCTTGTTGGCGATATTGCTGTTGGGAAAAAAGCAAACTTTCTCACCTTTGATGAAAAATGGAACCTAAATGAGGTCTACTTTGAAGGCGAGTTAGTTTCCTAGATCTTTAAGAGCCTGGCCTGAAGTTCGATAGACCGTCCATTCATCCATAGCTTCAGCTCCAAAGCTTTTATAAAACTCTATTGCCGGCGAATTCCAATCAAGAACCCACCATTGCAAGCGACCATAGCCTTTTTCATCGCATATTTTTGCCAAATGCTTTAAGAGTGCTTTTCCATAACCTCGCCCCCGATATTCAGGTTTAATGAAGAGGTCTTCCAAGTAAATCCCGTGTTTTGCCTGCCAAGTAGAGTAATTAAGAAACCATATAGCCATTCCTGCTACCTGGCCATCAACCTCAACTAAATCACAAAAGACTCTGGGATCTTTGACAAATATCGTATTAAGCAAGTCTTCCTTGCTTGCTTCAACTTGTTCCGGGGCTTTTTCATAAGTGGCTAAATCTTGGATTAGTTGTAGTACCTCACCAACTTCCTCGCGCTTTGCTGGACGTATTTTCAAGCTCGCTCCTCCTTAATGGAATTACCGCCATCAACAACAATTGCTTGTCCTGTTATATATGAAGCCCCTGG
>JBMTBW010000052.1:0-3577 GCA_049430265.1 Candidatus Nanopelagicaceae bacterium | reverse complement strand
TATTCCCGGCCATAAATCCCTTCAGCATCATCGAGAACGTCAATAATTGCACGAGATTCAAGTGCTGCTGAAACTAACTGTGAAATAGGTTTAGTCATTTGCTTTGAAACCGTTGCGACAACAATTGACTTTGTCTGTGGAATTTGAGCAAAATATTGATCTGGGATCTCTGAAATCAATTTAATTTTCCCCGCAAAACCCTCACTTATAACCGCTACAACTGAAGAATCTCCATCCCAAGTTGAATAAGCGATATCTACTCCACTTAATTGACTTCGCAAAGATTCAACAGAATCCGGATAGGAAATATTCTTTATTTTTATCTTTGGAAAATTGATTCTTGCTCCTTTTGTGAAGCTTTCAAGAAGTTCAGGTTCGCTTCCAATAAATGCAATTGATTTACGCTTTGAAAGATTCGCTGCTGATATCCCTGCAAGATAGGCACCATGGTCTTCTCTAAAGTAGACATTTGAAACATTGAGCTGAGCAATGGATTTGTCATTAATAATTGCAAATTGAGTCTCAGTATATTCCTGTGATACCCGAGCTACTGTCTGTCTATATCCCGGACCAACAGCAATTATTAGCGTGTAACCACTCTTTGCTAAAAATCGCAATCGTGTGAGGCGATCTACTGCGGTTCCATTTGTCGGAACCTCACGAACAAATGGCTCAACTAATCCATACTTTTTCTTCGCAGCTTTAAGAGCTAGGTGAACTGCATCATTGAACGAGTTATCTCCAAGAAATCCAATGTCATAAGCGATAGCAACTTTTGGTTCTGCGGCAATGGCTGGAGTGAATGGAGAAAATAATGAAACAGTAAGCGCTATCAAAAGCGCTCTAGATTTCATAACTTACTTTCCCTTAAAAGAGCTTGGTACCAACCCTAGAGCTGAATAGGTATTAGCTAAAGTCTCTGCAGCAACAGCTCTAGCTTTCTGTCTTCCCTGCTCCAAGATATTTAATAGGTGAGCTTCATCGGATAAAAGCTCCTCAGTGCGCTTCTTAACTGGGGCAAAGTATGAGGTAACCACTTCAGCTACAGCGGACTTAAAGTCGCCATAGCCTTTGCCAGCAAACTCATTTTCAATATCAGAGATAGCTCTATTACTAAGGGCTGAGTGGATAGTTAAGAGGTTTGATATCCCCGGCTTTTCCTTCTCATCAAACTTTACTTCTTTGCCTGCATCGGTAACTGCGCTCTTTATCTTCTTCACATTAACTTCTGCTGAATCCAAGATATCGATTACTCCAGAATTTGACGCAGATGACTTACTCATCTTGGCATTTGGATCTTGGAGATCATTAATCTTTGCTGCAGATTTAATAATGTGAGCCTCTGGAATTGTAAAGGTCTGCCCATATCTTGAATTAAATCTCTGGCCTAGGTCTCGGGTTAGTTCAATATGTTGTCTCTGATCTTCACCAACTGGAACTCTATTTGCTTGATAAAGCATGATGTCAGCTGCTTGAAGAATTGGATAGGTGAATAGTCCAACAACAGTTCTTTCAGCCCCACTCTTCTGTGACTTATCTTTAAATTGTGTCATTCGATTTGCTTCACCAAATCCAGCCATACACTCAAGGACCCAGCCAAGCTGGTTATGTTCTGGCACATGAGATTGAATAAATAGCGTGCACTTATCTGGGTCAAGGCCAAGGGCAATTAATTGCGCTGCTGCAAGAAGTGTTCGCTTCCTTAATACTTGTGGATCTGTCTCAACTGTTAGCGCGTGAAGATCAACGACACAATAAAAAGCATCATTCTCGCTCTGCAGCTCAACCCATTGCTTGACCGCACCTAAGTAATTGCCGAGGTGAAATGAATCTGCTGTGGGTTGAATCCCAGATAGGACGCGCTTCATGGCCCTATCTTCTCAATTTTTATCTTGAGTATGTAATTTTGAGATTAAGACAGTTCCAACGCGCTTGCCCTCTAAACTCAAGACTGTCAGCCTCATCCCGGCTAGGTGGATTACATCGTGCAGTTGCGGGATTCTTCCCAGCTCATGCATCACATAGCCGCTGAGAGTTTCATAGGGACCCTCTGGGATTTCAATGCCAGTCTGCTCAGCTAAATCCTCAAGTGAAATAAGAGCATCAATTTCATAGTCACCGGTGCGGCTCTGATTTGAGACTTCGACCTCATGGCCATCATATTCATCATGAATATCACCGATTAAAGTCTCAACTAAGTCCTCTAAAGTAACAATTCCATCAGTTCCACCATATTCATCGAGAACTATGGCAATTTGCTGACGAGCAGCGCGCATTTCAGATAGCGCAGGCAGAACACCTTTAGTTCCAGGCAAGAACATAATGCTGCGCACCAAATTCATAATAGCTATGCCTTTTCCTGAATGCTCAGGATCAAGAAGATCTCTAACATGGATAAAGCCAATGACTTCATCACTACTTCCCCGCACCACTGGATATCTAGAGTGAGCCTTCTCAACTGCCATCAAAATGGCATCACTGACTAGTAAATTGGCATCAAGGAAATCAACTTCAGTTCTTGGCACCATAACTTCATGAACGAGACGCTCACTTGCATTAAAGACCTCTTCAACAATATCGCTCTCTTCCTCTGTTAGCGCTTTATGGCCAGTTACTAGATCCACTAGCTCTTCTTCAGAGATATCTTCGCGAGATGCCTTTGGATCAATTCCAAATAACTTCAAGACTAAATCAGATGAGTGTGAGAGTAGCCAAATTAAAGGACGAAATAGGCGAGCAGTCACAGATACCGGAGTGACAACAAAGAGCGCAATCTTTTCGCTGGAGTGAAGCGCCACTCGCTTTGGTACTAACTCACCAAAAACTAGCGAGAAGTAGGCAATAACAAGTGTTAAGCCAACTAAAGAAATGGTTTCACTAATTGAAGTGCTTAAACCTGCATCTTCGAGTGCAGGAATTAAGTAATCTCCTAGGCGATCTGCGCCAAAGGCAGCTGAGAGAAATCCACTAAAGGTCACTCCAACTTGAACTGCTGCTAGAAAGCGATTCGGGTGTGAGGCCAGATCGGCAACCTTTGCTCCGCGCTTACTCTTTTCAGCTAGGGCCTTTAACTGACCCTCCCTAAGTGAGATCAGGGCAATTTCAGCAGCGACAAAGAGCGCCCCCAGGGCAATGAAGAAGGCTACGACCGAGATATCTAGAGCAAGGTCTTGAAGGGTAAAAGGGTTAGCACCACCAGGGTCCATTAGGGTCCCAAGGGTATAAGAAGTAGTGCCTTTGAGGCTAAATCACGCCTGAGCACCCCTTTCCCCACGCTCAACTCGGCGCTACTCTTCGCCCAGCCACGTAAGTGGACTTGCTTCATCCAACGGATCGTCGGGCACGTACCTGCCCGGAGAAGGAAGAGAGAAAAAGAAATGGCATCAGTTGTATTTAAAGATGCATCACGCATCTATCCTGGAACTACAGCTCCTGCAGTCGATAAATTAAATCTCACCGTCAATGATGGTGAGTTTTTGGTTTTAGTAGGACCTTCAGGATGTGGAAAGTCAACATCGCTTCGCATGCTTGCCGGCTTAGAAGAAATTGATAACGGCGCAATTTATATTGGCGATCG
>JBMTBW010000051.1:0-3643 GCA_049430265.1 Candidatus Nanopelagicaceae bacterium | reverse complement strand
GCCTCGGTTACCCAGAGCTCTGAGGCATCTCTAATTGCAGGATTTTTCTGCTTAGCATTTGCCACAGCAGAGTTAAGTAGTGAATATAGATCTTCACTTACTGCAATCTGTGGTGAGAACTTAGCAATTCTTAGCGCCTCATCAGCTCTCTGGCCGCGGATCATATTTACTACGCGACGAGCTTTCTGAGGAGTTACACGAATTGAGCTAAGTGATGCTTTAGCTACTAAAGGAGTATTACTCGGCACGGGTCACCGTCCGATCTTCTTGTCTGACGTGTCCTCTAAATGTTCTTGTTGGTGCAAACTCACCGAGCTTGTGACCAATCATTGCCTCTGTGACATAGACCGGAACATGCTTGCGTCCATCATGGACTGCGATGGTGTGACCAATCATTGATGGAGTAATCATTGAGCGACGTGACCAAGTTTTAATAACGCTCTTGGTGTTCTTCGCATTCTGTTCATCCACCTTCTTTTCCAGGTGTAGATCCACAAAGGGACCCTTCTTCAAACTACGTGGCATTTGGTTTCAGGGCTCCTTATCGGCTCTTATTAGCTGGACGACGACGAATGATCAATTGATCACTAGATTTTTTCTTACGAGTACGAGCCTCAGGTTTACCCCAAGGTGAAACAGGATGGCGACCTCCAGAGGTCTTTCCTTCTCCACCACCATGAGGGTGATCAACTGGGTTCATAACAACACCACGAACTGTTGGACGACGGCCTTTCCAGCGCATACGTCCAGCTTTTCCATGGTTAATGTTTGATTGCTCAGCATTACCAACAACACCGATTGTTGCGCGGCATCTGACATCAACATTTCTAATTTCGCCAGATGGCATACGGAGCTGGGCATATGGACCATCTTTTGCAACAAGTTGCACAGATGCGCCAGCAGATCTAGCAATTCTTGCTCCCCCACCTGGGCGAGTTTCAATGGCATGAATCATTGTTCCAACTGGAATATTTCTTAGCGGCAAGTTATTGCCAGGCTTAATATCTGCAGTTGGGCCATTTTCAATCTTTGTTCCCTGCTCAACGCCAAGAGGAGCGATGATGTAGCGCTTCTCGCCATCAGCAAAATGCACAAGTGCAATGCGGGCAGAGCGATTTGGATCGTATTCAATTTGTGCGATAACTGCAGGAACGCCATCTTTATCATTACGCAAGAAATCAATTACGCGATATGCGCGCTTATGTCCGCCGCCTTGATGACGAGTTGTGATCTTGCCTGAGGCGTTACGACCACCGCGAGAATTAATCGGACGAATAAGTGACTTCTCTGGAGTAGATCGGGTGATCTCAGCAAAGTCGGAAACGCTCTGGCCACGAGAGCTCGGCGTTACCGGTCTTAACTTACGAAGTGCCATGTCATATCCCTTTTCTTATTAATCCCATCGCCTATTACTAGGAGACAGGGCCTCCAAAGATGTCGATGCGATCTCCAGCTGCGATTTGCACAATCGCGCGCTTTGTATCGCTTCGCTTTCCAACTCCATAACGAGTGATCTTGCTCTTGCCCTCACGGTTCATTGTGTTGACTTTAAGAACACGAACTTTGAAAATCTTCTCAACGGCAATCTTGATCTCAGTCTTATTGGCATCAGGTGCAACGATGAAGGTGTACTTATTCTCATCGAGCATGCCATATGATTTTTCTGAAACCACAGGAGCAATTAGAACTTCGCGATGATCTCTCATGCCAAGGCCTCCTCTAACTCTGATTCAAAGGCTCTTGCTGTAACGCTTTTGCCTTTGCTTGGACCTGCAACAAAGTCAGTAATAGCTTTTTTGGAAAATACCAAGTCATCAGCAACTACAACATCGTAGGCATTTAGCTGATCCTGACGGATTAGATGTAAATCTTCTTCATTGCGAAGTGAGCGCCATGAAGCCTCTTCGCCATGAGCTAGAACAACAAGTACTCGGCGACGATCTGAGAATTGGCGAACTGCAGCGATAGCAGCTTTGCTATTAACGCTTTCAACAATGGTTGAAACGATATGGATTCGCTCATTTCTTGCACGATCTGAGAGAACGCCAGAAAGTGCTGCCTTAATCATTTTCTTAGGAGTGCGCTCATCGTATTTACGAGGAACTGGTCCTTGAGCAACGCCACCATGGCGCTGATTTGGAGAACGAGTTGAACCCTGACGAGCTCTTCCTGTTCCCTTCTGCTTGAAAGGCTTCTTACCACCACCGCTAACCTCACCACGGTTTTTTGCCTTAGCAGTTCCAGCTCTTGCAGCATTTAGCTGAGCTGTAACTACTTGATGAATTAGTGGCACATTTACTTGAACATCAAAAATTTCTGCAGGAAGATCAAAGGTTCCAGCCTTTGCACCTTTTGCATCTTTAATTTCAATTGTTAGCGACATCTTTATGCACCTGCCTTATTAATAACTTCACTAAGAGCCTTCTTTGAAGCTGAGTGAATAAAGACCTGCGCCCCGGTTCTTCCAGGAATTGCGCCTTTAATAAGAATTAGTGATTTCTCAACATCAACGGCTTGCACAGTTAAGTTTTGAACTGTAACGGTCTCAACGCCCATACGACCCATCATGCGCTTTCCTTTAAATACGCGTCCAGGTGTGGTGCGGTTACCGATCGATCCTGAGGTGCGGTGTTTTCTCTCAACACCATGGCCATCGCCAAAACCTCTGAAATTGTGGCGCTTCATAACACCAGCTGATCCCTTACCCAGAGATGTTCCTTGGGCATCAACAATTTCGCCAGCTGCAAAAACATCTGCTTTAACTTCTTGTCCAACAGTGTAGGAAGAAGCGCTAGCTGTTCTTAGCTCTGCGACAAACTTTCTTGGAGTAACTCCAGCTTTAGCAAATTGACCAGATTCTGGCTTGGAAACTTTTCTTGGATCAATTGCGCCAAAGGCCAATTGCACAGCTTCATATCCATCTTTTTCCAGAGTGCGGATCGCAGTCACAACACATGGACCTGCCTGAACAACCGTTACCGGAATAGCTTGGCTATTTTCATCAAAGACTTGAGTCATACCGAGCTTGAGCCCAAGGATTCCCTTGATGGCGCTGCCCTTTGATTGAGTAGTTGTCATAGTGAGGTCCCCTTAGAGCTTAATCTCAATATCGACGCCAGCAGGAAGATCAAGACGCATCAAAGAATCAACTGTCTTAGGAGTTGGATCGATGATGTCGATTAAACGCTTATGGGTGCGCATCTCAAAATGTTCGCGGCTATCTTTGTATTTATGTGGCGAGCGAATCACGCAATAGGTGTTCTTCTCAGTAGGCAGCGGAACTGGGCCTGCGACCGTTGCCCCTGTGCGCTCAACTGTTTCAACGATTTTCTTCGCTGAAGAGTCAATCACCTCATGGTCATAGGCCTTGAGCCTGATGCGGATCTTCTGTCCCGCCATTTTCATTCCCTCGCTTCTACTTAAGTGCTTCTTGTTTTAAATGGGGCGCTTAGCGCGCCCCATTTAATTACTTCTTTTTTCTCTACTTAACGATCTTTGTTACACGACCTGCGCCAACAGTGCGTCCACCTTCGCGGATAGCAAAACGCAGACCCTCTTCCATCGCAACTGGCTGGATTAGAGTCACAGTCATTGCAGTGTTGTCACCAGGCATAACCATTTCGGTTCCTGATGGAAGTGTTAC
>JBMTBW010000050.1:0-3684 GCA_049430265.1 Candidatus Nanopelagicaceae bacterium | reverse complement strand
ACTGAGCGGATGGTGCGATCAACGTTGGTAACTGCCTGACGCTTAGCGACCTCTCCAACTAATACTTCGCCATTTTTTGCAAAGGCTACGATCGAGGGGGTAGTGCGTGCACCCTCTGCGTTTGCAATAACGGTGGGCTCGCCACCTTCAAGTACGGATACGCAACTATTGGTCGTACCCAGATCGATTCCGACTGCTCTTGCCATCTCTTTACGCTCCTTCAAGCTATCTATTGGATTCCAAGGGGGATACCCTCCAACATTGAGCCCCCTACGGTCAAAAGATTGAGTCGAGGTGGCTCAATACTGCACTAGCCAGAACCCAGATACCCCCTTTTCTATTCCCACCCTTGGCAAGGGGCAAAACTCGCCCCTATAACCCAGTTACTTCTCAGGAAGTTCTAAAGTGAGCCCTACAAGATGGCCTCGAGGTGATTACTAATGAATTCAACAGTTCTAGTTAAGAAAGAGCCATCGATGACCACAACAAATGAAGTTAAGGTCCAAAAGGTCCTAGTCGTTGATGATGAGAAGAGTATTAGCGAACTTATTACAACAAGTCTTCGCTTTGTAGGTTTTGAAGTTCGCACTGCAGCAAGTGGGGCTGAGGCTTTGCGCGTTGCTGAGGAGTTCAAACCACACGCGCTCATTCTTGATGTGATGCTTCCAGATCTTGATGGTTTTGAAGTCTGCAAGAAACTACGCGCAGATGGACAAGATGTGGGCGTTCTCTTCCTAACAGCTAAAGACACAACGGAAGATAAAATCAAAGGCTTAACTCTTGGCGGCGATGACTATGTCACAAAGCCATTTAGCTTAGAGGAACTTGTTGCTCGCCTTAGGGCACTTCTGCGCAGAACCGGAGTTATTGAAACATCAATTAATGAAGAGCTCATCTCCTTTGCTGATTTAGAGCTTAATGAGGCGACCCATGAAGTGAGAAGAGCTGGAAATCTAATTGATCTCTCTCCAACAGAATTTATCCTTCTTAGATACTTGATGATTAATGCTGATCGAGTGGTTTCAAAATCACAGATCCTTGATCATGTCTGGCAGTATGACTTCCGTGGCGATGCTGGAATTGTGGAGACCTATATTTCTTACTTGCGTAAGAAGATTGACCAGATTGAGCCACCACTTATTCACACTGTTCGCGGCGTTGGTTATCGCTTGAGGTTGCCAGCAAAGAATTAATTAATGAATCAACCCTTTCGCAAATACAAACCAAGGCCAGGTCAATGGAGTCTGCGAAATAGGTTAGTTATAGGCGTTGTAGCACTTGGGGCATTTGCTATTACTGCATCAGATTTTGCAGCCCAAGCAGCTTTTCGCACCTTTCTCATTGCCCAGGTAGATGTTCAGTTAGAAAGTGTTGCTGGAGGTTCACTTTTAAGGCTGGATCGTGCAGGTATAGCAGCAGAGCCAGAGGAGACAAATACTAGAGAACCCCTCTTTCAACCCTTTGAGCCCTTAAGTGATGTGCCATCAGAGGTAAGCGTGACACTCCTTGATGCCTCTGGAAACATTTTAGGAACAGTGGGTGATATCCAAAGCCCGCAGAGAATCCAAACTTTAGTAGCTGGAATAACTCCAGCTGAGGTAAGCCAATATAACGATAAACCTTTTACGCTAGATGCTGGAGGCAGAGGTGGTGATTATCGCGTTTTAGCACGCCTTCTTCCCTCAAGTCTAGGAAGTGTTATATGTGCAATCTCGCTAGATGGCGTAGAGCGGGCTATGAATCAATTGCGTTTTCTCTTTCTCGCTGTGGGATTTATAGTCTTGATCTTCTTAGGGTTAATTGCTCGAAGAATTATCGATATCTCACTTCGCCCATTGACATCAGTTGAAGAAACTGCAGAGGCTTTTGCTAAAGGTGATTTCTCTGCTCGACTTGATGAAGCGCGAACCGATACTGAGGTTGGCCGATTGACATATGCTTTGAATCAGATGCTTGCTCGAATTGAAGAAGCATTTGCTGTTAAGGTTGAAAGTGAAAATAAATTACGTCGCTTTGTTGCTGATGCTTCACATGAACTTCGAACCCCGCTAACTGCGATAAGAGGTTTTTCTGAACTTCACCGTCAAGGAGCTATCAAGGGTGAAGAAAACACGAGTGAATTGATTCGGAGAATTGAAGATGAATCTGTGCGAATGTCATCTTTAGTGGAAGATCTATTACTTCTTGCTCGCCTGGATCAATCACCTGAGATGTTGATGGAGCCAGTTGATGTAGGCAGGCTAATTAACGAGGTTGTGGAGTCAGCAAGAGCTGCAAGAAATACTCACGAGATTTCTATCGAGCTTGAGAGTGAAGAACTATTTTTACTGGGAGATTCCCTTCGAATCCATCAAGTAATAGCTAATTTGCTGGCAAATGCCCAGATTCATACTCCCGATGGAAGCAAGATAATTGTGAGCGCTAGCCAGGATGATTTAGCGACCTATATCTCTGTTTCAGATAACGGACCTGGCATTTCAGTTGAATCTCAGGAAAGAATATTTGAACGCTTTTATAGAGCAGATCTCTCTCGAGTGCGAAGTGGGGCTGAGGGAACGGGACTCGGCTTATCAATCGTTGATGCTGTGATGAAAGCCCATGGCGGCCTAGTTAAAGTCGAATCAGAGTTAGGTAAAGGCGCCAAATTTACTCTCACTTTCCCAATAAAGGATTTATAGAGCTGTGGCCAATAGGATTTCCTAATGCGTAGCTCGCTTGAAATTCTTGAATCATTAGAAAATGAGTCAATTGAAATAATTAGAGAGACTGCAGCTAGTTTTAGAAACCCTGTCTTTTTATATTCAATTGGTAAAGATTCATCTGTAGTTCTTCATTTGATTAGAAAAGCATTCTTTCCAGCTCAAGTTCCCTTTCCGATGCTGCATATCGACACCACTTGGAAATTTCGCGAGATGATCGAATTTAGAGACCAGATGGCTGATAAGTATCAAATCAAATTAATGACTCACACAAATCAAGATGGAGTCCGCGATGGAGTAACTCCTTTCTCAACTACCGCATCTGAATACACCAGAGTTATGAAAACTGTTGCGCTACGCCAAGCTTTAGATTCATATGGTTTTGATGCTGCAATTGGTGGTTCACGCCGTGATGAAGAGAAAAGTAGGGCGAAGGAGAGGCTATTTAGCGTTAGAGAGTCAGGACATCGCTGGGATCCAAGAGCGCAGCGGCCAGAGCTTTGGAGAACCTATAACCCAAGAATCCGGCCAGATCAAAGCATGCGAGTATTTCCAATTTCCGATTGGACTGAACTTGATATCTGGAGCTATATCCAGCTTCACAATATCCCGGTAAACCCACTCTATTTCGCTAAAGAGCGCCCTGTTGTAAAGCGTGGTGAGCAATTAATTATGGTAGATGATGATCGCTATCCATTAATCAATAATGAAAAGCCAGAGATGAAGAAGATTCGATTTAGAACTCTTGGCTGCTATCCACTAACTGCTGGAGTTGAATCAGATGCAATAACACTTGAGCAGGTAGTGGCAGAGGTGATGGCTGTGAAGTTAAGTGAGAGAGCAACTCGCTTAATTGATGGAGATAAGGAAGATTCTATGGAGAAGAAAAAGAAGGAGGGCTATTTCTAATGTCCTTACCTTCTTCAAAACCTATAGTTCGCCTTCTTACCTGCGGCAGCGTTGATGATGGAAAGAGCACTTTAAT
>JBMTBW010000049.1:0-3974 GCA_049430265.1 Candidatus Nanopelagicaceae bacterium | reverse complement strand
TGATCCCATTTTCTATGCCAGTAGAGATTTTCTGCCTGCTTCTCCCAGAAGGCTAAGTAATCTCTATCTGCCTCTTGATAGATATCAGAGTTTACATTTGCTTGAGCAGCAAACTCTGGCGAAGGGGCAAAGGTGCGATTCTCACTACCTAGATTTGAGAGCGCCTCATTCATGTTGGCAGATTACCAGCGCTAGGTTTTCCCCACTATTGCTTTGGGAAGAAATTTTTAATTAGAGCAATAAGTGATACTGCCCGCCTTCGCAGATGCGAGAAATAGACCAGAATAGAAAGCAAGGCATAAATGCATTTAATCACTCCAGCAATTGGCTTCTTTGGCACCAATCTCTATGACTATCTAATTAGGGTGATGGGCTCTGAGATCCTAAGAACTATCGCCTCCTTCCTTATCCGCACCGCTCTAACCCGTATCGGGCTATAGCTTCTGGGCTGGGATTTCTCCTATCTGGGTAAATGTGTGAAAATTGCCCGTAATCCTCACGGTAGGAGAGATCACATGCCAGCCATCGTTTTACTCGGTGCTCAATGGGGCGATGAGGGCAAGGGAAAAGCAACAGATATTCTCGGTGACAGAGTTAAATATGTAGTCCGATATCAAGGCGGCAATAACGCAGGCCACACCGTAGTTATTGGTGATCAGAAGTATGCCCTCCATCTCCTTCCTTCCGGGATTTTAACTCCAACTTGTATACCTGTAATTGGAAATGGCGTAGTTATTGATCCCGCCGTCTTACTAGAGGAGATCCGGGGATTAAATGAGCGGGGCGTTGATACTTCAAATCTAAAAATCTCAACTAATGCCCATCTAATAACTCCCTACCACCGCACCATAGATAAAGTCTCAGAGCGATTCTTAGGAAAAGCAAAGATTGGAACTACTGGGCGAGGAATTGGCCCAGCTTATGCCGATAAGATTAATCGCATCGGAATTCGCGTCCAAGATTTATTCGATACTTCAATCCTGCGTCAGAAGATTGAAGGGGCGCTAAAGGATAAGAATCAAGTATTAGTAAAAGTCTTTAACCGCAAAGGCCTTGAGATAGATGAGATATTAAAAGAGTATTTAGAGTATGCAGAGATTTTAAGACCCTATGTCACCGATACTTCTCTCCTTCTTAATCAAGCGCTGGAGCGAGGAGAGAATATTCTCCTAGAGGGATCTCAAGGAACGCTGCTTGATGTTGATCATGGAACATATCCCTTTGTCACCTCCTCTAATCCCACAGCTGGCGGGGCATCAACTGGCTCTGGAATTGGTCCAACAAAGATCTCTAGAGTTATTGGAATCGTTAAGGCCTACACAACAAGGGTGGGCTCTGGGCCATTTCCTACTGAGTTATTCGATGAAGATGGCGAGAAGCTACGCTCAATTGGCGGGGAAGTTGGCGTAACTACCGGACGTGCCCGCAGATGTGGTTGGTATGACGCCCCTATTGCTAGATATGCAGTTCGTATCAATGGCCTTACTGATTTCTTCCTAACTAAGCTAGATGTCTTAACTGGTTGGGAGAAGATCCCAGTCTGTGTGGCATATGAGATAGATGGCAGAAGAGTTGAGGAGCTACCAGCTTCACAATCTGATTTCCATCATGCCAAGCCAATCTATGAATACTTGCCTGGCTGGAGTGAGGATATCTCCAAGGCAAGAAAGCTCTCAGATCTACCTATTAATGCTCAGGGCTATATTAAGTTTCTAGAGAAAATCTCAGGTGCTCCAATGAGCGCTATTGGAGTAGGACCTGGAAGAGATGAGACGATTCAGATTAGAGATTTCATCTCATGAGTAAAATTTTAATTACTGGGGGAGCTGGATATATCGGCGCCCATGTCGCAACCGAGCTATTAAGCCAGGGCTATAGCGTTCGTATCTATGATGATTTCTCAAATGGATTACATAGAAGAGTTGATGGAAAATTCCGTGATGTTGTTGATGGCGATATTTTGGATCGAGAGAGATTAATTGAAGCGCTGCAAGGTATAGATGGGGTAATCCATTTAGCTGCAAAAAAGTCTGTGGAAGAGTCTGTAAAAAATCCCCTGAAGTATTACGAGAATAATGTTGGTGGCACTCTTAATCTTCTTGCTGCTATGTCAGTAAAGTCGGTAAAGACTTTAGTTTTCTCATCAAGTGCTGCGGTTTACTCACCAAGTGATAAAGATGCTATTGAAGAAAGTGATCCCACGCTTCCGCTATCGCCCTATGGAGCTACTAAATTGCTCTCAGAGGAGCTGATTTCAACGGTCGGCAGGGCAGAGCAGATTTCCCATATTTCACTGCGTTATTTCAATGTAGTTGGCTCAGCACTTGCTGAGTTTGGCGATAATTCAAAAGATAACCTAGTTCCCAAAGTATTCCAGGCTCTAAAGAGTGGAAATCGGCCAGAGATATATGGAACCAACTATCCCACCCCAGATGGAAGCTGCATTCGTGATTACATCCATGTCCAAGATTTAGCTAGAGCGCATATCGCAGCTCTTAAGAAATGTGAATCCGGCTTTACTAGCGCTGTCTATAACGTCGGCTCAGGAAGAGGATACTCAGTTAAAGAGATGATGGCACAGATTTCAGAGAGTTTAGGCAGAGACATCAATCCTCAAGAATCACCTGCTCGCGCAGGTGATTCTCCTAAATTAATCGCCTCTATAGAAAAAATTAAGAGTGATTTATCCTGGAGGCCAGAGGCGAGTTTAAAAGAGATGATTGATTCATCCTGGGCTGCAGAGAGTTTGATCTCATGAGTACTCTCTCTGATCGTTATGCCTCATCTGCTATGAAGCAGATCTGGTCGAGTAAATCTAAAATCGCCTCAGAGCGCAGGCTCTGGATAACAGTAGTGAGGGCACAGAGTGAGTTAGGGCTTGATATCCCAGCTGATGCAATAGCTGATTACGAAAGAGTTATAGATTCAATAAATCTAGAGAGTATTGATAAGCGAGAAAAAGAACTTCGCCATGATGTTAAAGCAAGGATTGAGGAATTTAATTCACTAGCAGGTCATCAATATATTCATATCGGTATGACTAGCCGAGATTTGACAGAGAATATTGAGGCAGCTCAGATTAAAGCTGGCCTTGAGTTGATTAGATTTAAATCTATCGCTCTCCTAGCCGGGTTGGGTGAAAAAAGTGCGGAATATAAGGCTCTTGCCATAGTTGGCCGCTCCCATAATGTTCCAGCTCAGATCACCACGCTTGGAAAGCGCTTTGCCAGTATTGCCGAGGAGCTCCTCTATAGCTATCAAAGGCTAGAGAATCTAATCGAGAACTTTCCAATTAGAGGCCTTAAAGGCCCGGTTGGAACTGCGCAAGATAGTTATGAGGCGATGGGCGATAAGTATCAAAGCCTTGAAGATACTCTTATTAAATCACTTGGGTTTGAAAAATCTCTTGATTCAACGGGGCAGATTTATCCAAGATCTATTGATTATGATGTCATCACAACTTTAGTTCTACTTAGCGCTGCTGCCTCAAATCTTGCCACCTCAATTCGTTTAATGGCAGGCCATGATCTAGTCAGTGAGGGCTTTAAAGCAGGGCAGGTCGGTTCATCTGCAATGCCTCATAAGATGAATACTCGATCTTGCGAGAGAATAAATGGTCTAGCTGCCATTCTTAAAGGCTATGCCACGATGGCTGGTGAGATCTCTGGGCTGCAATGGAATGAGGGCGATGTCTCAGATAGCGTGGTTCGAAGAGTGGCGCTTGCTGATGCTTTCTATGCTCTAGATGCCATCTTTGAAACTAGCCTTACCGTCTTAAGTGAATTTGGAGTATTTGAAAACAATATTAGAAAAGAGATAGAGCAGCACCTACCATTTCTTGCAACTACAAAGATATTAATGGCTGCAGTTAAATCAGGGATGGGCAGAGAGGATGCCTATCAAGTAATTAAAGAGATCTCACTAAAGGCAACTGATGAGATTAGGCAGGGTGGTCAAAATACTTTCCTAGCCAA
>JBMTBW010000048.1:0-4084 GCA_049430265.1 Candidatus Nanopelagicaceae bacterium | reverse complement strand
TATTTGTTAAAGATGGCGCTGAATCTGTAATGGTTATGGCAACAAGTAGCGGTGAAGTAATTGTTTGGAAAATTAGCGATGGATCTCAAAGGGGAGCAGGTGAGTTAGCAAGAGCAAGCCTTTCCCATCTAGGTATTAACCTTGATATTGAGCCTGAATATGTGCTGGGTGGAGGCCAGGTTGTCGGTGAGATTAGAGCGAGTAAACTTCTCCTCTAATGGCTAAGCAATTACGGATTGCATCTTTGATGCTTCATACCTCACCGCTTGAACAAGCGGGAATTGGTGATGCCGGTGGAATGAATGTCTATGTTGTTGAGAGCGCAAAGAGAATTGCTGAATCAGGAATTGGCGTTGATATCTACACCAGAGCTAATCGCTCGGGCCTTCCTGAAGTAGTTGAAATTGCTGATGGCGTAAATGTTAGACACCTTGAGGCTGGGCCTTATGGTGGGATTTCTAAAGATGAGCTGCCCTCACAAGTTTGCGCCATGATGTCATCTTTTATGCACCAAGAGGCTCGCCTAGCTTCTAACTATTATGAACTAGTTCATTCCCATTACTGGATCTCAGGACAACTCGGTTGGCTAATTAGTGAGCGCCTTTCAATTCCACTTGTTAACAACATGCACACCATGGCTAAGGTTAAAAACCTTGCTCTTGCTGAAGGTGAGAAAGCAGAGCCAGAGATTAGAGCTATTGGAGAAGAGCAGGTAGTGAAGGCATCAAGCGCCCTTATTGCTAATACTGCATCAGAGGCTGCCAGTTTAGTTTCACTCTATGACGCCTGCCCTGATCGAGTCTTTGTTGTTCCGCCAGGAGTTGATTTAAAGACCTATAAAGTTGGGGCAGGAAAGAGCGCAGCAAGGGCTAAGTTATTAATTAAGCCAGAGACTCTTCTTCTAGCATTTGTGGGAAGAATTCAGCCACATAAAGGTCCTGATGTATTAATTCGCGCAGTATCTGAGATGTTAAAGCACACCCCATCACTTAAGTCTCGCCTTAAGGCGGTAATTATTGGTGGAGCATCTGGAAGTGGTCAGGGCGAGATTGAAAAGCTAATGGGCCTTGCAAGATTTTTAGGAGTCTCTGAAGTAATTGAATTTCTACCGCCAGTTGCACATGAAGATCTCTCTGATTGGTATCGCGCAAGTGATTTAGTCTGCGTTCCTTCATATTCAGAATCATTTGGACTTGTTGCACTTGAAGCCCAAGCTTGCGGAACTCCAGTAGTTGCAACAGCTGTTGGGGGCTTAAGAACAGCGGTAGCTGATGGAATCTCAGGTCTATTGGTAGATGGCCATGATCCAAGAGCCTGGTCTGCCACTATCTCGCGCCTACTACTTGAGCCAGAGAAAAGGCTTCTTCTTTCAATGGGCGCTATTGAGCATGCATCACACTTTGGTTGGGATAGCACCGCTAGAGGAATTCTTGATGTCTATGATCAAGTTCTCTCTCGTGGCATTAAAAAATCACGCGCCCTTGCTTGATATGGCAACTAGAGCGATGGCTAGCGCCACAGTTGAAGAGTTCCTAGATTCTCACGAAATAGATTATGAAAAAAGTGACTTAAATACCTATCTTCTAACCCTTCCAGGGCAGGCAAAGCTTGAGACTCATTGCGCTCTAGTAGTTGGCGATCACTCACTTAGCATCAATGCCTTTGTGATTAGAAAGCCTGATGAGAATATCGCTGCAGTTCATAACTATCTACTCACCAAAAATGCCAATATGTATTGCCTAGCATTTGCTATCAATGAGCTGGGAGATATTTTCCTTGTGGGCAGACTTGCTCTAAGCGCAGTTAGTGAAAATGAGTTAGATCGAATAATAGGTGCGGTGCTGCAATATAGTGATTCAGCTTTTAACCCGTTACTTGAGTTGGGATTTAGTAGCGCAATTAGACGTGAGTGGGCTTGGCGCTTATCACGCGGTGAATCCCTTGCTAATCTAAAAGCATTTGAACATCTGATTTGATTCTCAAGATAAGATAAAGCCATGAGCATCGGTAAATTAATCCTTCTGCGCCATGGCCAGAGCGAGTGGAATGCTAAGAATCTCTTTACTGGCTGGGTTGATGTTGCGCTAAGTAGCCAGGGCGAGGCAGAGGCTAAGCGAGCTGGAGAGTTATTGAAAGAAAAGAACTTACTTCCTGATGTGCTACATACCTCTCTTCTAACTAGAGCTATTCACACAGCAGAGATAGCACTTGGCGCATGTGAGAGAAAATGGATCCCTGTTAGTAGATCCTGGCGATTAAATGAGCGTCACTATGGCGCGCTGCAAGGAAAAGATAAAGCAGCGACTTTGAAAGAGTATGGCGAGGAGCAATTTAAGCTCTGGAGAAGATCCTTTGATACCCCGCCGCCTGCAATAGCTGATAGCGATCAATACTCACAATCTAGCGATATTAGATATAAAGATTTAGGTCCAGATTTGCCTAAAACTGAATGTTTAAAGGATGTAGTAGGGCGCCTTATGCCTTATCTAGATAATGAGATTGCAAAGGATTTAAGGCAAGGCAAAACTGTATTGGTAGTAGCCCATGGAAACTCCATTAGAGCAATTGTTAAACACCTAGCCTGTATTTCAGATAGCGATATTGCAGAAGTTAATATTCCAACTGGCATTCCACTGCTTTATAGATTTGATGATGACTTTGAGCCAATTGTTAAAGAAGGTGAGTATCTAGATCCAGAGGCTGCTAAAGCATCAATAGCAGCTGTGGCTAATCAAGGCAAGTAATTAAGACTTGCTGTTGTATTTTCCAGTAACTTGGAAGTGAATTCTTCTAGAGACAGATACTGCGTGATCTGCATATCGCTCGTAGTAGCGACCAATTAGAGTCATATCAATTGCAGTTTCGATTCCATGTGGCCAAGTTGGCTCAAGAAGAGCGGTAAATAACCTTCGGTGGAGTAGATCCATCTCATCATCATCTTTTTCAACTTCTAGCGCCTTATCAATATCTTTTGAGTTAATAACCCCGCCGACTTTGTCAGAGATTAAGCGAGCAACTTTGCCCATCTCTTCAATAGTAAGTAATAGCTCTGATGGAACAGCAGCCCCTGGATGGCGAAGTCTGGTTATCTTTGCAATGTGATGGGCCATATCGCCCATCCGCTCTAGATCTGCGCTCATCCTTAAGGCAGTTACTAGCGCTCTTAGATCTGATGCGACAGGTTGCTGGCGAGCAATAATGTCAATGATTCGGGCATCAAGTTCATGTTGAATTTCATCTACGCGATCATCTGCTGCAATTACAGCTTCAGCTTCACTTAAGTCTGCAGTCAATAGCGCATGCGTTGCTTGAGTAATTGCACTAGAAACGAGGCTCGAAAGATCCAATAAGGACTGTGTGACGCCATCTAATTCATCTTGAAAGGCAGACCGTAACCAACTCATCTGCTAAACCTAATGGATTTAAGGCTAAAAGTGCAGGAAGGAGGTGAATAGGAGTCAAAGAAGCGGTGAACGACAGGTGAAGTCGATAGAGGTGACGGGCTATCCCCCCTTTCGTAGTATTGCTACATGAAGTTTCGAAGGCCGGAGGCAGAGAACTTAGAGGCCGTAGAAGTGCTTCCCCAGGTCTTACTTAAGACCCTGCAATCACTTGAGAGCGAATCTCTAATTATTGTTCCAGGTGAAAAAATACTATTTCAGTCTCCAGGGATTACTAATTTTGCAATAGTAAAAGAAGAGCGAATAACAAGTGAAGATTTAATGGCGTTAATTAGAGTAGCCCGCAGAACAAATGAAACCCACCGCAGTCGCATTGAGATAGCCAGGGGTCCAATCGGTGCGGGCAAACGTGAATTTGAAGTATCAGTCTCACCACTAAATGATGAGGGAATGGTTTTGGTACTTATCTCAGATCAGAGTGAGGCGAGGCGAATTGATGCGGTTAGGCGCGACTTTGTTGCAAATGTCTCTCATGAACTAAAGACTCCAATAGGGGCCCTTGGATTATTAAGTGAGGCAATCCTTGGCGCTAAAGACCAACCGGATGCAGTAGTTAAATTTGCTAGCAGAATGCAGATTGAAGCTAAAAGATTAACTGATCTAGTTCAAGAAATTATTGATCT
>JBMTBW010000047.1:0-4151 GCA_049430265.1 Candidatus Nanopelagicaceae bacterium | reverse complement strand
GTTGCAACCATCGCTGCATGTTTTCCGCTGCAATTAGCAGCAAGAGATGATGGCGGCCCTACCCAAGCAGCTCTCTCAAGTGATCCAAGTGGTTTATCAGGGGTATTTAGGAGTGCTGACTCATCAAGACCCACGCTTGCAAGAGTTGATCTAACTACCTCAAGGTGCGCATCACTACCTGCATGACTTGCGCAGGCAAGTGCTATCTGTTGCTCATTTAACTTTACACCCGCTCTTAGCATCGCAGAGGTCTGCAAAGATTTCACTGCTGATCGGGGATAGATCAGTTGATCAGTATCGCCAAGTGCTAATACTTCTCTGCCATCTCTATCAAGAATTAAAAGATGACCGCTATGAATCGATTCCACTAAATCATTTCTTACAACTTCAAGTAAAACCTCACCTGAGTTCATTTCGATTAGGAAATTCTTGGAAGCGTTGACCAGATATGTGCTTGCAGTTTATGGCCATTAAATGCCATGTCATAGGCATAGAAGAGCTCGCCATCAACAAGGCCATAAAGTCTCTGGCCACCTTCAATAGCTTTAGCAGAAGGTGCGGAGTAGGCATAATCCATAGCTAATTGAATCTTTGCTCCTTCAAATCTTCCTACCCATCCTTCAGATAATCCAGTGCTATGAGAGATTAGAACTTCTAGTTGATTATCTGGCTTAACTCGCCAAAATCCAGTCTCAGATGATGCGGTTTGGATAATCTCGTTATTTTCATCAATGATCCAAGAGCGAGAGAAGTAGGTAAGAAAGTTTCGTCCATCATGGGCAAAGGTCACCTCTTGAGCAAATTGAAAACTCTCAATTCCTGGATACTCCCCATGTCCCTTGCCGCTCCAACTGCCAACGAGCCAGGCAAGTGGATTTAGATCAGGGTGAAGTCCCTCTGGTATCTGAAATGCCATTTAGCCATTCTTCCTTAATTTTCTCCAGCCTTTAGCAGCAGCTCCTAGAAGAAAAAGTGAGAGAAGTAGTGAGGTCAAGATCAATGCAATCGAAGTAACTAACTCCATCTCTTTAATCTATCTGCTTATTCAATTGCCACCAATATCTCTTGGCTAGCTGATATTCCATTGATATCTAAAATCGCATCAGCTGGGGTCATTCTCTTAATAACTCCAAGGCCAATTGGCCCAAGTTCATGGTGTCGAGCAACTGAGCCGATATAGCCAATCACTTTTCCATCAAGGGTTATTGGATCTTTTGAATTTGGGATATCAACGCTACTGCCATCAAGGTGAAGTAGTACTAGCCGGCGCGGCGGATGGCCTAGGTTAAATACCTTTGCCACAGTCTCTTGTCCTCGATAGCACCCTTTATTCATATGTACAGCCTTATTTAATAGACCTAATTCATTGGGGATGGATTTATGATCGCTATCAAGACCGATACGAGCCCTCCCCATTGCAATTCGCTCTGCTTCAAGAGCCCAGATGCCAACTTGAGTAGCAACTTTATTAAATGCCTGCCTTGTTGCCTCTAGCTCACTTCTTGGAAGAAGCGCATATGGCCCGCCAATTTCATCGCTAAGCCCTGGAGCTTTTAAAATCGCATAAGAATCAGAGACGTTATTTACACTTACATCAAGCATAAATTTCATCTTCTCTAGATATTCAAGTAGCGGCGGCGCACTCACCTGATCTAGATGAAGATAGGTAGCCTCTGAATCATCAACTAGATAGAACTGATACTCCAGATGACCTTTTGGATCAAGAATTAGCGCCTCACTCCAAATGCCTGGCTCTAACTTCTCTAGATGCTGCGTAGTTAATGAATGAAGCCAGCTAAGGCGATCTCTTCCTGAGATTTTAATTATTCCTCTATGCGATAGATCTGCCCAAGCCTGCCCCTTTGCAAGGGCTCTTCCTTCCTGGGCTACTTGGCCAAAATGCCAAACTGCTCCCTTATCTAAACCTTCATCTAGATAAACCGCGCTCATGATTTATCACTGCAATTAGCGCAGGTGCCATAGATAGCAAAGTGGGTGACATCTGTTTTGAAACCATATTCATCAATTAAATTAGAGACAAAACTTGCTGCGCTCTCAAGTGGTGCATCGCCAACAGATCCACAGCTGCCACAGACAAGGTGAAGATGGTGGGCATCCTCTGCTGCGTGATAGGTCGCACCGCCATGGCCAAGATGAGCATGCTTGACTAAACCAACATTTTCTAACGTCTCAAGGTTTCGATAGATCGTTGAGAGATTAATTCCTGGATGGCTCTTTCGAACGCTCTCTGCCACCTCCTCAGGGGTGGCATGGCCTAGCTCGCGAACAGCGCGCAGCACTAACTCTCGCTGCGGGGTAAGGCGCAACCCCTTCTGCCTTAACTCATCTGCGCGTTCGTTCACAGCGCCATTCTAGAGGTTTGGCAGGTTATAGGAATTTTCTAGGCTCTTAGATCTTGATATCCAGCTACGAAAGCGGGCAAGGAGTAGATATAGCTCGCATCCTAGGCAGTAATTAAAAGCAGCATTTAGAAAAGCTGCAGCAAGCGCGCCTCCTACTGCGATTGTAAAGAGAGCTGAGATATCAAGTAAATAGGCAGTAGCGGCAAGTGAGATAAATATAAATCCCACAACTTGAGCAAAGTGCGGCGGCCTTACATCCTCAAAAATTGCCTCGCCTCTTAGCCTTGGCTTAATTAACTTAGAAAAGATAATTGCATATGGAGTCGCCTTTGGACCTAAAAAAGCGCCGATAGCAAAGGCAGCAAAGATATAGGCCAGTAGAGCCGAAGATTCTGTGATTAGAAGTAGAGCTAGAAGCGCAGTAGTAATCGCTGCTCCAAAGCGCGGCCCTCTAGCGTCAAGAAAGCTTTGGCTTTCAATTTTTTCAAATTTTAAAACGTTTAATACTGACATTTAAAATATTTCCTAATTCTCTAGTAGTTGGTTTATTGATTATTAAAAAAAATCAACAACTACTACAGACAGAGCTGGCCGGCAAAGCGCGCAAAATCAATTACCCGTCTTTTGGTAAAGAGCGCTTTAATTATTGCAGCCATGGCCAAAGTCTAGAAGAGGTATTAGAACTTCGCTACTTGCAAATACCTTGCATTACTTTCGCTTATCTATTTAATAGCAGCAAGGGATGCTAAGACCTCACCGCGCTTAGGAGCGCCAACTGCTCTCCCAACCTCTATTCCATATTTATCAAGAAGAAGAGTTGTAGGCGTTGTTCTAATATCAAGGCGACGTACTAGCTCTAAATTATCTTCTGCATCAATATCAATATGTTTCACTCCATCAAGACCTGAGGAGATATCAGCTAGCAATACTCTGGTTGCCCGGCATGGGGTGCAAAATGCCGATGAAAATTGCAGCAGAGTCACTCTCTCTCCCAGCTCTGATCCAATATCTTCACTTGAAAGGGAAGGACTCTTCGCCTTTGAGCCTTTTATCTTGCCGCTTTTAGCCTGATACCAGAGGCCATAGATGCTCGCGAGGGCGAGAATTAGCGCAATTGCTAGGTAATTCTCCACAGGCGTATTCTTCCACTCTTATGGCTCGCCTTCTACTTTTAACCAATAGCACTGGAGCTAGCGCTGAAGTTCTGCCTGCTTTGAGCCTTCTGCAACATAGCGTAAAAATCCTGCCAGCGGTAGCTTCAGTATTGGTAGATATCCCAGAGGTTGATCTCTTATTTATTGATGCAAGAAGAGATTTAAGCGCCGCTAAATCACTTACTAAATTGATTAATACAACTGGAGTTGGCTGCCCAATAATTTTGATAACTACTGAAGGCGGCCTCTCGGCAACGAGCGCTGATTGGGGATTTGATGATGTAATCCTTGATAGCGCAGGGCCAGCAGAGGTTGATGCCAGAATTAGAGTAGCGATTGGAAAACTTGAAGCGCTTAGAATTCAAGCAGATCCAACATCAGGTGAGATAAAGAGCGGCGATGTAATAATTGATGAAAAGAGCTACACCGCAAAGATTAAAGGTCGCGCACTTGATTTAACCTATAAAGAATTTGAACTTCTAAAATACCTTGCCCAGCATCCAGGAAGAGTCTTTACAAGATCTCAATTACTCCAAGAGATCTGGGGCTATGACTACTTTGGCGGTACTAGAACTGTTGATGTTCATATCAGACGACTTAGATCAAAGCTTGGAACAGAGTTTGAAGCAATCAT
>JBMTBW010000046.1:0-4187 GCA_049430265.1 Candidatus Nanopelagicaceae bacterium | reverse complement strand
ACTATCCCCGCAAACAAAGACCTTTTAGGAGGTTATCTTGAAAAACAAGAAGTTAAGAGTGGCAATTGTTGGATCTCTTTCGATCCTGCTTGCTGCTTCAACAGTAACGCCGCCAGCAAATGCGGCTAAGAATGGAACTGTAATTCTCCATGAACCAAACCCTCTATCAGGCTTTAACTCAGCCGTTGTTGGTTTTAACTTGGTAACAAACTCCACTATCGGTTATCTAACTGGTATGGGATTTGGATATTACGATTCCTCAAGAACTTGGGTACAGAACACCACATTTGGTTCTTATAAAGTAACTTCAAATAAGTCCAATGATTTCCGGGTTCAGTACACCGTAGCTCCAGGAAGAGTTTGGTCAGATGGAACTCCAATTACTGGAATTGATCTTCTCTCAACTCATATGATTTATAGCCGCGATTATGCAAAGGCTGCAGGTCTAGGTGATTGGGCTGCTGGAGACAAGATGGCATTTAATGCTGCTGGACTCTCTTCAAGCACATACTCTCTATACCAGACAGGCGATCCAGTAGTAAGCGCTGATGAAATGTCAGTTACCTTTAAGTACAAGCAGAAGTTCCCAGATTGGTGGCTATCTGTTATCGGCGCACGTCCAGTACATGCTTGGACGCTAGCTGCTGAAGGTAAGACTGAACTACAGAGCGTCTCTGCAAACAATGCTGCACGTGATCGCTGGTATGCCGCATATAAGGCTAAAGACACTGATCTGCTAAAGAAGATTGGAACCATCTGGTCAACTTCATATAACAGCCCAGATGTAAACGCTGCAACTACTAACCCTCTTCTATGGGTTGGAAACGGTGGCTTCAATGTCGTTAGCGCAGTTAAGGGTCAATCTGTAACCCTTAAGGCAAACCCACTTTATAACTCCGGACCTAAGGTCTCAGGAGATATCAAGAACATCATCCAGAAGTTCGTAGCTGATGGAAACCCAGTGGTTCAGGCCCTTGGTAATGGTGAAGTTTCCCTCTACTCAGGTCAGCAGACTGCTGACGGAGTTGCTGCTCTCAAGAAGCTTGCTGGGGTAACCACAATTGGTGGTCTCGGTGGAGCTTATGAGCACGTTGATCTTCGTAGCGGTGCTTACTTCTCAGGTGGAACTCCATACACCGGTCTATTTGCCGGAAATGGACAGAAGGCAACTGACCTACGTCGCGCCTTCCTACTCTGCGTTCCTCGTCAAGAAATTGTCGAGAAGTTGATCACTCCGATTAACGCTGAGATTCCACCACTTCGCTCGGTTACAGTTCCATCACATGAAGACAGCAAGTATGCAAAGGTTATTGCTGCTAATGGATCTTCATATTACGTTGGAACACAAGATTCACTAAATAAGCGTGCTCTTTCACTCGTTCAGAAGTATCAGAAGAATGCAGTTAAGAATCCGCTAAAGGTGAACTTCCTAGTACCTGGAAACAATGCACGTCGTGCAGCGCAAGCGCTTTTGCTTAAGGCAAACCTTGCTAAGTGCGGCTTTGATGTAAACCTTGATACTCAAGTTGATTGGTCACCAAAGCTTCGCGATTCCAAGTATGACGCGGCATTCTTTGCCTGGGCTGCAACCAGCACAGCGCAAGGATCAATTCGCGCCAACTGGCGTTCTGATGGCTCCAACAATTACAGCGGAGCAAACTCAGGTCCTGGACTAGATGCGATTTTGGATGATGTTTTCGGTCGTCCAATGTCAGATTCAGTTCTAACCACAGCCTTTATCAAGATTGAACGTGAAATCTTTGGTAAGGCTTACACACTACCTCTATACCAGCATCCAGCAGTGACTGCCTATGACAACGACCTTAAGGGCGTTAAGGCCAGCTCACTATCTCCTGTGAAGGAATGGAACTTCTGGGATTGGAAGTACTAAAAAAGAAGTAGAGCTAATCGCTCAACTTTGAAGGCTTGTTGGGCCTTAGGGATTTTTAAAGAAAATTCCTAAGGCCCACAGGCTATATTTTTGTCTTAAGTCAGTAATATTCGTAGGCTCACGTAGTCCCGAGGTAGGAAGGAGAGTGTCGTGCTAGCTTTTATTGCTCGAAGAATCGGCGTGCTCTTTCTAATCCTTTTTGGTTCAAGTTTCATCCTTTATAACCTTGCAGCAATTGCAGGAGATCCAATTGGCGAGCTTCGCTTTAGCGATGATCCCGAGATTCAGGCGCAAATTAGAGAGCTAGAAGAGTTTTTAAGACTGGATGTTCCGCCCCCGCTTAGATATTTTATCTGGCTACGCGGCGTTCTAGGAATTTTCACCGGCAATCTAGATCTAGGACTAACTCGTCTTCGTCTCCCAGTATCAGGCGAAATTGCAACAGCAATGCCAATCACTATTCGACTAGTTATTTTCGCAACTATTTTTGCAATTATCGTTGGTATTGCCTTGGGAATTGTTACCGCTCTTCGTCAATATTCACGTTTTGATTATTCAATGACATTCTTTGCATTCCTACTCTTCTCACTACCAATATTTTGGGTTGCAGTTCTCCTAAAGCAATACCTAGCAATTCAATTCAATACATTTTTATCCGATCCTCAAATAACTACTTCGTGGAAAATTGGAATTGGGTTGGTTGGCTCAATTTTTTGGGCTTCGCTGCTTGGTTCAAAGCGCGGAAACTTTTGGAAAGTTTTTGGAATTGTTTTTGTGGGAACTTTTGCATTCCTCACCTTCGTTGATGAAGCAAATTGGTTAACTGATCCGGCACTTGGTCCAGTATTAATTGGTCTGCTTGCTGTTGGTATTGCATTTGGTATCACTTACTTAAGCACAGGATTTGGCAATAAATCTGCGCTCTATGCCTCATTAACCATGGCTCCGCTAACTGTCATCTCTTATTTTCTGGTATCAAACTCACTTAATTCCTCGTCATCAATTCCACAACTTCTTAGATATGCGCTAATCACAATAGTTGTTGCGGTGGCAGTGGCTCTGGCATTTGCTCGAATAGATCGCGGACCAGTTGTAAGAACTACAGTTATTACCGCTCTACTTTCAGGACATCTAATTATCGTTGATAAGTTCATGCAGACCTGGAAGCCATATATGGAAGAGGGAGCGGTTAGCTTTAGGCCAATTCCGACTCTAGGCCAGGCAAAGGAGCTCTTGACTCCTAATGAGTTCTGGATTTCAACGCTAGATATTTTGGTGCACTTATTCTTGCCAACAATTGCGCTTACTTTGATTTCATTTGCGGGCTATATCCGGTATTCAAGAGGAACTCTGCTTGAAGTACTAAATCAGGATTACATAAGAACTGCTCGCGCTAAAGGGCTAAATGAGCGAACCGTGATTATGCGACATGCTTTCCGAAATACTTTGATTCCATTAACCACAATTATGGTCGTTGATTTTGCGGGAATTGTCGGTGGAGCAATCATCACCGAGCGAGTCTTTGGTTGGTATGGAATGGGAACTCTCTTTAATAGAGCAATTACCAGCCAAGATCTAAACCTACTTATGGGCGTTTTCTTTATTACGGCAACGCTGGCTGTTATGGCTAACTTAATCGCAGATCTTCTGTACTCAGCCCTTGACCCAAGAATTCGTGTTGGGAGTGGAAAGTGAAAATTAGAAGAAAGAGTAAAGAGGCGGCTCTTGAAGAGCTAACTATTGAATCAGGCGAGAATGCTATTGCCAATAAGGAAGTTGAAGGTTTGACGCAATGGCAGATTATTCGTCGCCGCTTCTTTAAGCATAAGGCAGCGGTTGCCTCATTAATCTTCCTAACATTCATCATTGTCTTTGTATTCTCTGCAGTTGATGCCAACTTTGGCCCGATTAAGACTAAGGGTTGGTGGAAGTGGTCTCCTGAAGATCTGCCGGAGCTTCGCTTTGGCGATTGCCCTAATGACACTATTGGCTGCCCAACTATTTCACTTGTTCCTAAGTTTTTAGGGGGAGAGGGAATTGGCCTTGGGGAACACCCATTTGGTCAGGATGACATTGGGCGAGATTACTTCTCCCTGGTTATGAAGGGCACACAACGCTCAATTCAAGTTATGTTCATTATTGGATTCTTTGCCGCAATTATCGGAACTGTCGTTGGCGCTGTCGCTGGATATTACAGAGGCGTAGTTGATAACGTTCTAATGCGCTTTACCGACTTCATCATCACAATCCCAGCAGTTATTGTGGGATCAGTTATCGGTGCAAAATTTGGAAATCT
>JBMTBW010000045.1:0-4299 GCA_049430265.1 Candidatus Nanopelagicaceae bacterium | reverse complement strand
TGTGGATTTCTTGCCTGCCTTCTTAGCCTTTACTTTGCCTGCCATAAGTAAAGGCTAGTGGTATTTTGCTCGGCGTGTTGCCCTTAAAAAATCGGCGTGTTTGGCTTACTTACCCGTTTTGACCTGCAGTAGATCTTTCCTATAACCTCGCGCCCTTGCGCTCAAAGCAGCGACACACCCGACCGCGTGGGTCGGATAAGCGAGATGGAGATGAAGTAGTGCCAACAATCCAGCAGTTGGTCCGTAAGGGCCGGGTTGATAAGTCAGATAAGACAACAACTCCGGGTCTTAAAGGAAGTCCGCAACGTCGTGGCGTCTGCACACGCGTTTACACCACAACGCCAAAGAAGCCGAACTCAGCTTTAAGAAAAGTTGCACGTGTTCGTCTAACTAGCGGTATGGAAGTTACGGCATACATTCCTGGTGAAGGACATAACTTGCAAGAGCACTCCATTGTTTTAGTTCGTGGCGGTCGCGTTAAAGATCTTCCTGGTGTTCGTTACAAAGTAGTACGCGGTTCTCTTGATACTCAAGGTGTTAAAGATCGTAAACAATCTCGCTCTCGTTATGGCGCTAAGAAGGAGAAGAAGTAATGCCACGTAAAGGCCCTGCTGCTAAATCTCCAGTTATTGCCGATCCGGTATATAACTCTCCAGTTGTTACAGCGCTTATTAATAAGTGTTTAGTTCATGGAAAGCGCTCAACATCAGAGGCTATTGTTTATAAAGCGCTAGAGAATTGCCGCGCTAAGACTGAGGTAGATCCAGTAATTACTCTTAAGAAAGCTCTAGATAATGTAAAGCCAGCAGTTGAAGTTAGATCACGCCGAGTCGGCGGAGCTACCTATCAAGTTCCAGTTGAAGTTAAAGCAGCTCGCTCTATGACACTTGGTCTTCGTTGGTTAGTTGATAACGCTCGCCTGCGCCGTGAAAAGTCAATGGCAGAGCGGTTAGCAAATGAAATGATCGATGCCTCCAATGGCCTCGGCGCTGCAGTTAAAAAGCGTGAAGACACCCACAAGATGGCAGAAGCTAACAAGGCTTTTGCGCACTATAGGTGGTAGTTAATATGTCGACAGCGACTGCAATTGATCTAGCCAAGGTGCGCAATATCGGCATCATGGCCCATATCGATGCTGGTAAAACCACGACAACAGAGCGCATCCTTTTTTACACTGGTATTAACTACAAAATCGGTGAGGTTCATGAGGGCGCAGCCACCATGGACTGGATGGAGCAGGAGCAAGAGCGAGGCATCACAATTACCTCAGCTGCTACAACTTGCGAGTGGCGAGGCCACACCATCAACATCATTGATACCCCTGGTCACGTTGACTTCACAGTTGAAGTTGAGAGATCACTTCGAGTTCTAGATGGCGCAGTAACAGTTTTTGATGGCGTTGCTGGTGTTGAGCCACAATCTGAAACGGTCTGGCGCCAAGCTGATAAATACAGCGTTCCTCGTATTTGTTTTGTTAACAAACTTGATCGCACCGGTGCAAACTTTGATCGCTGTGTTGAGATGATCGGTTCACGTCTTGGTGCAACCGCTCTTGTGCTTCAAGTTCCAATCGGAGTTGAAGGTGACTTTATTGGAGTTGTTGATCTAATTGCTATGAAGGCCCTCACCTGGAGAGGTGAGACCCAAAAGGGTGAAGATTATGTAATTGAAGAAATTCCTGCAGATCTAAAAGAGAAGTGCGATGCAGCTCGTTTTGCTTTAATCGAAACTCTCTCTGATGCAGATGATGCAATTATGGAAAAGTATTTAGAAGGCGCAACGCTAAGCGAAGATGAAATTATCGCTGGAATTAGACGAGCAACTCTTGCTTATAAGTTAACTCCAGTTCTAACTGGTTCTGCCTTTAAGAATAAAGGCGTTCAACCAATGCTTGATGCCGTTACTCGCTATCTGCCATCACCTCTTGATGTTGAGGCGATTAAGGGAACCAAGATGGGCGATAAGAGCGTTGAAATTGATAGAAAGCCAGATCCAAAAGAGCCTTACTCATCACTTGCTTTTAAGATTATGAGCGATCCACACCTTGGAAAGTTAACTTTCGTAAGAATTTACTCAGGTGTATTAGAGGCTGGAAGCGGCGTTCTAAACTCCACAAAAGATCGCAAAGAGCGCATCGGCAAGATCTATCGCATGCATGCCAATAAGCGAGAAGAGATTCCGCAAGCCTCAGCCGGAGATATCATCGCTGTGATGGGTCTTAAGGACACCACCACCGGAGATACCCTCTGCGATATTGATAAGCCAGTGATTTTGGAGTCAATGGATTTCCCAGCTCCAGTTATCCATGTTGCTATTGAGCCAAAGACCAAGGGCGATCAAGAAAAACTTGGCGTTGCGATTCAAAGACTTGCTGAAGAAGATCCAACATTTCATGTTAGAACTGATGAAGAGACCGCACAGACCATTATTGGTGGAATGGGCGAGCTCCACTTAGAAATTCTTGTTGATCGCATGAAGCGTGAATTTAAAGTTGAAGCAAATGTTGGAAAGCCACAAGTTGCTTATCGCGAGACTCTAAGAAAGCCAGTAGCTCGCCATGATTACACCCATAAGAAGCAGACCGGTGGATCTGGACAGTTTGCAAAGATTCAGATTGCACTTGAGCCTCTTCCAGTTGGAGCTGTTGAAGGCGGATATGAATTCGTAAATAAAGTAACCGGTGGTCGTATCCCTAAGGAGTACATCCCTTCTGTTGATGATGGTTGCCAAGAGGCGCTACAAAATGGCCCACTTGCTGGCTATCCATTAACTGATGTACGAGTAACTCTTCTTGATGGCGCTTATCACGATGTTGACTCATCGGAGTTGGCCTTCAAGATTGCTGGTATCGCAGCATTTAAGGAAGCGGCAAAACTTGCCGGTCCGGTATTGCTCGAGCCAATGATGAGCGTTGAAGTCACCACCCCTGAAGATTTCATGGGCGATGTCATCGGCGATCTCAATAGCCGTCGTGGCCAAATCCAGGCCATGGATGAGCGAGCCGGTGCTCGCATCGTAAAGGCGCTAGTTCCACTCTCGGAGATGTTCGGCTATGTCGGAGATCTGCGCAGTAGAACTCAGGGCCGCGCGAGTTACAGCATGCAATTCGATTCCTATGCTGAAGTTCCAGCTGCGGTTTCGAAAGAAATCATCGCGAAGATTCGCGGCGAGTAAGTCAAATCCAATAACGAAATAAAGAAGGAGAAACCACAGTGGCAAAGGCAAAGTTCGAGCGGACAAAGCCGCACGCAAACATTGGCACCATTGGTCACATCGACCACGGTAAGACCACTCTTACTGCTGCGATTTCCAAGGTGCTGCACGACAAATACCCAAACCTCAATGAGGTAAGCGCATTCGATCAGATCGATAAGGCTCCAGAGGAGCGCGCTAGAGGTATTACCATTTCGATTGCACATATCGAATATCAGACAGAGAAGCGTCACTACGCACACGTTGACTGTCCAGGCCATGCTGACTACATCAAGAATATGATCACTGGTGCAGCTCAGATGGATGGAGCAATTCTCGTAGTTGCTGCAACAGATGGACCAATGCCACAGACCAAGGAGCACGTTCTCCTTGCTCGCCAAGTTGGCGTTCCATCAATTGTTGTCGCTCTTAATAAGTCTGACATGGTTGATGACGAGGACATCCTTGGTCTAGTTGAGGAAGAAGTCCGCGATCTACTAACTAAATATGAATTCCCAGGAAAAGACACTCCAATTGTTCGCATCTCAGCACTCAAGGCTCTCGAAGGAGATGCTGCATGGGGCGAGAAGATCATGGAGCTTATGAATGCTGTTGATACATTCATTCCTCAGCCAGTACGCGAAGTTGATAAGCCATTCTTGATGCCAGTAGAAGATGTATTCACAATTACTGGTCGTGGAACTGTTGTAACTGGTCGTATTGAGCGCGGTATCGTCAAGGTCAACGAAGAAGTTGAAATTGTTGGTATCCGTCCAGATTCACAGAAGACCACAATCACCGGAGTTGAAATGTTCCGCAAGCTTCTTGATGAAGGTCAAGCTGGCGAAAACGTTGGTCTACTTCTTCGTGGTCTAAAGCGTGAAGATGTTGAGCGTGGACAGGTTGTTTGTAAGCCTGGCAGCGTTACACCACACACTGACTTTGAGGCATCTTCTTACATCCTTTCAAAGGATGAAGGCGGACGTCACACACCATTCTTCAACAACTACCGTCCTCAGTTCTACTTCCGCACTACGGATGTAACTGGCGTAGTAACACTTCCATCAGGAACCGAAATGGTTATGCCTGGTGACAACACTGCAATGA
>JBMTBW010000044.1:0-4418 GCA_049430265.1 Candidatus Nanopelagicaceae bacterium | reverse complement strand
ATATTGCAGCCGCTAACTATTCGCCCATCACTAACTAAGCCAGCAGCTCCAACTGGGAAATTTGAATAAGGGGCATAAGCCTTCTTAGAAGCTTTAATTGCCTCATCTTGCAATGAATTCCACTCGATCATCTCGCTCCTATCTTGGAAATCCAGCGGCGACTCCGCCATCTACCGGGATTACTGCGCCAGTGGTCCGAGAAGATTCGTCCGAAAGTAGATGAGCAACAGAGCGAGCAACATCTAAAGAACGCACCCTGGCTTTGAGAATATTGCGTTTGGCATAGAAATCCTCAAGTTCTTCAGGTTTTACACCATGTTCTCTCGCCCTTTGCTCGCGAATTCCGCCCTCCCAGAGTTTGCTGTTATCAAAGACTGCATCGGGGTTTAAGGCATTAGCTCTGATTCCAAAAGATCCACCTTCAAGTGCTGCAATTCTCATCAGCTGAATCATTCCAGCCTTTGAAACTGAGTATCCGCCAAAGCCAGCACCGGGTGCAAAAGCATTTTTGCTTGCAATATAAACTAGAGAGCCACCCATACCTTGTCTACGCAGCATGCGCATGGCGTATTTTGTTAATAAAAATGAACTTGTGAGATTAATTTCTAATCCTCTTCGCCAGTGAGAGGAATCTAATTCTTCTAAGGAACCAGGCACTCCAATGCCAGCATTTAAAACCACACCATCTAACCCACCAAAATTATCTATAGTTCGATTTAAAGTCTCTATAACCACACTTTCATCGCTCTGATCTCCCTGAACTAAGAGGGGTTTTGAAAACTTTCCATCAGCAAATTCTTGCTCAGTTCGCGCAAGTCCCTCAGGGTCTAGGTCAGCTAGAACTAGATTTGCTCCAAGAGATCCAAGGTGTAAAGCAATCCCCCTTCCTATTCCACTACCAGCTCCAGTGACAATAAATATGTTCCCGCTCATCTGCGGAGCTTTAGGCTTTAACTTCAATTTGTAGAGCTCCATAGGCCAGTAGTCGAAACCAAATATTTCACTATCAGGCAGAGTTCTGGGTTTAGGGAAAGAGTCAACGACAGTTGAACCAACGCTATGAGTATGGAAAGCAATATCAGCCATCATCTTGGTTTCGCTAATTGTTGCTCCCGCGGCAATCATCCCAATTCCTGGCGTTAGAAATAACTTGGGATCACTTCCATGGCTGGAATAACCTTCAGGCAATAAATTCTTGTTACTTTCAAAATAAGCTTCATAACGCGCTCTATACGAGTCAACTGCTACATCAACGCTCTCTGGAGTCAATATGCAAGACCAAGGCCTAATTCGAAGCATATGGTCAGCACTTGCCGCCCCGGCAGCAACAACTTTTTCGAGGTCTTGTCGATCAGAAATCTGCCTAAGCCGTGTGTCAACTCGCAATATTTGTTTCTTACCAATTTTTCCTCGTAGGTGAAGAAGAAGTTCTCGAATTTGTTCCTGACTTAGATCTTGATGTGTAAATTCTGCCTTTGGCTTTTTCTTTAGCGTTGCCAAGAATTCCTCGGCTCTACTTACTGCAGCCAAAGTTTTTGCATAGCACTTCTGGCTATCATCATCCCAAACAATAAGTCCGTGATGAGCTAGAACCACCCCTTGATACTCCTTTAATTCACTAACTAATTTCGATAATTTAAATCCTGGTCTGATCCATTCCACATATGCAAAGCCCTCACCTAGAGCATCTCTAACAGCAGCTGCGCCATCTTCATGATTAGTTAGAGCACAAATCGCATCTGCATGAACATGATCGATGTGTCGGGCTGGCAGAAAAGCATGGAGCAAAGTTTCAATTGATGGACGTCGGGCACTGGGATCAACTAAAGCTCTGGTTACAAAATCAACCATAGTGTCATCATCTAAATCACCTTTTGATTTAAGAGCTGATAGTTCATCAAGATATAGCGCGGGATAGTCAACGGCCTCGCCATAGGCCATATCAGCCCCAGATCCCTTGACCCACAAGACCGAACGTTTACGACCCAAGTAATCAGTGATCTCACCTTTGGCAGAGGTGTTTCCTCCTCCATAAACAACAAGAGATTGATCGGCTCCAATTAACTTGGAACGCGTAACTAATTTCTCTAAATCTGGATACTTCATAGCGCCTCACCTTTACTAATCTGGTAAACACACTTCTCAGTAACTATTGCAGTGATATATCTAGCTAAAGTCACATCAAATGCTGGGTTATAACTCTTTGCCCCAAGTGGTGCGACAGCTTTTCCAGCAAAGTGGGTTACCTCGCTATCTGCCCTAAATTCAATCTCTATCTCATCGCCACTTGCAAGTGATCTATCAATTGTTGACTCTGGAGCAACAACTAGAAAAGGAATGCCACGCTCTTTAGCAGCAACTGCAACGCCAAGTGATCCTATTTTATTTGCGCTATCACCATTTCTTGCGATGCGATCTGCTCCAATTAATACTGCATCGATAAGTCCTGAGAAAAGTGCGCTAGCTGCAGCACCATCTGGAAGAATTCGATATTTAATTCCTGCCTCACTTAACTCCCATGCAGTTAAGCGAGATCCTTGAAGGAGAGGTCGAGTCTCATCCGCAAAGACTTCCTCGATATATCCCTGCTGGCTTAGCTCTCGAATTACTCCAAGAGCCGTTCCCCAATCACTAGTTGCCAGAGATCCGGTGTTGCAATGGGTAAGGATGCGCAGCTTTTTCTTGCCGCACTTTTCTAATAGATATTCAGCCCCAAGTTTTCCCATCGCTCTATTTGCAAGACCATCAGCGCGGCTAATAGCTAAAGCTGAATTCAAAACTGAGGAGGGGCCGTTAACCAATTCCGGAAGAACTTGATCCACTCCCCAAGCAAGGTTGACCGCGGTAGGGCGAGCAGCTCTTAAGGCAGCAATTGCGCTGTCTCTCTCTTCTTGGCTCCAGTTTTCTTGCTGGCTGCGAAGAGCGATTAGAGCCACTCCCAGCGCTCCGGCAACTCCCAGGGCTGGGGCGCCACGAACAGCCAGAGTTTGGATTGCTTCAATCAATTCTTCATGACTTTTTATTGTGAGGATTTTCCTCTCATGGGGAAGCAGGCGCTGATCTATCAGAGTTATCGCTCCATCGCCCTGCTCGAGAAAATCGATAGTTCTCACCCAAGCAGTCTAAAGCCAGAGTTGATACTTGGGAACCAGAGTTAGAGTCAAAGGTGAAAATAGGTAACGAAAATGTGATGGAACACGGGGTTATTGGTATCGGCCAGCATTTCACCTTCAATTCTGGCATGGATAGGATTCCCCGTATCAGTGAGCCTCCCCGAAATAGTCATAAAAATGAACTTATTTCTCCACTGGTAATCGATCGATTTACCCTCGGGCATACCTCAATGCCAGAGATCTTTGAGAGGAGATTCATGATTAAGCGCGTGATATCTGTAGTAGCTGTAGTTGCACTTACAGCTCTAGGATTTGCGGCACCATCTAAGGCAGCATCGGAAAGTGATTGCGGTACCGGAAAACTTTTCTGCATCGGTTTAGTAACTGATACTGGAAAAGTTGATGACAAATCATTTAACCAATCTGCATGGGAAGGCGCGAAAGCTGCGGCTAAGTCAAATGGCGGTTTCGCTAAATACATCGAAACAACAGATCCAAAAGACTATGCCACAAATATCGGCCAGTTTGCAGATAAGAAATACAATGTAATTATCGGTGTTGGCTTCCTCATGGCAGAGGCCATGACTAAGGCCGCTACTGATTATCCAAAAATTAAATTCATTGGTGTAGATCAATTCCAGGGAGCAGCTCTTCCAAATCTAACTGGACTAGTTTTCCCAGAAGATAAGGCTGGATTCCTTGCAGGATATCTAGCTGGACATCTAACAAAGACTGGTAAGACTGGCGCAGTTCTTGGAACTGACCTTGTTCCACCAGTTCGTTACTTCGGAGAGGGATACCGTAACGGCGTTGCATATGCCGCTAAGGAACTTAAGAAGAAGTATCCAGCAACTAAATTGATTTATCACGCTCCAGATAACGCATTCAATGACCCAGCATGGGGTGGAACAACTGCTCAGCAGCTTCTCTCCCAGGGTTATGACGTCATCTTCGGCGCAGGTGGAAACACTGGAAACGGTGCACTACTTCGCGTTGCAAAGAAGAAAGGTGCATATTGCATCGGCGTTGATAGCGATCAATGGGGAACACTTCCTGAGGCTCGTCCTTGCCTTGTAACTTCAGCAATGAAGTTAATCGATAAGGGCGTTGCTGCAGTGGTTAAGACCATTGTTGAAGGAACAGATAAGGGCGGAAACTACTTTGGAAAAGTCGGACTTGCTCCACTACACGACTTCTCAAAGAAAGTTCCTGCTGCATATCAAGCTAAGTTGAAGGCAATTACTCCAAAGGTTCTTAACGGAACCGTTAAGACCGGAGTTAAGCTCTAAGACTTAAGTTAAGGTT
>JBMTBW010000043.1:0-4814 GCA_049430265.1 Candidatus Nanopelagicaceae bacterium | reverse complement strand
GTATTGCCCATGCGATACGGCGAAGGTTGAAAGTCTGGTGAAATGCCACCAGCGTTTGAAGCTTGGCGAGCCTGCCAAATGTCAACAGCAATCATTAGAGATGCTAGGTTTACTTCAGGTAGTGTTTCGTAATCAATATGCGTAGTGCCAAAAACACTACCCCAAGGAACTAGTGCGTTTTTAGGTTCTGCTGTTGCATTATTTACGGCGTATGTTACAAAATAAGTGCCAGTAGTCAAAACAGTTTTAGATCCATTATACTTTGCGCCAGCATTTTCTACTGTAATGGTTTGACCAATAATAAAATCGTGTGGTGTTTCTGTATAAATAGTAGCTATGCTTGTTGTGCTTTCATGGGCAACAACAGAATATTTGTTGAACCACAATTTGCTTTTTACAATGTTTTCTGCTGCTTGGCAGCATTCTTCAACAACGGCAGATGAATACAATGCACCTATTCCAAGTGCGCTACGTAATTCAGCTTCGGTAACATAAACTGCCGGCATTGTCTTTCCTTTCTAATGTTAGCCCCGGCGCAAGGGCTGTGCGCCGGGGTAACTCTACGATCTAGTTAGTTAGATCAGGACTTGTTGAACCAGTTTGCACCAGCGCCAACCTTGGTAGCTAATGCACCATAGCCGTAGTACAGCAAGTCAATTGTTCCATCGCTGTTTACGTTAGTGCGTAGCTGGAAGCGTGGTGATTCAAACCATTGATATGAATCTGGGTTAACAACTACCATTGAGTAATCGCCTAGACCTGTTGAGCCTGTTCCGCTAATTTGGCGGTTGACACGAAGGGTTAAGCCTGCAACTGTTCCTGAAACTGAATCTGGTGAAAGAACTCCACCATTGTTTTGTGGATTTGATGCAATGTAAATTGGGCGGCCACCATCTTCATAGGACATAATCTTTGACCATTGCTCAGGTGATACTACAATGTTGCGAGCAAAGCCAAGTGTTCCCTTATAGATTGCACCAGCGGCGTTTGCAATGTAAGTCAATAGACCTGTCTTATCTTCAGTTGTTGGATCTGCGTTTAGAACGCCATCGTTTGCAACTTCAGCAGTTACGTAGTAGTCGGTTTCCTTTGCGTACGCAAACTCCATTTGACGTACAAGCTCATCAAAGAATGCTGGGCTTGAGCGATCAATTAGCTCAACAGTTGTGATTGCGCGGCCTTTGAATGGCTTTACATCAACGTTGATAAAAGATGCAGTTAGTTGTGAATCTGCAATTGCTTGATTCTCATCAATCTGATCTACTGTTGGTACAGCAGTTACCTTAGGAATCTGGAATACAAGTCCAGCATCAGGTAGGGTTCCGCGGCTGATTGAATCAATCATTGGGCGGTCTGCATTTGATAGTGGGTTAATAATCTCTGTTAGCTGGCGTGTTGGAACCATGCCAGGAGCAGTAGTTGTTTCGTTGTCGGCAGCGCGGACATACATTGCTGCATCGTCATCGCCAAGGAACTTTGCACGTAGAGTGTTTTCAAGGTACTTAGCCTTGGTGAACTCTAAACGTGGCTTGGCATAAATTGGTGCTGTAACTGTTGGGCGCGAAGCTTCCACCGCAGGGGCTTCAACCTCAGGCGCAACGGCTACGGCGTTTGTTGTGTCTTCCACAACGGCCTCGCTTTCGTTTTGGGTTGTTGTTTCTTTTGCAGCATCATCTTCAGATGCAGCAACGCTCAAAACTTCCGCGCTCTTAAACGCAGCAGCTTGAACAAGACTTGTTTCCATCATTTTGCTTGATAAAACACGATAAACGCCACCATCGCGCTTGCCATCAATGACTTCAACGCCAACTGATAGGCCGCTACGTAGTTGCTCAGATGCTTCAATTAGTGCATCTGTTCCGCGTGTCGTGTTGCTAATTTTAAATGTTGCATACATGCCATCTTCATCTTCACGATAAGACACCATGCGACCAATTGGCTTTTTTGCATCATGCTCTAGCAAAAGCTTTGGCTTAGGGCTTTCTGGAATCTCAATAGATCCTTTTTCAAATACAACTTTGCCAGCAGATGTCTGCCCAATCTCACCATCAAACGGCACAATTTTGCCAGAGATGGTGCGCTCACTAATTGAGCATTCTAAATCGCTAGTAAATGTTAGGTGCATTTTCATTTCCATTCGGTGATAGGTTTTCCATTTCCATGGCTTGTTCTACTGTAATTAAACCAAGTGATAACATTTTTTCAATTACAGTTAATCTTTCAATTGCATTTACTGCTAAGAAAGCATCCTCTACATCAAACTTAACAATGTTAGTTGATGCTGTAATGTCATTCATGCTTAGTCGGCCTTCAATGGCATGCAAGTAAGGCGCTAGAGATAGAGAAACGAACTGACGGCGCTCATCTTGAACGTTGGCATACGTCATGCTGTTATTCATATCTGCGCTTATGTAATATGCAGGCACATTCATCAAACGTGCTACTTGCGTTGACATATTTTGTATTAAGTCAACATAGCCCATGTCCTTAGGACTAAAACTAGTCGGCACGTAATCTAAAGTGCTAGTCAGATAGGCTGTTGCGCGCTGTGATCGTGCCGACTTCCATGCTGCCAATATGGCATCAACTTCTTCTTTGCTTAAATCTGCTCCGGTATTTTTAATTACACCTGAAGGCATTGGCGTAGCAGTTGCAACGCTTGTTGATTTATCTAAATCAATTGCAGCTCTTAATGTTCTTGCGCCACGCGCTAATACGCCTTCATCTAAACCTTGGAATGTAATTAAAGAGCCAAGACCCGACATTGGAACTTCTTTGCCATCAATGTAATAGCGTGTTATGTATTGTGTAACAGGATCGCTATCAAATGACACGCGACCAGGTGCAATCCATTCAAATCTTGCTGGCCTGCCATCATCAAAATAAGTTTCAGTTACGCGCCAATATGCAACGCCAAAAAATAATAGTGAATCTACTGTCCAAGCTAATGTTACAGATATTGGTTGCGCTGTCGCTGGTTGCTCTAGCCATAATGGCTTGCCTAGTTTTTCGCCTGTGCTTTTTTTGTATAAGCAAAGTGGGAACGTTGCGATTGTTCCAGCAATAAGGTTTCTGCACCTAGCAACTGAAGGTACGCTGATAGCTTCTTCTCTGCCTACTGGATTAAATGCTAATGGAAGAAAATAATTAAAAGAATCCGTCATTAACGGCGGTGCGAGTTGCGCCTCTATTTTTGCAGGGCGAAAACGATCTAGTAGACCCATCGTTTAATGATAGCACACAAAACGGACATATCTAGCATTTTAGACATAGATTTGCGGTTTGCTTTGTGGCTTTAGCAATTGATGCACAACCATGGCTAATGAGATGGCAGCTGACACATCCCCAGCCGACTTACGGCGCACAATACGCCACCCGGCATCCGATTCTTTAGCCGCGCAGTTATTCATGCTATCAACTAGCGATTGTTGCCCAGCATGAACAATCCTAGCGTTAACTATGCTGTCATATAGATCAGAGCAAGCCTGATAGAACACAGTTCCAGACATATCCTGTATTTTGTGGCCTGATTGACTTAACCGCTCAGCTACGCTCATGGTGGCGTACTTATCAAAGCAAATCATCCTTGGTTTGTATTGCTTAGCCCATTCATTGACTTCAATAGCCATTTTAAGTTCATCTATGGCTACTTGGCTTTCAAATTGAGCTATAACGCCTACGCCCACCTTGCCATCATCCATAATCTGCCCAGCAACTAGGCTTGCCATCTTTTTATTAACCGATATGTCCATGCCAAATATAGTCAGCCTGCCTGGCTCTAGTTTTAGCTCAGCAAAGCCTAAATCCTCAAATGCTCTGTAAGGCCAAGGCGATTTAAGCGCACTAATCCACATGCAAAGGGTTTCCGTGCGTGTAGCTTCAACGCTAGATGTGGCTATTGCTTCTTCAATGGTTGATTCATCAATAAGGTAGCCCAATGCTGGGTTAGCCTGATACCAGGCGCTCTTATCGGTTATCTTGGCAAAATCATCAGCGCTATATTCCCAATACCCCATTGTAGGCGGTGGATATGACAATGCTTTAGATCGTAAGTCATTTAATACGCTTGAATAGGCATCCCCTGCGTTACTAGTCATAAATATCTGACTATTTGGCCTTGCTCTAGTAATTGGCTTAGCAGCTGTCCACGATTCTTCATCAATCTCACGTAATTCATCAATGTATAGCAAATCCGCGGTCTTACCACGGCTTCCATCTCTTGTTGCCGCGACTATCTCATATCTAGCCCCTGAAAGAAGCTCTACTGATTCCTGGCCATTAGCCACGCGGATCTGCTTTACCTGAGCCATCAAAGAAGGGTTATCTTCAATGACTTCAACTACCTTGCGAAAGGTATCTAAAGCCATACCCCTGTTAGATGACATAGCCACTATATTCTTTTCGCCAAAAACAAACAAACCGGCAAGGATGCGTATACGTGCTAGGTGTGTTTTGCCATTCTGACGTGCTACTAGCAGCAAGCTTGTCTTTCTACGCCATTTACCAGCCTTATCTACTGCCAGCAAATCCTTAAGCACATATTCCTGCCAAGGCAGCAGCGTAAGGTTTAGATCATCAAGAAACTTCTTGACCTCAGGCAATCTGGTCTTGCCTTTAAGCGGCGCATTCTGCAAGCGCGGCTTGGTTGCCCCTTTAAGTGCCTTCTTCAATTAGCCCCCGGCTGACCTGGACTAATAAAGGGTGAATCCGCATCAACGTGGATTGTAGTATGTCCGTTTTGAACTGATTTGGACCGATTTCCACCGATTGGAGAGTTATTGAAGCGAAAGGCAGGGGGGGTAGACGTTGAGCCT
>JBMTBW010000042.1:0-4954 GCA_049430265.1 Candidatus Nanopelagicaceae bacterium | reverse complement strand
CGGGTTTTTGTGGTTAACGAGATCATCCCGGCTTCCTCGGCCCGCTTCCCCTGGCTCAACAAACGAAGTCGAGACCGTTCACCCCCGCGATTAACGTGGATTAGAAGCTGTATGCAAATTATAGAGCAGAGATAGGACTTCAAAAAACCTAGCAGATACGCTCAGTAGCGCTATAACTGAGAATCAATCTTCATATCTCTTTGATTTGCCCCTACTACTTTTTCCAGTTGAGCGATGAGAGAGTTCTCGATCAATCTCGCGATTTGCCTGTTTTTCCATCAATGTTGCGCGCTTATCGTGGGCTTTCTTGCCTCTAGCAAGTGCGATCTCAACTTTTGCTTTGCCATCTTTAAAATAAAGTGAGAGTGGAATAAGAGTAAGTCCACTTTCTTTTAAAGTTCCAATTAGACGATTTATCTCGCGCTTACTCATTAAGAGTTTTCTATTCCGCCTTGGTTCATGGTTGGTCCAAGAGCCCTCGTTATATTCAGGAATATGAACACCGCTTAGATATATCTCCCCATCTTGAATCATTCCATAACCATCAGTAAGTGTTGCTCTTCCAGCTCTTAAGGATTTAACTTCAGTGCCTACAAGTACTAAACCTGCCTCAAAAACCTCATCAATGAAATAGTCATGGCGCCCCTTCTTATTCTGGGCAATTAATTTCTTTCCTATTTCTTTGACCACGGCTTAAGGGTATCTCCCTAGCCAAGATATCTCTGCTAACTAACTGCTTTGAGTTAATCCTTTGAGCTAAAGGATGCTAAACCGCCTAAGACCTGGAGTGATTTAAGGCCAATCTCAGCAGGGGCTACTGCCAAATCAGGAGTTATTCCAACTTCCTCAATGATGCGACCCGATGGAGTTAGAAAGAGTGCAACAGTTAGCTCAAGTTTTGAACCATCATCAAGTGAAATGAGCTCTTGAACTGAACCTTTGCCATAACTGCGTTCTCCAATAACTACGCCTCGATTTCTATCCTGGAATGCTCCAGCTAATATCTCAGCAGAACTTGCAGTGTTTCGGTTGATAATTACAACTACTGGAACCTTTATTGGATTTGAATTTACTGCACGAAATACCTTTTCTGATTCGTTGACTTTGTAAGAAACGATGATGCCACTACCAATAAATTGCTCAGCCACAGCAACTGCCTCTTCAACTAAGCCCCCAGAGTTATTTCTCAAATCTATTATCACGCCAGACTTGTAATTAGCGCTCTTTAGAGCCTCTGAAAGCTCGCTCGCTGTTCCTGAAATAAAGGAGGCAATTTCAACTAGCGCTACCGAGCTACTAACTTGTGTGAGTTCAACACTCTTTGCCTGCACTTTGCCAGTCTTTATCGATGCGAGAATTCTTTGCTCATTCCTACCCACAAGTAAATCAACTCGCTTTCCAATATCTGCTCGAATAAGTGCAATAGTGGAAGCAAGAGATGCGCCCGTTACTTGTGTGCCATTAACTTCAATTAGCTCATCTCCTATAGCAAGATCAGAATTTGCTGCAGGTGATCCTTCTTGAATCGAAGTAATTTTGATTACTCCCCCGCGGGATTTACTCAAGTAAATACCAATTCCAGTAAATGAATTAGAGCTCTGAGCTTCAAAGGTTTCTAGGGCCTCTCTTGGAAAGTAATTGGCCCACTCATCACCAGATGCTTTTAGAACTCCTTCAATAGCAGCTCGCTCTAATACATCACGATCTATATCTTTGGCGCTACTTTCAACTACGCTCTTTATCGCTTCATCTACTGAACTACTATTTCTAGACTCACCGACCTGAATTCCTATTGCAAAAACCAGCGAAGTTATCAATATTGCTAGGACGGCTTTCCGAAGCTGATCTGGGTTAGTTAGCCTCTGCCGACTATTTAATGTCTCAGGAGAATCAATAACTTTAGAAGGACTAACTTCGCTGACAGTTTTCGACCTTGTGGCTGTTAAATCTGGCTTTCTTGCTCGTCCACCAATTACAGCGCGCTTGGAAGCAGGTGATTTCTTCTTTTCGCTCACTGGAAAATCTCCTATTACTTCCTTATTTGATAAAGCGCTCTAATTGCAAGGCAGTAACGGTAGCCCAGAAGCACATTAGAACTCAACTGAGAGCTGATTAGCGCTCAGCGATAGGGCAAGTTGAAGTTAGACTTTTAAGTACTTTCGAAGAGTCAATATGGAAGCTAAGGATGAAACTAAAAGTCCGGTTCCAAGAAGATAAGCAGATACAACCCAAACGTCGTTCCAGGTAAAGAAGTTAGTGAAGGTCAAAAGTGGCGCTATTCGATCATCGATTACATATTTTAATGAAGAGAGTAGGCCAACTGAAAACCCCCAACCAATAATTGCCGAGAAAACACCTTCGAGAATAAATGGAAGTTGAATGGAGAAAGAACTTGCACCAACTAATTTCATTACATTGGTCTCTCGTCTTCGATTAAAGGCAGCAATTCTTAGAGTATTACTAATTAAGAGTGCAGCGGTTAGCACGCTGGCAAATCCAATTGCTAACGCTCCATCGCGCAAAACATTAAGTAACCTGAAGAATTTCTCTAGAATTGATCTTTGATCTTGAACTACATCTACTCCAGGTCGACCTGAGAAAGCGCTCTGCACTACTGCAAATTGCGTAGGGTCAGTTAGCTTTACGCGAAATGACTCTGGCAATTGATCTGCAGTGACATTTTGCGAAATAGCTGAATCTTTAAATCTTTCCTGAAAGCGCTCAAATGCTTCAGACTGTGATTCGTAATAAACCGTCTCAACAACTGGAAGTTCTTCAAGATCTGCTTGAATCTCAAGTCTTTGTTCCGCAGTGATTATTCCCCCAGCACAAGAGGGTGAGTCAGAGAGAGAACCGCAGAGATAGACCGAGACTTCAATCTTGTCATACCAGTAATCCTTCATCACTCGAACTTGAGAATTTGAAAGTAGGCCAATACCAAGAAGTGATAGCGAGATTGCAACCGTTACTACGACAGCAAAAGTCATAGTTAGATTTCTTCGTAGGCCAATGCCTACTTCACTAAGAATAAATCCAGCGCGCATCGCTACCCCGTATATCCATAAACTCCACGAACCTGATCGCGGATAACTTGACCTTTATCTAATTCGATAACTCTTTTGCGCATCTGATCAACAATTCCAGAGTCATGAGTAGCCATAACCACAGTAGTTCCCTCGCGATTGATTCGATCAAGTAATTTCATAATTCCAACAGAGGTTGCAGGGTCTAGGTTTCCGGTTGGTTCATCAGCAATAAGAATCGCAGGATTGCTCACATAAGCCCTTGCTATCGCAACCCTTTGTTGCTCCCCGCCTGAGAGTTCTCCAGGCTTTCGATCAGATTTATCCTCAAGACCAACTAGCTCTAGAACTTCTGGAACCTCGCGTGCAATTTCTTTCTTTGAAAAACCTAATACATGCAAGGTGAAGGCCACATTTTCGGCAACTGTTTTATTTGGTAGCAGACGAAAATCTTGAAATACCGTGCCAACTTGGCGCCTTAGCTCAGGAACCTTCCAACTAGAAAGTGTTCCCAAATCTTTTCCGGCAACATGAATCGTTCCAGAAGTTGGTCGCTCCTCCCTTAAGACAAGTCGAAGGAATGTAGATTTTCCAGAGCCAGAGAGTCCTACCAAAAAGACAAACTCACCCTTCTCGATTGCAATCGAGACGTTATCTAAAGCGGGTCGGTCGTTTTTGGCATAGCCCTTAGTTACGTTCTCAAAACGAATCACGGGTGTGATTTTAGGTAGAGCTAGTGAGAAAGCTGCGGATAAACCCGCGGAATTAGGGTGAGAAATAACGCAGAATTACCAATTGAGCGTATAAATCCTGCTTTATTTTCTCTCTCTACGCCATCGAATTCCAGCGGAGATAAATCCATCAAGATCACCATCTAGAACCGCTTGGGTATTGCCAGTTTCAAAATCAGTGCGATGATCCTTGACCATTTGGTAGGGATGAAGCACATAGGATCGAATTTGATTCCCCCAAGAACCTGATGTATCACCGCGGAGCGCATCAATTTTTGCTCGCTCCTGTGCATTACGCCTCTCCAGCAATTTTGATTGTAGAACTGCCATTGCAGTTGCTCTATTTTGAATTTGAGATCTTTCATTCTGGCACGAAACGACAATTCCGGTGGGGATATGAGTAATTCGAACTGCAGAATCAGTGGTGTTAACTCCCTGCCCTCCAGGCCCTGATGATCGATAAACATCGATTCGAATATCTTTCTCATCAATTTCAATATCATCGCTTTGATCAACAACTGGGACTACTTCGACGCCAGCAAAGGATGTGTGGCGCCGGTTCTGTGAATCAAATGGCGAGATTCTCACCAATCGATGAGTCCCCTGCTCAACAGATAAAGTGCCATAACAGTAGGGGCCACTTACTTTAAAGGTAGTTGACTTGATTCCAGCCTCCTCACCATAAGAGGTTTCTAGAACACTAACTCCATAATTGTGGCGCTCGCAATATCTGAAAAACATTCTAGAGACCATCTCTGCCCAATCAGATGCATCAACACCGCCAGCTTCTGAGCGAATAGTAATTAGCGCATCTCGATGGTCATATTCACCACTTAATAGCGTCTGTATTTCAAGATCTGAAATTGCTGAAGTCAAAGAATCTAACTCTTTTAGAATTTCCAGTTCTGCTCCATCGCTTGACTCACTATTGGCAAGTTCTAACATAATCGGAAGATCAGTCACTCTTGATCTAAGGCTGCTTACCTTATTTATAGTGCTATTTATCCTTGAGAGTGCGCTCGTAACTTTCTGCGCTTCTTCTGGATCGCTCCAAAGATCGGGAACTCCTGCTTGCGTCTCTAGCTCCACCTGCTCTTTTCTTAACTTACCTAAATCTAAAACGGCTTCTATTGATTTCAAAGTAGCATCAAGCGCGGCTATCTCACTATTTATGTCGCGCTCTGCCATGGGTTAAGGATA
>JBMTBW010000041.1:0-4976 GCA_049430265.1 Candidatus Nanopelagicaceae bacterium | reverse complement strand
AGTCAATGTGATGCAATTGTTACTGGCACAGGGACAGTTCTTGCCGATAATCCATCTCTAACGGTTAGAAATATCAAGCGCGAGAGTTTTGAGTTCAAGCCTGTGCGAGTAGTACTTGGAAAACGAGAAATCCCACTGGATTCAAAGATTCTAGATAAGAGCGCTGAGACGATTCAAATAAAGGGAAATGATCTAGGCGAGCTTATGGAATTGGCAAAATCTCGCGCCTGGAATCAGATACTTATTGAGGCCGGCCCAACTTTAACTAGTGAATTCCTTCGAGCTGGATTATTTGATGAAGTTTTTCTCTATCAAGCGCCAACTCTTCTTGGATCAGGTCTTGATTTTGCTAGCCAGCTTGAGATTAGAACCCTCAATCAAAGATTAGATCTTGAGCTTCTTTCAGCGGATTTACTTGGAGATAAGGAAAAGAATCTAAGGCTTCATCTATTGGCGGTGAGCAAATAGTGTTTACAGGTCTTGTTGCTGATAAAGCTAAGGTGATCTCAATTGCTAGGGGCGCTGAATCTGCTGTAATTCAAATTGAGAGCGTGCTTACCCCTGAAATAAAGGTAGGCGATTCAGTGAGCATTAATGGAACTTGCCTAACTGCATTTGAATTAAGCCCAAATAGTTTTAAAGCCGATGTGATGATTCAAACTCTCAAGGTGACAAGTCTTGGAAAACTTAGCGAAGGTGACTTTGTTAATCTTGAGCTAGCCACTAGGGCGGATTCAAGACTTGGCGGACACATTGTTCAAGGACATGTCGATGGAATTGGCAGTGTTATCGAGAACTCACCAGGTGAGAAGTGGAATAAGTTTGTAGTTAGAGTTCCTAAAAACTTAAGCAAATACATAGTAAATCAGGGCTCTATTGCAATTGATGGAGTGTCGCTTACTGTGGGTGAGATATCTGATGACTTACTAACACTCTGGCTAATACCAGAGACTCTTGAGAGAACTAATCTTTCCCAGAAATCTAGTGGAGATATTGTAAATATTGAAGTTGATGTTATTGCTAAATATGTTGAGCGTCTTATGAATAGAGGTCAGTCGTGACTCTTTCATTAGATAAAGCACTTAAGACCTTTAGAGAGGGCGGCTTTGTAATTGTTACTGACGATGCAGATAGAGAGAATGAGGGTGATCTATTCCTACTTGCTAGCGCTGCCACAACAGAGAAGATTGGCTTTATGATCCGCTACACCTCTGGTGTTATCTGTGTCGCAATGACTGAAGAGCGCTCAAGGCAGTTGCATCTGCCACTTATGGTTAAACAGAATCAAGATACAAAGCGAACTGCATTTACCGTAACAGTTGATGCTAAGCATGAGATAACCACTGGAATCAGCGCAAAAGAGCGCGCTAACACGATTAGAGCTCTGGCAGATTTAAGCGCCACAGCAGAGGATTTCATAAGACCTGGCCATATCTTCCCGCTCATTGCCCATGAAGGCGGTCTTGCTGCAAGACGCGGACACACCGAAGCCATCGTTGAGATGTGCAAGTTGGTCGGTGAAAACCAAGTTGGAGTTATTAGTGAGTTAGTCAACGAAGATGGTTCGATGATGCGTGGCGAAAATCTAACTAGATTCGCCAGCGAACAAGGCATTCCTATCCTAAGTATTGCCCAGCTTATGAGCGCCCTAGAAGTTTCAAATAAATTAGATAGCCAGAAGGAGTTTAATCTTAACTGGGCAGAGCTACCACGAAGTAGTTCTGGCCAGATTAAGCAGTGGCAGATTGCAACTTTCCTGGGTCGAGGTGGAGTTGATCATGCGTTATTGAAGTTTGGAATTCTTAACTCAGGGAAACCACTTCTAGTGCGAATTCACTCAGAGTGTTTAACTGGCGATGTACTGGGCTCACTTCGCTGTGATTGTGGATCGCAGCTAGAGCAAGCCATGAATGAGATTGAAAGCGCTGGCTCTGGGTTAATCATCTATCTTAGAGATCAAGAGGGACGAGGCATTGGACTATCTGAAAAAATCAAGGCTTATCAACTCCAAGATCAAGGCCTTGATACCGTTGATGCCAATCTAGCTCTTGGTCACAATATTGATGAGAGAGACTTTGGTGATGCGGCTGAAATCCTTAACTCTTTAAAAATCAATTCAGTAATCTTGTTGAGCAATAACCCTGAAAAGCTAGAAACTCTTACTTCAAGTGGTATCAAGGCAAGCCTTCAAATTCTCTCCGGAGATATCAATACCTTTAATGAAAAATATGTAGCGACTAAAAAAGAGAGATTGGGGCATAAATAATGTCGGGCGCAGTTCCACAAATATCACTTAGTAACTTGAGCCAATTTAGGATTGCAATCATCTCTGCTAGCTGGCATGAGCAGATCTGCGCGGATTTAATCGCTGGCGCTAGACGAGCTTTAGATTCGGCGAAAATTAAGCCAGAGCCAGTCATCTATGTCCCTGGCTCTTTTGAATTACCTCTTGCTGCTCAATTAGCTCTTGATAGCGGTTTTGATGCTGCCGTTGTGCTTGGAGTTGTTCTAAGAGGTGAGACTCCTCATTTTGATTATGTTTGTCAGGGAGTAACGCAGGGGATTATGCAAGTATCTCTTACAAGATCTAAACCGATTGGCTTTGGAGTTTTAACTGTCGACACCGTGGAGCAAGCAATTGCAAGAAGTGGGATTGCTGGGAGTAAGGAAGATAAAGGCTTTGACGCAACAGTTGCAGCACTTGAATTACTTAAGGTGAAGAGAGATTTACCTGTTCTGAGGAAATCCTAGATTTATCCCGCCATGGCTTGGATCAAGCCAGCGGCTCGTAACTACTTTGCCTCTAGTAAAGAAATGGACACCTTCCATTCCATGGGCGTGAGTATCGCCAAATAGTGAGTTCTTCCAGCCGCCAAATGAGTAATAAGCAGTTGGCACAGGAATTGGCACATTAATTCCAATCATTCCAACCTGGACTTCATTTTGGAATCTTCTAGCTGCTCCACCATCATTGGTAAAAATTGCAGTTCCATTTCCATATTGATGCTTGTTTATTAACTCAAGGCCCTGGTCATAACTAGAAACTCGAATTACTGAGAGAACAGGTCCAAAGATTTCATCTTTATAAATACTCATCTCAGGGGTTACTTGATCAAAGAGAGTTGGTCCTAGCCAGAAACCCTCTGCCGCTCCATTAACTTTTGGATTACGACCATCAACTACCAATTTTGCTCCAGCATTTACGCCTGCATCGATATAGGCGGCAACTTTGTCGCGATGAACTGCGGTAACAAGTGGGCCCATATCTGATCCTGCGCTGCCATCTCCTGTTTTTAGGTTTGTCATGCGCTCTGAAATTTTCTTAATTAGCTCATCAGCAACAGGTTCAACAACAACTAGTGCTGAAATCGCCATACAACGCTCACCAGCTGAACCAAAGCCAGCATTTACTGCCGCATCTGCTGCTAGATCAAGATCAGCATCAGGAAGGACCAACATGTGATTTTTTGCCCCGCCGAGTGCTTGAACTCGCTTGCCATTTTTAGTGCCATTTTCATAGATATATCGGGCAATAGGAGTAGATCCCACAAAAGATATTGATGCAACATCTTGATGAGATAGAAGGCTATCTACTGCAACTTTATCGCCATGGATAACATTAAATACTCCATCTGGAAGACCTGCCTCTTTCCAGAATTCTGCAACTAGATTAATAGCAGATGGATCTTTCTCACTTGGCTTGATAATGACTGCATTTCCTGCAGCGATAGCGATTGGGAAGAACCACATCGGAACCATCGCTGGAAAATTAAAGGGCGAGATGATGGCGCAAACACCAAGTGGCTGGCGAATCGAATAAACATCAATGTTTGTAGAAGCTCCTTCAGAGTATGCACCTTTTAATAGATGGGGGATACCACAGGCAAACTCCACAACTTCAAGTCCTCTAGTTACTTCACCTAATGCATCTGATAAGACTTTTCCATGCTCAGCGGTGATTAACTTTGCTACCTCTTCCTTTCGAGCATTTAAGATTTCTCTAAAAGCGAAAAGAACTTGAACTCTTTTAGCAAGAGATGCTTGAGCCCATTGCTCTTGAGCTTTCTTTGCAACTTTAACACCATGATCAATTAGCTCTGGCGTTGCAAAATCAACTCTTGCTGTAATTTTTCCTGTTGCCGGGTTATAGACATCGCCGCTTCTTGTAGCGCTCTCTTTCCAATAGGCGCCATTTATGTGATGGGTAATTCTTTTTACTTCACTCATCTTTATTTTGCCCCGGTGTAGTACTTATCAATTTGAGCAAATGCTTTATCAAGTATTGCCAGTCCTTCGTTAAATTCTGCCTCAGTGATATTGCACGGTGGTACTACATGCATACGATTAAAGTTGGTAAAAGGCATCAAGCCAAGCTTTTTACATTCACCCACTAGTTCATTCATCGCAGGAGATGATCCGCCATAAGGGGCAAGCATCGCTCTGCTTGCGCGATCTGTCACTAAATCAAGGGCCCAGAAGGTTCCTTGGCCTCTAACTTCTCCAATGACTCGATGCTTGCTAGCTAAATCACGAAGACCTGGGCCAATTACCTTCTCACCAATTGCGGCTGCAGCTTCAACGATTTTTTCATCTTTCATAGCATCAATAGTTGCAACTGCTGCTGCGCAGGCCAGCGGATGGCCAGAATAAGTAAGGCCACCGGGAAATACTCGATCTTTAAATGTCTCTGCAATTTCTTTTGAGATTACAACTCCACCAAGCGGGACATATCCTGAGTTAACTCCTTTAGCAAAAACAATCAAATCTGGGTGAACAGTTGAGTGTTGATAGGCAAACCACTTTCCAGTTCTTCCAAATCCTGACATCACTTCATCTGCTATCCATAAAATTCCATATTTATCACAGAGGCGCCTTACTCCCTCTAAATATCCCTTTGGTGGAATTAAGACTCCTGCGGTGCCAACAACAGATTCAATCAAGATAGCTGCAATTGTCTTTGGTCCTTCAAATTCAAT
>JBMTBW010000040.1:0-5133 GCA_049430265.1 Candidatus Nanopelagicaceae bacterium | reverse complement strand
TAGTAATGACTAGTGGTGAATCACTATCTGCTCCTAATCGGTTCCAAGGTAATACAGCAACAGTTCGTACATCTGCGCCAGCACGGCAACTGATTAATGGGTTAATTCATAACGGATTTCCTCATCACACAGTTGTTGCTTGGAAAGACATACGAGAAGAAGTCCGCAGGATGGCGGAATTGCTAGCCATTCCGCTAACCGAGTGGTAATCAAGGCGATTCACCACAAAACCCTCGAATAAGGAGAAAGCATGAAGCAAAGAATGAGCGCTAAAGCGTTCAAGCTGGCGATTGCAGGATTATTTGCAGTCTCAGCAACAATCGTGCCTATCACCGCTAGCTTCGCAGTCGGCGAAACTCTCGGTCAGAAGTGCACCACAGAAGGCGAGTCAACTGGAACAAAATCCACCTCGCTAATTTGCACGAAAAACTCATCGGGTCGTCTAGTTTGGGCAAAGGTCAAGCTAAGTGATTCAAACCTCGCTCCAATTAAGCCACTACGTGCTCCACGTGGCTCCATTGAATTCTGGCACTGGCGCGCAGAGGACAAGGCTGTTTTCGAGCAGATCATTTCTGAGTTTGAAGCAAATAACCCTGGCGTAAAGGTCACTCAGGTAATTTCCAACTCTGCTGACTACACCGCAACCGCGCTTAACAAGGTAGCTTCGAACAAAAAGGCTGCTGTTGTTACCACCTTCCGTGGCTCACAATTTAATCAAGCAGCAACAGCAGGTCTGTTAAAGGATCTCTCTAGTGAGCAGTTTGTTAAGAGAAATGTAATCAAATCAATGATGGGTGCTGGTCAATACAATGGCAAGCAACTCGGCGTTCCTCTTCAGTCACTATTCAATGATCCGGTATACAACATCGCAATCTTCAAGAAAGAAGGCTGGAAGCTTCCAAAGACCTTCAATGATTGGTTGGGGTATTGCAAAGCCGCAAAGGCTGCTGGTTATGTTCCAATGGCATGGATGGGCGGATTCCGTCCACAAGCAGGACAGATCATCAACTCTGCTTTGATGAACACCGCCTCCACCGATGCACTTCTAACCTCTCAAATCACTGCGATTGATACTGGTAAAGATGCGATCACAACTAAGTGGTTCAAGGACATGGCTGAGAAGTACGCCGATCTACGCGATGCAGGCTGTTTCCCAGATAATCCAAAGGGTGTGACAGAGGCTGCAGGTAACACATTATTTGCAACCGGTAAGTCACCAATCCTTCCTACTGGCTCATTCTCAATGGGTGGAATCATTGCTCTGAACAAGGAAATGAGCGGCAACATGGGTCTAACCGGTATGAACTGGACCAATGATGTGAATGCTCGCTATACCGGAATCACAAACAACACCTTCATTCTTGGCATTAACACCAAGGCTGGAAAAACTGAGCAGAAGATTGCTCGCGCATTCATCTCTCACCTTTTGAGCGGCCCAATGGCTACTCTCTATGCAAATGGAACAAAGCAGCACGTAACTGTTCTTGATGTTGATTACACAGATGAGAACTTGCGTAACACCGCTTCCATTATGTCTGAGCGTCTAGTGCTCGCACCACGGTTCATCTTCCTTAACCAGGGTGTCCGCGACATCCTTGAGGATGCATTGATCGCAATCGTTGGTGGCGAATCAGTAGACAAGGCGCTAGAAGATGGCGCCAAGTTGATTAAGCAGAAGTTGGGCTAATCAATCCATGAAGACCACCGAAACTGGCGCCCGAAAGGGCGCCAGTCTTCGGCCCAGCAAGTTAGGGTCGAAAAGACATGGCTCCAGTGGCCGATTAGCTAGGGCTAACGACCGAGCTTTTTTCCTGATGATCGTTCCGGCGATAATTATGTACGCCGTTTTTTACCTGTACCCGACTTTAAGTAACCTGCGTTACGCATTTAGCGAGTGGGATGGCCTACAGGAAGCCAAATTTATTGGCGCTAAGAACTTCACCAGGGCGCTAACTAATGATGATATTTTTTACAAAGTTTTAGGAAACAACATTGAGTTCACTGGTTTAGTTGTCATTTTCCAAACCGGTCTCTCGCTTCTATTTGCAATTTTTTTACTAAGAAATACTCGCACCTCAGTAGCTTTAAGAACACTTTATTTCTTCCCGACCATTATTTCCTCCGTATCTGTCGCGATGGTTTGGCAGTTTTTATATGAGCCAAATCTTGGACCTATAAACACATTTTTGAACTCGGTCGGCTTGGATTTCTTGGCGCTTAACTGGCTGGGTAGCGAAACGGTAACGCTACGTGCCATCGCATTTACGCAGGTTTGGTTCCATACAGGACAAATGATGGTGGTCTATATCGCGGGACTACAGCAGATTCCGCAAGAACTTTATGAAGCTGCGGAGGTCGATGGCGCATCACGTTGGCAGCAATTCAAATCAGTAACTTGGCCCATGGCGCTTCCAACTACGGCTGTGGTTATGGCCTACACAACAATTCAATCCTTCCGTGCTTTTGATTTGGTATATGCCATGACACAAGGGGGGCCAAATAACTCATCAAGTATTTTGGTGACCTTGATATATCTAACTGCATTTAATGAACTCCGTTTCGGTTACGCGGCAACCCAATCCATCTATTTGGTGATATTCATTCTTGCTTTAACCGCCCTACAACGCCGCATTTTGAGAACTAGGTACTAAGGGGTATACATGATTTATAAAGTAGGCCGAGCCGTAGGTTTAACAATCTTTGCGGTACTAATTCTCCTCCCTGTTTTGGTGGTTGTTTTCGGATCTTTCAAGGGCGATCTGGAACTTATGACTAAGCCACTGGCGTTGCCAGAGCGTTGGAGTTTTGACAACTACCGCACCCTCATCCAGGGCGGCGAAATCGTCAATAATTTTAGGAACAGCGTGATAGTTACCTTGTTCTCTGTATTACTTACCTTGTTTATTTCCAGCTTGGCCTCTTTTGGTATTGCGCGCATGATTCATGTCAGCGGAAGAGTCTTGTTTGTCATGTTTTCTCTTGGGTTGGCTATACCAGCCGCTACAAGCATAATTGGTATCTATCAGCTTTTCGTAAAGTTGAACTTAACCAATACATTGCATGGTTTAGTGATTATCAATGTGGCTTCGACTTTACCAATCTCGATCTTCATTCTGTCGGCCTTTTTCAGACAGATTCCTTCTGAAATTTACGAATCAGCTGCAATGGATGGTGCTAAGCCGTTCAGGCTCTATAAATCAATCGCATTGCCACTATCTAGACCTTCCATGGGTGCGGTAGCAATATTCTTATTCGTTATTACTTGGAATGATCTCTTGTATCCATTGTTGTTAATTACCCAGTCAGATTTGAAGACTTTACCGCTTGCGTTATTGGATTTCCGTGGTGAGTACGCAATTAACTTCAGCATGATCTTTACCGCTGTAATGGTTGCTTCAATACCAATGGTTGCTATGTACCTAGCAATGCAGAAGACTTTCGTATCAGGCTTAACAGCTGGAGCGGTTAAGGGATAATGAGCACCCCGATCATCAATCATCCTCCGCGTCTGCAATCACAGGTGCGGTTGCTTTTGGATCACATTGATAACTCGGGGTTGAAGGCTGGAGATCGCTTGGAATCGGAGCGTGATTTATCCAAGCTATTGGGCATCAGCCGGCCATCGCTTCGGGAAGCTATACAGGTATTGCAAGTTCAAGGTCGTTTATTGGTTAAACATGGCATTGGAATCTTTGTACTAGATGAACAAGAGGGTGAAAAACTCCGTGATTCTCTAAAGGCGGCACAACACCGAATCGAAGAGTTATTCCAAATGCGTGAGATTCTGGAGGCCCCAGCTGTGGAATGGGCTGCTGAACGGCGCACACAGGAGCAGCTTGCAGAAATGAAGGCAGCGGCTCAGGCGCTCAATGTTGCAATTGCGGAGACGACAATAGATTTTGAAAAAGTTAGACGTTTAGACATGGAGTTTCACTTAACTATCGTTCGTAGCGCGCAGAATCACTTCTTAAATCAAACCCTGGGAACTCTGCAGGAAATCATGTTCCGTTCGATGGATAACACATTGAAGCTTCCAGGACGTATTGATGCCTCAGAATTCGAGCATGGAGTAATTCTGGATGCGATTGAAAGTAAAGATGCGATTGCTGCACGCTTGATGTGTATCCAACATATACACAATGCCCGTGATGCATGGTTCAAATACCTAAAGGATGACTCGATTTAATGAGCAAAGTCCTTTGTGTTGGCATGTCAACTCGTGATCATGTTGTTTTCGTAGATCGCTATCCGGGTGCAAATGAAAGAGTTGTAGCTATAGAGTCAAAAAGCTCTTTTGGTGGACCGGCTTCTACTGCAGCCGTTACTTTGGCTCGTTTAGGAATTCCAGTCGCCATTTCTTGCGTTATCGGTGATGATGAAGATGGAGCCGCAATTCTCCAAATGTTTTCACGAGAAGGCATCGATACCCTGCATGTTGTGATAGATAAGACAGTACGCACAGCTACTGGAACCATAGTGGTCTCTAAGAGCGAACAAACTCGGGCGATTATGGTGCAGCCACATTCCGTAAGGCCTTCAAAACCAGCCAATCTCGCTGATTATGAATGGATACATGTGGATCAATTTGGCATGCAAACCATTAAGGATTGGGGTGTAACTCGTGGTGCGGGCGCAAAGCTCTCAATTGATATTGGTTACGAAACCCCTGGATTGAACTCAGCGGATTACGATCTTTACGCACCATCTGAGAACATCACGACAGATGTTTCAACCGCCACAAAAGATAAAAATATTGTTGTTGTATCAAAGGGTGGAGAGGGCAGTATTTATTCCGATGGAGTTGATTCAGGAATTGCCTCCGCTATTTCAACTGAGATTGTCAGCACATTAGGCGCTGGAGATGTTTTCCATGGCGCATTAGTAGCTACTCAAGTTTGGAACAAGCCCATCGCCGAAGCAGTGGCTATTGCAAATGCCGTCGCCGGACTTTCCTGTCGCGCGCTTGATGGTCAAAGTGGAATTCCTACCAAAGCAGAGCTCGATGCTTATTTAGCTGGAGCGCGGAGTTGATGGGGATATTGGAGTAATCGAGAAATGGAAAGGAAATAGTTATGGCTAAAGTGCCTGACTTTCTCCTCCACCATGATGGCGATTCAGTTGCTGTTGCAAATG
>JBMTBW010000039.1:0-5637 GCA_049430265.1 Candidatus Nanopelagicaceae bacterium | reverse complement strand
AAATGAAATTAACTCGCATTGCCAAGGTAGCAATTGCTACTGCAGCTGCGGCGGGCCTTGCAGTTTCAACGCTCTCACCAGCGAACTCTGCAACTCGTTCAACTGTAGTTCTTGTTACCAGCAATCAGATGACCAGCTTGAACAGCGGAACGCCTGATACCAACCTAACTGTCAACAGTGATATTGGTTATCTACAAGGCTTTGGCTTCAATTATTACGATAATGCTCCAAAATTGGTTCGCAATACAATTTTTGGTTCATACAAAATCGTAAGCCAAAATCCGTTCAAAGTTCAGTACACAGTAAACAAGGGCAAAGTTTGGTCAGATGGAACACCAATTACTGGTGTGGACCTTCTGCTCTCACACGTTCTTGCTTCAAGCTCCTACTCATTCACTGCAAAGCTTGGTGATCCAACAGATCCTGAGGTCAGACCAGCATTTAATGCCCTTGGCTATGGTGGAATCTACGACCAAACACATGTCGGTCTACCAACACTTTCAGCTGACAAGATGTCGGTAACGATTGAGTACGATTCAAAGATTCCAGATTGGGAAATTACCGGTCCTGGACCATCACCAGTACATGCGCTGATTCACCTTGCAGAAGGAAAGACCAGCCTGCAGAGCGCAGCTGCAAATCTTGCTGCAAAGGCAAAATTCGAAAAGGCCTTCTTTAATTACGATACTAAGTTAATGAAAGCTGCAGGCAATGTTTGGTCTAATGCCTATAACATCACTGACATAAATAGCTCAACCAACCCACTACTTCTAGTAGGTAATGGTGGTTACAAGATTAAGAGCGCAGTAACTGGTCAATCAGTTACTTTGGTACTCAACCCTAAGCATGTAACTAACCCATCAGGTCCAAAGACAAACGGAGTTAAGACCATTATCTTCCGTGTTGTTGGCGATGGAACTGCTGCTGCTCAGGCGCTTCGTAATCAAGAAATCGATCTATACGATGGTCAGCCAACTGCTGATGCCGTCCAGATTCTAAAAGCAATTCCAACAGCAAAGATCATTGGATACTCAGGAGCTGTTTATGAGCACATCGATCTTCGCGTCGGAACTGCGCAAGGCGTAACTGAGCCTTACACCGGACCTTTTGCTGGCGATAGCCAGAAAGCAAGAGATCTTCGCACTGCATTCCTGATGGCATACCCACGCGACGAAATTGTAGATAAATTGGTGAAGCCAATTAACGCAAAGGCTGTTCGTATGGATTCCTTAATGCTATTCCCAGGAGAGCCTGGCTATGCCGATATGGTTAAGAACAGCGGCGTATCTAAGTTCACAAAGGGAACTCAAGCAGAGCGCGAAGCTGCAGCACTTGCACTTGTCCGCAAGCACTCAGCTACCGATGTGAAAATCAACATGCTCTGGGGTCAGCCAAGCAACGTTCGTCGTGCCGCTGAAGCTCAGATTGCAAAAGCTGCATTAGCTCGTGCTGGTTTTGATCTAAATGCACCTGGAAGATCTGGCTGGAGCGGATTCCTTGATTCAAGCGAATATGATGCACAATTCTTCGCATGGGTTAAGAGCGCTCTAACAGCTGCAGGAAATACCGATATTTACAAGAGCGACAGTGGTAACAACCTCGTTGGCTATGTAAATAAGACGGTTGATGCAGCGGTAACCAAACTTAACGCCACTGCATTGTCTGAGAAAGACAGACTCGCGCAGTACTTAATTGTTGAGAAAGAGTTGATGAAGGATGCAATTTCCCTTCCAATCTTCCAGCACCCAGGCGTTACTGCAGTAAATAAGAAACTGCAGAACGTCAAGCCAAACCCACTATCTCCAACACTTGTGTGGAACTATTGGGAGTGGAAGTACTAAAACTAAGCAGAAATGCGTAGTTTGAAAAATTCTCACTCTTTGTAGTGAGTATTAAGCAGTAATTCGAGTGGCGCCTAAGTAGAATTTAGGCGCCACTTGAATCATGTAGAGCCATCGAGCTAGATCTAGCGGGAGAAGGAGGCTGGAGATGTTTGCTTATATCCTCAGGCGCCTTGGTGCGCTAGTTGTGATTCTCCTTGGCTCTAGCTTTCTTATTTACAATCTTGCAGCGATTTCAACTGATCCTCTAGAAGGACTTAAAACCAGTACTGCCCAGAATAAGGAACAGTTGATTGCATCGGTGACACGTGAACTTAGACTGGATTTGCCACCACCACTTCGTTATTTTCTCTGGCTTCGTGGCGTGCTAGGAATTTTTGTTGGAAATCCGAACTTTGGCAATACCCGCGAACAGCAGCCAGTAGTTGAAGCCATTGCAAATGCAATTCCCACCACAATTCGCTTAGTTTTTGTGGCAACAATTGTTGCTCTAGTTCTTGGTTTAGCGCTTGGAATTACCTCAGCGCTTCGTCAATACTCTCGATTTGATTATGGAATGACATTCTTTGCATTCCTTCTTTTCTCGCTCCCGATTTTCTGGGTTGCTGTTTTGCTTAAGCAATACTTAGCTATCGATTTTAATGACTTTTTAGTAACTGCCAAGATTTCACCGCCTTGGATTATTGGTCTGAGTGCGATTACTGGATTTTTCTGGGCCGCAATTCTTAGCGGCTCTCGTAGAAGAGTTCTGATGATTTTCTCTGGAGTTTTCCTTGCAAATTCTATTTTTCTAAGTCTAATTAGCGCAACTGAATGGCTTTCCTACCCTCGCTTGGGCCCAATTGCTATTTTCATATTTAGTATTGGTATTGCCATTGGGATTACATATCTTTCCGTAGGTTTATCAGATCGTAATGCGGTGAAGAGCAATCTTTTCATGGCTTTAATTGGAACGATTCTTTATTTCCCAGCTCAGAGTCTGCTTGACTCGAATAGACCTAGAGTTGGAATTTTAATTTTATTGCTCGCCCTCTTAATTTCGGCGATTTCCGTTTCATTTATTTTTGCGCGCATCGATCGAGGTCCGATTATTCGCACCAGCGTTATTACCTCACTATTAATCGGAGGTTTGATTCTAATCGACCAGATGATGCAAGCCTGGAGACCATATGTAGAAAGTGATGATGTTAACTATCGACCTGTTGCCACAATTGGACAATCAACAATCTGGCTATCTGATGTGACATTTTGGGTTAGAGTTTTGGACTTTGCAATGCACTTAGTACTACCAACCCTTGCCTTGACCTTAATTTCTTTTGCAGGATATATTCGTTTCTCCCGAGGCACCTTGCTCGATGTTTTAAACCAAGATTACATAAGAACTGCACGCGCTAAAGGCTTAACTGAGCGCACAGTGATCATGCGCCATGCCTTTAGAAACACCATGATTCCACTTACCACAATCATGGTCGGCGATGTAGCCGGCATTGTTGGGGGAGCAATCATTACAGAGCGCGTATTTGCTTGGCAGGGGATGGGAACTCTCTTTAACAAAGCAATTACCTCCTTCGACTTAAATCTTTTAATGGGAGTAATTCTCTTTCTATCTACCTTGGCAATTTTGGCTAATTTGATCGCAGATCTTCTCTATTCAGCACTGGACCCTCGAATTCGCGTGGGAGCTGGTAAGTGATGGCAAAAAAGAAGGAGATCGTGAGTGAGATTAAGGATGCTGGCGAGAATGCCATCTTCAATAAAGAGACAGAGGGCCTAAGCCAGGGTCAAATAGTTCTGCGTCGCTTTGTTCGCCATAGAGCTGCCATGATTTCGGTGATTGTTTTATTTGTATTGATAACTGTGGTCTATACCGCACTGGATTGGCGCATTGGTGATGAAGAAGATCCATTTGTTATCCCTGGTTGGTGGAAGTATGGCTTCGAGGATATGCCAGAACTGCGCTATGGAGCTGATTGTGTAAATGGATCGGTTGGATGCCCAACTTTTGATGCCGTTCCTTTCTTTGATGGCGATGGCGTTTCACTGGGCGAACATCCATTTGGTCAAGATGATATTGGCAGAGATTATTTAGCTCTCGTGATGCGTGGAGCCCAGCGCTCGCTATTAGTTATGTTCATAATTGGAGCGATTGCAGCAACTCTTGGAACAGTAATTGGATCAATTGCTGGATACTTCCGCGGCTGGGTCGATGCGATTTTGATGAGAATTGTTGACTTCATAATTACAATTCCAGTAATTATTATTGGTTCGGTTATTGGTTTTCACTTCGGTAATAAAGGAGCAGCCTTTTTAGCGCTCCTACTGGGACTTTTCTCGTGGACTGGACTTTCGCGTTTGGTTCGAGGCGAGTTCCTAACCCTTCGAGAACGTGAATTTGTCGATGCCTCAAGAGTGGCTGGAGCTAGCAATCGGCGCATTATTTTTAAGCATATTTTGCCTAATGCTGTGGGAGTAATCATCGTTTCTGTAACACTTTTGATGTCTGGTGCAATATTGCTTGAAACAGCCTTGAGTTATCTAGGTTTTGGAGTTACTTCGCCAGATGTTTCCCTAGGACTATTGATTTCTAATTATCAAGATGCCTTTACTACAAGGCCGTGGCTCTTCTGGTACCCAGGTCTCTTCATTATTGTGATTGCTCTTTGCATTAACTTCATTGGAGATGGACTGCGTGATGCCTTTGATCCAAGACAGCGCCGTAGATTAAGTCGTAAAGAAAAAGCTAATGCGAGGGCAATGCAGAATAGAAGTGAGCTTGCCTAAGATTGCAGTAGTTGAGTTGTAATTGCTAAAAGAAAAAGAAAGAGCACGATAGAAGCACCAAGTTTGTTAGGAATAATTGAAAAGTTTAATCCTTGGATATTGTTTCCCTGGTGAAAATTCTCAAATCGAGTCCTAGCAATTGCGATTGCAATCCCAGAGTTACTTCTTGGGCTTTCTCCCGCTTTAATGCTGCCGCTATCGTTTAATTTCATACCCCTTATTTCAGTTGGATGTACATTTCTTATGTGATACCGGCCAGGGGCTTGGGCTGCAAATGCGTGATACTTAGCACCACTACTTTGATGGATTACATACATTGTGAATTTGGAATCAATTAGTGAGATTTCATCCCAGCCCAAAGTAATGTTTTGCATGGGGTTGACAATTACAATTCCCTCATCGCAGTAGATAACTTTGGGATGGAGAAAGATTAGATAGAAGAGGGAGCAGGCAAAAAGTCCCCAAGTTATGCTGGGCAGTCCGCCCAGTAATCCGTAATCCAAGACATTTACATAAGTTAAGGCACTTATCGTGAAGAAGATCCAAAATGAAAGAAAATATCCATTTCGCGGGCGAAATTGCTCAACATTGCTCACCGCGCAATCTTGCCACTTAGATCAAAAAATATATTCGAATAAGTAGAGATGCCCAAGTTTTCATTTCAATTCTTTCGCCAATGATTGAATTTCTAGGCATTGACCAATTCATTGATCTCATCAAATACAGGTCAAGGCACTTTCGAGGAAGGTCGCAGTGGGGCAGAGCCAAGAGAGGCGCACTTGCGCCGCTATCACCTTGAATTTCTCCTAGATTCAGCTGGTTAGAGACAGAAAATGGTAAAGATATTGTTATTTAGCCCCCAGGACCAGGATCGGCAATTGTCAGAAATTGCCCCATAAGGCAGACTTCTCCAACCCTCGAGGGCTAATTGATGGTAAAGCGGTCGACTCTTTACTAACAACTATCCCCGCAAACAAAGACCTTTTAGGAGGTTATCTTGAAAAACAAGAAGTTA
>JBMTBW010000038.1:0-5968 GCA_049430265.1 Candidatus Nanopelagicaceae bacterium | reverse complement strand
GTGCCTTCTGCTGGCTCCCACTCTGTTTCAATGTATTTAGCATCAGCAATTCTTGGCAAAATAGATGCTAAAACCTTTGTATCTGCGCAACTACTTGGAACCGATGGAAGCTCTGGGGCAGCTACCTCTTCCTGGCTACTACATGAGGCGAGCAATAGAGAGAAAATAAGAAAGAGTGCGCTCTTTTTCACCTTCATATTATTGCGCAATCCAGATGCCAAGCCCTGCAGCAAGAAGAGCTAGGGCATAATTTCCAAAGAGATTTAATAAAAAGAGTAATTGCTCACGCCTTTTGGCCTGTTCAAACAAGTCCATAGCAAAGGCTGACCAGGTGGTAAGAGCTCCTGAAAAACCCATCAAGGCAAAGGCTATGTTGGTCTCTGATTCAAGGATTAACCCAAGTAGAAAAGAACCAAATACATTAACTAGCAATATTCCTAGTGGGAATTTGAGATAGCTCTTTAAGTATTCAACAATTACAAATCTCACTGGAGCGCCAATGAAAGCACCTAGTAGAAAATAGCTGAGCCTCATATTTTTGCCTTTGGTTTTATAGCAAAGAGAATTAGTAAGCTCACTAACACGCTACAGAAGAAGTAGGCAACACTGCGTAGCGAACTATCCTCTGCATGGATCACCGCAACAGATGAAAAGGTGGTTAGCCCGGCAGCAAAGCCTGGAATTAAGGCGAGGCGAATTAACTCTGAGGTAGATAGGCGTAGGGCGATAAACCCAGCAACTGCCACACCAAATATATTTACTAAAAAGAGTCCTATTTCATCGCCTTTTGAAACCGTTAAATAGCGAAACAGGGAGCCAAGTGCTCCCCCGAGCCCAACTGCTAGTAAGCGCTTCAATTCACTGGTGATTAAGCCTTGTTGATTAATTTATTTGTAAAGCCTGAAATAAGGCTAATAATTAATGCCCCTATTAGGGCTGATGTGAATTTATCGATTGTTAAAACATCACTCCAGCGATCAACTAAGGTCAACATTGCTGCATTAATTACAAATACAAAGAGACCAAAAGTTAATATCACTGCAGGAAGTGTAAAGAGCTTTAGTAGGCCACCAAGAAGTGTGTTAACAACTCCAAAGAGAGCTGCTACCCAGAAATAATTCCAAGCACCGTCTTGAATCTCTATGCCAGAGACAATGAAGGTTGTTAACCAGAAAGCGAGGGCAAGAATTGCCCAACGCTTAACTAGATTCATTAGACTATCCCTTCGCGCTTTCTAATCTTTGACCCAAGCCAGCGAATGGGATCGTATTTCACATCCACTACTCGCTCCTTCATTGGAATAATGGCGTTATCAGTAATCTTGATATGTTCTGGGCACACTTCTGTGCAGCACTTCGTGATGTTACACATTCCAAGACCATGCTCTTCTTGAGCCTTTTGCTTGCGATTACGAAGGCGATCAAGTGGGTGCATATCAAGCTCTGCAATACGAATAAAGAAGCGTGGGCCAGCAAAAGATTTCTTATTCTCTTCATGATCGCGAATAACATGGCAAGTATCTTGGCAGAGGAAGCATTCAATACATTTACGGAACTCTTGGCTGCGCTCCACATCAACTTGAGCCATGCGGTATTCCCCAGGCTTTAAATCCTCTGGAGCAGCAAAAGATGGAATCTCCATCGCTTTTCTATAGTTATAGGAAACATCAGTGACTAAATCACGGATTACGGGAAAAGCTCTAAGTGGAGTGACAGTTATCGTTTCATCCTCTGCAAACGTATTCATGCGCGTCATACAGGCAAGGCGAGGTTTTCCATTAATTTCCATGGAGCAGGAGCCGCACTTGCCAGCTTTACAGTTCCAGCGAACCGCTAAATCTGGCATCTGTGTTCCTTGAACTCGATGAATTACATCAAGAACTACTTCACCCTCATTGGCCTCAACACTGACATCTTCTAACTTGCCTTCTTTGGCATCGCCGCGCCAGATACGCAGCTTTACTTTACGAGACATTAGTTGCCACCCTTCGCAAGCTCTGCTTCAGTGTAATACTTTTTTAACTCATCCATCTCAAAAACCTCAATTAGCTCAGTAGGAAGCATCTGAGACTTGGCAGGATCAATTTCAACCTGCTTGCCGTTCCACTTACTCAAATGATTAATAGTGCGCCAATTTGCATCCATCTTTGGATAATCATCCCGAGTGTGGCCACCTCTTGACTCTTGTCTTGCAAGTGCTGAACGAGCAATTGATTCAGAAACTAACAACATGTTCTCTAAATCTAAAGCTAAGTGGAAGCCTGGGTTAAAAGCTCTTCCGCCACTTGCTTTGACCTGCGCCGCTCTTTTTCGAATGGATTCAAGTTTTACTAGAGCATCGATGAGTTCTTTCTCATTTCTGATAATTCCTACTAAATCTTGGGTCACATTCTGTAGCTCATCATGTAGAGCATAAGGATTTTCGTTGCCATCACGGGTAAATGGTTCATTTAGATGGCTATGAGCTCTAGCAATCTCTTTATCGCTAACTGCTGGCCTTTTACTTGCTAACTTCTTTACATAGTCAGCAGCTCCTGCTCCAGCTCTTCTTCCAAAGACAAGAAGATCTGAAAGTGAGTTACCACCAAGACGATTAGAGCCGTGCATTCCGCCTGCAACCTCACCTGCGGCAAATAAACCTGGAACTTGATAAGCAGCGGCAGTATCTGGATCTACCTTTACTCCGCCCATTACATAGTGACAAGTAGGACCAACTTCCATTGGCTGCTCAGTGATATCAACATCGGCTAGTTCTTTAAATTGATGCCACATCGAAGGCAGACGACGCTTAATTTCATCAGCTGGCAAGCGCTTTGAAACATCTAGATAAACCCCGCCTCTTGGAGATCCGCGACCTGCTTTAACCTCAGAGTTAATTGCGCGCGCTACTTCATCTCTAGGTAGTAGCTCTGGTGGACGACGATTGTTCTCCTGATCTTTATACCAACGATCAGCCTCTGCTTCATTATCAGCATATTTATCTTTAAAAACTTCTGGGATGTAATCAAACATAAAGCGCTTACCTTCGCTATTGGTAAGTACTCCACCATCACCGCGAACAGATTCAGTAACGAGAATTCCTCTAACAGATGGTGGCCAAACCATTCCAGTTGGATGAAATTGCACAAACTCCATATCAACTAAAGCAGATCCTGCCTTAAGGGCTAGAGCGTGGCCATCGCCAGTTCCTTCCCAAGAGTTGGAGGTAATTTTGAAAGATTTTCCAATTCCACCTGTTGCTAAAACAACAGCAGGAGATTCAAATAAAACTTCATCGCCAGTCTCTCGCCAATATCCATAGCAACCAGAGACTTTCTCTCCATCTTTTAATATCTCAGTAATTGTTAGCTCTGCAAATACTTTTAAATACTTCTCAGCATCGCCATGCTCTTTAGCATCAGCCTGCTGCATTGAAACAATCTTCTGCTGCATAGTCCTAATTAACTCAAGACCAGTTCTATCACCAACGTGGGCAAGGCGTGGATATTCATGGCCACCAAAGTTTCGCTGGGAAATACGGCCATCTTTAGTTCGATCAAAGAGCGCTCCCCAAGTTTCAAGCTCCCAGATGCGATCTGGAGATTCTTTTGCATGGAGTTCAGCCATTCTCCAGTTATTTAAAAACTTTCCGCCGCGCATTGTGTCTCTAAAGTGAACCTTCCAACCATCATTATCGTTAACGTTGCCCATAGCAGCAGCTGCGCCACCCTCTGCCATAACAGTGTGAGCCTTGCCAAATAGTGATTTGCAGATGATCGCAACACGAAGACCTGCTTGGCGAGCTTCAACTGCCGCGCGAAGTCCAGCTCCACCTGCGCCAATAACTACTACATCAAAGTTATAGCGACTAAATTTAATATCGTTATTCATCGCCGGCCTAGAAGAAGTAGTAATTGGTTATGGTGCCAGTAGCCACCAGGCGGATATAAAAGTCAGTAAATGCCACAACAAATAGTGAGATCCAGGCATAAGTTGGGTGGCTATGGTTTAGCACTGAAACCCAACTCCATAATTTGTATCGAACTGGATGTTTGGAGAAATTTCTTAGTCGCCCACCAATTGTGTGACGGCAGGTATGACAAGAAGCTGAATAGAGCCAGAGCATGGTGGCATTGAGTAGTAGAACCAGTGTGCCGACGCTCATATGACCCCACTCACCCTCTGGGTTTTTAAAAGCAATGATTGCGTCATAGGTGAGAATTACATTGAAAACTAAACCTGCATAGAAGAACCATCTATGACCGTTTTGTAAAATAAGTGGCGCTCTTGTCTCACCTGTGTATTTGGAGTGAGGTTCTGCAACTGCGCATGCAGGCGGCGACATCCAGAAAGAGCGGTAATAGGACTTACGGTAGTAATAACAAGTTAAACGAAAACCTAGCGGGAAAATTAGAATAAATAGCGCAGGTGAAATTAAAAAGCCGAAGATAGTGAATGCGCCAATTGGTGTACCAAAGTGAGCAGCTCCTTCAACGCATACTGTTGAAAGACATGGCGAATAAAAAGGTGAGATTAGAGGCTCTGCAAAGTAATACTTATTTTCAAAGGCTCGGAATGTGGCATAGATAATAAATGAGATTAAAACTGCAACAATAATTAGAGGTTGTAGCCACCAACGATCAGTTCGAAGCGTGCGCTCTTTAATTGCGGCTCGAGTTGTAGAGAAAACTCCTGTAGCCACTGAGCGCCTCCTTATAAAACTTTATTGGGAAATACCTTCTTATTTTCCTTGTGTTAGCGAGATCCTGCTAGGTAGAGCCTTATGAAATCGCCCACAAGAAGTTAGGAACTAGGCGTAGTAGATGGCGGAGGGCGTGGGATTTGAACCCACGAAGGTTTCCCTTGCCGGTTTTCAAGACCGGTGCACTAGGCCACTATGCGAGCCCTCCGTGGGGAAACTTACCTTTACTTAGAGGGGTCTTCAAAATCCAATGAATCTAGAACGGGCTTTAGGTGAATTCGAAAGCGTAGTGATGCCATCTGAATTGCCACAATAGTTACTGCAGATATTCCAAGGGTTAAATTCAAATCAAGTGAACTCTTTTCAAGAATTACAAATAAAGTGGCTCCTATTGCAGAGGCCGTGGCATAGAGAGGACCGCCAGTAAATATTTGTGGAGTAATTCTGCAAACCACGTCACGAAGTACTCCGCCTCCTACTGCAGTTAATACCCCAAGTAATATTGCAACTAACTCAGAGGTGCCATTAACAATTGCTTTATATGTGCCAGCGACTGCAAAGAGTGACATCGCTGCTGAATCTAGAAAGACTACAGCACTGCTTGCTTTTTTATACCAACGCCCAATAAAAATTGCGACTAAGCAAGAAGCGACCGCAGTGAGAATGTATTTATCTTGCATCGCTGCAGGTCTACCAACAGCAAGCAATAAATCTCTTAAAATTCCGCCACCAAGACCTGTAAGTATTGCTACCGAAATAACTCCAACAAGATCAAAGCGTTTATAAAAAATAGCAAATAGCGCGCCTTGAAGCGCGCCAATTCCAACGGTTAGTAAATCCAGCCAAAGCGGAACTGCTAGCGCTGTGTTCATTGCGGTAACTCCAATAACTTCTCTATTTCTTTTGCAACACCATCTTCTTCATGTGGTTCTGCCACGAACTTTGCATATTTAACAGCATCTGGATGGCCATCAGCCATAGCCCAAGAGCGAGAAGCCCAAGCAAGCATTGAAAAATCATTTGGATTATCGCCAAAGGCCACAGTTTCATCAGCGCTTATGCCATATCTGGCAGCAATCTTGGAAAGTGTTTCTCCCTTGGAAATTCCGTGGGCGTTAATTTCAAGTAGTGAATCGTGAGGATTTGAATGAGTCACCGTGGCAACTCCCTCCAGCTCTATCTGCGCAATTCTTAACATCTGATCTGAAGTTAATTCTTGATTTGAGCATCTAGCCATCATTTTTATTGCTGGGCTATCAATAATCTCTGTAATGTCATCAACGCCAAC
>JBMTBW010000037.1:0-6389 GCA_049430265.1 Candidatus Nanopelagicaceae bacterium | reverse complement strand
GTTTCCCCAACACGCGCTTTCGAGGCGCGCTCCTTAGGCCGCTCGGACACGCCACCGTAGGTGACTATACGCGAGGGCCTAATCAGTTTTTAAATTACCTTTTTTGAGCAAAGAACTGAGTTAATAACTGGGCGCACTCTTGCTCTAAAACACCTGAGATAACTTCAACTTTATGTAGCGCTCTTGGGTCGCGAATCAAATCCCATACCGAGCCGCAGGCTCCTGCCTTCTCATCCCAAGCGCCAAAAACAAGCCTCGGAATTCTTGCTGCCATTATCGCCCCCGCACACATCACACAGGGCTCAAGAGTGACAACTAAGGTGCACTCATCTAAACGCCAAGCGCCAATTGATCTTGAAGCTGCTTTGATAGCAACAATTTCTGCATGTCCTAATGGATCTTTAAGGAGTTCCCTCTGATTATTTCCAAGAGCAACTATCTCACCATCTTTATTAAGTATCACTGCGCCAACTGGCACATCACCACTTGAAGTACTACCAAATTTTGCGCGTTCAAGTGCTACGCGCATTGCGCGTTCATGGTTCATTTAAAGATTCTCAATGACTTCACTGTAAATATCGCCAAATCCAATTCTTCTAGCAATTACCTCTAATTGCTCCTCAGGATATAACTCGTCATCATCGCAGATCATCTGTAGCTCCATGGCATCAAGACCGAGATCTGTAAAGATATTTAAATCCCCCGCTGGTTCATCAGCATCATCTTCTGCTGGAAATTCAATATCGCTTAACTCCAAAACCTCGGCAGCAATTTCATAATCAAGTGCTGCCATGACATCACTTAAGACCATCTGCATTTTCGCGCCAATCTGTCGGATGATTATGAAGAATTGATCATCAATAGAAAGAAGTGCAATTGCTCCGCCATCTACTTGTTGAGCTCTAAGAGCATCAAGGACTAGGCCGATATCAGTAGTTGCTTCATCTGGTAATTGCGAGATTCGCCATTGCCCATCATCGCGCCAGGAAAGGAGAGCAAATTCAAGTGTTTCGTCTGCCATCTCACACCTCCCGCTCATAAGAAATGCAATGCCTCATAGTTCCACCGTTGCCCTTGGTAGTAAAGTGCCGCCATGAAGGTCGTTGTAGTAAATCACCCGCTTGTGACCCATAAATTGACCGTGCTACGCGATAAGCAGACTAATTCACAAATCTTTAGGCACTTGGTTGAGGAGCTAGTCACTCTTCTGGCATATGAAGCAACTAGGGATGTAAAAATCCAAGAGGTCTCGATTGAGACGCCAGTTACGAAGACAAAAGGGGCAATGCTGGCAACACCTAGGCCTGTAGTAGTTCCAATTCTAAGAGCAGGCCTTGGAATGCTTGAGGGAATGATGCGCGTTATTCCTAGCGCTGATGTTGGATTTTTAGGGATGGTTAGAGATGAAAAGACTCTTCAAGCATCGACCTATGCCAATAGATTGCCCGATGATTTAACAAAACGTCAGTGTTATGTCCTAGATCCAATGCTTGCAACTGGCGGAACTCTAATTGCTGCTATTAATTATCTTATTGAGCGAGGGGCAGAATCTGTTACTGCTATCTGTTTACTCTCGGCACCTGAGGGAGCAAAGGCAGTGGAAGAGGCATTTAAAGATTCTAAAACTCCAATAGCTATTGTTACTGGCGCAATGGATGAGAAGTTAAATGAACATGGCTATATCGTCCCTGGCCTTGGCGATGCTGGAGATCGACTCTACGGAGTTGTCTAAATGGCTAATACCTCCCCAGGATATGGAATAACAATTCGCGTTGAAGGACGCGCAGAATTTCAACCCGTTGCTGAGATCACCACAATCATTTCTCGAGAAGGTGCGATGGTTACCGCACTTGATGTTGTTGAATCACAAATAGATGGTGTGGTTATTGACGTCACCTGCGATGCAATAGATGTTGCTCACGGAGATAGAATCACTGCAGCGCTAAGTGCTTCACCTATTCTTAATGTAAAGAAAGTCTCTGATAGGACTTTCTTGCTTCATTTAGGTGGAAAGTTGGAAGTTAATTCAAAAGTTCCTCTTAAGACTCGTGATGATTTATCCAGGGCCTATACCCCAGGGGTTGCAAGAATCTGCCTAGCAATTGCTAAAGACCCATCTGATGCAAGGCGCCTTACAATTAAGCGCAATACCGTCGCTGTTGTCACAGATGGATCGGCGGTTTTAGGCCTTGGAAATCTAGGTCCTGCCGCAGCGCTTCCTGTAATGGAGGGTAAAGCTGCTTTATTTAAAAGATTCGCCGACGTTGATGCCTGGCCAGTCTGTCTTGATACTCAAGATGTTGATGAAATTGTAAGAACTGTTCAGTTAATTGCGCCAGTTTATGGCGGAATTAATCTCGAGGATATCTCAGCTCCAAGATGTTTTGAGATTGAGGCGCGCCTTAGAGAACTTCTTGATATTCCAGTTTTTCATGATGACCAGCATGGCACAGCAGTTGTTGTTCTAGCTGCCCTAAAAAATGCTTTAAAGCTTGTAAAGAAAGATCTTGGCAAAACTAAAATCATTTTAAATGGCGCGGGAGCAGCCGGCACTGCAATTGCTCGCCTACTTGTCCTTGCAGGGGCTAAAAACATAATTGGTTTTGATAGCAGTGGAGTAATTAATAAAAAGAGCGCTAGTAATAACGCTATGCGCAAATGGTTTATCGATAACTGCAACCCAGAGCAATTTGAAGGAAATCTCAGCCAAGCTATGAATGGGGCTGATATCTTCATTGGAGTTAGCGCGCCAAATCTCTTAAGTGAAGCTGATATCCAATCAATGGCTAAGGGCTCTATTGTTTTTGCGCTGGCAAACCCAGATCCTGAAATTGACCCAGTCTTAGCTAGAAAACATGCAGCAGTTGTTGCTACAGGAAGAAGTGATCAACCAAATCAAATCAATAATGTTTTAGCTTTCCCTGGAATATTTCGCGGTCTATTAGATGCTGGGGCATCAAAGATTACCGATGAACTGCTTGTGGCCTGCGCTGAGGCCATTGCAAGTTGTGTCAGTGAGAGCCAATTAAATGCCTCCTTTATTGTTCCAAGCGTTTTTGATGCAAATGTCGTTAAGTCTGTAGCAGATGCGGTAAAGAGGTTTACTTAAATTGTCGATTGCTGATTGGGTGGAGCAGTATTTAAACTCCTCTGCCCCCTTCTTTATCTATCTAGCCTTAGGGGCGATTGTTTTTCTTGAAACTGGGGTGCTTTTAGCCTTTTTCCTTCCAGGTGATTCAATCCTTTTTGCCGCAGGACTGGTGGCTGCAACAAGAGATGACACAAATATTTTATTTCTGATCACCATTATCTTTATTGCAGCATTTATGGGAGATCAGGTGGGATATGTACTGGGGAGAAAATATGGGAGAAGTTATCTAGAGCGGCGATCGTCAAAGCGGATTGATGCGATGGTAGTCCGCGCTGAAGCTTTCTATGACAAATATGGCTGGAGCGCAGTCATTCTGGCTCGCTTCTATCCGTGGATTCGAACCTTTATGCCGCCAATTGCTGGAATTGCCAAGATGAATTATTACAAATTCTTAGCAGCAAATGCTTTAGGTGCTCTGCTCTGGGGGGTAGGTATAACGCTCCTTGGTTTCTATGCTGCTTCAATTCCATTATTGAAAGACTCATCCAGGGGCATTGCCATATTTTTTGTCTTACTCACAATCGCTTTAACGCTAAAGAATTACCTGCGCTCTAAGCGTGATTGACGTACTCCACCAACTAACACCCCGATATAAGTCATTGCAATTCCAGAGACTAAATACCAACTAACGCTCACCCCTTGAGTGGGTGAGTAGATATCTAAAAGTAATGAGGCAATTAACTGGCCACCAACGCTAAAGAGAGTAAAGGTTAGAACTCCTAAGTGTTGAACAATTAAAGAAGTAGCTGCAATATAGATTACGCCAATTATCCCGCCGGTATAGATCCACCAAGGACCTATCGGTAGTGGCTCTAGTTCAACTCTTCCAAGGGCTATAAGAATTATTATGAATAGAGATAAAAAGGATGTTCCAGTTATGAAGTTAAGAAGAGAAGTTGTATAGCTATTCTGTGAATACTCATTTATCTGGCCATTTAACGCTCGCTGTACTCCCACTAACGCTCCAGCTATTAAAGCTAGAAGAAGTGCAAACAGTTGAAAGTTATCAGCCTCTAACTTATCTATTACTGAGACTAAAACTGCAAGAACTGTGATGAATGCAGCTGATATTCGCCTTGATGAGATGAGTTTTACGCCGCCGCCGGTTAAACCTATTCGATCAACTAGAAGTGATACTGCGCTCTGCCCTGCAATTGAGGCAACAGAGTAGAGAGCAACACCTATTAGAGGAACGACGCTAGTTTGAAGGGCTACAAATGCTCCACCGAGTGATCCTGCAAGAAGTCTTATCTTTGGGATTTCTCCTCTACTAACTGCGCTCCTAAGACGCTTGATACCTTCTTTAATTTTAGGACTAAAAATTGCATAGATAGTTATAAAGAAAAGTCCCGAAGAAAATGAAACGAGGGCAGCTTGCGGAGCGTTATCTAGGCGATAAGAGAGCTCGCCATTAGCTCTTGCCTGAAGGGCAATCATTACCCCAGAGAGGGCAGCAAGTCCATCTAGCCGCAGAGCTCTACTCTTTAACTTGGCCACTTAACTCCAACCACTTATCTTCTAGTTCAGATCGAGCCTTTCCTACTTCGGTAAGTTTAGCGCTCACCTCAAGAAGTCTTTCGTGATCAAAGGATGCGCTCTCTTGCTCTTTTATTAACTCTTGCTCTTGCGCAATGACTCTCTCTAGCTGTTTCTCAACCTTTGCTAACTCTTTCTTAACAAGACGCAATTGAGCAGCTCCTGAAATCTCTTTTTTATCCTCGGTGATGACACTTCTTAAAATCATCTCAGCTCTTAGCTCTAAGTATTGTTCAACTCCTAGGGCTAAATCTTGAAGGCTCTCATTACCAAGTAGTCCAACGAAGCGATCACAGACTCTCTCTAAGAAATAACGGTCGTGAGAGATAACTATTATCACTCCAGCATAGGTATCTAAGAGATCTTCTAGGGCAGTTAAGGTTTCAACATCAAAGTCATTAGTTGGCTCATCAAGTAAGAGAACATTTGGTGAAGCCATAAGTAGACGGGTTAATTGCAGCCTTCGCTTTTCACCTCCGGATAAGTCGCGGACCATCTTCTGCTGACCTTCATAATCAAAGCCAAGACGTTCACAGAGCTGTGAAGCTGAAATCTCGCGCCCTCCGGCAAGATCTACTCGCAGCGCTACATTTTCAACAGCCTCGAGCACTCGCCAGGATGGGTTTAGCTCCTCTAGGTGCTGGGAGAGAAATGCAGCTTTTACTGTTATTCCTGTCTGCAGTTTGCCTGAGGAGAAGCGATATTGCCCAGCCAGGGTTCGCATTAAGGTTGTTTTTCCTGAGCCATTGACGCCAACAATTGCAATGCGATCTGCAGGGCCGATATTCCAATTGAGTTTTTCAATGAGAGTTGTTTCGCCAATACTTAATTTGGCATTATGAATCTCATAGACCGTATTTCCTAATCGATTAGTGGCAAAATTTAATAACTCTGCGCTATTTCTTGGCGCAGGCTCTGCTGAGATTAATTGATTGGCAGCATCAACTCGAAACTTTGGCTTTGAAGTTCTTGCTGGCGCGCCTCTGCGCAGCCAGGCTAGTTCTTTGCGAATTAAGTTATTTCGTCTTGCATCCTCTGCTCCAGCTTGTCTTGCTCTCTCAGCTTTGGCAAGAACATATGCGGAGTAACCACCTTCATATGATTCAACTTTTCCATCAATTACTTCCCAGATGGAATCTGATACTTCATCTAAGAACCAACGATCATGGGTGATTACGACAACAGCAAGTTCGCGGCGCTTGCGAAGATGTTTAGCAAGCCAGGCCACTCCTTCGACATCAAGATGATTTGTTGGTTCATCAAGTAAGACAATATCTAGGCTCTGAATAAGTAGCTTTGCAATACCAACTCTTCTCTTCTCGCCTCCTGATAATGAAGCAAAGGGGCGATCCATAATTGAGCTTTCATATCCACCAAAGAGTCCTGCAAATATCTCTCGCACTCCAGCATCACTTGCCCACTCATGAACTTTCTTAACTCCAACTACAACATCTCTAACTGTTGCCCCTGGCCCTGCGCTATCAACTTGGCTTAGCGAGCCAAGCTTTGCCCAATTAGCTCTAGTAACTCGCCCAGCATCAGGCTCTTCAAGACCTGCCAGTATTTTAAGTAGCGTTGATTTGCCACCACCATTTCGACCAACAATGCCGATGCGTTCACCTTCAGATATTCCTAGTGAGACATCAACTAAAAGGGGGCGAATATCAAAGGCTTTTGAGACCCCTTCAATATTGATGATGTT
>JBMTBW010000036.1:0-6526 GCA_049430265.1 Candidatus Nanopelagicaceae bacterium | reverse complement strand
GCATGCTTGCCGGCTTAGAAGAAATTGATAACGGCGCAATTTATATTGGCGATCGCGAAGTAACAAATGTCGCTCCTAAAGACCGCGATATTGCAATGGTCTTTCAGTCATATGCGCTCTATCCCCATATGACAGTTGCTGAAAATATGGGCTTTGCTCTAAAAATTGCTGGCGTTGCTAAAGAAGAACGTGAACGCCGCGTTTTAGATGCAGCCAAACTATTAGATCTTGAGCCATACCTAGAACGTAAGCCGAAAGCTCTATCAGGTGGTCAGCGCCAGAGAGTTGCTATGGGTCGCGCCATTGTTCGCGAACCACAGGTCTTCTTAATGGATGAGCCTCTCTCAAACTTAGATGCAAAACTTCGCGTAGCAACTCGTACCCAGATTGCAGCTCTACAACGCCGCCTTGGAATTACTACGGTTTATGTCACACATGACCAGGTAGAGGCTATGACAATGGGTGATCGCGTAGCAGTTCTTAAAGATGGACTCTTGCAGCAAGTAGATACACCAAGAAATCTCTATGACAACCCAGCAAATGCTTTCGTTGCAGGCTTTATTGGCTCACCAGCTATGAACCTACTAACTGTTCCAGTATCAGCAGGTAAGGCAAAGCTTGGAAGCCTTGATGTTGATGTTCCATCATCTGCAGGCGCTTCAGTCACTGTTGGTATCCGCCCAGAAGGATTTAGTCCATCAAATAAGGGCTTTGACGTTGTAGTGGAAGTCGTTGAAGAACTTGGTGCCGATGCTTTCGTTTATGGCAAGCCAGCTGATCCAAATGTGAAGTTTGCTAACGCTAGCGATGAAGGAGCTCAAATAATTCTTCGTTGGGATCCAAAGAGCCCGCCAAAGCCAGGACAGACTGTTACCGTCACAGCTAAGGCTGAGGCTGTTCATCTATTTAGCACTGCAGATGGCAAGCGTATTAAGTAGTTAAAGCGCATTAAAAAAGCCCCCATGATCGGGGGCTTTTTTATTTCCTAATTTTTCTTACTTCATTTCCTTCTGCAGATTCTCATCAATTGCTGCCAGGAACTCTTGAGTGTTTAACCAAGGAGCATCGCTGCTAATTAAAAGCGCAAGATCCTTAGTCATCTTCCCGCTCTCAACAGTTTCAATACAGACTCTCTCAAGTGAGCTTGCAAATTTTCCAAGCTCTGGAGTGTTATCAAGCTTTGCGCGGTGTTGCAGTCCTTGAGTCCAAGCAAAGATTGATGCAATTGGATTGGTTGAGGTTGGCTTGCCTGCTTGATGATCACGGTAATGGCGAGTAACTGTGCCATGAGCAGCTTCTGCCTCAACAGTTCTGCCATCTGGCGACATAAGAACTGATGTCATAAGGCCAAGTGAGCCATAGCCTTGCGCCACGGTATCTGACTGAACATCGCCGTCATAGTTCTTGCAAGCCCAGATATAGCCACCTTCCCAGCGAAGAGAGGTTGCAACCATGTCATCAATTAGACGATGATCATATTCCAGACCTAATTTATCGAACTCTGCCTTAAACTCTTTTTCAAAAACATCAGCAAAGATATCTTTGAATCGTCCATCATAGGCTTTCAAAATTGTGTTCTTTGTTGAGAGATAAACTGGATACTTTCGAGCAATTCCATAATTAAATGATGCTCTAGCAAAATCACGAATTGAATCATCAAGGTTATACATCGCCATAGCAACACCAGATGATGGGAAATCAAAAACATTGAACTCCATTGGAGCAGAGCCATCTTCTGGCGTGAAAGTCACAGTGAGCTTTCCAGGACCTGGAACTCTAAAATCTGTTGCGCGGTATTGATCTCCATAGGCATGACGGCCAATAACAATTGGCTTACTCCAATGAGGAACTAGCCTTGGAACATTCTTAATAATAATTGGCTCACGGAAAATAACACCACCTAGAATATTTCGAATGGTTCCGTTTGGGGATTTCCACATTTTCTTTAGCGAGAACTCTTTGACTCTTGCCTCATCAGGGGTGATGGTGGCGCACTTAACGCCAACTCCATGCTTCTGGATGGCTTTGGCGCTATCAATTGTTACTTGATCATCTGTGGCATCGCGGTGCTGGATTCCTAGATCGTAGTACTCCAAATTGATATCAAGATAAGGCAAGATCAACTGCTTTTTAATAAAGTCCCAGATGATTCGAGTCATCTCATCGCCATCAAGCTCAACGACGCTGCCTTGCACCTTTATCTTGCTCATCTATCTATCTGCCTCTCTTGATCTCTACTGGTTTATAGATCTTTGACATCTGCTTGCTTGGCGCGAACTGCTTCAGCAGCCACTTTGAGCTCTGCTAATTCACTAGCAGTTAAATTACTTTCAATTACTTTTGTAATTCCACCTCTACCGATTTGGGCTTCAACTCCTAGATAAACTCCAGTAATTGAGTATTGGCCATCAACCCAAGCACATACCGGCATAACTTCACCTGAGTCTTGAATTACTGCCTTTGCCATACGAGCCGCTGCTGCCGATGGAGCGTAGTAGGCAGAGCCCGTCTTTAAGAGGGCGACAACTTCTGCCCCGCCATTTCTAGTACGAGTTACAAGCTCTTGAATTTCAGCATCGCTTAACTTTGTAGATAACGCGGCGCCATCTACTGTGCAGCGAGAAGGAATTGGAACCATGGTTTCACCATGGCTTCCTAAGGTTAAAGTTTTAACCGATGAAACTGGCACATTGAGTTTTTCTGCCACAAAGTGAGTAAAGCGAGCAGTATCAAGCATTCCAGCTTGCCCCATAACTCTTTGATAAGGAAACTTAGTAGCAATTTGCGCAAGAGCTGTCATCTCATCTAGTGGATTAGAAACAACAATGACAACGGCATTTGGTGAGTGCTTAGCAATATTTTCTGCAACTCCTCGAACGATTCCTGCATTAACACCAATTAGATCCATTCGAGACATTCCAGGTTTTCTAGGAAGTCCTGCGGTAATAATTACTACATCAGATCCTGCAGTTGCTTCATATCCTTTACCGTCAGCAGTAGTTGTTGCTCCAATGACTCTGCTTTCAAAGCCTTCAATGGATCGTGATTGATTAATATCTAAGGCAAGACCTTCGGGTTTTCCATCTAAAATATCTGTTAAAACGACGCTTTCAAAGATGTCATATTCAGCAAGACGTAGCGCTGTGGTTGAACCATAGAAACCAGCTCCGACTACCGTTACTTTTCCAGATCTACTCATGGCGCGAAACCTACCTTCTATCCTCTAGGAAGCGCCAATGCGATGGCGATTAGTGCGATAACCAGTGCGATAGGAATCACTTTCTGAATTGGACGCATCGAGGCAAGATCTCTGCTTAGAAAGAGAATGAAGCCAGCGGCAATAATTAGCGCTCCGATTCGCACTGAAAGCAGCGCTCCAGTTAATACCCCAGAGAGAGCCAGGGCATAGGAAACTTGCTTGATATTCACCTTGGCCTTAATCCTTATGTAGCGCTAATAGATTAGACAATAACATCGCCCTTGTCATTGGCCCTACCCCACCTGGCATTGGAGCAAATGCGCTCGCTACTTTCATCACTTCAGGATCAATGTCTCCCACTAAACCTTCTGAAGTTCTAGTAATTCCCACATCAATTGCAACAACGCCTTCTTTAACCATATCTGCGGTGAGAAAGTGGGCACGTCCAAGGGCAGCTATCACAATATCTGCTCGCTTAGTATGAGAGTTGATATCACTACTCTTGCTATGAACAATTGTCACTGTGGCATCGATACCTTTACTTGAAAGGAGCAAACTTAAAGGCCTTCCAACAGTTGTGCCTCGACCAATAATTACTACCTCTTTACCGCTTAGAGAAATTTCATTTCGTCCAAGAAGCTCAACAATTGCTTTGGGTGTGCAAGGAATTACCTCGCCTTGAGAAAGAACTAACTTGCCTAGGTTTATTGGGTGGAGTCCATCAGCATCTTTATCTGGATCAATCGCACTTAAAACTTTATTTGTATCAATATGAGCTGGAAGTGGAAGTTGAACAATGAAACCAGAGCAATCCTTAGAACTATTTAAACTATCAATTTCCTTTAATAAATCGGCTTGGCTCAAAGTTTCTGGCAATTCAATTCGAATTGAGTTAATCCCTACTTGACTGCAATCTCTATGTTTGCCATTTACATAGGAGCGTGATCCTGGATCTTCTCCAACTAAAACTGTTGCTAAACCAGGCTTATTTTTAAGCTTTGCTACCTTTTCGACTATCTCTTGTCTAATGGCTTTGGCCGCTGCAACGCCATCTAAAATTTTCGCTTGGGCCATGGCCCTATTCTAGTTCGAAAGAAGAAGCGTTATTTCTCAGCCCTAAAGTTGCGCACCTTCGAAATAACTACTGGCGTATATAGAAATATTGCCACTCCTAGGCCAATTTCAAGGCTCAGAGCTAGGGGCATTAAATACCAATGGGGGCCCACTGATTCAAGATTTGGCGACAAGAGCTCGCCACTTGATGCCCGAGCAATAAACAAAGTTAGCCCAGCAAGAAAGCCAAAAAGGAAGAGAAAAAATCTACGAAGTTCAACCTGGTCTTGATATTTACTCACTCCATATTTGCCCAGGACAATTCCTAGTCCAACGATAAATAATGCCAGTAATATAAATAGTGGCTGGGCACCCACCGGTAATCCACCAAGCAGCGAAATTGCTGGAATTTCATCAAGGCGATGAACAAAAGGATTTAACCAAGTTCCATTACCGATGACTACCCCACTTCCAGCGATATAACTAAGGGTTGAGATAAAGAAGTTTGGCAAGTAAAGAATTTGAATAAATAAGAATGCCAACCCACCAAAAACGCCGGGTTCAATAACTCTTGTCAAATCAAGCACAGTATCAAAGTGCCAAATGAGAGAAAAGCTAAATACCAATCCAGCAAATCCAATTAAAGCCAATAAAACAAGTGTTGCTAATTTAAGAGCACGCTGCCAGGGAAATTGAATACCGTGATCAGGAAAAAGATTGCTTGCAATAAATCCTGAAACCGCTGAAACAATAAAAAGAATTGGAAAGACAATATAGAAGGGCGCCTTTACTGTGCTTCCAAGTGAGGCAAGTGAAAGCAGAGTTCCTAAAAGGCTATAAGCAAAGGAAAGTGCCAATATTTGAGCTCTCTTGTCACTTGATCTATTTGTGCCAAGCCTGTCGCTCATTCGGAGCAAGGAATTTTTAATCACAAGAAATGGAATTATTAAAGCTCCAATTGGAAAGAAAGTTAAGCGACCAGAGATAGTTTCATTTGAAAGAGATAGATCCAGTGGAATGTGATGGGCAATAAGAAAAAACCAGATTGCAGCGCGCATTGGATCTGCGGTATTTCCAGTAGAACTACCAGCTGTTGCCCAGGTAATAAGTGAGATAAAGGCCAGCGGAAGAAGAATTAAAGTTATGCCTCTAACGCCTTGGCCGAAAGCAACTTTCAGCAGTGGCAACATCTCTTTATTCTTGCTTATCCTTTAAGAATTGCTCGGAGCAGTTCTGCAGTCTGACTTGGTGTCTTTCCAACTTTAACCCCAGCTGCCTCCAGCGCCACTTTCTTTGCCTCTGCTGTTCCCGAAGAGCCAGAGACAATAGCTCCTGCATGACCCATGGTTTTTCCTTCAGGGGCGGTAAAGCCTGCAACATATCCAACTACTGGCTTTGTCACATACTCTTTGATGAATGCTGCTGCTCTCTCCTCAGCATCCCCACCAATCTCACCAATCATCACAATTGCTTTGGTCTCTGGATCATCTTGAAAAGCTCTTAAGCAATCTATATGTGTTGTGCCAACTATTGGATCTCCACCAATTCCAACAGCAGTTGTAAAACCAATATCTCGCAATTCATACATCATCTGGTAGGTAAGAGTTCCTGATTTTGAAACCAGACCAATACTTCCAGGGCCTGTGATATCAGCTGGCGTAATTCCAATATTAGATTTGCCAGGGCTGATTAATCCTGGGCAGTTAGGGCCGATGATTCGCGACTTGCCAACCTTGAGGCTATGAGCATAAAAACTTGCCGTGTCATGAACTGGTATTCCTTCAGTGATGACCACAATTAAAGGCAGGTGAGCATCTATTGCATCAATTACCGCGCTCTTGGCAAACTTGGGCGGCACAAAAATTACTGAGGCATCGGCGCCAGTTGCAGCAATTGCCTCTTTTACTGAATTAAATACTGGAAGAGATTTTCCTTCAATCTCAACTACCTGCCCACCCTTACCAGGGGTTACGCCACCAACAATGTTTGTTCCACTTAAAATCATCCTTCTGGTGTGCTTACTTCCTTCAGAGCCAGTAATTCCCTGCACAATGACTTTGGTTTTCTCAGTTAGAAAGATTGCCATTATTTAGCTGCCAACTCTGCAGCCCTTGCAGCTGCTCCATCCATGCTATCAACCTGCTGAATCAAAGGATGATTTGCCTTATTGAGAATGGCTCGTCCTTCAATAACATTATTGCCATCAAGTCGAACCACTATTGGTTTACTTGCTTTATCGCCTAGCATTTCAAGAGCTTGAATAATTCCATTAGC
>JBMTBW010000035.1:0-6617 GCA_049430265.1 Candidatus Nanopelagicaceae bacterium | reverse complement strand
GATGCTTTAGAAACCTTCTAAAGAGACGATCTGGCTTTAGATGTTCGGCAACGCTGATGACCTTTAAACCACGAACAGAGAAGACTGCGCCAGCATGATCCCAATTACCAGCATGAGGAACTGCGACTATAACTCCGCGCTTACTAGCCACAGGCTCGAAGAGAAAATTATCGTTTATACACTTTACGCCTTTTAGAATCTTATCTTTGTCCCAATCTGAAATTCTGAAGGTATCGCACCAATATCGCATCCCAGATTGAAGTCCCAATTTAACTAACTCTTCTAACTCAGACTTGCTCGCATTTGGTCTTACTTGAGTGTAGTTGCGGCGCAACCTTCGGACTCTCTTGCCATTTCTTCTGTATGAAAGCTTGGCAAGAGAGTTAAAGAGTGAGTAAGCGCTTTTCTCGGGCAGAGTTCTAACCAATCGCCAGAGGGCGCTATAAAGGAAATAGGTTAACCAATCCTTGATCATTACTTCTTCCTAGCTGCGAGCTACAACTAATAAGCGCTGCGCTATGGTAATTATCCCTAAGATATTTATAAGTAGTAATCCCGCCACCAAAGAGAGGTTAATGCCTAGTCCATAAAGGCCAGTTGCGGTCAAAATGATAATTAAGCGCTCAGCTCGCTCTGCGATTCCAACGCTGCAAGCAATTCCAAGTGATTCCGCCTTCGCCCTGATGTAGGGAATCAGCGCTCCAGTAATCAGTGCAAAAAGTGCCAGGAGAGCTAAATTTCTATCGCCATCTGAAATGGCATAAGCAATGATTCCAGCATAGATCGCAGCATCAGTTGCGCGATCTAGAGTTGAATCAATTAACGCGCCCCACTTAGTTGTTCCCCTCTCAGATAGCCTGGCCATCGTTCCATCGAAGAGATCACTTAGGGCAAAGATTGAAACAAAGATAGTTCCAAGGAAAAATTCTCCATAAGAGAAAAAATATAGAGCGCTAAGAGAGCTGCCTAAGGCTCCAATAAAAGTCAGCCAGTTAGCAGTTATTCCAATCTTTAGTAAGAACCTGCAGCTAGGGGTAATAAAGGCTGTGACTGGCGCTTTAAATCGATTCTGAATCATTGAGTACATCGTAGGCTTTAGGCATGGACAAACCCAATATCTCGCCTGAGAAAAGTAGCGCCAGGCAGATTCTGCTAGCAGCAGATGCTTCGGCTGAGCCAGAAGCCCTTGCCCCCCTACTCTCCAGTGATATTAAGGTTGCAGTTATTGACCCCAAAGAGACGAGCGTTGAGACAGCTCAGAAAATATCTGAAGGAGCTAGCGCAATAGCCCTCTTGGTGAGTGCTAAAAGCGGAATCTCCAAAGGGATGATTGATCTCTGGAACTATGCAATGGATAGGCAATTTCCAAGGATGGTAATCGTTAATAAACTAAGTATGAGTGAGACAGACTTTGACGACATCGTTCTTATAGTCAATCGCGTTCTTGAACAAGGAGTAACGCCATATTTAGTCTTACATGATGAAGTCGGAGAGCCCACAGGTTTAATTTCACTAGAGAGCAAAGAAGTGCACGACTATTCAGCTACTACCCCAAATAGATATATGGCAGATAGCGAGCTTCAAATCCTGGTCGAGGAGTTTGCCTCAGAATATGCAGATCAGCTATCAGCTTTTGAATCTGACTCTTTTGCTCACGGACTCTTGGTTCCAATACTTCCGGTGATGGAATCCAAGTTAATTGGAATTGCTGAAATTAAGCAGTATCTAGCCCAAATCAATTAGAGCTACCAAGCAGCTGAGAGCTCATCTCTAGTCTGGCTAAGTAATTTTGGAAGTACTTTAGTGTGTCCAATTATGGGCATGAAATTAGCATCACCAAACCAGCGGGGAACAATATGTTGATGGATGTGATCAGCAATTCCAGCGCCAGATAAAGCGCCTTGATTTAAGCCAATATTAAATCCGCCACAATTTGAAACTTTGCGAAGAACTTTCATGGCATGAGAAGTAAATTCTTGCATCTCATTGCGTTCGCTATCGCTTAGCTCTGTTAAATCTGCGACATGACGATTACTGCAGATAAGCATGTGGCCCGCGTTATAAGGATAGAGATTTAATACGGCATAGACCTCTTTACCTCTTGCCACAATCAGAGCCTTCTCATCGCTCATCTTTAAAATTTCACAAAAAGGGCAGGCCACATCATTATCGGCTTTCGGCCTATTTTCTCCAGCTAGATATGCCATGCGATGTGGGGCCCAAAGGCGCTCCCAGCGATCAGGCATGCCTGCTCCCCCACTTGATTCAAAAGCCATAAAAAACTAAACCTGCTTTCGATTACTAATCACCGATTGAATTTCAGCAATTGCATCAGAGAGGGCAATTCCGTTTTTCTGTTCTCCATTTCGATAGCGGAAGGAAACCGCTCCAGAGTTAACATCCTCTTCACCAGCAATCATCATGAATGGAATCTTCTCATTCTGCGCATTTCTAATCTTTTTCTGCATTCGATCATCTGATGCATCAATTTCAGCTCTAATTCCAAGTTTCTTCATATCTGAAACAATTTTTTCGAGATAGGAATTAAAGGCCTCCGCCACCGGAATTGCCCTAACTTGAATTGGCGCAAGCCAGGGCGGAAATGCGCCTGCGTAATGCTCGGTTAATACTCCAAAGAAACGCTCGATTGAACCAAAGAGTGCTCTATGAATCATTACTGGTCGAGCGCGAGATCCATCTGATGCGGTGTAGCCAAGATCAAAACGCTCTGGGAGTTGGAAATCCACTTGAATCGTCGACATTTGCCAAGTTCTACCGATGGCATCTTTTGCTTGAACCGAAATCTTTGGACCATAAAAGGCTGCCCCGCCAGGATCTTGAACTAACTCTAAATTCTGCTTTGCAGCAGCGCTGGCCAGAGCTGCAGTTGCATCTTGCCAATCACTTTCCTGGCCGATTGATTTCTCAGGGTTTCTGGTTGAGAGCTCTAGATAGAAATCACTTAACCCATAATCACGCAAAAGATTTAATACAAATGTTAAGAGGCTATCTAGCTCATCAACCATCTGCTCTTTACTGCAATAGATATGGGCATCATCTTGAGTAAAGCCTCGCGCTCTTGTTATGCCATGAACCACGCCAGATTTTTCATATCTATATACAGTTCCAAACTCAAATAATCGAAGTGGTAAATCGCGATAAGACTTAGCGCTGGACTGATAAATTAAATTGTGGAACGGACAGTTCATCGGCTTCATGTAATACTGCTGGCCAGCTCTTTTAATGGTTCCATCGCTATGGTGTTCTTCATCCATAATCATTGGCGGATACATTCCATCGGCATACCATTGAAGATGGCCCGACTTTTCAAAGAGCGCAGCTTTAGTTAAATGTGGTGAGTAGACAAACTCATATCCCTCTTCCTCATGGCGCTTTCTAGAGTAATCCTCCATCGCCATTCGAATAGCTCCACCTTTAGGATGAAAGATTGCAAGACCAGAGCCAATCTCCTCAGGAAATGAGAAGAGATCTAACTCGGCGCCAAGTTTTCTATGATCGCGCTTCTCTGCCTCAGCTAGAAGATGTAGGTAGCCATCGAGTGATTCTTGCGAAGGCCAAGCGGTGCCATAGATTCGCTGCAGCATCGGATTTTTCTCAGAGCCGCGCCAATATGCTCCTGCGCTTCTCATTAATTTATAGCTAGCAATGTACTTAGTTGAAGGTAGATGCGGACCTCTACAAAGATCACTCCAGAGCGGCTTTCCATCTCTTCCCAAATTGTCATAGATCGTAAGCTCGCCTTGGCCAACTTCAACGCCAGCGCCATCTGCAGCATCAGATGATTTCAATTTAATGAGCTCGCATTTATATGGCTCACTAGATAGTTCACTTAAGGCCTCTGAGTCAGTAACAACTCTTCGTTTAAACCTCTGGCCATCTTTAACTATTTTCTTCATCGCAGATTCAAGTTTGATTAGATCATCTGGAGTAAAAGGACTCTTTGGATCAAAGTCATAATAGAAACCATCTTTAATCGGAGGGCCAATCCCTAATTTAGTTTCGGGGAAAACATCCTGCACCGCTTGCGCCAGAACGTGCGCTGTGGAGTGGCGCAAAACGCTAAGTCCCTCATCTGTGCTAATTGCTATCGATTCAATTACATCACCTTGCGATATATCGCTCCAGAGATCTTTTAGCTCTCCATTTATTTTACATACGATGATCGCATCTACTCCAGGCTTCATTCTCTCTGGATAAATCTGCTCCAGGACTTGGGTGACTTTGAGCCCTGCTTCTACTTTTTTGGAGACGCCATCAACACTTATTTCAATTTCACTTGGCGACATGACATCAGGCTACCAAAGCCTGGGCCTCTATCGCCTTAAGAGATCGCTTATCAGCTGTAATAAATCGCGATTGCAAGCAGAGATGCCAGGGTTACAAGTGCAGCAAGGAGATATTTGACCCAGAGCGGAATTCCAATCTTCTCTGAAAAATTCTCTGCAATATCTTTAGTCTGTTTGATTGCCCTTGATGCCCAAGCAAACTCTGTTGCCAAAATACCAAGACCGGCAAGAAGAACGAGAAGCCCAGGACCTGGCGCAAAGAGAAGAGCTGAACCAATCACCGTTACTAATCCACCAATTACTCCAATGAAAACGCGCCATAACAACGAGCCATAGGCCGTGGACTTAATCTGGCGCCTTACATTCACTGCTCTAGATTACCCAATATCCAGCTATGAAAAGCTGAGGTAAGTTCATTAATCATCTTAGAGTTGGAATAGAGATGACCTTCAAATGCCTGAACCCCGACTATCTCCCTAACGCTTGATGTTAAGGCTAGACCGTCAACACTTTCTAGCTCTTCTCCTAAAAGAGGCTTCTCAATAACTCCGAAGTTCTCAATCAGTAGAGCGCGGATTACCCCAGGCAGGCATCCACTATTTAAATCAGGGGTAAACCATTGCCCGTCTTTTAAGTAGAGCAGGTTTGCAAGAGCGCTCTCCATGACCTCTCCCCGCTCATTAAGAAAGATTGCATCATCAAAACCTCCTCTGGCCGCCTCCCGGAGAGCAACTGCGCTTGCTTGATAGGAGATGGTTTTAATCCCAGAGGTTAAATCTTGTGAGTATCGTTTTATTGATGATAGGCAGAGTTTAAGAAATCTTTCCTCAGGTTTATATTCAATGTGAGTAACCATCCAATTGCCATCGCCAAATACAGTTATGCGAAGGCGGCCAAATGGCGATGCGGGATTTGCCGCAATAATTTCTTTGACGCCCTGGATTAGCTGAGCTCTGGAGGGAGCGGTGATCTTTAGCTCATTTAAGGTCTGCTCTAGACGATCTAAATGTCGCTCTAGCGCAAATGGTTTTCCAGAGTAGGTTCGCAGAGATTCAAAAGCCCCATCACCTAAAAGCCAGCCCCCGCCTGTTACTGGAAGGGCTAAATCATCTCGAAGTGAGTCATTAAAATAGATCTTCATTACCTTGTTAGCCCTATCAATTTGCGCGCCTTTAATTCGGTCTCTTCCCACTCTAGCTCGCTGTCACTGCCCCAGGTAATTCCTGCTCCAGTTCCAAAACGGAGAATCTGATCTTCTCCCTGCCAGAAGATCCTAATTCCAACTGCAAGCTCGGCTCGGGCGCCATCAGAGAAACCGATAACTCCGCAGTATGGCCCTCGCGCAGATTCATTTTCTTCAATAATCCTTAAAGCGCTGCTCTTAGGCGCTCCGCTAACAGATCCTGGCGGAGTCATCGCAAGAAGCAGATCAACTAAATCCTTGCCTTCAGCTAATTCAGCTCTCACATCAGAGACTAAATGGAATAGCCCAGGATGGGCCTCGGTAGCAAGCAACCTTGGAGTTGTAACACTTCCTGTCTTTGCAACTTTGCTTAAATCATTTCTAATTAAATCCACAATCATTAAATTCTCAGCTCTATCTTTTTCTAGAAACTCCTCACTCGCTGAAGTTCCCTTAATAGGCGATGAGATTGCAACTCCATCTTTAAGCGATACGAATCGCTCCGGAGATGCTGATGCAACTTGGATATCGCCAAGATTTAAATATGCTGCAAACTTGGCTGGATTTTCCTTTAAGATCTTTTCTGCCAGGGGAAGCAAAGACAGATTTGAATTGTTTTTAGCGCTTAGAATCCGACAGGCATTAACTTGATAGACCTCACCAGCTGAAATCTTCTCTCTAATTCTCTCAACATAGGAGCAGTAGGTGCTTTTATCGAAAGTGCTTTGCCAAGCATCTTCAGAAATCGGACTCCAACTTAATCCAACCTTTGGAAGGTCTTGCTGCTCTACTTTTGCAAACCTTGCAAGGCGCCAATTGCCTTCGAAGCTTCCTAATACAACCCAGAAACCGGGCCTGCGTAATGACTCTAGATCACTTGATACTTCAACGAGCTCACTTGCTAGATGATTACCCATCCAAAAGAGCGGTTGCATAAAGGTGACGCTACCTCAAGGCTAGGTATCTAAATACTGTGAATCTTCGCTGCAACAGGCCTTCATCTTCGGTAAGACTTGGGCAGAAGGCGCTAATTGCGATAGATTTCGCCCTCTAATTGGCTTAGGTCAGTAGATGCGGACGTAGCGCAGTTGGTAGCGCGGAACCTTGCCAAGGTTCAGGTCGCGGGT
>JBMTBW010000034.1:0-6703 GCA_049430265.1 Candidatus Nanopelagicaceae bacterium | reverse complement strand
GTTCTTAACGGAACCGTTAAGACCGGAGTTAAGCTCTAAGACTTAAGTTAAGGTTATAAAGAAAGGGAGATACGCTTTTAAAAGGGGCGTATCTCCCTTTAAAACAAGAGAAGAAGTTTTAGATTCAAAAATCATTGGAGAAGCTTGTGGATGCTAAGCAAAGCAAAAAACTTGATTTCAGCCCAATATTAGTTCCGCTGTTATCAATTGTTGTTGCATTAGCATTTGGCGGTGTTTTAATTTTTATTCAAGGAATTGACCCACTTTTAGCTTATAGAGTTCTATTTACCACTGCTTTTGGATCCTTTGATGGAATCGCAATTACTTTAGCCAAAGCCACACCTTTGATTCTTAGTGGTCTTGCAGTAGCGATTTGTCTTAGAGCGGGTTTATTTAATATCGGAGCTCAAGGCCAATTAATCTCTGGAGCGCTTGCCTCTGCATGGGCTGGATATACCTTTGTTGGTCTGCCTGCTTTGGTTCACATCCCTCTAGCTTTAATCTTTGGCGCATTCTTTGGAGCGCTAGTTGCTTTAGTTGCAGCAGTATTAAAGGCCTACCGCGGAGTTCATGAAGTCATCACAACTATTATGCTAAATAGCATTGTTATTGCGCTCTCTGATTACTTAACCAGTAATCCATTTAAAGAGCCAGATCAGCCCCTTACTAGAACTCCAAAGATTCAAGATTCAGCTCAAATGCCTGATCTATTAGGCCTGCCCCTAGGATTTTTTCTAGCTATCGGACTTTCCATCACGCTCTGGTGGATCATGAGAAATACCACTACTGGATTTAGTATTGAAACAATAGGAAGAAACAAAAATGCTGGATGGTATGCCGGAATCTCGGTCAAGAAAACCATCATATTAAGCATGTTAATTGGTGGCGCCGTCGCTGGAGTTGCTGGAGCAGTTGAAACATTAAGCATTATTGGAAGATTTGAGCCAGCCTTTAATGCAGGGCTTGGCTTTGATGGAATTACTGTCGCCTTACTTGGAAGAGCAAACCCACTAGGTGTGATCCCCGCTGCAATTCTCATAGGTGGAATGCGAGCTAGTGGCTCTACAGTGCAATTTGAAGCTGGAGTTGCCCCTGAGTTAGTAGATCTACTTCTGGCTATGATTTTATTCTTTGTGACAGCTCCACTACTTGCCAAATTCTTTAAAAATCGCAAAGAGAATGTGGCGATGACAAGTGGTTGGAGTAACTAATGAAACTACGCACTAGCCATTATTTAATCTTTGCATTCCTTGCAGCCTTCACTTATTTCTATAGTAAGGATGGATTAGTAGCTACATCAGTTTTATACACCGCAATTCAATTCGCACTTCCCTTGGCACTTGCTGCAATGGTTGGCGTTATGTGTGAGCGGACTGGAGTTGTAAATATTGGTATTGAAGGAACGATGCTAATCTCAGCTTTCACTGCTTTTTTTGCTGGAGCTATTTTGAAAAATACAGTCCAAGGAATGCTCGTTGGGGTATTTACCGGCGCAATGATGGGGCTGCTATTAGCTCTAATGGCAGTTAATTGGAAAATGGACCAGATCATCGCTGGAGTTATCCTAAATATTTTGGCTGCAGGTATTACATCCTTTTACTATCGACAGAATTATTCAATCCCCTCAACACTTGATCCCATTGACCTTCCGGTAGTTGGGGCCTGGCCCATCCTTGGTCCAGTTCTATCTTTCCACGGTCCAATTACCTACTTTGGTATTGTTTTTATTCTAGGTCTCTGGTTTGCGCTCTATAAAACTTCTTGGGGTCTTCGCTCAAGAGCAGTTGGGGAGCATCCATCAAGTGCTGATACTGCAGGAGTTTCAGTAACAAGACTTCGCTATGTAAATGTCACTGTTGCAGGAGCTGTCGGTGGACTTGCTGGCTCATACCTCGCCCTGGAAGCAGTTGGAATCTTTGAGCGGGGATTTACTGCCGGAAAAGGCTTCACTGCTCTTGCCATCATGATCTTTGGTAGATGGAATCCACTTGGCGCACTTGCCGCTGCGCTATTTTTCGGATTAACTCAAGCTGTCACAAATCAGTTAATGATTGATGAAGTAGTAGAAATTCCTCCCCAATTTATAAACATGCTTCCATATATTCTTACAATTGTTGTTCTAGCAATCTCGGCCGGAAAAGTCCGCCCACCGGCTGCTGAGGGCATTCCTTATGAGAAGGAAAAGTCATGAAGACTCTTCTAGAAGTTGAGGGCATCAGCAAGAGCTTTGGCAGCGTTGTTGCCAATGAAGATATTTCGCTGACAGTGAAAGAAGGAGAGATTCTTGCCCTCCTTGGTGAAAATGGCGCTGGCAAGTCAACGCTAGTAAAAGCAGTGTTTGGGCTAGTTAAGCCAGATGCTGGCACTATAAAAATTAATGGCACCGTAATGGAAAGTGGTGATACCGCTGCAGCAATTGCTAGCGGGGTAGGAATGGTTCATCAGCATTTTCAATTAGTTCCAGTTATGAGCGTTACAGAGAATTTGATTCTAGGAGATGAACCAAAGCGATTCGGTGTAGTAAATATCAAGCAAGCAAAGAAAGAAGCTTTGGCTCTTTCCGAGAAATATGGCCTTGAAGTTGATCCTGATGCAATCATCGAAGATCTTCCGGTTGGTATGGCTCAAAGAGTTGAAATTCTTAAAGCCCTGAGGCGAGATGTTAAGTTGCTAATTCTTGATGAACCAACAGCAGTATTGACTCCCCAAGAAACTGATGAACTCCTTGAAGTTTTGCGAAATCTAGCCAAACGTGGGGTTGGAATTCTCTTTATTACTCATAAGCTGCGTGAAGTAATGGCAGTTGCTGACCGAATTGCTGTTCTTCGTGGTGGAAAGTTGATGGGCACCACTACTCCAAAGGAGAGTAGTGAAGCAAAACTGGCTCAGATGATGGTGGGGCGCGAAGTTGTTCTCCGCGTTGAAAAGAGTCAAGCAAAGCCTAAGCAGGTACTTCTTTCGATAAAGAATCTTCGAGTCAGTGATGATAGAAAACTCGAATCTGTTAAGGACTTATCGCTAGAAGTTCATGCTGGCGAAATTCTTGGTATTGCAGGCGTTGAAGGAAATGGTCAGCGAGAATTAGTTGAAGCCATCTGCAGTATGCGCTCTAGATTAAGCGGTGAGGTTATTGTTAAAGGTCAAGAGATTCCAAATCTAAATCCACGGGCTGCGCATCTAGCAGGAGTTTCCCATATTCCTGAAGATCGAGAGAAGCATGGTTTAGTCACTTCTTATTCCATTGCTGATAACTTAGTTTTAAATAGATTTGACCAAGCACCATTTGCTAGAGGTTGGATTAGAAATTTAGAAGAAGTTGCAAGCAATGGTGAAGCTTTGGTTGAGAAATTTGATATCAGAGCTCCAAATGCTTATCTATCTGCCGGCTCTCTTTCTGGAGGTAATAAGCAGAAAGTTGTTGTTGCACGAGAGTTAAGTCAACAGCTAGATGTAGTTGTTGCTGCTCAACCAACTAGAGGAGTTGATGTGGGATCAATTGAATTTATTCATAATCAATTGATTGCTGCACGTGACGCTGGCGCAGCTGTTCTCTTAGTTTCAGCAGAGCTTGATGAAATCCTCTCTCTTGCTGACAGAATTGCCGTCATATCTAATGGCAAGATCGTTGCCATATTTAATTCCAAAGAGGCAGATAGAAATACCATCGGCCGATTGATGGCTGGCCTGGCATCCTGATTCGATGCCAAAGACGATTGGGTTAATTGCTGGCACTGGCTTTTATGACCTACCTGCTTTAAAAGATGGTCAATCTAAAGAAGTAGAGACTGCATATGGCATTGCTTCAGTTAAAAGTGGGCAATTAAGCGGTGTAAATCTGGTATTTCTAACCCGACATGGAAGCGGGCATAGTATCCCGCCCCATCTGATTAATTATCGCGCCAATATCAAGGCTATGAGCGATTTAGGTGTTACCGAGATAATTGCAATTAATGTAGTTGGAGGAATCAATCCCAAGCTATCCCCAGGCGATCTTTGCTTAATCGATGACTTTATTGACTTTACCTCGGGTAGGCAGCACACCTACTCAGATGGTTCAAAGCCTGGAGTTCAACATGTTGACCTCACTCGCCCATATGATGCAAAAATACAGAGCGCACTTCGTCAAAGTGCTAAAGAGTCAGGAATTTTGCTTCATGAAGATGGAGTTTATGCTGGCTTTAATGGGCCTAGATTTGAAACTCCTTCAGAGATTCGACTAGCAGCACTTGCTGGCGCAACAGTAGTTGGCATGACGGGATGTCCTGAAGTTAGTTTGGCCAGAGAGTTAGGAATTGCTTATGCCAGCATCGCGCTAGTTGTTAATCCTGCGGCAGGATTAAGCGAGGCTGAGATAACAATGGATGAGATAAATAAGGCGCTTGAATTAGGAAAGTCAAAAGCTCTAAAGGTAATTGAAGGCGCGCTAAAGGCTTTGGCTTCAAAGTGAGTAATTTTGATTTAGTAATAGACAATGCAACCTATATTGTCACATCGGATAGCGAAAATAGGGTTCTACAAGATTGTGCTATTGGAATTCTTGACAAGAAAATTGTTGCAATTGCGAGCGCAGGCACTTTAGAGGGTGCTAAGTCCTATGATGCTAAAGGTAAATTGATTGCGCCAGGATTAATCAATACCCATACCCACCTAGCTATGTCACTACTGCGCGGCTGGGCTGAGGGAGTAAATCTCCAAGGATTTCTAGAGAGAGTCTGGGCAGCAGAGGGATTGATTATGAATCCAAAAAATGTTGCCCTGGGCACTCAACTTGGCGCGCTGGAATCTCTACTTGCAGGAACTACAACCACCCTTGATATGTATCTCTACCCAGATGCGGCCCACAAAGGCGCAGCAAGTACTGGAATTCGACACATTACTGGCCCACTTTTCTTTGATTTCACTGGTCTTGATGGTCTTAATTGGGAAGATCGATTGGAAATAGCAAAGAAGTGGGGGCAAGTACTTCAAGATGTTGGCGGGCCAGATGTTCCGCCCTATCTGATGCCTCATTCAACCTACACCGTCTCGCCAGATCACCTAGTTGAAATTGGCAAGCTAGCAAAGCAGATGGGAGCTTCGATAAGTATTCATATCTCTGAAAACCTTGGAGAAAATGAAGATGTTGCCAAACGTTTTGGCAAGACTCCGACTGCAATGTTAGATGAGAGTGGAATTCTAGAATCGCATACCTTATTAGGCCACGGTGTTCACTTATCAGATAAGGATATCGATGTACTAGTTGAGGCAGGCGCTGCAGTTGCTCATTGCCCTGGAAGTAATCTCAAACTAGGAAGTGGAATTGCAGATATTAGGAAATATCAGAGTAGAGAGTTATCTGTTGCACTTGGCACTGATGGTTGTTCATCAAGTAATGATCTAGATATGTGGGCAGTAATGCGAGCGGCCGCAAACTTATATGCCCAGAGTAATGGCCCAGAAAATTTAAGGGCAAGTACGATATTTCGTATGGCAACAATTGAAGCAGCAAAAGCTCTAGGACTTGAGAGTTCAATTGGAAGTATTGAGATAGGGAAAAGCGCAGATCTAATTTCAATAGATCTAAACAAGGCTCATCTAATTCCGCTCCATGACATCTTTGCTCAACTCGTCTTTGCTGCAGGTCGTGGTGATGTTAACGATGTATGGGTTGATGGGAAACAAGTGGTAGCAGATGGCAAATCAACCTTGATTGACTTTTCACTTTTATCTCAGGAGGTCGAAAATGTAATGCAGACCTTGCGCAAGGAATTTAATGAACAAGGATGAATTGATCGCAAGATTTGATTTGCAGCCCCTTGAAGGCGAGGGTGGTTTATATTCAACAATTTATCGAGATGAATTAAGCAATGCAATTTATTTTATGGTGGTCTCCCCCGATTTCTCCGCATGGCATCGCCTGCCCCAGGCCGAGCTCTGGCTTCATTTATCTGGCGATCCCCTACTTCTTCACACAATCGAAAATGGTCAATTAGTCAGTAATCGACTAGAACAAGAAGGTCAAAGTCCTCACTACCAAGTACCAGCCAATACCTGGATGGCGGCAGAGACATTAGGTTCCTATTCACTGGTGAGCTGTTTTCTAGCTCCAGCCTTTTCAACTATGGAATTAATAGGCAGAGATGAGTTACTCTCTCAATTCCCAAACATTGCCAACCTACCGGAGCTATTTCATGAGTAAGCAGAGATCTATTCTCATCACCGGTGCTAGCGGACTAATAGGAAGTGCGCTTTGCAAAACTTTTCTCTCTGCAGGATGGAGGGTGGTTGGTCAGGTAAATCACTCCAAAGGAATCGATGGCATTGAGGTAATTAAGAAGGATCTCTCCAAAGCTTCAAGTGGCAGTGAATTAATTGAACAGATTGGCTCAATAGATTGCGTAATAAATAATGCGGCCGATCAATCAGTCCTTGATCTTAAGAATTATTCATCAGTCAAAGCACAGGAGATATTTCAGATAAATCTACTAACTCCTATCGAGATAATTCTTGCCGCTAAATCCAAAGGAGCTACATTAGCTATCAATATTTCATCAATTGAAGCTCTAAACGCTAAATCAGGTCATGAGATCTATGGCGCTTCAAAGTCAGCTTTAGAGTCAGTTACTCGATCACTTGCTCTATCTCTAGCGCCAATGCGAATTAATGGAATTAGATTAGGTCTTATTGGAGATAGTAAATTAGAAGGTAGGTGGCCAGAGGGCTT
>JBMTBW010000033.1:0-6910 GCA_049430265.1 Candidatus Nanopelagicaceae bacterium | reverse complement strand
CTGAAGTTGCGCTTAAAGATGGAAGCGCGATGGATCGCTGGAGAAAAATGGTTAAGGCTCAAGGAGGAGATCCTGATGCCCCGCTTCCCACTGCCAAAGAGAAGCTAGTTATTACTGCAGACAAGAGCGGAACTATCTCCTCAATGGATGCGTTAAAAGTTGGAATTAGCGCCTGGCGCCTTGGCGCTGGAAGAGCGCGACAAGGGGAAGCAGTTCAAGCTGGAGCAGGAATTGAAATTCATGCCAAACCTGGAGAGAAGATAGTTAGCGGATCTGCGCTATTTACACTTCATAGCGATGATAGCGATAGATTTGAACGAGCTAAGCAAGCGTTAGAAGGCGCGGTTAGTATCTCTGAGAAAGGTGAAGTTGCAGAGAGATTGCCGCTAGTAATTACTAAGTTCTAAACACCTATTGGATGCCAGAGCGTCTTATATTCCATATAGGAAAGAATCCGCTCTGGAGATTTTTCAGCGGAAAAACTGTGAACTCTCTTTAAATTATCAACACTTGAAATGCGAAGTGCTGTAGCGCTCTTACTATCAACCCCGCTTAAATCAAGGCCATCTATCTCCATATGTGAAGCTAAATGTGGGGTTAATTCATCGCTAAGGCCAGTGAGAATATTTACTACCCCTGCTGGCACATCAGAGGTTGCAAGGCACTCTGCAAGAGTTATTGCAGAAAGCGGACGACTCTGGCTGGCAAGTAAGACCGCACAATTTCCTGCTGCCAAGACTGGAGCAAGTCCTAGAACTACACCCAGCAGTGAAGACTTTTCTTCAGCGACAATTCCAACCACACCTAATGGCTCTGCAACTGTGAAGTTAAAGAACGGTCCTGCAACAGGGTTTGTGCTTCCTGCAATTGTTGAAATCTTATCGCTCCATCCGGCATACCAGACCCAAGTATCAATTGCTTGCCTTACCTGCACTTGAGCTTGCTTACTAGTAACTGATTCCATTGCCATAATTTCAGAGACAAATTGCTCGCTTCTGCCTTCCATAATCTCAGCGATGCGATAGAGAATCTGTCCTCGGTTATAAGCAGTTGCAGCGGCCCAAGATGAATGAGCATTCTTAGCTGCAAGAACTGCATCTCTTAAATCTTTTCTTGAGGCTTGAGCAGGATTTGCGATGAAGTTTCCTTTTTTATCTTTAATCTCATAGCTGCGCCCTGATTCACTTCGAGGAAAGGCGCCAGCAATAAATAATTTATAGGTCTTCTTTATATCAAGACTCATTACTTAGCCCCTTTGATATATGCGCCAAGTCCATGGCGACCACCTTCGCGGCCCCAGCCCGATTCTTTATATCCGCCAAATGGGCTCGCAGGATCAAATTTATTAAAAGTGTTGGCCCAGATAACTCCGGCCTTTAAGTTATTTCCTGCCCAGAGAATTCTTGAACCTTTATCGCTCCAAACTCCAGCTGAGAGTCCAAAAGGAGTGTTATTGGCTTTCTCTATCGCCTCTTGTGGGGTTCTAAAAGTCAGCACAGAGAGCACTGGCCCAAAGATCTCCTCTCTAGCAATGCGATGAGCTTGAGTTACTCCAGTAAATATCGTTGGAGCAAACCAAAATCCCTTATTTGGAATTTGGCAAGGCGCAGACCAGATATCAGCGCCCTCTGCTTGTCCAGAGGATGAGAGTTCGTGAATCTTTGCAAGTTGCGCAGCTGAGTTAATAGCTCCAATATCTGTGTTCTTATCTAATGGATCACCTAGGCGAATCTTGGACATTCTCTTCTGTAATTTGTTTAAGAATTCATCATGGATATTTTCTTGAAGTAGAAGGCGAGAGCCGGCGCAGCAGACATGGCCTTGATTAAAGAATATGCCATTAATGATTCCCTCAACTGCTTGATCAAGTGGGGCATCTTCAAAGACGATATTTGCACCTTTTCCACCAAGTTCAAGTGTTACTGGGGTATTGCTAACGGCAAGAGATCTAGCAATTAGCTTGCCAACCTCAGTAGATCCAGTAAAGGCCACTTTGTCTATATCTGGATGCTTAACTAACGCAGATCCTGTGCTTCCATCTCCTGTAATTATGTTCACTACTCCAGGTGGTAGATCTGCTTGTTGGCAGACTTCAGCAAATAGCAGAGCAGTTAATGGGGTAGTTTCAGCAGGCTTTAAGACAACTGTATTTCCAGTAGCTAGAGCGGGCGCAATTTTCCAAGCCAGCATTAGAAGCGGAAAGTTCCAGGGAATTATTTGAGCAACTACTCCGTGAGCTTTAGGTTTATCTCCGTATCCAGCAAACTCCAACTTATCTGCCCAGCCGGCGTGATAGAAAAAGTGCGCGGCTGATAGTGGGATATCGATATCTCTAGTTTCCCTAATCGGCTTTCCATTATCTAGGGTTTCTACTACCGCAAATTCTCGAGATCTCTCTTGAAGTAGGCGAGCGATGCGAAAGAGGTATTTTGCTCGCTCTTTGCCGCTCATCTTTGACCACACTTTTATATAAGCAGATCTTGCAGCCTTAACAGCCTTATCAATATCGACCTCATCGGCGAGTGAAATCTTGGCTAATACCTCTTCATTAGCGGGGTTTATAGTCTCAAAACGTTTTTTATTATGGGAGGCAATGAATTTACCGTTTATAAATAGCCCATAGTCCTTGCTTATATTGGCAATCGCCTTAGATTCTGGGGCAGGGGCGTATTCAAAGTTACTCATTATTAATCCACCGTAACATAATTTGCGCTCGAATATCTGCCAGTAGTTAATTTCATGCGCTGCATAAGTAAATCATTTAGCAGAGCGCTTGCTCCAATTCGAAATAGCTCTGGGTTTAGCCACTCAACTCCTGCTATCTCTTTAACCAATACCAACTGCTTGATTGCATCCTTAGTTGTTCTAATTCCACCTGCTGGCTTAACCCCAATTCTGACCTGACTTAGCTCATAGAAATCTCTTACTGCCTCAAGCATCACTAGAACTACTGGAGCGGTAGCAGCGGGAGTAACTTTTCCAGTCGAGGTTTTAATAAAGTCTGCCCCGGCAAGCATTGCTAGATATGAAGCTTTGCGAACGTTATCTAGAGTTACTAACTCACCTGTTTCAAGAATTACTTTTAAGTGTGCCTTATCTGAACAGATTTCTTTAATTGCTCTGATTTCATCAAATACTTCACCAAGTTGGCCAGAGAGAAATGCACCTCGATCAATAACCATATCGATTTCAGTAGCGCCAAGTGAAATAGCATCTTTGGTATCTTGAAGCTTAACTTTTCTTGATGCTCTACCTGATGGAAAAGCAGTTGCGACTGCAGCTACTGGAATACTTTGACCGCCAATTGAATCTAGATGATTTCTAGCTATTCCCACCATGTCGTTATATACACAGACTGCTCCTACATGTGGAACCGAGGGATCTTGTGGATCTGGGCGGAGAGCCTTCGAGCAGAGTGATCTGATCTTTCCAGCAGTATCTGCCCCTTCAAGAGTTGTTAAATCAATCATGCTAATGGCCATATCAATAGCCCACTTCTTACTAGTGGTCTTAATACTTCGCGTTGCAAGCATGGCAGCGCGCTCTTGAGCGCCAATTTGATCTACTCCGGCAAGGGTTTGTAGAAATCTACGCAGCGAAGTTTCAGAACCATCAATCAGATTTAGCGCTGACATAAGTCGTGAGTCTACAAGTTATGAAGCAAGAAAGGTACGTAGCTGGGAATCCAGCCTGGCAATGATCTCCTCGGCCATCTCCTGACTATCGCTAACAACCTCTATATAACACTTAATCTTTGGCTCGGTTCCACTAGGCCTTACGATGATTCTAATATTTGGCTCAAGAAAAATTCTCACTCCATTTGTTGGTGGCAGATCACTTGTAGGTTTTTCTAAATCATCAAAGCCACTCACGCGATATCCGGCGATTGATTGTGGAGTGCTATTTCTAAATCTTCCAAGGATTTTGGAGATCTCTTCAAGAGTATTAACCCTTACTGAAATCTGCTTGGTGCCGTGATAGCCGTACTTGTTCCAAATCTCATCCAGCAAGTCATTTAGCGTTTTTGATTCACGCTTTAGATCTGTTGCAATTTGAACAATCATTAGGGCTGCGCTGATTCCATCCTTATCATTGACTGAATTTGAATCAACTGCATAACCAAGTGCTTCTTCATATCCGAAATGCAGGTTCTCAATCTTTGCAATCCACTTAAATCCAGTGAGAGTTTCAGCAAAAGGTAATTGGTATGCCTTAGCTATTTTGCTCAAGATTGAAGATGAGACAATTGAATTAGCAAGAGTTGCGCTCTTATCCTTAGCAGTTCTTGCTAGATACTCACCGAGAAGAGCTCCAACCTCATCTCCTCGAAGCATTCTCCAATTGCCACTTCTATCAGCAATAGCAACTGCGCAGCGATCAGCATCAGGATCATTGGCAATAACTAGATCCGCTGAAACTTGTATCGCTTTCCGAAGAGAGAGATCAATAGCTCCTGGCTCTTCAGGATTTGGAAATTTAACTGTTGGAAAATCTGGATCTGGCTCTGCCTGCTCGGAAACTAATATTGGGGGAGCGAAATTTGCTGCTGTAAAAACTTGTTCTAAAGTTTCTTTGCCAACACCATGCATAGCTGAGTAGACCACTTTAAGATCACTATTTGAGGTGGCAAGCTTTGCTGTGGCCTGAACATACGAATCAACTATCGCGTTATCTAAAACTTCTGCTCCACTACTTCGTTTTAGCGTATTTAGATCGGGAACTTGAGAGATATATTCTGAAATCTGAGTATCAGCAGGAGAAATAATCTGTGATCCTTCATAGCGAATCTGATCAACTACTCCGCCTAGATAGACCTTATAGCCATTATCTTCTGGTGGATTATGGCTTGCAGTTACCATAATTCCAACATCGCACTTTAACTCTCTAACAGCATAGGCAAGAACTGGAGTTGGCAGAGCTCTTGGCAATAAGTAGACCTTCATGCCAGCGCCTTGCATAATCTCAGCTGTGTCTTGAGCAAAGTCTTTCGATCCATATCTAGCATCTCGTCCAATGACAACAGATGAGAGATTGTGTTTGCGCATGTAAGTAACCAGTCCTGCTGCAGTTTTTGTTACAACTGCTCTATTCATTCTTGAAGGCCCTGGCCCTAATTTGCCACGCAAACCTGCTGTTCCAAATTCTAGAAAGCCAGAGAAACAGGAGCGCAACTCAGTTTCATTATTATCTGCAAGGAGATTTTCAAGTTCGACTCTTGTCTTTGGGTCAGGATCTTGATCAATCCACTGCTGAACTTGAGCTATTAGAGATTGATCCATAAGGCCAACTTACTACCGAGTACTTCTATTACTTAATTCTTGGATGTAATCCTCAGGAGCTCCTGCTTCACGAGCTGCGCTAACCATAATTTCTAGATAACGAGCAGAAGGGGTTCCGCCTTCAAAAGAATTAAGTACATAGATATAACAAAGCGGAGAACCATCCAGAGTTTCTATTCGCACTCTAATCTTTCGATATAGATCAGTAGTCACACCTTCCCATTGATCAAGGGCTGCTTCATCTGCGGGAGTTAAGTCGTAGACTGAGACAAATACGCTATGGCCGGCATCTTCTGCAAGAGTTGCAACTGCTCCCTCCCAGCCAATTTCTTCTCCGCCGAAAGTTAAACGCCACCCGCGTAGCCATCCAGTGCCGCGATGAGGTGAATGGGGAGCCCTAAGAAGCATCTGCCTAGGATCAAGATTTGATCCATATGCGGCATATAAAGTCATGACAAATCAAACCACTGATAACCCAATTTGTTAATGGCGCTGCGCAACAGTGGCAGGGAGAGACCAATTACATTTGATGTTTCACCTTCAATTCTTGAGATAAAAGGTGAGCTTCTTCCATCTAGAGTAAAGCCCCCAGCAACATTTAGAGGTTCACCAGTTGCTACATAGCCATCAATTTCAGCATCGCTCATATCTGCAAAGAAAACTTTTGTACTTACCACATCACTAATCTCAATTTCTTTTTCAGTATCAATAATGCAATGTCCGGTGTGAAGTAGGCCAGATTTTCCTCGTAATTGTTTAGCTCTTGCAACTGCATTTTCCGCACTTCCTGGTTTACCTAAACTCTGCCCCTGGAATTCAAAGGTAGAGTCACAACCAATGATTAGTGCAGGGTAGTTAATCTCTGCTCTAACTGTATGAGCTTTAACTATCGCCAGGGCTATGACTAGTTCTTTAGGGGATAGGTTTTGATAATCAGAGCTCTCTTCATCAACTCCACTAACTATTACCTCAGGTGTAATTCCAGCGTTCTGTAATAATTTATATCTAGCAGGAGATGCTGATGCCAAGATTATTTTTGGCGCCATTACTTAAGCCCTTCCTAGAGCCCTAAATTTCCAACCAGCTTTGACCCAGAGTTCTTTATCTAGCGCGTTTCGACCATCAATAATTATTGCTTGATTGACCTGACTCTTTATGGCAGAGGGATTTATCTCTCGATAGATTTTCCACTCGGTTAGATGCAAAATTACATCTGCTCCTGCGATACATCCTTCGATATTCTCTGAAAAATCTAATTGAGCATAGCGAGCTCTAGCAGGCTCAATAGCTTTGGGATCATGGACACTTACATTTGCTCCTGCTTGGCTTAATTGAACTGCGATATCAAGTGCGGGTGAGTCTCTGACATCATCGCTATCTGGCTTAAAGGCAGCGCCTAATACTGCAATCTTCTTACCCTTTAGATCTTGACCTAAGTCCACTCTTACCAAATCAATTACTCGCCCTCTGGCTCGCATATTAATCGAATCAATTTCTCTTAAGAATTCAAGGGATTGTCTAGCTCCAAGTTCCTCTGATCGCGCCATAAATGCACGGATATCTTTAGGCAAACATCCGCCACCAAAGCCAATTCCAGCTTGGAGAAAGCGAGAGCCAATTCTTGGGTCATA
>JBMTBW010000032.1:0-7371 GCA_049430265.1 Candidatus Nanopelagicaceae bacterium | reverse complement strand
GTTTCTTTAATGCCAGTTAGAACAACTACTTCATCTGCCACGTTCGTTTGCCTTAGCCCTTTCTCTTATGTAAAGAACGATTGCTTCCATTATGCCTTCAGGGGCATCAAGAAGATCAATTGGTGAAATCCCCGTCTCCACCGCAATAGCTGCTACTTGGTAGGTCAGGCTTTCGCGGTGGATTCGGAAGAAGGGTCGGCGTCCAGTTCTGCGCTTTTGATAGTGTCTAAGAAATCAGGCCAAGGCTTTACAACCAAACCTGCTACTTGCATTGATTTCCAAGCAAGCCAATAGACGTGTTCAATGCGCTGTTCTTCACCTATGAGCTTTGGCAGTCCTTTGCCGAACTGTTGCTCAAAAGCCACGATTACTCGTGGTGTTAATTTATATGAATTTGTTGAATCATCGTTAAGTGTAACTTTGATAAACAATCCATCCATTTTATTTCCCCCTTAGTTAATTAAGATGTTGCTTTTGTAATTGCGCCTGAAATTGGCCAAGTAACACTACCTGTTGCAAGTTCTCCGACAGCTCCGTTAAGGATTGGATACTCTGAAACCAAAGCATTAAATGTGTACTTTGGATTTGTTGGGCTTACGGCTCCACTTGTAGGGCGAACCTCAAGATAAACAGTTGTGCCAAGAGTGTTTGTTGATTGGCTTTGGTAGATAATCTGCTCAATCGCACCTGATGCGAAATCTTGCTGGAATTCCAAAGTAATACTGTTATCAGCTAAACCTGCAACACGCTTTCTAGCGGTGTCACCAAACGCCGTTGTTTCGATGACATCAAAAGTGGTGTTGAGGCTGACTGACGTAATGTAATCAGAGATGTCCGAGCTGCCATAAGCAACATAGGCATCAGTTAGAACAATGCGTGCCATTATTTATCCTTCTTCTATATAGACGGTTGGTTTTTTCTATCCCTGTCCCCATACCGTCACGCGGTATCGGTAGGACAGAAAATCTTGATCGCCAGACTGGTAAGTGCCTGACTCTGCGGATGTGACCCGCAAGGTGTTGGCAGCGCCGCCCAAAGTTAGGTCAGATTCAATTGCTGCCTTGATTGAATTAACTCCAGAGCCTGCAAGGTATTTGTCTAAATTGTCTTGGCCTGTGCGCTCTGAGAATCTTTGAACTATTACGAAAACATCCAAGTTTGCCTGGTCTAAACCTCGGCTGTTGTTGAGGTCAAAGGTTAGGTCTAATTGGCCCACAATGGCGCAAGGAGGCACGATTACATCGGGGACTAGGTCATATATCCTCAAGCCCTTAATAGTGGCTAGATTCGCCTTTAAACCGTTCCTAATGGCACTTGGGAGCATTAGTATGCCAATCCTCTAACGCGCTTGAATGGGCGGATGAGAGCCTCTACATCTGGATCAAGACGGGCGCTGAGTCTGACGGTGCCAAGCTCAGGTGTGCCTGCAATTCCAAAAGGTGACTGGCGGCGAACAAATAGGCGGGAGGCTTGAATCTTGGTAGCTAATTGGATTTCTTGTGGGACTGCCGACCATCCCCAAGCGCCTGTAATTTTGACCGATTGAGGAATATTAAAAGGCCAAACATAAGCGCCAACAGCAATTAGGCGGTTGTAAGGCCAGCCTTTGCGTGGGTTATTTATCGGCTCAACTACCCAGTCAGTTGTTGACCAAACTGTGTCATATTGAAACTCTAAATTGTCATCGGTGGCAATAGATACAACTGTAATGATGTCATCAATGTTCAAATCGTAAGCATCTTGCGGGGTGTAATAACGGGCGACAGGGACACCGACGGTGCCATCTTTGTAAAAGAATCTTTGGGTGTAATCGTCAATCATTCTTGATGCTGACATTATGGCGGCTTCAAGGGAGGCGTTATCGGTTGAATCGTCAATGGCAAGGGAATCTTTTAATTCAGCCAATGTGCAATAGCCGTTACTTATTGCCACGTTTCCTCTTTTCCTTCTTAGGCATTACTGCCTTTTCTGTTTTTGGAGTTGCGGTAGCGGTTTCTTGCCGCCTAATTCTTATGCGTTTTCGCGTTGCCATTTTTTATGGTGTTTATCATCAAGCCAATATGACTTGTGGTGCGGAATGATTGCGCCAGTATTGGCGTGAATCTTGAAGCCTAGATTTTTTACACGACGTGAGAAAAGTAAATCCTCACCTATCCAGTCGCCATTTATTGGACCATCCCAAAACCAACACCAGTCAGTTCCCTGATTTGGGTCGGCAGTTTCGCGCATCTTTTCTAAAACGCTGCGGTGGATAAGTACGCAACCAGTTCCGCAGGCATCTATTTCAAAGACTGCATCTTCGTCATAACGGTTTAAGGGAAGAAAACCCTTTGGCGTATCTTGAAAGATTACTGGGACTGGCTTTGGATAAACTGATTTAGGATCACCAAAGCTGGCAAATACTAAAGCTGAAACTACTGGGCGGTCTATATCGTGTGCGCTATCTATTAACTTATCAAAGTTAGCAACACTTAACTGCTCATCTGAATCAATCATCAACAACCAATCAGAAGTTGTCGAATCTAAAAACTGTTTCACCATTCGATTGCGTTGCTTGCTAATCATTCCAGAACCTTTAACCCTAACAAACGGGCCGAGCCTAGAATTTCTTGCTTGAGCAAGTTGAATCATTGTGTATGCGTAACTGCCATCGACAGTGCCATTGTCGCAACTGCCAATTGTTACCTTGTGTGACATTTTCATTGAATCCCCCGATTCATTAAGAAGTGCAAGAGCGATTTAGCCGGGGGGTACTAAACCGCCCCTGCACAAGTTTTAACTGACTAGAACGTTGGTGCTACTAAACCTTGTCCCGAAATAATCGAGGCTGAGGTTGGGTAACGCTCTGCGGTGAAAGCTGCAAAGCCATAAACAACGGTCTTGATTGTGAGGTTGCCAGCGCCAGTCGCATCGAAACGAAGTGCGAATGGTGATCCTGGCTGCTCCCATAGGTGTAGCTCGTTAGCATCAACGAGATAGATTTCATCTTCGGTGGTTGTGGTGGTTCCATAAGTGGTTCCAACATTTCCATCAACGATTACTGGAAGTCCGAGCAATGTGTAGCCAGAGTTTCCATAACCAAATACGCCTGCGCCTGTGGCGGTGGCGTTCATTGCGCCATTTGCTGTTGGAACAACAAGTGGGCGACCAGTTGAATCAAGTGATGCCGCCAAAAAGGCTAACCTTCTTGGATGCATTACCCAAGCAGATGGGTTTGTGAAAACGCCTGACTGGATTTTCTGAACAGCATCAGCGAGCTTTGGATATAGAAGAGCTGCTGTTGGTGCGGTTGTTGTGAATGCAACTGCGTTTCCACCAGAGTTACGAAGTCCCTTAATGGTTCCAGCAGTTCCAGCGCCATTTAAGCACTGTGCATCAAGTGTTGTGTGCCAAGAACGGATTAGGTCGGCAACAACAAAGGAATCAATTCCGCTTCCGCGCTCGATTGATTGACGTGATAGGTCTTGCTGACCAGCAATTGTACGAACATTGATGGTGAGTAGAGTGTCATCTGCGTCTGTCTCAGATACTGCATCGTTCTGTGTTGCTTGAACAGCAGTTGAAGTACCTGTGGTCATACGGCTGATGTTTAGAGTCATACCGCTTGCAGGTAGTGTGTGCTTTGTAGTTGCGAAATCTAGGAATGGACGACCTGCACGTGCCAAAGGCGCTGCAAGATCAACTAGATACTGTGGAACTACTAGACCTTCAAAGTTTGCAGTCGTAACATCGCGGCGCTCAATTGCCTCTTCACGCATATGGCGTGCAAGGCGCTCTTGTGCTGAGAAGTCAGACTTGAACTGTGCAGAGAAAGCATCCTTGATAAAGGAGTTTCCACTGTCTGGGGTGTAGGTGCGTGCTTCGCGTGTAACGGTTGCGCCGCCTACTTTTGGCATTGCAACTTCAGCTACAACAGCGCGTGCTTCAGCAGCCTTCTTATCTGCCTCAGCTTGTGCTGCGAACTTTTCAATCTTTTCGTCAAGCGAACGTGATTCTGCCACTAGAGCATCAACCTTCTCGGTTTCTTCAGCAGTTAAATCGGTGCGGTTCTCTGCGGCAACTGCCTCAAGAACTGCATCCATTTCAGCCTTAACTGCATCACGGCGCTCAACAACTTTGTCAAGATATGACATTGTTTGAGTCTCCTTATGAGTTTAGTTTGAGGTGGTGGCGATTATCTTGCGGCGCATCTAGGGTGCAAGGATTCGCTCCGGCTTCGTCTGTCACCGACGGCAACAGAAACTTATTTTGTGTTATCTATAAGAGCTTTAGCCAAACGAAGTGAGATTTTACGGCTTTGATCTTCAAGCAAAGCTGCAACAGAATTATCTTCATCTTCATCTTCATTTTTATCTGCTTCAATTTCTTCTTCATCATACTTGCGCTCGCCCATTAAAACTTCGAAAATGGCAAGAGCTTTCATAATGTATTCGTGGCCTTCGCTCATATCGTCAAAAATTGTTTGCAAAACCAACATCGTTGCATCGTCAATTTGGCGGCCTTCTTTTATGGCTTGCATTGCTTGCTTAATATGCTCGCGGGCTTCAACTGTCGTAGTCGGATAGGCAGGATAAGTGACAACTGAAACATCACCATCAGCCAAAGAGACTTCAGTAAGTGTGCGCTCTGTTCTATCGCTATTCCATTTTTGGCGAATAACTCTGAAAGCAAAACTCATCTGGTCCACATCGCCTCGTCCAACAAGGGTGTGAATGTCGCGGGCTTCTTGCGTGTCAGCAAGTTCAGCATCAAAGTAAAGACCGCGCTGATCCTCAGATAAAGTCAATGTGCCATTCTTAGTGCGGGCAAGTGGCAGACCTTCGTGGTTAATAAGTAACCTAACATCAGGTGCTTCACTTAAAGTCTTGCGGAAAGCGCCAGGAGCGATTCTTTCAACGAATGGCAATGGCACGCTTTGGTCATCAAAGACTGCGGCATAACCTGACAGACGCATAACGCCATCATCGGTTAAACGGGTTTCGATATTTTGCAGAGTAAATGTACGGCGTTCGATTTTCTTCAAGTTCCCACTCCTTGAGCTAACTTCCCCGCCTGGTTCTATATCTTCTGAAATAGAAACTGCGACCATCTGGTCAATGGCATCTTGTTTATTTGTGTGGCACGTAATTGTTGTATAAGAGCCATCAGATTCTTGCTTAACTGTTGCCCAACCAGCGCAATCAGATTGATTCTCAGAAATGTAATATGGCATTTAGTCCACCTTGTAAACTGTTTCGGGCGCAACAGGATCAATAGTTGAAATCTGTTGCAACTGACTTGATGGAACGCCAGTGTGTTTCATCGCTGGCATATCCAATGCTTTAAGAACTGCCGCAGGGTCAAAACCAACCTGTATAAGTTGAGCAATGATTTCAGCGCGAAGTTTCATACCAACTTCAGGCGCATCTGCTGCGTCAATGTTTTGCAATGGAACTCTATGCTGGTCGCCTGCCTCACCTAATGGCGATAAATCTTCAACAGCGCGTACATCATTTAGGCTCAAGAAGCCCTCGCGTAATCCCTTAGTGTAAGCATCGTAGCGTTCAATGGTTGTGCCACGAAGCAAGGCATCAAGATTAAACTTGATAAAGCCATCTGACTCTGGCAGTAGCGGTGATAGCGCCTGTTCAATTCGCTCAAGTAATGGGCGCAGTGAATGTTGAACGAAGGAAAGGTTTTGCGCTTCAACCGATGCAAATGACATCGCGCCATTTACAGGATGATTAAGTAGCGATACTGGCACGCGGAATAGGCGAGCAATATCTTCAACATTAAATCTGCGAGTCTCAAGTAGCTGGGCATCTTGGGCGTTTAGTTGTAACGGCTTGAATGTGGCACCGCCTGTTAGCACGCCAATCTTGCCAGCGCGATAAGGGCCAGAATGTGTAATGTTCCAATCGCGGGTCAAGTCGCCTGCCTGATCCTCAGTTAATTCACCTGGCACTTCAATCATTCCGCCAGGGTTGGCTGCGTTGCCGAAATAAGACGCTGCATAGACATCGGCTGCCATCGCTGCGCCTAATGTAATTCTGGCGGCTGCGATTGGCCCAAGTCCGAGCAACTGTCCCGGCAGTCTAAAGAATGGAATGTGTTTGATTTCGCGGTCTGTTAGAACTTGCGTAAAGTTTCCAAACTGGTCGCGCATTCTATAAATAATTGGCTCGCCTGGGCGTATGCGCTCAACCTTTATATGGTCAGGATGGATTACATAAAGTTCAATTACATCGCCCATATCATCGCGCACTGTCAAGATAAAGGCGTTACCGTGAAGGTTTAGCGAAGCAATAACTTGCTCATAAAATTCTAAACGTGTTGTCTCAGGGTTTGGATTATTAACCCAATTAGGAGTCTCGCCATAAACGGCTGTGTAAGAAATACGATTGCGACCACGCCTTACATAAGCACCCAATGGCAAAGATGAAATCGTGTCGCCAAGTAAACGGATGCAAGCATAGACAGTGGACATTCTGATTGCTGTCTCAGCATCAACGGCAACACCTGCGGGGGTGGTGTAAGTAGGCCGTGGCGGAATAAGCGGCTCTATGTATTGCCGCTTTTCGCCCGTCGCCTGCCTTAATCTTCTTGATAGACTCATTACTCAGCCTTCTCGGTAAGCCAGATTAGTAGAGCGCCAAGAGCGATGAAAGATACTGGCAGTGAAATCATCGCTATACCAACAGTGACAAGCGCAAGCCCTACAACTTCAAGAGCTAGTGCTGTATCAATTTTTTTCATTTATCCCCCTTAAGCCTGGATGCTAAAGAATCGTGAGACGGGTGGTTTTGGTGCGGGTGCTGCATTTGCTCTGTCATAGCCGAATATGGCTGCAACAGCAGCATCAATCTTTCGACGTGAGGAAGCCTTGCTAACCATAACTCCGCGAGATGATTGCTTTGTAACGCAGTTGGCAATGTGTCTAGCAAGTCGTTCGTCTCCGTCGTGCGTAAAGCTCTGATTAACAACGGCCTCGTAAAATTGCTGTGTGGCTGGAACCATATTTTGAGCAGAGTTAGGATAGGCAACAACTGGCAACCCCTCTTCATCTAAAACCATAAATGTTCTTTGCCATCTTGCTGGATCAAAAACAATTTCACGAACAGAGAATCTTGAATCTCTGCAAGATGAAATAATTGTTTGCTCTACCTCTGCAACAGGAACGTGCCAAGTGTTGTCGGCATCGTCAGGCTTTTCCCAAAGACCAACAACCATTAAGTGTGGTTTCTCGCCGCCTAATAGCCAAGCAACTAAGGCGGTTGAGTCATTAGAGAAAGCGCCATCAAATGCTAAAACAACTTCTTCACCTGGCTGTGGCTCGCGCTCTTTGTCAATTAAAGTTTCCCACGCCCCTGACGGTAGCCACGCCGTTTGCGT
>JBMTBW010000031.1:0-7382 GCA_049430265.1 Candidatus Nanopelagicaceae bacterium | reverse complement strand
ATGAAGTGGATGGGCGTAAAGGCTTATCGATTCTCTGTTGCCTGGCCAAGAGTTATTCCAGATGGCGTTGGAAGAGTAAATGAAATGGGGTTGGATTTTTACGATCGTTTAATTGACTCATTATTGGAGCGTGAAATAGCCCCTTGGTTGACCATGTATCACTGGGATCTGCCAGAGGCATTGCAAATACGCGGTGGATGGAATAACCGCGAAGTTGTGGAGTGGTTTGGCGAGTACGCCGAAGTGCTCACCTCACGATTTGGCGATCGAGTCAAAAATTGGATGACATTGAATGAACCATTGTGTAGCGCCTGGCTTGGCCATTTATACGGTGATATGGCTCCTGGTATAAAAGATCTTCAAACAGCTTTAAATGTCTCCCACCATCTGCTTATGTCCCATGGATTGGCTTGCCAAGTAATTAGAAGCAACGTTTCTGAGGCAAATGTTGGAATTGTTATTAATGTTACTCCAGCAGTGCCAGCAACTGATAGTCAAGAGGATAGCAACGCCGCTCAATTAGCTGATGGCTTTGATAATCGGTGGTTTCTTGATCCAGTCTTTGGCAGAACCTACCCTGCAGATGTAATCGATACTTTAGGAGCATCTCCTGAAATTCATAGTGGAGATATGAAATTGATTGCTCAAGATTTAGATTTTCTTGGCCTTAACTTCTACTTCAGACAGACCGTGGCAGCAGATCAAAACTCAAAGCCACTACCGATAAGAAGTGTCAATCGTGAAAATGTTAAAAGAACTGCAATGAATTGGGAGGTTCATCCCCAGGCCTTTGAAGAGATTCTGCTTAGAATCTCCAAGGAATATTCACCAAAGGCGATATACATTACCGAGAATGGCTCTGCTTGGAATGATGAAGTTATTAATGGTGAGATTATCGATGACGAGCGTATTGATTATTTAGCGCGTCACCTAGATGCTATGAGATCAGCAAAAAATCAAGGTGCGCCAATCCTGGGATACTTTGCTTGGAGCTTTCTAGATAACTTTGAATGGGCTTATGGATATGAGAAAAGATTTGGGCTGATCTATGTGGATTACAAGACTCAAAAAAGGACGCCAAAAAAGAGCGCTTTCTTCTACCGACAACTACTCCTTAACGGCACCGCTTGAAAGTCCAGCTACCAACCAACGCTGAATTACTACTGTTAAAAGCACTATTGGTATCAAGGCCACCGTGGCGGCAGCTGCCATAGGGCCCCAATCAAGGGTGCGATTACTTATAAAACTGGCAACCAGCACTGGAAGAGTTTTTGAGTTCTCTCCAGCCATAATCACAGGAATTAGAAACTCATTCCAAGAAAGGAGTGAGACAAATATCCCAGTTGCCACCAAACCCGGTGCCGCTAATGGCAGGATTATTCGAGTAAACAATTTGAAGGTTGAAGCCCCATCGACTCTAGCGGATTCTTCAATTTCAACTGGTATCTGTTCAAAAAAACTCATCAATAACCAAATTGCAAATGGGATATTAAATCCTGCAAAAATTAGGATTAACCCTAACTTTGAATCATAGAGACCTAGATATGAGCTCAGCTTATATATTGGCAAGAGCAACACGATTGCTGGAAGCGCTCTTATCGCAATCATTAATCCCTCTAGGGGAGTTCTACCTCTGAATCGTGGTTTTCTTGCTAGGGCATAGGCTGCAAGACTTCCTATTACCAAACAAATAAACGTGCTTCCCAATGTAATGATGATGCTATTGGAATAGATTTGCCAAAACTTTTCCAGAGAAAAAAGTGATATGTAGTTCTTTAGGGTAGGAGTAAAACTAAAAAACTTTGGTGGCAGGCTATAAGTATCTACTCGATCCTTTATTGAAGTACTTATGGTCCAAAAGAGTGGAAACAGCGAGAGAAACGAGGCAACAAACAAGAGAGAATAAGAGGCGCCTCGCTTGAGAATCATCGCACGCCTCTTGAGGCTCGACGCCAGAGGAAATAGACCGGAAGTGTGATTATGGTAATTATTACCCCAAGCGCTGCAGCTCTAGAGAACTCAAGGAAGACAAAGCCGGTCTTATATGTCCAAAGTCCAAGAGTTGTAGTTGCATTTCCTGGGCCCCCTCGGGTGAGAATAAATAGCGTGTCAAACAGTTTTAGAAAATCCATAATTTTGATCATGGTTATTACCAAGAGCGTTGGTGTGATTAATGGCAGCGTAATCCTTCGAAATATCTGGCTCACTGATGCTCCATCAACCCTAGCTGCCTCATATAAAGAGGGTGAAATAGCGGTCAGAGCTGCTAGAACCAAGAGCATAACGAAAGGGATTGATTGCCACGAGTCAACAATTATTATGGCGAATAGCGCACTTGTTTGCGAGCCCAGCCAATTTACTTTCTCTATTCCAATACTTCCTAGAGCCCAGTTAATAACACCAAGATCGGTGTCAAACATAAATCTATAAGTTAGTCCAACTGCTACTGGGGTTAGGAGCATTGGAGTGATTAAGATTGAACGAAATATTTTCGTGCCACGCAAGTTTTCATGTAGCACTAAGGCTAGAAGTATTCCTATTGGTATCTGTGTGAGTAATCCAATAAATGTAATAATCAAGGTAATCCGAAGTGTCGACCAGGTCTCAGAAGCAGCTAGCACAGTCTGATAGTTATCAAATCCCACAAAGCTTGGTGGGAGAAAAGAAGCCAGATTAATATTTAGAAACGATATGTAAACCCCATAGAAGAAAGGAATCAACACAACCAATGCAAGAAAAATCCATGTTGGGATAGTCAGTTGTGCGACAGGGCGAAGATTCTTCCTGCGCAGCAAATTGGGCCTGGACACTTTAGCGATCATTTTCTATCACTATTGTGCCAGGCCCAAGCCTTAGTCTTTGAGTTGATTAGCTCTTAGGCTCTTTTGCAAGTATCGGTTTGAGCTTCTCGTTAAGCGCATCCAATGCTGCTTGAGACTTCTGCTTCCCAGTGAGAACCTGAGTCACAGCATCAATTGCTGCAACCTCAAATTCTGGCCAGACGGCAATTTGTGGATATCTCTCAATGCGTGAGCTTGATGGAATCTCCAACTGTGGCAGATATGGATTCTTTGCCACTAAATCCGCATTGTTGATAATTGACTTACGACCAATCGCCGCAGCACCTGATTCAAGATACTTAACTGAATTGGTCTTTCCTAGAACGAATTCGAGGAACTTCCAAGCAGCATCAGGATTCTTTGCATCAGCAGGGATTCCAATATTCCATCCAGCAAGATGGGTTGTATCTACACTTCCCATAGGCGCTGGAGCTGTACCAATCTTTCCAGCATTCTTATTGATGCTTGGATCAAGAGCCATTCCATAGTATCCGGAGTAGTTGAGCATTGCTCCAATATCTTCACCAAGGAATTTACTTGTGGTGTCATCACCGGTTGCTGTAATTGCTCCCTTTGGTGAGACTTCAAGTAACTTCTTTAGATAATCAGTGGCAGCAACTGCTTCCTTTGAATTAACCACAGGATTGAGGTTCGCGTCGTAGAGGGCTCCTCCAAATGACCAAACTAGCGTCATCCACCACCAAGATACGTTTGGACCAAAGCCCATAATTTGTCCACCGAATCCGGCAGCCTGAACTTTCTTAGCATTTTCGTAGTACTCATCCCATGTCTTAGCTGGAGTTAATCCAAGCTTCTCGTAGAGATCAGTTCTGTACCATTGAATCATTGGCTCGGTACTTAGAGTTAGACCTAAGGTCTCGCCCTTGCACTTACCATAATCTTGCTGTCCTTGTCCAAAGTCATTGATGTCATATTCATCAGATCCAGAGATATATGAATCAAGAGGCAACATTGCTTTGGCTTGGCAGAATGGTGCTAAGTATGTGTTGTCGAATTGTGCAATGTCATATGCTCCCGCTTTTTGATTGTAGCTAAGGAGTTGTTTCTGATGTGCTTCACCGTATGGTGTCTCAGATACATTTACTTTGATCCCAGTCTCTGCTTCAAACTCTGGAATAAAGCTCTGAATTGATGTTGATGATGGGCTAGGAATTAAAAAGACATTAATTTCTCCGCCTACTTCACCACCGGATTCTGAGTCACTGCTGCATGCGCTCAAAGTTAAAACTGCAGCGGCAACTAGTGCGACTACTTTGAAATTTCTTCCCTTTAACAAGTGTTTTCCTTTCATTGAGGGGCGCGCCCCCTAGTGGCCTAAAAATACCCATCAACACTTGATTTATTAAGGGTTTACTACAACAATCTCATAACAAGGCTTTTTCTGTTCTGGTCTATTTTTGGAGGTAAATTGTCTAAAAAGCTTCAGATTCCACTCACCAAGCAAAAAACTGGTCTGATAGTTATCTCCCATGCCGATGACCTGCTCTTATCTTGTGGGGCGGCCACCTTGGCGCTCTTGGATGATGGTTGGAAAATCCACGTTATAAGAGTTACTGATGATCGTTGGGATAGCTGGGGATTCGATGAAGCGGAGACCATTAGGCGAAATAAGTCCGAGTTTGACGAAGTCTTAGCTGCCCTTGGTATTAATTCTTTATCTGAATTTGGATATCCGACAGATACCTTAGGAGATAAAAGTGAGGTTTCACTTCGTAATCAAATAGTGAAGGTGATCAGAGAGATAAGGCCATATTTGGTAATGAGTTTTGATCCCGATTCAATTAAATTCGAGGATAACCAAGACCATATTTTGGTTGGCAAAGCTGTGGCTGAGGCTTGTTGGACTGCAGGGTTTGATAAACATCCAGATGGAAAAGTAGACCAGTTAGCACCTCACCTACCAATAGAGAAATGGTACTTTGGAAGGGTCGTTGTGGAAGAAACTCACTTTCTTGATATCACTGATTATCAAGATCGATTAATCGAACTGATATCACTACATAGAACTATGATAAGCAACATGGTCGCGCAAGCCAGTTTGCAGGCAGAATTTTTAGGCTACTCTCTAGAGCAACTTCGGGAGAATCCAAAGATTTACGTGGAGTTACTGGTACGCAGCCGTGAGTCCGAGAAATACAGAATCATTGGTCCAGAGCGAATTAATCAATTGATAAAGGAGTTTGGGGTAGAGAAATGACATTTAAGGCTCAGGGGTTTAATGCAACCTATGGAAATAATATTTCAGCAGATGCAATAAATGAAGCTGGGGATTACATACTCGTAACACAACCCGAACCTTGGGCTCTACTTGATAAATCGATAGAGAATCGGCCACTACAGATAATCCAATCAGGAGATCTCTCTCCGCAGCATTTAGACAAACTTGCGGCAGAGGTAGCAGGTGTGACAGTAATTGGTCTTGGCGGCGGCGGGGCCATGGATACTGCAAAGTGGATTCACTGGAGACGGCAGCTGCCTTTACTTCAATTCCCATCTTTGCCAAGTGTTGATGCGTGCTTTACTCGCATGTCCGCACTCCGAGATCAAGGAGGTGTGCGCTATGAAGGCGATGCAGTTCCTGAGATGGTTTACGTAGATTTTGAGCTATTTCGTGCTGCACCAAAGTCTATGGTGACCAGCGGAATTGGCGATGTTCTCTCCTGTCAAACTGCTTGGTTTGATTGGAAGTTGGCTCACGAGGCAGGCAAAGATGAATTTGGCTGGACAAAGGAGATGCCAAAGATTTCACAAATGTATCTAGATGAGCTCTACCTATGTGCTCCTGGAATAGCTGAGTTAACTGATGATGGTTTGAGGCGATTGATGGAACTTCACCGCGACATTGGCTGGCGTTGCCATGATATGGGTCATGCCCGATTTGAAGAGGGATCCGAGCATTTCTTTGCCTACACTTTCGAGGAAGTTACCGGTAGGACAATCCTTCATGGAGAGTTAGTGAGTATGGGAGTCTTAATAATGTCTTATCTTCAAGGTAATGATTTCCAGCGCGCTAAAGAGACGATATCTCTGGCAAAAACTCGACATCGTTTAGACGATCTCGGGGTCAAGCGCGAAGAAGTTCTGGAGAGTCTGCGAAGGCTTCAGTCATACACAGTTGAGCAGAAGCATTGGTATTCGCAGGCTCGATTCGTGGATCCAGAGAAAATTGATGAAGAGGAGATTATTGGCTTATTAAATTGGTAGAGCTAATTGGTCAGCGTTACCTTACTAAGCCCTCTTGGAGAATCTGGGTTAAATCCATTCTTCACTGCAAAACTAAGAGTTAAATATTGAATCAGTGCAGCATCTATGATTGTTGATTCTTCTTCACTTTCTAGGCTAGATCCAAGAATTACTTTCTCATCTTTGGTTGCAAGTTGATTACTTCCAATCCAGATAATCTCTGGTTGGCTCTGACGAATCCGAACTATTGAATCCTCCAGCGCTTCTTTTGGCATTCCAGAAGGAGATAGGACAATTACTTGGCTATTTTTATTAAGGGTAGCAATTGGGCCATGTTGATAGTCAGCGCTAGACATTCCTTGAACTGGAATGTAGCTAGTTTCTTGAATCTTCAGCGCTAGCTCTTTGGCATTGGCATATGCATAACCCCGCCCGATAACAACAATTTCTCTCTTAGCATCTAATGAATTAGCAAAACCATCTAAATTGCTTATATTTGAAAGGCACTTTTTAGATGAATCAACTAGATGTGACCTTACTTCTCTCTTATTGCCAATCCAGCTATCAACTAATAGTAAGGATGCTAAGAGTTCGGCTGAATAACTCTTGGTGGCAGCAACAGCAATTTCAGGCCCAGCAGATAGATCTATATGAATATCGCCAGCTTTTGCTAAAGGAGAATCTGAATTATTAGTCATAGCGATTAGAAGCGCTCCACCTTCTTTTGAGGCGCTTGCAAATGCTAGAAGATCTGGGGATTTTCCGCTCTGACTCAAGGCAATTACTAAGGTGTTTTTAAAATCAACTTTAGCGCCATAGATTGAGACAGATGAAGGTGAGGCAAGACCAACTGGCAGCCCTAACTTAACTTCAATCAAAAACTTTAAATAATGCCCAGCGTTATCTGAGGTTCCTCGTGCCAAGATGATTACATTTGTAATATTTCTTTCTTTTATCTTTTCTGCTGCTTGTTGAAATTGTGCTTCAGAATTTAGAAGTCTTGAGAAAACATCGGGGGTCTCAGAAATCTCTGAATACATCTTAAAATCTCTTACCTTCATTTATCTATCAACGCCCAAAATCATCTTCGATACGTTCAATGTCATCTTCACCAAAATAAGTTCCAGTTTGGACTTCAATAAAGACCACATCGCTACTTCCAACATTTGCAATTCGATGCAAGCTTCCAGCAGGAATATCGAGACTATCGCCCGCGCCACATGAGGAAACCACGCCATTGATGGTCACCTGCGCATTTCCTGAAACTATAAACCAATGTTCAGAGCGCTTCTGGTGGCGCTGATAGGAAAGGCGCTTTCCTGGACTAACCCAGATGCA
>JBMTBW010000030.1:0-7586 GCA_049430265.1 Candidatus Nanopelagicaceae bacterium | reverse complement strand
CATCAACTAGCTGAGATGCAAAATACTGTTAATGATGTTCTGATTATTAATAAGGGAGTTCTAGTAGCGCAGGGCACTATAAAAGAGATCTGCAAAGGAAAATCTCTAGAGGAAGCCTTCCTAGAGTTAACGTTAAGGAAGAGTGCATGAGCGCCTTACTCAAATCAGAGCTTCGTAAATTAATTTACCTAAGAGCTAATTGGCTCTTGCTCCTTTGGAGCGGGCTATTTGCAGCCCTTGGCACAGTTGCACCGATTTTGGTTCTCAATTCAGATAATGGGCCAGGGCGAGGCGTATTTTCAGGCACTGAGACTCAAGAGGGAATCAACGCTGTCTTTGCCAATGCTGCCGGTGGATATTTATTTGCCTTGATTCTTGGAATATTGATTATGACTAATGAATATCGCCATGGCACAGCGGTTGGAACATTTCTAGTAACGCCAAAGCGCAGCACAGTCTTAGTTGCAAAATTGATTGCAGCAAGCCTTGCTGGTCTGGTGATTCAGCTCTTCTCATTTATCTTTGCGATAACTTCAGGCTTCATTGCGCTAACCTTCTTTGAACCTCACGCTCCTGTGCCAGCAGAGCTGCTCTTTAAAGTCTTTAGAGCATCTGCTATCTCAGGGCTAGTTCTGGGAATTGTGGGGGTTGGACTTGGCGCTCTAGTAAAGAATCAGATCGCAGCTGTAACAGGGGCAGTTATCTGGACTTTAATTGTTGAAGGTTTGGTTGTGGCATTTGTGGAATCCATTGGAAAATATCTTCCAGCCGGGGCCATAACAGGTCTAGTTGATGTTGACTTTGGCGAAAATGACTTCAATTTCAGTATTGAAAATTACTTAACTCCGGGGCCAGCAACCCTTGTACTCTTGGGCTATGCCGCGCTATTTTCACTCATTGCGATGAGAACAACACTGCGTCGCGATCTAGATTAGGAGTAAAAATGTCTAAAGAGGTCTTCGCTACTTATCTAGATGATGTTGCAAGAGTGCAAGAGTTCTATGGTGCATTCGCATCAAGACTTGATAATGTGCCAAGTGATGGTGGCTGGAGCGCATCGCAGTGCCTAGCCCATATCTGCGACACTGAGATTTCACTCTCGCTTCGAGTGCGAATGATTCTAACTAGCGATAACTATCAGTTCTCAGCTTGGGATGAAGACGCTTTTGCAGCTATCAAGAAAGATCGAGATGCAAAAACAAGCGTTGAGACTTTTGCAGCCCTTCGGAGAAATAATTTAGACCTACTTACTGGGCTAACGAGCGATAAATTAGAGCGCCTAGGGGTAAAGGCAAATGGAGAGCCAATTAAATTAATTGATTACCTTGCTTATATGTCCAAACATATAAAGGCTCATCTGGAGCAAGCAGTAGCAGCTAGTCGTTAGAGCTTCACCCAAGTTTTATTTTCATAATGTTGCCAAGAACTCTTTGCTTTAAAGCCAAGTTTTTCATAGAGCCTAAGTGCTCCTGATTCATTGCCGGTATCAACGTTGAGCTCAAGTGATTTACGAGAAATAGATGAGTAGTAGGCAAAGGCCCAACGAAGCATTAACTCTCCATAACCATTTCCTTGTTGGCTCTGAATAACTCCAATTCCATCAACAAATCCTGCTCCTACATCTTTTTTAATATCGCTGCATTCAATAAAACCAACTGCTTGCCCCTCAAGATAAAGGACCCAGCGGGCATTTAGATCTATTCCAACTGCCTTATCAATCATCGCCTTCCATTCCTCAAAGGGGCGTGGCACAAAGCCGAAGTGTTTACTAAATGAGTCTTGATGAGTGGCCCACCAAATCTTCTTTTCATCTTCATTAATCAATCGCATCTCTAAGCCGCTTTCAAGCTGGGGATAGGGGTGATTAGTAATCTCAGCTTTAAGGCCGTGATAGGTGCGAAGTAGGTTAAATCCTCGTTTAGTTAGAGCTTGGATATAACCTAAATCTTTGGAATTGGTTCCAATCCATAGATCAAAATCTCTACTTATTCCTCGTGCAATTTCTAGTGTTACCTCAAGACTTGCCATATCAAGATTGGAGTGAGGTCTCTGCCAAGTGTCGCCGTAGATTCTCTTTCGAGAGCTATCCGGATGCACGGTGATAAAAGCTTGGGCCTTGCCACTTGCTCTATCTATTACTTTGCGTGCCTCAACTGAATCGATATAGCCATTGAGAATCTCCTCAGCCTCAGTTTGGCCGACAGATTCAGACCCTGGGGTAAAGAATTGATCAGCCAAACTCATTATTTCGGCAAGTTCTTTTGCATCATCAAGGGTTGCCACCTCAATGCTTAAATCTGCAGGAATCACAGATTTATCTTACTATCGCGCTATGAGAAAACTCGCGCTCGTGATTCTTTCACTCCTGCTAAGTGGGTGTGCTACTGGCGATAGTTCTAATACTTCATTTAGCGCCGATGACCAAATGTTTGCCGCAATGATGATTCCGCACCACGAGCAAGCTATCCAGATGTCAGAATTAGCACTTTTAAATTCAACTGATCCAGAAATTATCAAATTAGCTAGAGAGATAAAAGCAGCGCAAGGTCCTGAGATTGAGCAAATGAAGAGTTGGGGTTCATCAAAAATGGGATCACATGCTGGACATATGATGGATGAGGGAATGCTTACAGATGATGAGATAGCGCAATTGGAAAGCGCTAGTGGAGCCGAATTTGATCGCTTATTTCTTGAGGGCATGATTAAACATCATCAAGGAGCAATCCAAATGGCGGAGATGATTATTAACTCAGCTAATGAGGAAGCAGCTTTACTTGGCAAGGCTATTGTTGAATCTCAGAGCGCAGAAATAACTAAAATGAGGCAATTACTAACTCGGTAGTCTAAACTCGATCCTATGACTAAGAGTGTTCCGCTCGGACATGACTTTTCTCGAATCTGGTCTGCCAGCCTCATAACCAATCTAGTTGACGGAGTTCTTCGTCTTGCCCCTCTACTTCTTGCAGTTTCACTGACCGAAGATCCAATCTTGATTGGGGCTCTAACTGCCCTCGGATCATTGCCATGGCTATTTTTTGCTATTCCCATCGGAGCAATAGTTGATCGCGTCGATCGTCGCAAGGCACTGGTTTTAGGAAACAGTCTAAGAGCAGCAATCGCCCTCTTTATCGCATTTGCTGTCTCTCAAGGTTTTATAAATATCTGGCTGCTCTTGATTTCAGTCTTTTTCTTTGGAATCTGTGAAGTCTTAGTTGATACCACCTCGCAAGCGGTATTGCCTCAAATTCTGGATAAATCCAATTATGAGCGAGGAAATTCTAGGCTTCAGATATCAGAGGTAATTGTCTCTCAATTTGCTGGAGCGCCACTTAGTGGCTTGCTATATGCCGTCTCGATTGCACTTCCCTTTTTCTTCTCAACTACCGGATTTATTTTGGCGGGGCTTTTGATTCTCCTCTTTCCTTTTGAACGTGAAATAAATGCAAGAAAAGAAGGAGAGGTAGGGCAAGCAAAACTCGGACTCAAAGGGGATATCAAGTTTGCCCTCAATTATCTCTATCAAGATAAGCAGATTTTTAGCATCGTAGTTATTACAACTTTGCTTGGATTTTTCTACTCACTTTCTAATGCGATTGCACCGCTTTTCATTTTAAAAGAGCTAAAGGTATCTCCAGCGCTATTTGGAGTTGTTTTAGCGATTCAAGGAGTAGGGGCCCTAGCTGGATCAATTGCCGCCCCTATGGTCTCTAAATATCTTGGTCGCGGTAAGGCGCTTGCTATCAATGTCTTCTTCGCCTCTTTACTTGTCATATTCATTGGGTTATCGCCAAATGCTTATTTCTTTGTAGCGGTAAGCGTTCTAATCGGTTTTACCATCTCGGTTTGGAATATCTTGTTGATGTCTCTCTATCAATCACTAATTCCACCAGAGCTTTATGGACGTATTCATGGCGCAAGACGAACAATTGTCTGGGGGTTAATGCCAATTGGGGCGATAATCGGAGGTGTAATTGCTCGTGGTGGACTTCGCCTTCCATTTCTAATCGGAGGCGTAATTGCGACCCTGATTGCCTTTTTTAGCTATAAACACATAAAGCGAATTGGTGATCTCTCAGCAGAAATCTCAGATAAAAAAGATTAGATAGCATTGGGTTATGAGTATCCAAAATCTTTATCACCGAAGCCTCTATCCAATAATTGCTGCTATTTTCTGCGCGCTTTTATTGATTTCAAATATCGGGGCAACGAAATTCATTGATTTTGGCTTCATAAAGACCGATGGGGGAGCCTTCTTATTCCCTCTGGTGTATATCTTGGGGGACATTCTTACTGAGGTTTACGGCTTTAAAGCAGCAAGGCGTGTCATCTATACCGGCTTTGGCCTAGGCGCTCTAGCTGGGCTTACTTTCTGGTTAGTACAGATTGCTCCTGCAGCTTCTGATTGGCCAAATCAAGGCGCCTTTGAATCAATTCTTGGCTTTGTTCCTCAGATTGTAATCGCAAGTATTACTGCCTTCCTTCTTGGACAATTGGCAAACTCATGGACCTTGGTAAGAATAAAGAAAATTACCAATGAGAAGAAATTATGGGCCAGATTAATTGGGTCCACTGCAGTTGGTGAGTTGGTAGACACCATCGTATTTACCATGATTGCATCCCTAGGTCGTTTGAGTTTTGATGAGTTCTTAAATTACTTAGTGGTTGGTTATCTCTATAAGACTTTAGTTGAAGTAGCCCTTCTGCCTATTACCTATCCAGTAATTGCCTATGTGAAAATGCGTGAGGCTGAAGTAACTTCTAATTAATCCAAGGCTTTTGCTTGATACTTGGCAAGAAATTCAGTTTTAAATTCTATGAAAGTTTCATCAAGGATTGCCTGACGCATTCGATCAACTAGTTTTACCGTAAATGCTAAGTTATGAATGGTTGCAAGAGTTGAGGCCAACATCTCTTTAGCTCTAAAAAGATGGTTTAGATAAGCCTTTGAGAAATTGATACAGGTATAGCAGCTGCAATCTTTATCAATTGGGGAGAAGTCTCTCTTATATGTAGCAGATGAAACATTGAAGCGACCATTCTCGCTATATACCGCGCTAGTTCTTGCCTCTCTTGATGGAGCAACGCAATCAAAGGTATCGGCGCCATTTTCCACGCCAGCAAAGAGATCTGCCGGCTCGCCAATTCCAAGTAAGTGACGGGGTTTATCGCTAGGTAGTTCAGAGCTCATCCAAGAGACAATTTGGCCTAGAGATGCTTTATCTAGCGCGCCACCGATTCCAAAGCCATCAAATGAAACACCAGATGAACTCATCTCTGATAAATCTTTAGCAGCTTTTCTTCTTAAATCTTCATATTGGGCGCCTTGCAATACTCCAAAGAGGGCTTGATAGGGCTTATCACTTCGCTGATCAGTTAATCGCTTATGTTCATCAAGACAACGGATTGCCCAGAGCCTAGTGCGCTCTAGTGATTGTTCTTGATATTTTCTAGTGTTATGAAGAGTTGTTAGCTCATCGAAGGCAAAAATAATATCGGCACCGATTTGATGTTGAACTTGCATTGAGATCTCAGGTGTGAAGCGATGCATAGAGCCATCTAGGTGAGATTTAAAAGTAACACCTTCATCGTCAACATGAGCCAGGCGCTCTTTACTCTCTGCCATTGCCTCATCTGAATCCAGCGAGCCAAGACTCATATCAATAACTTTTTTAAATCCTGCTCCCAGCGACATAACTTGAAAGCCACCACTATCTGTAAAGGTCGGCTTATTCCAATTCATGAATTTTCCAAGACCACCGGCTTGATCTAGCGTCTCAGATCCAGGCTGAAGATATAGATGGTATGCATTTGCAAGGACGGCTTGTGCGCCAAGATCTGTTAGCGCCTCTGGTGCAAGGGATTTAACACTTGCTTTTGTTCCTACTGGAATAAAGGCAGGGGTTGCAATCTGGCCATGAGGGGTTGAAATCACTCCAGCTCTACCAAGCTGACCCGAAATTTCTTTTTGCACTTCAAATGAGAAAGACATAGCGCTCAATTCAACCACTTATTAGCTATTGCAATTAGCTGGGGTAGGGTTTTCAAGTGAGATTTAAAGCAAAAGAGAAGGTCGCGTTAGGCAAGAATTACTGGCGCCTCTTTAGTGCGCATGCCATTAGCAACCTTGGAGATGGAATAGCGGCTCTTGCCTATCCATGGCTTGCTTCAGCAGTTACTCGCTCACCTTTTCTTATTGCATTGGTGGCGGTGGCTTCAAGGCTTCCTTGGTTGATCTTCACCCTTCCAGCAGGGGTAATTACCGATCGATTCAATCGCGGCAAAATCATTGTCGCAATGGATATTGCTCGGGGCAGCTTGGCACTTCTGGTCGCAATAGTGGTCACCTTGGAGTCAGGATCCCTTCCGAAGTTAAATGAGGTTGCATCCCTTACTGATCTTGAAACTAATTGGACTCTTTACTTGGTCCTAGTTATCACTGCCCTTTTGTTTGGCTTTGCCGAAGTGCTCCGAGATAACAGCGCTCAAACTCTTCTGCCTTCTGTCGTTGAAAAAGAAAAGCTTGAGAGCGCTAATGGAAAACTCTGGTCAGTTGAATATGTAACTAATAGTTTTGTAGGACCTCCACTTGGAAGCTTCCTAATTGGCATTGCTATCTTCCTTCCCTTCTATATTGACTCTGCTACTTTCTTTATTTCAGCTGCTCTAATTGCAACGCTAATTCCCTCACTAAAAAAAGTTGATACTGAGAAAAAAGTTGAGAAGATAAATTTTAAATCTGAAATTAAGGAGGGGTTCACTTGGCTTTGGAGCCATGAACTACTTAGACCCATGGCGCTAATACTTGGTGCGCTAAATGCAATTGGAGCTTTGACAGCTGCAGTATTTATTTTATTTGCTCAAGAAATCCTAGAGACATCACTATTTATATTTGCAGTCCTTGGAACAGCAGGAGCGGTTGGAGGAAGCCTGGGGGGAATTCTGGGGCCTAAGATTTCAAAGAAATTAGGTAGTGGCCCCTCTCTCTATCTCACTCTTATTAGTGGCCCAATCATTACTTTGATAATTGGATTATCTTCTTCTTGGCATCTTTTCTACCTACTTACTGCCATCTCCACAGTCTTTGCAGTGCTTTGGAATGTGATAACAGTTTCCCTTCGTCAGAGCATCATCCCTAGCCATCTTCTTGGAAGAGTTAATAGCGTTTATCGATTCTTTGCTTGGGGAAGCATCCCAATTGGCACTCTGCTTGGAGGAGCCTTAGTAGATCTAATGGAGCTCACGGGAGATAGAGAATTTGCCTTAAGAAGCCCTTATTTCCTCTCAGCTCTTTTAGGTCTAGCTCTCTTCATTTTTGCAGTTCCAAGACTAACCACGGCAAAGATTGAGGCTGCTCGAGTCTCGAATTAGGCTCAACTGAGCCTGAAAAAGCTCGTTTCATATAACGAAATAGATACCTTTTTTAATTGATTAAAAAGGCCTAGAGAGGGCAGACTAACCCCACCCTAAGGATGCGGGTGTGGGGGAAGTCGACTTTCCATACCTAGTCCTTAATTTCTATCACTAGGAGAAGAAATGAAATTAACTCGCATTGCCAAGGTAGCAATTGCTACTGCAGCTGCGGCGGG
>JBMTBW010000029.1:0-8631 GCA_049430265.1 Candidatus Nanopelagicaceae bacterium | reverse complement strand
AGCGCTTCTGGTGGCGCTGATAGGAAAGGCGCTTTCCTGGACTAACCCAGATGCACTTCACCTTATGAAATGGGCTCTCCTGCAAGACTTCATAGCGACCCCAAGGGCGATCTGATTTTTCTAGCACCTTCGTATTCTAGTAGGTGAGCAAAATCGTTAGGCTCACCCCATGAGAAATCCAACACCAGCAGATAAATTCACATTCGGCCTTTGGACTGTTGGGTGGCAAGCCCGCGATCCATTTGGAGATGCCACTAGAGCAGCCCTTGATCCAATTCGCACAGTTAGTGAGTTAGCAAAGCGCGGGGCATATGGAGTCACATTCCATGATGATGACTTAATTCCATTTGGTTCATCAACATCAGATCGCGCAGCACATATTGCTCGTTTTAAAAAAGCACTTGATGAAAATGGGATGAAAGTTCCGATGGCAACAACCAATTTATTTAGCCATCCTGTTTTTAAAGATGGCGCATTTACTTCTAACAATAGAGATATTCGCAGGTATGCAATAAGAAAAGTAATGACAAATATTGAATTAGCTGTGGAGCTAGGCGCTCATACCTATGTCTGTTGGGGCGGACGTGAGGGAGCAGAGACTGATATCGGCAAAGATCCTGTGGTAGCACTTGAGAGGATGCGTGAGGCTTTTAATATTCTTGGTCAATTTGTTATTGATAAAGGCTATGACATTAAGTTTGCAATGGAGCCAAAACCAAATGAACCTCGCGGCGATATCTTCCTTCCAACTATTGGTCATGCGCTCGCCTTTATTAATTCTCTTGATCATCCAGAATTAGTTGGATTAAATCCTGAAGTTGGCCATGAGCAGATGGCAGGACTGAATTTTGTTCATGGAATCGGACAAGCCCTATTCCATAAAAAACTCTTCCATATTGATCTAAATGGCCAGCATGGTCCTAAATACGACCAAGATTTAGTCTTTGGCCATGGCGATCTCAAATCAGCCTTCTTCCTTGTTGATCTGCTGGAGCGCTATAACTATGAAGGTCCTAAGCATTTTGATTACAAACCAATGAGAACCGAAAGCGATGATGGTGTCTGGGCTTCAGCAACTGCAAATATGCGTACCTACATAATCTTGCAGGAGCGAGCCAGAGCATTTAGAGCTGATCCAAGAACTGCTGCAGCTCTTGAGAAATCAGGTGTTAATGAGCTGCTTCAGCCAACTGTTGCAAAGGGTGAGGGCTGGAAAGAGATTGCAGGAGAGAGTTTTGATGTGGAAGCGGCAGGAAAGCGTGGCTATCACTATGAGGAACTTGATCAGCTAGCCCTGGAATATCTAATCGGTGTTTACTAGAAACTATGCCGATAGTTGCAGGCGTTGATTCCTCAACTCAATCAGTAAAAGTTGTATTGCGAGATGCTGATAGTGGTGAAGCAGTTGCATCAACTTCAAGGCCGCACCCAGATGGAAGTGAAGTTAACCCGCAGCTCTGGTGGAAGGCTCTCACAGAGGCTCTTGATGAGTTAAGTTCTCATAAGATTTCAGCGATTTCAATTGCTGGTCAACAGCACGGCATGATTGCACTAGATAAAGATGGGACAGTAATTCGAGATGCCCTTCTCTGGAATGACACTCGCTCAGATAAGGCGGCTGAGGATTTAAATGGAGAGATTCCAGATATTGCCCTTCGTACTGGTTCTCAATTAGTTGCCTCATTTACTGCATCAAAGGTGAGGTGGCTTGCAGATAGCGAGAAAGCAAATGCCAATAGAGTTGCTGCGATTGCTCTTCCTCATGATTGGCTCTCTTGGAAACTTTCGGGCGCCAAGTCGATAGAGACCTTATTTACTGATCGCTCTGATGCATCTGGCACCGGATATTTTGATTCAAGAAAAAACGAGTATTGCCTAGATATTCTGGCAACAGCAATAAGAACCAATCAGGAAATCATTTTGCCAAAAATCATTGCGCCAAATCAATTTGGAGCAACTAGCACTAATTCAATCCCGATAGCTGCTGGAGCTGGAGATAATGCAGGTGCGGCCCTTGGTTTAGGTGCATCTTTAGGTGATTTAGTTATTTCACTTGGAACCAGTGGCACAGCTTTTGCTATTTCAAAGAGTTCGACTCATGACTCATCTGGCGAAGTTGCAGGCTTTGCAGATGCGACAGGCAATTTTCTTCCTCTTGCTTGCACCTTAAACGCTGCAAAAATCTTTAACACAGTTGCCAAGAGTCTTTCGCTCACATTTGAAGAATTTAGCTCTCTTGCTCTCTCTGCAAAAGTTGGAGCAGAGGGTTTAAGAATCATTCCTCACTTTGATGGCGAGCGGACTCCCAATAAGCCAAGTGCTAAAGGCTCCTTTTTTGGAATAACGCATAGTAATTTCACAAAAGCGAATATTGCGCGCGCCTCTATCGAAGGTGTTATTGCTGGAATGATTTATGCCGCAAAGGCTGTCGAGAGACAAGGTGTTAGTTATTCCAGGATTTTACTAATTGGAGGAGCTGCTAAGAATTCTGCAGTACAGCAGATATCTGCTGATTTGTTTGGAAGAAACATTCACATTCCACCAATTGGTGAGTATGTGGCTGATGGAGCAGCGAAACAAGCAGCCTGGGCTTTAAGTGGTAAGGACGAAGTGCCTAGCTGGTCTCTTGGTGAAGTAAAGGAAATATCTCCTAAAGCAAGAATTGATGGCGTTATAGATAGCTACTTTGAACTTATATCTTTGAGCCTTTAGAGCTTTCTTTCAGAAAAGTAACCGCTATTTCTGAAGCAAGCGCACTTGATCCAAAAGTTCTAACGATATTTTTAGGATTAAAACTCCAGGTTGGCCATCCCATGTCAACAAATATTGCATCTGGCCTACTTCGATTGATTCTATCGAGAGCCACTAATATTTTGTTATCTCTAAAAGCATCTCGAAAGGCCACGACCAGACAACCTTGAACTTGAGTTGAAAGATCGATATCACTTGATTCTAATTTAACCTTAACGCCCGCTCGCATAAAAGGCCTTCGTAATCCCCAGCCGACAAAGCCAGCCGCAATTGTTGGGTCGGCAGATAACTCGATTAAAGATATCTGATCCGTTGATATAGAGAGTTTGCCTTGATAATGAACTCCACGTTTAAACTTTGATACCTCTGGTAAGGATGCTGGAGAAAAATCTGTGGTTACTGGTGGCCTCCAGCTCCAGATTTTCTCTGCGTTATTCTTGATTGATTGACTATTGATATCTCCCCCTTCGACAGCCTCTCGAATTGCAACCAAACTATTTTCTACAAAACTTGATTGATCATAGAGACCAGAGAAGCAGAGCAAATCTGCACCAGCTGATATTGCTCGAAGAGCTGAGATTTGAATCTTCTTTGTCCCACCAAGTGCGCCCATATCTAAAGCATCTGTAACTACTAAACCATCGAAACCAAGATTTTTGCGTAGCAACTCTCTTGTAATCAGACTTGAACATGAAGCCGGGGAGGTAGAGTCAATTGCAGAGAGCACAATGTGCCCCATCATTATTGCCTCTACTCCATCTCCAATTCCTGAAATGAATGGCTTGAGATGGGTACTCATCAATTCATCAATTTCACCAGATAGCTGAGGTAAATCGTGATGGCTATCCTCCAATACCCCTCCGTGGCCTGGAAAGTGCTTGATACAAGAGGCAATGCCAGCACTGCGCAAACCCTTGATTGCACTTACCACATGTCTGGCAACTAAATCTGCATCGCTACCAAAAGACCTAACTGCAACTATTGGATTGTCGCTTTGAGTCGCAACATCAGCAACAGGAGCTAAATTCAAATCAACGCCAATGGATTTTAATACTTTTCCTAATTCCTTAAAGGAGCTCTCTGTTAATTCCAGATCATTGCAACGCCCAAGAAGCGCAGGAGTTGGGAAGGGACTTCCTTCAGGAACAAAGAGGCGGGTTACATCACCGCCTTCCTCGTCTAAAGAGATAATAATATTTGGGGAGATAGCTCTAATCTTAAGGATTAGCTCGCGCGCTACATCTAAAGATGGACAGTTTGAACTAAATAGGGTTATTCCTCCAAGCCCGTTTTCAAGATATTTAAAAATCCAATCAGGTATCTCAGTGCCACCAAAACCAGGAGAAAAGTGGGCCAATATTGCTTTTTCGGTATCGTTAAATTTCATCCCTTAACAGCTCCCGCTGTCACACCTGTAGCAATTCGCTTCTGAATCAGTGAGAAGAAAATTACAACTGGAATAGCTGTGACTGTAGATGCCGCCATCAATGGGCCCCAATCAGTACCAGTTCTAGTTGTAAAACTAGCAAGCCAAACTGGAAGTGTTAAATTCTCTTGACTCTGCATAATTATGTAGGCCAACAAAAACTCATTCCAAGCTTGAATAAATGCAAATATTGCTGTTGCCACCAGTCCTGGAGCCATTAATGGCAAGAGAACATGGCGGTATGCCTGAACTCTCGTGCATCCATCAACTAGGGCAGCCTCTTCAATATCTGTTGGGATATTGGCTAGAAAACCCCTCAAAGTCCAAATAGTAAAAGGCAAAATAAAGGCCACATAGGTGAGCGCTAATCCTCCTATGGTGTTTGTTAGTTGGAGTCGAGTCAATAGAAGAAATAGTGGAATTATTAGGGCAGAAAGTGGAAGCATCTGCACAATTAGAAGGGCTGAGATAAAGCTCCGCTTGCCGGTAAATTTTGTGCGCGCTATTGCAACACTGGCAAAAGTTGCTAAAAAGAGTGAAATAGCAACAGTTATTAACACCACAATTAAACTATTTCGAAGACTGGTATAGAAGCCCTCTCTAGAAAAAGCATTCTGGTAATTTTCAATGGTAAAAGATCTAGGCAAGATTGTTGGTTCAGTAGAAAGTACATCCTGACGATTCTTAAAGGATGTAGTTACCATCCAATAAACTGGAAACCCCATAAAAATGATGGCAAAAAATCCAGAGATGTTTGCATAAATCGAACTCTTTTTATGCATTGTTATCACCAATTCGAACCATCTTCTTGATGTAGAACCAAGTGACGCCCAATAAGGAGAAGATCATCAGGAGGGCAATGGCAGCGCCCATTCCATATTCACTTAAACCAAAGGACTTTTCAAAGGCATAAATTGCCATGGTGTAATACTCCGAGGCCGGTCGGTTATCAAGTAGGACCCAAATTTGGGTAAAGACTTGAAAGTCCCAGATGATTGATAGGCTAATAAGAATCACATAAATTGGAAGCAATATTGGAAGGATTACAGATCTAAATATTTGCCTGGAGTTGGCTCCATCAATAGCTGCTGCCTCCAAGAGCTCCTTTGGAACTTGGGTTAAAGCCGCGTAAATGCTAATTGTTATGAATGGAATAGCGCCCCAAACTACAACTCCTCCAATAATTGAAAACCCTGAGAAGGTATTGGTGAACCAATTACGTTGTGCAAAGTCAAAACCTAGACGATTTATAGTTGAAGTGATGATGCTAAATTCAAAGGAGAACATCCACTTCCAAATTGAAATGCCAACTAGTGCAGGTATTGCCCAAACCAGAATTAGGGTGGTATTTAAAAGCCATCGAAGTATGGTGTTCATTCGAAGCATTAAGTGGGCTAGCCAGGCACCGATTACTATTGAAGCTGCAACCATGGCAAATGTAAAAATAAATGTTCTACGTAGGACTATCCAGAACTCTGGGTCTTTTAGCAGTGCTTGAAAGTTTTCAAAGCCAACCCAAGTTGGAATTCCAGAGACAATTTCTGCAAGGCCAAACTGCTGAAAACTTAAAGTTATAAGTCGAAATACTGGAAAGCCTAAGATGAGAAGAATTACAGTCAGAGCAGGAGTAATTAAGAGATAGGGCCATAAATTCTTTTTTGGCCGTAGTCTTAATTTTGTTGCGCTAGACATAAGACCTCAAACCTACTTCCCAATAAATGAGTGGAGAGTGGAGCGCCCTCGACGCTACCACTCTCCTCATACCTCGTTAGGAGTTTTTTACTGCTAGTTCAGCAGTTTTGTGATCTCCGCAGATGCATCTTTAGCTGCTTGCGCAACTGTCTTCTTTCCTGTTGCGATATCAGAGAGCATGGTTTGTAGAACGTTTGCGTTCTCAACATTTACCCACTTCTCTGCTGCAGGAACGAACCAGGTTGAGCTAGCACCCTTAGCAACCTGAGCATTTCCACCCTTGACTAGAGTCAACATGCTGGTGTTGTTTGGAAGATTGCCAACCTTAACAATCTCACGCATTGCTTGGCCGGAGGTGAATGACTTGATCCAATAGACACCCCAGTCAGGATTTTTTGCCTTTGCTGGGACGCCAAGATTTGATCCACCAAGGAATGCTGGCATGTATTCACCAGCGCGAATTGAAGGCATTGGGAAGAAAGCGCCCTTTTGAGGAGCAATACAGCATGTTTCCCATCCATTTGAGTAGCTCATCGCAACGTTTCCGCCTGCGAAGACCTCCCATTGACCACCCTCATCGCCAGACTTGTCGGCTTTGGAGTACTTATCAACAATATTTTTCCAGCGAGTTAAGCCTTCAACAGAAGCAGCTGAATCTAGTGAGCCTTTCCACTTTCCATCTTCTTGGACTGCAATTGCGCCCTTTGAGTCATAGACAAAGCCCATTGCTGCATACCAATACTTACCTGGCATATAGACAGCAGAGAACTTGGAATTGGAAGCATTTGCTGCCATTAACTTATCTGCAGCTGCAGTAAATTGCTCATAAGTTCTTGGAGCTTTGATTTTAAGTGAAGCAAATAGATCAGTGCGATACATAACTGCTCGCGAGCCTGCATAGTAAGGGACCGCATAGAGCTTGCCGTTATAGCTTCCAGCCTCTTCTAGGCCTTTGAGCCAGTTAGTGCTGTATGCAAATTGACTCTTTGAGCTACTTAGATCCTTAAGAGCACCAGCTGCTGAATACTTGAGAACTTGAGTGTTACCAAACTCAAATACATCTGGTGTATTGCCAGCAACAAGGGCTGCATCGAGTTTCTTGAGTGAATCTCCCCAAGTCTGATATTGGATATCAACCTTTACATTTGGGTACTTTGAATTAAACATCTTATTTGCACGATCAACTGCTGCGGGCCAAGACTTCGCATCTCCTTGAATCCAGACAGTTACCGTGCCACGATCTTTCGGTGCAGCACTTGATGTGCTCGCGCCAAGAAATAGCGAGCTGATAAGTGCCATCGAAGAAATTACGGCGATAACTTTTTTGCGCGTAATGCGCATGAGGGACCTCCTATTAGAGCTACCTCCTGGGAAATCCAAGAGGTCTTAGTAGGTTGGTCTAGTCCAATTTTGGAGAAAATGCTAGTATCTGGCAGGTTTTTCTTGCGATTGTTATGGAATCGGTATCTCCTCCACTAAAAAGGGGAGAAAAAGGGGGTGGGGGCTTTGGCCAAGGAGGAGTTCCTCAAACCTGTTCGCATCTCAGAATTGATTCGTGCGGACCTTTCAGAGCTTGCGATCCACGAGGTGATTCCCACAGAGAGACAGATGGCTGAACACTTTGGTGTCTCCCGGGTAACTATCCAAAAAGCACTGAAAATCCTGGAGCGCTCTGGTTTTATCTATCGTAGACAAGGTTCTGGAACGTTTGTAGCACCTCCGCGCGATACTCATCACCATAGCCTTAGATCTTTTAGCGAAGAACTTACTTTAAAGGGAATTGAGTATAAAACCACTGTGTTAGATGTCAGGTTGATTGAGAGTTCTGAATTGATAGATGCAACCTGGGCAAGGATAAGTGAGCCCTCATATCGCATTGAAAGAGTACGAACAAACAAAAAGGTGGCTCTTTCTTGGGAAGTTTCATATGTGAAAGCACGATTTGCTCCTGGCCTTGATAAGAAACCTCTCTCGGGATCTTTATACAAACTACTCTCAGAGAATTATGGACAGGTTGTGGAGAGCGCTGATGAAGAAATTTCATCTCTACTTGTTGAAGATGAAATCTCTACAAAATTGTCTGTATTAGCAGGAACCCCAGCAATTGAAATTCAACGAAGAGCATTTAATAAACGAGGTGACTGCCTAGAGATAGCAAGAGCAATACGACCCAGTGGTAGAGAGTTTCTAAAATATAGCGTTAGACGCTAAAGAATATTTCTTAAAAACTAATTTGCTGCTGCTCTATTAATTCGATCTCGGATTGCAACTGCAAGGCCTTCTCCGTTTGGTGGAATTACTCTTACCTTCTCTAAATTCTGACTATCTGACATACGAAGAGCTGAATAGAGCACCCTTGCATACTCTTCAATGCTCTTAGGTTCTGCCAAGCGAATAACACCCTCTGGGGTTGCTATTTCACTCATTGCAATCAAACCCTCACCACTTTGGATTTCACCACCAATAACGACTCTTGCCCTTGGTGCATAGTGCTGCTTATCTGAACCAGAGGTTCGAATCTTTGTTTCACCAACTTCAGCCAGAATTATCCCAGTACTCTCTTCAATCATCTCTGCGCTAATAGCTCCAGGTCTAAGAATTCTTGGATTGTCGCTACTGCAATCAATAATTGTTGATTCAACTCCAACTAAACAAGGCCCTCCATCAAGTATTTGATCACCTGGCAAGAGATACTCACTTAACTCCTGACTAACAGCCTCAGCTGTGGTTGGTGAGACTGCGCCATAGCGATTGGCGCTAGG
>JBMTBW010000028.1:0-10390 GCA_049430265.1 Candidatus Nanopelagicaceae bacterium | reverse complement strand
AGATTTCTTTCGCTTTGTGAGTTGATCGATAATTGCAAAAAAACCCTTAGCAGCATCTGACTCTGGATCTGTGAAAACTATTGGTGACCCTTCATCTCCGCCTTCACGGAGCTTGATATCAAATGAAATTTGAGCAAGAAGTGGAACATCTACTCCAACAAGTTGACTCAATCTCTTTGCAGTCTCCTGCCCTCCACCTTGACCAAAGAGTGCAACCTGAGATCCGCTTACAGGATCTGTGTAGGCAGACATATTCTCAATTACTCCGATTACATGTTGTTTTAGTTGATGAGCAATTCTTCCTGCTCGCTCAGCAACTTCAGCAGCTGCGATCTGCGGAGTTGTCACCACGATAATTTCTGATGCTGGAATTAATTGACCAAGAGATATTGCAATATCTCCGGTTCCTGGAGGCAGGTCAAGGAGTAAGAAGTCTAAATCTCCCCAGTATGCATCACTTAAAAGCTGTTCTAAAACTCTATGAAGCAGTGGGCCGCGATAAGCAACCGGATCTGCGCGATCTGGTTTGAACATCTCAATTGAAACTACCTTAATTCCATTGGTTTCAACTGGAATGAATGTCTGATCAATAGCTGTTGGCCTCTGCCCTTCAATGCCCAAAAGCCTTGGAATTGAGTGTCCATAGACATCAGCATCTAGAACTCCTACTTTAAAGCCGCGCTTACTAAGCGCTGCTGCAAGATTTACTGTTACTGATGACTTTCCTACCCCACCTTTGCCAGATGAGATAGCCCAAACTCTGGTTAAAGAATCAGGTTGAGCAAATGGAATGAACTTTTCCCGCCCGCCACGTAGCAGCTTTTTAACATTATCTCTCTGAGCCTCATTCATTACGCCAAATTCAAGTTCAACCTTTTCAATCCCAGCAACTTTAGTAACCGCGCCACTAACATCACTTTTTAACTTATCTCGCATCGGACATCCTGAAATAGTTAACAGAATCTTGATTTTTGCTAGCCCACGATCAAAATCAACACTTTCAACCATTCCTAGATCTGGAAGAGGTCTATGGAGTTCAGGGTCTGAAACAGTTGCAAGAGCGCTATGAATCTGACTTATGACTTCATCTCTTGAAAGGCTCATAGTAAATCTGGATCTATTTTAGCTGCCTCATCAATAACTTTTTTACTTGCCCTAGCCTGACTTTTAAGATCGTTTGCTAGTGGCTTAACATCATCTAGAGCATTTCCTAATACTTTCTGGGCTAACTTCTTTGGAGTTAAATCACTAACTTGCAAATCTTCAAATCCAGGTCCTAGGTTTTCTTTCAATTCACGTGAGGCATAGGTTGTGAAGTTTCGAACTTTATGAATAAATCTGGCAAAATCTTTTGCAGCTTCAGGTAGTTTATCTGGGCCAACTAGAAATAAGCCTAGGATTACTAATCCTAGAAACTCGCCCATTCCAATACCGAACATGCACCTATCCTATTCTTTTATTAAATCTTCGTCGCAACCATTACGCCATCGCCAACTGGCAGCAACATTGGAAGCCAGAGGGTTGATGAGTCCTTAATCACCTTAATAACTTCTCGATAGGCCACGCTATCTTCATCTCGCTGTGTTGGATCAGCAACCTTTCCAGAGAGAAGTGCTCGATCTATGACTAAAACTCCACCTGGGCGAAGTGAGCGATGAGCATTCTCAATTCCATCAAGTAAGTCTCCACTCTTTCGCATAATAAATATGTCATAGAGGCTATCGGCCAGCTTTCCTACGATTTCTCGAGAGTTACCAGTAATTAAGCGATAGCGTGATGAATTTATCCCAGCCTCATCAAAAGCTTGCTTAGCTAACTTAGCATTTTCAACTTCATCATCAATTGATGTTAATAGTCCCTTTGGGCTCATCGCTTGGAAGATCCATAAACCACTAACCCCAGCCCCTGTTCCAATTTCAACTATCGAGCTAGCTCCTATTAAATGGGTGAGATAGCGAAGTAGCGATCCAACTGCTGGAGTTGCATCGTAGGTGCCAATTTCTTGCCCTCTAGCTCTAGCTTTTTGAATAATCTCAGTTTCTGGAATAAAAGAATTTGAAAATGCGCGCATATCTCCGCGTTCAGGAAATAACTTCTCCGTAAATCCCTTATCCCCGATGCCTGACATCACAGCGTAGCTAGCCACTGGGTTAGTAGCCGAACTCCATAGCCTGTTCCACCTTTAACATTTTCTCCTGCATCAACTTCAGATCTGGCAGGGCCAGCAATATCAAGATGAACCCACTTGCGCTTGCCGACAAAGTTTTCTAGAAATAGCGCAGCAGTAACTGAGCCACCTTGAAACTTAAACTTATCAGCGGTGTGATTAAAGTCTGCAATATTGCTCTCTAGCGCAATTGAATAATCATCAACTAATGGCATATGCCAGATTTGATCTCCTGTGTAATCGCCAATATCTGCAAGCTTTCTGGCAAGTTTATTGTCTCTGGTATACATCGCTCCGTAATATCGGCTAAGACCAAGGGTGGCAGCTCCAGTTAGAGTTGCTACATCAATCAAGTAATCTGGATCAAGATTCTTATCAGCATAAGCAAGACCATCTGCTAGAACTAATCTTCCTTCAGCATCAGTATTGATTACCTCAACTGTCGTTCCGCCATAATGTGTAATTACATCAGATGGACGAGTTGATGTGCCGGAAAGTGAGTTCTCAGCAAGCATGAGTAGCGCTGTGATTCGAACATTTAACTTTAATTCTGCCGCAGCAATTGTTGCCATCAATACACAAGCTGCGCCAGCCATATCGCTTTTCATTGCAGTCATTACTTCATAAGGGCGCTTGAGAGAAACTCCTCCAGTATCGAAGGTAATTCCCTTGCCAACTAAGACCACATGAGGCGCTCTCTTTGATCCCTTTGGCTTATAACTTAATTCAACAAATCTTGGTGGATTTTTTACACTGGAATTACCAATAGCGCTTAGCCCACCAAACTCTGCCAATTGGCGACCAGATTTAATCTTTAGAGAGAGCGTGGAACTCTTTGCAAGGGATTTTGCTTGAGCAGCCATCCAGGCTGGATTTTTAATATTAGAGGGAGTCTGTATTAGATCGCGCGCTTTCCAGGTTGACTTCACTAACACCTTTGCGCGCTCTAGCACTTCAGCAAAATCTCCTACAAGAGTTATCTCTGGAGTTAGGCTCTTTGTGCCACTTTTCTGACTCCAGATATAAGTAGCAAGGGCAGAGGAGATAAAGTGAAGTTGAGCATCACTTTGCTTCTCGACTAGGAAGGATAGAGCTGAGGAGTTACTAGTCTTTATCTTTCGACCAATAGCTGCTGATGCTCTGCGAATGTGGGAATTAGTTGAATCACCAACTCCAACAAGGAGAATTCGGACTACTTCTCCACTTGATTGTAATACTGGAATCTCAATTACTTCTCCCGCTTTACCAGTTACGGTGCCACCATTTTTCTTTATCTCATCTATAAATGAGATTGAAAAGATTTCTTCGATGCTTTTAATTATTTTTTTACTTAAAACGATCTCTATCTCAGGTTCTGCTTTTATTTCTTTTGTCTTTATAGGAAGTGCGATATGAGTAAAGCCTTTAAAGAATTTCTCCGAGATTTCCCCCGGAAGTTTTACCGTTCCGAGTTTCGGAATCGGTAGGTTCACTTCTTAAGTAGGGAGATCGACGCATTTAACACGTCGGCAAGATTTCGAGCCTCTTCTTGATTTAGCTCTACTACCAAGCGGCCGCCACCCTCTAGCGGGATTCGCATCACTAGGCTCCGGGCTTCCTTGGTAACTTCCATAGGTCCATCGCCAGTGCGGGGTTTCATGGCTGCCATCGATTAGCCTTCTCTCTAAATCAATCCTTGAAAGATGTTTTAGCGTTATGCCCCAGCTCCAGGCTGGGAGAGGGAATTATCCCTTATCTAGCTACCTTGTGGGAAATTGAAAGCCGAGCTCATTCTCATCCGCCCAGAGGCCAATACCACCGTAATTGAGCGCTCAGGAGCCCCTATTTTTGCTGAAATTTCCTCGATGCTATATCTCTTTATGTAATAAAGGGTAAGCACGATCCGCTCTTCTTCAGGAAGAGAGTCGATGAACTCTTCTAATGTCTGGTTCTGCTTACTCACAAGGCTAAGGCTACTGCCGATGGCGCCCCTTCAGTTGTTAAATCCTCGCGCAAACTTCGCCAAGGAGTAATTCACAGCAATCAAGATTCCTGGTTTTATAAGGGCCAGAATCGCAGCTGGAGCATCGATTCGTTCATACCAATCAAATCTAGTTTTGCCCTGACCTATCTCTGTTAGGCGAAATTCTCCAATGCCTTTAATCCAACGACCATAGTGATCGACGGCGCAAAAAGTCTCTGGGTTCCAAGCAGTAATTTTCATCTCATCCCAGATTCCAATTTTCCCGATTCCGGTAAATGCAGAAATTGTTGTACCAATATTAGATAAGCCATCTTTATCGGCACTTGAATTGACTTTCGTTAAAGCCATCCACTGACCTTGGCTCTTCCAATCAACTAACTTCTTCCAGACTTCACCAATCGGCGCAGAGATAGTGACGCTGGCTCTAAAGTCAGCAAGTTTGTATTTTCTATTCATGCTCATGAAGTCACATGCTTTATCGCGCTATCAATTGTGTTACACCAAGAAACTAACTCATGCTGACCTGGTTTCATAAAGTTCAACGCAGTTAAGTCATCTAGTGCTAAACGAAGTGAGCCATAGACACCGCTTGGATCTAGAATTGCAATGGGCTTGTTGTGAAAACCTAAATATCTTCCCACCCAAATTTCTAATAACTCTTCAAGTGTTCCAATTCCACCAGGAAGGGCGATAAAACCATCAGCTAAGCTTTCAATTAAACCTTTGCGTTCGCGCATATCTTTGACTACATGCATTTGGGTAGAGTCATGATCGATAAATTCCACGCTCATTAGCCGTTCTGGAATAACTCCAATTGTTCTACCACCAAATTTTCTAGCACCTTTGGCCACCTCGCCCATTACCGAAATTGCCCCGCCGCCCCAGACCAATTCATGGCCCAATTTGGCAAGAGATGCCCCTAACTCAAAGCCAAGCTCTTGATTCTCTTTTGAAACCAGGGTCGATGATGCGCAATAAACGGCAACTTTCATAGCCACACTCTAAAGCAGTTTTTTTCTTACGCTCACTCTGGGCAAGTGCTAGCCAATAGTTGGTAGCGTTAGACGGTGAGCAAAGCTAGCGTGGCATATGGTTATGGGATTTCAACCATTGCAAAAGATGGATCGATACTTGATACCTATTTTCATCAACTAGGCCTGGGCGCAGCTGAAGCGAGCAGAGTTGATTTAGCAAACCTTGAGGGCGCTGATAACGAGCGAGAGATAACTCGCGCCCTAGTAAAGACAGAAATTGAGCTAGATAAGCCGCCTGCAAGTGTTTCTGATGCCTATTTGCGACTGCACCTACTCTCTCATCGTTTAGTTAAACCACATGGGTTATCACTTGAAGGAATTTTTTCAATTCTTAACAATGTTATTTGGACTTCCCATGGTCCCTGCGCTATTGCTGGATTTGATCAGGTGCGCTTAAAGCTGCGTGCTAAATATGGCTATCTTGCAATTTATGGTGTAGATAAATTCCCAAGAATGCTTGATTATGTTGTGCCAGAGGGAGTGCGCATTGCCGATGCAGATCGCGTAAGACTTGGAGCTTATCTATCACCTGGAACAACGGTGATGCATGAAGGCTTTGTTAACTTCAATGCTGGAACTCTTGGCGCATCTATGGTTGAAGGCCGAATCTCTGCAGGAGTTGTTGTCGATGATGGTTCTGATATAGGTGGCGGAGCTTCGATTATGGGAACGCTAAGTGGGGGCGGAAAAGAAGTAATCTCTATTGGCAAGCGAACACTTCTAGGGGCCAATTCAGGACTTGGAATTTCACTCGGCGATGATTGTGTTTTAGAAGCTGGCGTCTATTTAACTGCAGGCTCAAAAGTACTTCTACCAGATGGCAAAGTAGTCAAAGCAAGAGAGCTATCTGGTGCTAATTCACTTTTGATTCGTAGAAACTCCCAGAGCGGCGCACTTGAAGCGCTTAATAAAAGTGGAACTTGGGGCGGCTTAAATAGCGTGCTGCACTCTAATTAAATTAAGCAGTAGTTAGATCGTTCGACAATATCTGGTAGACACTCTTTAGCAATAAAGGGCAGCTTCACAATTGCCTTTGTGTTGTGAATCCAGGTTGATGGAAGTTTTACTCTAGCTCGAAATAGTTCTCCGGTTAGCGTTGCGGTTGCCCCAGTAGTTGAAATCGCTGTAATTGAACTAATGCTTCCCGTTTGAGTTCTTGAGTTGATGGTAAATGAGACAACATCAGGTAGTAAAAAGGCTTGCGCCATAACGCTCTGTGGCACAAACCTTGACCAAAGTGCATATCTGCGATTAATTGTTGGATCTAAACTCCATGGATCAGGAACTCCAGTTAGGTAAGGAAGTGGACTTCCCCAAACATCAACTACATTTTGAGTAACTCCCCCGCTTGATGAAAAGTAAAAGGCTTGAATTGGTTTGCCCTCAAGGGTTACCACTAAAGCGTTATTCTCATCGACAAAGGTTCGATCAACGGCCTCACGCCATTTAATTCCATAGATTGCCTCAGTTTCTTTGGCATAACCCACAAAATTCTGATCCACAGTGGTGTTGTAAATATTGCAATCGCACTCAACTCTAAGCCTAGATAATTTGCCCAGGGCATAAGTTCTCGCCGCTATTGCTTGTGCTTCAAGGGCAGCAGCTGGCCAAGACGAAGGCACTTCACCTAGACCGTAGAGATACTCATCATGAAGTCTTAAGGTATTAGTTACTGCTAGATATGAACTAAGAAGATTGGTAACGCTCTTAAAGACTATTTGACCATACTTATATTGTGTAGCAGTTGCACCATTGGTTAGAAGCGCAGTTGTAGTTGCGCTATCCCAACGAACTGTCCAAGCAGGTGCAGGATTAATCGCAGCATATTTAGCAGTAGGAGATGAGAGAGCTGGAACTACACTTCCTGCAAAGTTTGTAAAGAGAGCAGTTGTATCACCTGGATATATTCCAAATGGCTCAGGGCTCTCACTCATTGGAATATCGCCTTGATATAGGCGAATCTCGCCAAGAGATCCAACTTTATTAAGAGTTGCCGATGAAATTAAATTAGCGATATTTACTCTTATTAGTTGATTATCTGGATATGCAGTTACTGCAGTGCCTGGGTAGTAATAGTTAAGAATTTCAACAGCTGTTTTAGATTCTAGTGCCTGACCACGCGCACCAATCTGACTCATCCCCACGCCATGTCCATAACCTGAGCCAAAGAAACGAAAATCGGTTGGAATCAAGGTCCGTGCTTGAGCAGGGGAAATTAAGTTAAGCCCTAAAGTGAAGATAAGCGATAGGGAAGTTAGCAGAAACGCTCTATTCTTCATATTTCTTAGGGTACCGCAGCGCTAGTAAATTAGTTGGTAATTAGCTTTCTTGGTGAGGTAATGAAACCAAATCCCCAGCAAAAATGCATGAAAATCAAAACAATTGGTAAGTAAATCCGTTGGGCTAGTCCTTTTCCAATTATCAATGAAGTCAAAGTTATTGCGCCAAGATAAGAAATAATTGGAATAAAAAATAGTGATGAGGCAAATATGCCTAGAGCTAAAGAAGTGATTTGCAATATCAAGTTCAGGGGTGGAGCTAGATAGCGAAAATTAATGGTTCGTCTATGTTGGCGAACTACTGCTCTTCTCCATCGTCCATATTCAAAGTATTGTAAGGCGAGTTTCTTAAGCGAACTTCTAGGTCGGTAGATAACTTTTAACGCAGGGTCAAAATAAACTACCCCGCCATTTTTCCTCAGGCGATAATTTAACTCCCAATCTTGAGCCCTAGTAAATCTCTCGTCATAACCTCCAACAGCATCTAATGCACTCTTTTGAAATACTCCTAGATATACAGTATCCGTTGGTCCAGCCTCTCCCCCGACATGAAATCTTGAAGATCCAACCCCAATTGGTGAACGCATTGCTACTGCAACTGCTTTTTCAAATGAGGTGGTTCCTTGAGCAAACATAATGCCACCAACATTTACTGCTCCCGTTTTTCTCAAATTTTCGACAGCCTGCTTAATATAATCCTGATCAATCTCTGAATGTCCATCAATGCGAACAACTATTTCATTTCTTGCCATCTTTAGCGCAGCATTTAAACCACTTGGAGTTCTTCCTGATTTATTCTCAATAACTTTGATTCTAGAATCTTGTTCTGCTAACTCTTTTGCAATTTGCCATGTCTGATCAGTTGATGGCCCTACTGCCAAAATTACTTCTAGCTCGCCTTGATAGTTTGAAGATAAGGCAGCCTTTATTGCAGCGCGCAGATGAAGTGCTTCATTGATTACTGTGAGAATTATGGAAACAGGTGGGTAATTGGCTTGGTGAGCAGTATTACCTTGCTCAAGTGGGCTAGTCATAACGTTCAAACGCTATCGCTTCATTACTCTTGCCTCTGTGAAATCCCCTCGGGCAATTCGTTTCTTCACCATAGCCTCGATAGCTATTGTGGGGATTTCGGCTATCTCCTGGGCAGGTCTGGGACGAATTACAGCAGCGATCCCAAGAGTTGATGCCTTTGCGGGCCTAGAGAATCGTCCAAAGAAAGAATCTTCGGCAGTTAATTATTTAATTGTTGGTTCTGACACTCGAGAGGGATTGAGTCGAGAAGAGATTAAGCGGTTAAAAGTTGGTGGCACTGATGTTGCGGCAGGCAAGAGAAGTGACACGATGCTACTTATTCATATTTCAAAGAAGCGAGATAAGGCAGCAATCATCTCTATTCCGCGCGATAGCTACGCGCTAATTCCAGAACATAATAATTCTCAAGGCAAAGTAATCCCTGCAGCTTATTCAAAAATTAACTCTGCCTATAACTGGGGTGGGGCGCCACTACTAATTGAAACTCTTGAAAGCATGTCTGATTTGAGAATAGATCATTATGTGGAACTTAATTTTGTTGGCTTTGTCCGTATGGTTGATGCCCTTGGCGGCGTTGAAATCTGTACAAAGAAAGATATTAATGATCCTAAAAGCCATCTAACCCTTCCTGCAGGAACACATGTTCTAGATGGCATCGACTCATTGAAGTTTGTTAGAACCCGAGTCTTTGATGGCCTAGGTGATCTAGGAAGAATGAAAAGGCAACAGGAATTTGCTAGCGCGATGCTTCGTAAAGCAACTAGCGCTGGAGTATTACTAAACCCAGTAAAGATGGTTGATTTCATAAACTCAGCTTTAGATAGCGTGGTTACAGATGAAGGCTTAAGTCAAGGCGACTTATTAACTCTAGGAAAACAGCTTCGAAATCTTTCAGCAAGTAATGTTAGAACTCTTACTATTCCATTGAAGTATTACAACTACAATAAAAATGGAGTAAGCGCAGCTGTGCTTTGGGATCCAGTCTTAGCACCTGAACTCTTTGAAAGAATTAAAAATGATGAAGCCCTCATTGAAGAGGTAAGACCTGACCCATCCTCATCACCTACTACTATCAATAAATTTAAGAGTGGAACTGCAGCTGATAACCCCTGTAGCGGCTAGTATTTGGCAGTCATGTTAAAGCTCTCAGTAATCGGAACTGGCTATCTTGGCGCTACCCATGCCGCAGCTATGTCCTCCCTTGGCTTTGAAGTTATTGGAGTTGATATAGATCCAAATAAAATTGATCTTCTCAATCAAGGCAAAGTCCCATTTTATGAACCAGGTCTTGAAGATCTTCTCCTGGCAGAGGTAAAGTCAGGGAAGTTAAAGTTCACCACAGATTTTGCTCAAATAAAAGATTGTGATGTTCACTTCATATGTGTAGGAACTCCGCAGAAAAAAGAGGGCTTGGCTGCAGATCTAACCTATGTTGATGCATCAATCGTATCTGTTGCGCCGCACGCCAAAGCTGGCTCTCTAATAGTTGGTAAGTCCACAGTTCCTGTTGGGACTGCAGATCGCCTTGCAAGTATGTTAAGAGAAGTCAATGAGAAAGTTGAGTTAGCCTGGAATCCAGAATTTTTAAGAGAAGGTTTTGCAGTTGAGGATACCCTTAGGCCAAATAGATTAGTTGTTGGAGTTACTTCAGATCGCGCTGAAGAAATATTAAAAGAGGTTTATGCCTCACTTCTGAAAGATGGAGTTCCTTGGGTAAGGGCAGATCTGCCAACTGCAGAGCTAGTAAAAGTTGCAGCTAACTCTTTTCTTGCCACCAAGATCTCCTTTATCAACGCTATGGCAGAGATTTGTGAAGCATCTGGTGGAGATGTAACAGTTCTTGCTAAGGCAATTGGCTATGACCCAAGAATTGGCTCTCGCTTTCTCCAAGCTGGAATTGGCTTTGGTGGCG
>JBMTBW010000027.1:0-10726 GCA_049430265.1 Candidatus Nanopelagicaceae bacterium | reverse complement strand
GACAATAGTTTTGTCGCTGGCGATCAGGTGATGGCCGTTTGGCGAAATAGCCATGTGGCACAGATACCTGTGTAGTGCTGACTCGAGTCACACGAAAGGAAGAAAATGAAGGGGAAGAAACTAGCAATTCTTAGCGCTCTATCCGCCTCTGTCTTGATCATCAGTGGATGTTCATCAGGAAGCGATGAGAGCTCTGGGGTTGAAATTGAAGTGCCTGATGTCCCAATGCATGAAGCAATGGGGGATTTTGAGGGCGAATTAAATATCGTTAACTGGTCAGGCTTTGTTGAGCCAGCCTGGACCGATAAATTCACAGCTGATACTGGATGCAAAGTTAATCCTCGCGTTGCAGGAACCAGCGATGAAATGGTTACCTTGATGCGAACTGGTCAATATGACATCGTTTCTGCATCAGGTGATGCCGCTCTAAGACTTATTGTCGGTGGCGACGTACAACCATTAAATCTTGACCTAATTCCTAACTTCAGCGATGACATTGCCGCTGGTATGAAGGGAAATATTTACGACACAGTAAATGGAAAGCCTTACGGTGTTCCTATTGGTCGTGGCGCTAACCTGCTTCAATACAATGAAGATGTAACAGGTGGAGCACCAGAGAGCTGGGATGTCGTCTGGGAGCTAGATACTCCTTATAAGGGCAAGATCACTGCTTATGACGCACCTATCTATATTGCTGATGCAGCTGTCTATTTGATGTATCACAAGCCAGAGCTAGGAATTAAGAATCCTTATGCTCTAGATAAAACACAGTTAGCTGCTGCTATTGATCTCTTGAAGCAACAGAATCAAGTTATTGGTGAGTACTGGTCAGATCCAGTTGCGCAAATAACTTCATTCGTCGGCGGCAACACTGTCGTTGGTACTTCATGGGAAGTTCTTCGTAAGTTCGCAGCTAAAGACAACCTAAAGACAACACTTCCGGTTGAAGGTTCAACAGGTTGGTTTGACTCATGGTTGGTTAGCTCAACTACTAAAAATATTAACTGTGCCTATGCTTGGATGGATTACACCAGCAAGCCAGAGGTAAACGGTGCTATCGCTGTTAACTTCGGTATGGCACCAGCCAACGTCGCATACTGCGCTTCCAGCCCTGAGGCTCAAGCTCACTGCGATACCTTCTTTGCAGAAGATGAAGAGTTCTTTAAGAAAGTTTGGCCTTGGACAACTCCGATTGAAACCTGCGTTGATGGTCGAAAAGACGTTAAGTGCACTAGCTTCCAAGAGTGGACTAACGCCTGGGCAACCGTTAAAGGTTGATAAATGTTGTGTGGGAGTCGAGTAATCGACTCCCACACAAACTAATCAAAATAATTATGTCAACAAGATCAGAATATAGAGGCAGTAGACCAATCTCTTCCTTCTTACTAAGAAAGCCAAAGGTTAGATTGATTTCTCTTTTGTCTCTTCCCATGACATGGATTGTTGGCGTTTATATAGTTTCACTCTTTCTTTTACTAATAACTGCTTTTTGGAATGTAGATCCTTTTACTTCAAGAGTTAGCCCTGGTTTTAATCTAGAGAACTTCATAATGGTTTTCACAGTCCCTGCTTATATTGCAACATCAATTCGTACTCTTTTTATAGCTCTTTCGGTAACTGCTATCTGTGTGCTTCTAGCTGTGCCACTTGGTATCTACATGGCAAAGATTGCTAAGCCTTGGCTCAGAAATATTCTCGCTGTAGCAATAACTCTGCCACTTTGGGCCGGTTACTTAGTAAAAATCATTGCTATGCGACTAGTTTTTACAGAAGAAGGCTTCTTTAATTGGTTGATGGCTCCGCTGGGTATTCGCGGGCCTGGATTCTCAATTCCAATCGTTATTTTGACCCTCACATATCTCTGGTTTCCTTACATGGCTCTTCCGGTGTACACCGCTATCCGCCAGATTCCACCAAATCTTTTCGACGCATCAAGTGATATGGGAGCTAAAGGATTTACTACCGTCTACCGGGTTGTCATTCCGCTAATCGTTCCAGCCATAATTGCTGGATCTGTTTTTACCTTTTCTCTGAGTTTAGGTGATTATCTTGCTGCTCGATTCACAGGTGGAGCAACGCAAATGATCGGAAGCATTATTGCTGCAAATATCAACCTTAACCCCCCAGTTGCTGCCGCATATTCCATGATTCCAATTGCTTTTGTCGTGATCTATCTAATGGTTGCAAGGCGTACCGGATCTTTGGAGCGCATGTAGATGTTAAGGCTGTCGAGATTAACCCGAGTAGCACTTGGCGGAATTGTGCTATTCATTTTATTTTTTATGTATACCCCGTTAATGGTCTTAATACTAAATTCTTTCAATGAGTCGCAGATTTCAGGCTGGCCTATTGAAAGCTTTTCAACTAAGTGGTGGGAGTTCGCTAGAAGTTATCAACCAATTAGAGATGCACTTCTTAATTCAGTTCTTGTAGCAACTGGAGCTATGGTTATTGCCTCAATACTTGGAACGCTTGTTGCCTTTGCAATGAAAGGCTTCTCCTTTTTTGGTAAAGGCACTGTGAATATTTTGATTGTTCTACCCATTGCGCTACCTGGAGTTGTGACAGGTGTTGCCTTTAGTAATACTTACTCTAATTTTCTTACGCCGATGGGATTTAATATTGGCTACTTTGGAATGATTGTGGCGCACTCAACCTTTTGTATTGTCATGGTTTTTAATAATGTCTTTGCACGTTTGCGCCGGATGAACCCTAACCTTCAAGAAGCTTCAGCAGATCTTGGAGCTGGCTTATGGCAAACATTTAGACTTGTAACTTTTCCTCAATTCAGAACTTCTTTTGCTGCAGGAGCGCTTTTAGCGTTTGCTCTAAGTTTCGATGAAGTCGTAGTAACAATTTTTACAGCTCCACCAGGGGTTGACACCTTGCCATTATGGATTTTGAAGGAAGTTGGAAGGCCTAATCAAGCAAGCGTTGTAAATGTTGTTGCCACTGTTGTTATCTTGCTGTCGCTCATACCTGTCTATATTTCACAGAGATTGGCCAGAGCACAAGAAGATGAGCGGTAGAGATCTAGTTTTTTAGGATTTTAAGAGCCCGCTTTGGACGATCAGTTATTACTCCATAAATCTCTCTGCTCTTGAGCCATTTTAGGTCTTCTTTTAAATTGACGGTCCAAACATATATTCGCTTCGCTCTCATTAGATTTATCAAAAATGGGTAACGTCTTAGGGTAGTTATTTTGATTGCAACATATTCATATCTTGCAAATAACGCACTGATGCCATATCGAATGACCTTTGCACACTTGGCATCTCTCTTCTCTACTCGTCGCACGGCCCAGAAGGAAAATGAGATGATAACTACATCTATTCCTGCTGTGTCTATTTCTTGCCTATATTTGTTTATCAAATCCATTGTTCTATATTCTATTTCGCCACTGCTTAACACTGGATGTTTGGATTCAATTAATAAATCCTTTTTGGCTTCAATTGCCATGACTAGCAATTCTTCTAACCTCATTGCGTTGGCATCTCTGATTAATTCTTCAGCACTTACACGTGACACAAGTTTGCGCTTTCCCGTGATTCTCTTGGTGTCTGAATCGTGGAAACACATAATTTCCTTGTCTTTTGTTAAGCGAACATCGCATTCGAAACCATCAACACCAGCCTCGATAGCTGCTTGATAGGCAATTCGTGTCATCTCGGGATACTTATGACTAAATCCGCGATGGGCAAAAACTTTCATCGCCCGATTATGAACCTTAGTGAATTGAGTATTCCCACTCGCCCTTTTCGAAATTTAAAGAGTTGGGATTTCATAAGGAATAGCGTCCGAAAAAATGGTGCCATTGGGCCGAATACTCGACTAAAAACCTTGGCGCGGGCCTTTAGATCCCTCTGAGTTCCCCAAGCACTCCCAGAACTTTCAGATGGGTGTATTGCTACTTTGATTGGTAGAAAAACCCCTTTAAGCCCTTTTTTTATGGAATCTGCAATGAAAATGTACTCATCTCCGAGGTAGTTATCTGCTCCTGCGCCAAAATTCTCGTCAAACTTTATTCCGGCATTTCTTATCGATTCAATTCTTACCATGAGTTCATAAGTTGCCGCCTTGGCAGAATTAAATCTACTCAACTTATGTGCTTTTTTTGGATAAGTTTTACGAAGTTTTCCATACTCATCAGATGTTTGAGCCATAATTATGGAGCAATCAGGGTGCGACTCAAAGTAGGAAATGCACTTTTGTATTCCTTCTTCCACAAAAGTAATGTCGTCGTCTCCAAAAATCAGATACTTTCCTGATGCGTACTGGATTGCCGCATTTCTACTCTTAGCTACACCCCTGCTTTTTAATTCAACTAATTTTCCCTGTAGCTTTTCAGTGTTGTAATTGCTCTCATCTGGATTTTGTACTAGGACAATGATTTCTCGATCCGGGCTACTCTTTGAATATTGGATATTGCCTAAGCGCTTAGTTAATGTTGAGTAAGCAATTGTTAGGGTTACTTCATTCAAAGTCATCGTCTGAATCAATTCGCGCACTTGACTTTGCATAACGCATTAATGAACGTGAAGTATTAGAGATTACAGAATTCTGTAGCCGCGCTCCAAGAAATACGATTAGAGCATTTGTTGGGCTTATCTGTGAATCTACGCTTAAATATAAGAGTGAAGCGAGAAGGACTAGCGTTCCAGCGCTGGAAATAAGTGCCCCTGACTCTCCCGCTTTTATTCTTGCGCTGTAGCGTTTCTCAGGCTTTATCCGCTTCTTTTGATTCTTTATTACAAGATCTTTTTGAACCATTATCTGCTTATTAAATATCCAGCCCAAAGCCTGCAGTACGACAATTAATATTAAGGTGTTTATCAGTGCTAGAAGTGGGTCTAGGAAGAAAAAGAAGGTAATTATTGCTACTAATTGGGTGGCAAAACTAAGAATGTTGCTCAGCTCAAAGGCCATCGCCCACTCTCTATTTTCCTCCTTCGTAGTGCGGTCTTTTTTAGCTGCTCTGAAGGATCTAGCGAAGGCTTTGACTCGATAGCTTCTCTGGAAATATTGACTTACTCTGGTCAGAATAAAGAAGAGAAAAAATCCTGCAATTGCCCATCCTAAAAACTCTCGAGTGAATTCTTCCTCGTTCAAAACTAAAGTTGCAAAGAATTTCATAACAAGAAGTTCAGAAACAGAGATTGTCGCTGCAAGTGCCGATAAAGCAATTAATACAATGCGAAATTTGCCTCGAGGGAATAGATAGCGAAACCCACTAATCATCTCCTTAGCGATAGCAATCATTTGGATTCTCGTATTCCATCAAGCTTTCTTGAGCCTAAAATGGAAATTAGGTGACCGATAGTTACAAAGATGGCCACAAAAATACCTACTTCAATCAATGCAGGATTATTGCCAAAGATAGCTATAACGATAGACATTTCAACAGAGTGAAATAGACGTTGAACAGCAAAGACTTTGAAGGGTAATTTAAGAATTCTTAGCCAGGTTTTTGTAGGGTTACCAATTTCTTTACTATCTCCTAGTTTTGAAAATCCAGCGAAGGCTCTCGATACATGAACCGCATCATTAAATCCTTTATTTAGCAAGATTGCTACGGAGATCAAAGCTGCAATAAAAGGCAACCTCCAGTCAGAAATTTCATTTTCGGGCCAACCTGAAAGTCGAAGTGCAAATGCAATAGGAATCAAGCTTTCAGTTAGATAGTGCGCAACTCTGTCTAAGAAGACGCCTTTAGGGGATTGAGTATTTTTCCATCTGGCGATTTCACCGTCACAACAATCCCAGAGCATCTGCAACTGAGAGAGAAAAAGAGCTAGCAAAATACCTTGATAGCCAGGGATTAGTAATGCAGCACTTATAGATAGACCTGTTGCAATCATCAAATATGTCACTCCGTTGGCTGTTATTGGAGTTTTTAGTAGAAGCCTTGTTAAGTAAGGTGAAACTTTGCGTAAATAGAGTTCGGCAACCCAATGCTCCGCATTGGCTCTCCCAGTGACTGAGGTTGGCTGGGAAATCTCTCGAATCTGTGCAATCGTCGGATTCTTCGGCCTATCTATCATTATCCAACCTTATTGGCTCTATGACTTAAAACCCATTGCCCAGAGGAAATTACTAAGAATAGTGTTGAAAAATACCAGGCAAAGTAATCCAAACCCCAACCATTGAATGCAGCTATTGCTAGAACTAGTAATCGCCCCTCGATAAATAATCCAAGGCTTGAGAGCCAGATTGGTTTCTTCTCATTTTGAAGCGAGCGATAAAGGTTGTCATAGTGGTGAAAGACGATGGCAAAGAAAATAACAAATGAGACCATATTTATCTGCTCATTGATTATGAAAATCCATAACAAAAGAGCAAATTCAATTACGCGTAAGAAAGAGGGTTCAATCCAGTCGAATCTCTTCAAAAATGCGAGTCTTACAAAGAGAGAATCTTGCTGCGCGCTTATCAATATTCCTCGACTTCGCTCCTTCTGCATTTTAAGAGTGCGGATGGTTCGACCACGAAAAACGACTAAGGCAGATATGAAAGCTAATATCGGCATTACCGTGAATGTGAAACTTGCCCCACCAATCACAGCGCTAGCGCTGATTACCAACCAACGCTCACCTATTGGGAATTGGATAATTTTGCCTAGCCAATAACGCAGGCGGCCTTTAGGTTCACGTTCTGAAGGAATAATTCCATCAAAATCGGCCGAGAAATCGATTGGAGCTAAGAATTGCTCTTCAGCTCGCTGCTTTATTGAGCGAGCAAAGTTGTAGTCTGAAAGATGTCTAAAGGTTTGTATCAACATCATCACTAATGCCGGGATCCATAAATCTTGCCCTGATTTCTCAGCACCTATAGCAAGTCCTAGAAACACCATGTATTCCTTGACTCGATCTGTCACAGCATCAAGCCAAGCGCCTAATTTGGAAAATTTTCTGGTGTAGCGCGCTAGCTCTCCATCAACACAGTCCACAATGATGCTTAGCTGTAGTAATACTGCCCCTAGTAAAGTTTGAGAAAAAGTTCCTTTCGTAAAACAAAATGCTGAATAGAGACCAATTGCAAAAGATATTAAAGTCACCTGATTCGGTGTTGCATTAACTCTTACCGCTAACCAAGTTAGAAGCTTAGAAAACTTACGTAAGAAAAATACGGAGTAAAACCCATCATTTGCTCGATTTGCCATCTTAAGCCGCAATTTACCCATGTTTAAATTAGCAAGCTCACCTTTAACATTTTCTTTCACTAAATCATCGGAGCTACGCGCGTAAGGTGCTGCCCAAAGTTCAGCGGCATCAACTTGCACTCTAGCTCTCGTTAATGCAACCAAGACTAGATCTATCGCATTACCAGATAGTTCAGAATTGGCCGCACCTTCTAAAGCCTTTATTACATCCTCTCGTTGTCTCTGAGAGATTCGAATAGCACCTGCAAAATTACGATTACCAATTGTGACTTTATGTGAACTTGATGAAGCGCTAGCAATCCTATTTTGACGAACCAATGTGTCGCCATTTTTTTGGGTTGAGACAAGAGCTACTGAGGCGCTTCTTGGATAATCAGTGAGGAGTTCTAAATGTGGTTGCGCAATAATTGAATTCTGATCTAAGAGTAGTAAGTCGCTATCTAAAGCTTTGAAACTATCAAGGATTTCTCTGACCTTTGTTGAAGAGGTAACAACGAGAGAGGTAAGGGATTTATCCATTTCCTGTAGTATAAATCTATGACCCTTCAAGTTGTGATTCTTGCGGCTGGAATGGGCACCCGTCTTGGAAAACCATGGCCAAAGCCGCTTACCCCCTTAGCTGATGGTCGCTCGATTATGGCCCAACAATTAGAAAATGTTGAGAAAGTCTTTGGGCAAGAAGCTCGTGTAACAATCGTAGTTGGATTCAAGATGGAAATGATTATGGAGGCTCACCCAAATGCAGCCTTTATTTATAACGAAGTTTATGATCAAACAAATACATCAAAGAGCCTTCTTAAGGCGCTTCGTGCATCCCAAGAAAGCGGCGTTCTCTGGTTAAACGGAGATGTAGTTTTTGATCCAAGAGTTCTAGAGCGCGTTCAATCACGCATGCGTGAGGAGAAATCCTTTGTATGTGTGAATACTTCAGCAACATCTGATGAGGAAATTAAATACACCGTAGATTCAAATGGGAATATTAATTCTTTATCCAAGCAAGTAGTCAATGCCTTAGGCGAAGCAGTGGGGATTAATTTTATCGGTAAGGGTGAAAAAGCAGCTGTAATTAACCATCTTGAGGAGTGCGCTGATAATGACTACTTCGAACGAGGCCTTGAATTAGCCATAGAGAAAGCAGGTATCAAACTCGAGCCCGTAGATATTTCTGATTTGTTTGCTGTTGAAGTTGATTTCCAAGCAGATTTAGAGAGGGCAAACAAAGGGTTAGTCTAAATCTGCTTACGAGTACGAGAAATTTGTACTCGCAACTTTCTCCGATAACGTTTAACTAAATTCTTTCTAATCCAGCTTAACGGTAACCTCTTGATTAAATCCTTATTAAAAACCAGCATTGCTTGAGCAATATGCGCTATCGATATCTCTGTTGGATATACCGGATCTCCCTCGGGTACCAATGCTGAATCTAAAGTATTGATATCTCCGATGATTGTTGCTCCGCTTGCTACAAGCTCACTTTTATTCTGCGCTCCGATCTCATTGCCCTTTTCTATTGCCCATTTAGGAGTTAGTAACTTAGCTGAATCACTTGGAGACTTAATTTCATCAGTTAATCGCCTTATATATCCATCCCTGATAAAGATTTCATACTCATTCCAGGTTCTGTCTTTAGGAAATTGTTTATTTAATTCTATAAGTAAGGCTATTTCCGCAAGATTAAGGGAACGGTTACTACCTATTTTTTGAGGCTTGATAAAGTCTTTGGGTAGCCCTAAATATTGATTTATTGAGTCATAGAGAAATTCTGGTTTTGATTCGTCCACAATTAGTACAGTTACGTTTCCCGTTCCTAAGACTTTTACCCACTTTGTAACCACCTGCCCATGGAAATGACGCATCCAGAAAGTTGGATTGATCTTTGACTCGCCGGGTTTATCTAGTACTGAATGTAGCCAGGTCACATAATCTGCCGTAATCCCGTATTTTAAATATTGTTGATAAGAAGAGCCAAGAAGCTTTACCAGAGGCCTGACGGTAAAGAGCGCTTCAATTCTTCTTCCTTTGATCTCATTAAAGATTGTTTGTATCTGTTCTGTATCCAGCTCTGAGAAGAATTCGCTACTGAGTAATACGGTTTCAGATTTATCTGCATTAATAGCCTTTACTAGACGAGTCCATTCTTTTTTTGAAGTTTTCTCACCGCCTTTTTTATTCCATCCCCATGTTCTTTGAGATAAAGCCCAAGCAATCCGATGATGAGCTTTTCTTCCAATATTTGGATAGATAATTCCATTTTGCTTTAACTCAAGGCTTTGTGAATCAAAGGATTCCTGCAGAGCAGTAGTTCCTGATTTGTGGAATCCTGCATGAATTACTAAACGAGGTTCGCTCATTAGGCAATTATTCTATGAGTCTTTACTTGGATAGTGAGTTAAGGGATAAGTTTTCATCATAAAGTGCTGAGAATTGCTGCTCTAACGCCTTGAACGAGATCTTTCAAAGCCCAACTAGGTTGATTTGGATATTGGGCTATTTGCTCATTAACTAAAGGAAGATGGACAAAGCCAGATTTAACTTCACTTTCAAGCAGTTGATGTTGGAGATGGTAGAAGATGTGATTACATAGAAATGCTCCAGCAGATAGAGAGATCTCACTTTCTAGCCCGCACTCTTTGACGGCTTCAACCATCTTCTCGATAGGTAGAGTGCTGAAATAGCCATCTGCGCCTGTCTCAACAATTACTTTATTTACTCTCAACTCCCCAGCGTTGTCAGGGATTCGAGCTGAATCAAGATTAATTGCAATCTTCTCTGGAGTAATTGCCTTTCTCCCCTCAGCTTGTCCAAAGGAGATGATTATCTCTGGATTGAAATCATTGACTTTAGAGAGCAGAACTCTTGCTGCCTTATCAAACTCGACAGGAAGAATTACTGCAGATAGCTCCAGCCCTGAGAGGCTCTCTTTGGAAATTGCCTCCACTACAAGCTGTGAGGAGTTTAAATCAGATCCACCAAATGGCTCAAAGCCACTTATTAGTACTTTCTTACCTATAGACAATTTAGCTCTTCAAATTAACTAGACACCGAGAAATGCTGCGCCAACTAAAAGTGTTGCCCAGAGAATATGAAGAGGCAACATCCAATTAGCAATAGTTTCGATTGCTACCTTTTCAGACTCATTAGTGACTAATTCTTTTCTTTTTTGTAGCAACTCACGAAGGCCAACAGATAAAACCAGTAGCGTCGCTACCCAAGCAACCATGCAATAAGGGCACAGTGCACCAATTTCAAAAATAGTTTGGAATGCTAACCAGTGGCAGAATACAACTGCCAGCGAGGTCCCTAAAACGAGAAGCTGCCAAAATAGCTTTGGAAACTCAACTTGCAAAAACATAGCGACAGACAAAGCTATCATTATTGCAAATGTTGCAATTCCAATTAAGGAATTAGGAAACCCAAAGACCTCTGCTTGTTCTGAAAGCATCACACTTTTACAGTTTAAACTGGCGTTTATATTGCAGGATGGAGTAAAGCCTGCATCTTTTAAAACTTTGAATTTATCAATTGTTAAAATAAATGAGGCCAGAAAACCAGTAACACCAGCGATTA
>JBMTBW010000026.1:0-11129 GCA_049430265.1 Candidatus Nanopelagicaceae bacterium | reverse complement strand
TGGGTTGCAAAGAATGTAGTTGCCGCCGGTCTTGCTGATCGCTGCGAAGTGCAGGTTGCCTATGCCATTGGTAAGGCGCAACCAGTAGGTCTATTTGTTGAAACATTTGGAACTGAGAAGATTCCAGTTCAGCAAATTTCCGATGCACTTCTCAAAGTTTTTGATTTAAGACCAGCTGCAATTATTAGAGATCTAAATCTGCTTCGTCCAATATATTCACAAACTAGCGCATACGGACACTTTGGCCGTGAGTTAGCTGATTTCACTTGGGAGAAAACTGATAAGGCAAGCGCGCTAGCTGCAGCTGTCAAGGGTTAAGGTTTGCCGTGGCCACAGATAAGCCACTCATCCTGCGCCGCCAAAAAGGAAAGACTGTAATAAAACCGCGCCAAAGTTTGGATAGTTTGCAGGTTGAAGTTCTCGTGGATACTGGAGTTTTTCACTTAGAGCAACCTTTCTCTTACTTTCTTCCAGAGGAACTAAAGGGACTGATTGACGTCGGTTCTCTTGTTAGGGTTCCGTTTAAGAATGATTTGAAAAATGGAGTTGTACTTTCAGTCAAGAACAAAAGTCAAGCAGCACTTAAGCCAATTGATAGCTTGTTAACGTCAGTCCGTCTCACTCCAGGTTTTTTAGAATTTACTAAGAAAGTATCAGAGCGCTACATCGCAAATCAAGCATCAATACTTGCTGCAGTACTGCCAACTTTTACAAAGGCGATAAGTCCCTCGGTAGGCGCCCCTCTGATAAAGAAAACAAGTGGCGCCAAACCGACGAGGCAACTCTTTCTCTTAAGCCGCTCAGAATCAATTGAGTCTCGAGTTTTAAAAATTATTAGAGAGCGCAAGGGTTTGAATCTCCTTTTAATTCTTCCAACACAGAAAGAAATAGAAAAGGTCATCAAAGCCTTGGGGGAGATGAAGCAAGAGGTCATAGAAATTGGTTCACATCTCACCTCTTCTCAGAGAAGGAAGAATTTCGAGTTAGCGGCTTGTGCTAAGCCTGCAATAGTTATAGGGACCAGAAGCGCCATTCTTGCCCCTATGTCTCACATTGATGAGATAGTTATTGCCGATGAATCGGTAGAACATTTTCAAGAGCAGAAGGCGCCCTACTGGAACGTGAGAGATATGGCTCTTCTAAGATCCGAGTATGAACACGCAAGCATTAGTTTTGTTTCACACTCGATTTCGCTCGAGTTAGCACGGTTGGTTGAAATTGGTTGGATCTCAAGCTTTCCCGAGCGGAAGTTTCTTGGCGGTCATAGAGCAAACATCGCCACTGAACCAAACTCCTATCATGAAACAATTCGAAAAGCGCTAAAGAATGGACCAGTCCTAGTTAGCGTGACAGATAAAGGTTATGCAAATACTTTCTCTTGTCAGAGATGTCGAAATCTTGCTCTCTGCAAGTGCGGAGGAAGATTGATTATCGGCAGAAGAGATAAATATTCTTGCTCAATATGTGATTTTCAAAGCGATCAATGGCGCTGTCAGATTTGTCAGGCAGATCAAGTGCGCATTGTCAAAGGTGGGGCAGAAAAAATCGTTGAAGAACTGGGAAAAGCTTTTCCAAGAGTTGCCATCTTCACATCTACAGGTGATAAAGCGATTGCAACTCTGGATGGTTCTCCAGCAATTGTGGTTTCAACTTTTGGCGTAGAGCCAGAGGTCATTACTGGTTATGCCGGAGCAGTGCTTCTCAATGGTGAAGCGCTTCTTAATAGAGCTTTTATACGCGCAGAAGAGGAGCTTCGCTTTAGATGGTTTAAATTGGCAGCGAAAGTGCGCTCCTCGGGATTTATTTATCTTTCTCTACCCTCTTCCCACCCTCTTTCCCAAGCGTTGATTAGCGATAACGTAATGCGAGCGATTCGAGCCGAAAGTAGCGAAAGAGAGGCTGTTTCACTTCCTCCTTCGGTGCGAATAATTCAGGTTACGGGTGAGGAGCGATCGATTTCTGGCCTTAGAAGAAAGCTATTGGAGCAATTCGATAACTTGGAGATTCTGACATCTTCTGACAATCGAACAATTCACCTCAAGATATCCCACCAAGGGGCTAATGCTCTTTTAGTCTCAATAAAAGCTCTGCAGAAGTATCGTTCAGCATCAGGACAGGATCTCTTATCCATTCGTGTAGATCCGTACAAGATCTAATTCGTAGCTCAGTAAGTTAGAATTAGGCCATGGCAATCCAACCAATCAGATTTTTTGGTGATCCGGTCTTAACGACCCCGGCAACTGAAGTGATTGATTTTGATAAGGAATTGCAACGCTTAGTAAAAGACTTAACAGAAACAATGATTGATGCTCCAGGAGCTGGGTTAGCAGCCCCGCAAATAGGTGTTCCCTTAAGAGTTTTCGTCTGGCATGTTGATGATGTTTTTGGCCATCTAATAAACCCAACTCTAGATCTTGGCGATGAGATTCAGGAAGGAGATGAGGGTTGTCTCTCTTTCCCTGAACTTTCTTACCAAACTCCAAGAGCAATGCGAGCGGTTGCAAAGGGTTTTGATATGCATGGCGAACCAGTCATCGTTGAGGGAACTGAACTTCTAGCAAGGGCGCTGCAACATGAAACAGACCATTTAAATGGAATTTTATTCATTGATCGACTACCGCCAGAACTTCGCAAAGAAGCGATGAAAGAGATTAGACAGGCTGAATGGTTCCTGGCTGCAAGTGAGGCAGGTTCTGCTCCTGAAATTCGACTCTCACCACATTCCACATTCGGCAAGAGTCTTTAATTGATGAAGATTCTTGTTGCATCATCTTCACCCCTTGCAAAGGAACTTCTTAACCATATAAAGAACTCAGATCATCAACTCCTTGGTGGTATCTCATCACCCGATCGTGAAAGTGGACGGGGTCAGTCAGTAAGTAGTAATGACTTTGCTTCTTATTGCCAAGAGATCGGTGTGACTTGCTATAAGCCGAGTACGAATGAAGAGCTTGCAGAAATTCTCCAAAAAACTCAAGTAGAGCTAGTTATCACACTCGCTTATGGTCGATTAATCAAAACGAATGAGCTTCAGATACCCAAGTATGGATGGCTCAATGTTCACTTTTCACTTCTTCCAAGATGGCGCGGAGCAGCGCCAGTGCAGAGAGCCATAGCGGCCGGTGATGAGCAGAGTGGTGTTACGGTTTTCCAACTAGACCAGGGCCTTGATACCGGGCCGATCTACTCCACTTTGAGTTATCCATTGAATGATAGATCTAGAAGTGATGAAGTTCTGAAAGAGCTATCAGCTCTATGCATTCAACCAGTTAATCAGGCCCTAATAATGATTGCAGCAGGAGAACACGCAACGACGCAACCGTCTGAGGGAGTAACGCTTGCACCGAAGATTTTAAAGAGCGAAGGCAGGATTGATTGGAATCGAGATTCGAAAATGCTCGATAGGCAGATCAGGGCCTTTCAACCTTGGCCTGGTGCTTACACATCAGTTAATGGGACACGAATTGAAATCATTGAAGCCAGAGTATCCGGGGTGGATGGAGTAGCCGGTGAAATTATTTCGCTCAATCCTCTACTCGTTGGAACTGGTTCTGGTTCTCTTGAGATTATCAGTGTGAAACCTGAAAATAAGCGTGAAATGAGTAGTAGTGATTGGTTGAGAGGGGCAAGAATTACGCTGCCTTGTGCTTTTGAATGAGTAATAAACCCAGAAGAATTGATAACCCACGCCTCTTAGCATTTGAAGTGCTTGCAGAGGTAGAGCTACAAGGCGCATACAGCAATCTCCTTCTTCCAAAAGCCCTCACTGAATCATCACTTGACGATAAGGATCGCGCTTTTGCCACAGAATTGGTTTATGGCACTCTTCGGATGCAGGGAAGACACGATCACTTTATATCAGCTGCTAGCGATAGAATTTTGGAACAAATAGATCCAAAGGCTCTAATTGTGCTAAGACTTGGTACGCACCAATTAAAACAGATGAGAGTTCCGAGTCATGCTGCTATTTATGAGAGTGTCGAACTAGCAAAGAAAGTGGTTGGAAAGTCAACAGCCTCATTTGTAAATGCAATCTTGCGCAAAATTGACTCACTTGATTTTGAGCAACTATCCAAACCAACTCAGGAATACTCCAGATTGGCACTTGAATACTCCCATCCTGAATGGATCGTAAGCTCATATTTTGATTCTCTAAAAAACTCAAGTGAGGTCATTAGCCTTCTTCAAGCAAATAATAACCCTGCCAAACCAACACTGATTGCTTGGCCAGGTTTGGCTACTCAAGGAGAACTTCAGGAAGCCGGAGCGCTTGCAATAGCGACAAGTTCTGTTGCTGCGACATTCGATGGAAATCCTGGAGACATTGCAGCTATTCGAGAGAGACGCGCTGGAGTCCAAGATCTAGGTTCCCAGCTTGTTGTGGAGAAGTTTTACGATCAATTTAAGCCAAATCTTCGATGGCTAGATTTATGTGCAGGGCCGGGCGGGAAAGCTGCGTATCTATCAGCGTTATTGAAGCGGGACGGGGGATTCCTACTAGCGAACGAGATTTCAAGTGAACGAGCAAAATTAATCTCTCAAGTGATGCACCACGGCAAGGTTAATGTCTCTGATGGTCGATCCATGCCAGATGAGCTTGGAAAGTTTGATCGAATACTTCTTGATGCGCCTTGCACTGGCATAGGAGCACTTAGAAGACGACCAGAGGTTAGATGGAGACGAAATCTTCAAGATCTAAAGAATCTCACCGCGTTGCAAAGTGAACTTTTAGAGTCTGCGACACGTTTGCTTTCACCCGGCGGCATCATTGCCTATGTAACTTGCTCATCCCACCAAGCTGAGACAAAGTTCCAGATTAGATCTTTTCTTAAACAGCATAGTAATTTCACAAGAATTCCCGTAAATGATCACCGGGCTGATATTGATGGTGATTTACAATTATGGCCACACCGCGATGGCACTGATGCTATGTTCCTTTCGCTTTTAAGGAGTAAGGAGAGTGTTGGATGATAAGAATTTGTCCTAGCATTCTAAATGCCAATTTTGATGACCTTCCAGGGGAGATTGAGAAAGTTGCTTCAACGGCAGATCTGATCCATCTAGATGTAATGGATAATGTTTTCGTTCCTAATTCTACTTTTTCGCCTGAGCGAACCAGGGAAATAATTGATTTCTCTACGCTACCAATAGATGTTCATCTCATGGTGGCAGAAGTAGATGAGAAGGTAAATCAATATTGTTCAGAAAATGCTGTAAGTATCACTGTTCATTTTGAAGCCTGCCAAGACCCGCTACAAACTCTCAAAAACATCAGAAGCCTTGGAAAGAGAGCTGGCCTTGCCATCAAACCTGATACACCAATCGAAGTAGTTGAAGAACTTCTGCAAGCAATAGATATGATCGTTGTGATGACAGTTGAGCCAGGTTTTGGCGGTCAGTCTTTTATGGCCTCAATGATGCCAAAGGTTGAGAAAGCGCGTCGCTATCTAGAGCAGCGCAAGTTAAATGATGTCTGGCTTCAAATCGATGGCGGCATCTCGTTATCCACCATTGAAACTGCCCGCCGAGCCGGTGCTGATACTTTTGTAGCAGGTTCCGCTGTCTATAAATCAGAAAACCCTGCAAGTATGGTTGAGCAACTGCGCATGCTTGCCAATAATTGCTAGCTAAATTGTTGTTACTAATTTAGGTATTGGATAAGAGCGTTAAGACCAGCCTTTTCCAGGTGCAGGTCAGCTTTCTGTCTTAGTATCTCTTTGCCCATATAGCTCACTCCAAGCCCAGCAAGTTCGATCATGTCTATATCGTTTGCTCCATCGCCTACAGCCACGGTGTTTTCTAGTTCAATTTTATGCAAGGCAGCGAACTCTCTTAAGGCTTGCGCTTTAGCAAGCCGATCAACGGGAGCTGCTGTGATTTTGCCGGTCAATTTGCCATCAACGACTTCTAAAACATTTGCCTTTAGGAAATCTAGCTGTAATTGAGCAAACAACTTATCAAGAACATTATGAAAGCCACCTGAGACAGCGCCCACTAAAAAACCATTCTTGCGTAGATAAGAGAACAATTCATCGAAACCTTCTGCAAATGAAATCTGGCTTAAAACTTCAGTAAAGACCGATTCTGGTAGTCCTTCAAGGAGTGAGACTCGCTTAGATAAAGCTTGCGCAAAATCAATTTCTCCCCTCATGGCCCTTGCCGTGATTTGCTGAACCTCATTGCCATGCCCAGATTTGTCAGCAAGTAGGTCAATTACCTCCTGCTTAATTAGAGTGGAATCGACATCAAAGAGTATCAATCTAAATTTCATAGTAATTCACATGCAACATCAAATTTATCAAGAGCCTTTATTAAATCTGACTCAACTGCATCTAAGTGAGGGGGATCTAGCTCAATTTCAAGAGCCAAAATCATGCGGCCGGCCATAAGTATCTCTTGTCGATCCAGAATGCTTAGAGTGAAGGGTTTTAAGGTTTCATCCACCAATTGATTGGGGACTTGGCTCGCCGCTCCACTGATGAGAATAATTGCCCGCGCTTTCACTGCCGAAGTTTAGCGAATACTCATTAGCAACGAGGTATCTTGTCGCCCTATGGAACCCTTATTGCGCTGCGTTGAGGTGGAAGTTCTTAGATCCAATAAGCGCATTTTAGGACCCATTTCTTGGCAGATAAACGCACAAGAAAGATGGGTCATCCTTGGCCCAAATGGAGCGGGTAAGACAACACTTCTGCAATTACTTGCTGCCTTAATACACCCAAGCAAAGGCAGTGTGGAGATTCTTGGCGAGAAGATGGGATCAACTGATGTTTTTGAGTTAAGACCGCGAATTGGATTTACTTCTAGCGCAATGATGGAATTTCTCCCAGGAGATGAGAAAGTAATAGACGTTGTTTTAACTGCAGCTTATGGAATCGCAGGTAGGTGGCAAGAAGATTACGATCTCTGGGATGAATCAAGGGCTAAAGCGCTTCTAAACATCTTTGGGGTGCGAGAGTTAGGCGAGAGAACTTTTTCTACTTTAAGTGAAGGTGAGAAGAAAAGAGTTCAAATTTCAAGAGCGCTTATGGCAGATCCTGAACTTCTCTTACTTGATGAACCAGCTGCTGGATTAGATCTTGGAGGCCGCGAAGATATTCTCTCTCGCATCACCTCATACACCAGCGAGGAGCGCGCCCCGGCAACAGTAATTGTCACTCATCATATTGAGGAGATACCGGCAGGCACGACGCACGCGCTCTTACTTAAAGAAGGACGAGCGCTCTATGCCGGAGAGATCTCTGAAGCCCTGACCGAGGCAAATATCGAAGAGGTTTTTGGCGTCAGGGTTTCATTATCCTTTAATGGTTTGCGTTATTTTGCTGTGGCAAAAGATTAATGCTTTCTTCTTTAGTTCCGGATCCTTGGAAGGAACTCCTCCAAGACTATAACTCGCAGATCGATGAGCTTGGCACGAAGCTACAAAAGCAAGCTGATCAAGGCGAGCGAATACTGCCAGATAAGAAGCATCTATTCCGCGCACTGGAGCTTAAGCCTGAACAAGTGAAGGTAATTATCGTTGGGCAAGATCCATATCCAAATATTTCTGATGCGATTGGCCTCTCCTTTGCGGTTCCGCCTAGAAAGACTGGACTACCAGGATCGCTTCTAAATATTCAAAAAGAGATCATGACTGATATTGGTTCAACAACAACGGCAGATGGCGATCTGACTAAATGGGCAAGTCAAGGAGTAATGCTTCTTAACCGAGTACTTACTGTTACAGCAGGTGAGAGCGGTTCACATTCAAAGCTAGGCTGGCAAGAAATCACTGAGAAGATTGTTGCCCATTGCGCCAACTTGGGAGCAGTTGGCCTGCTATGGGGATCTAGCGCTAGAGAACTAGCCCATCTTTTCAGCGAGGATTGCTTAGTCGAAGGGGTCCATCCAAGCCCACTTTCAGCCCATCGAGGTTTTCTTGGATCTAAGCCCTTTTCGAGAGTGAACCAACTTCTAGAAAACAAAGGAAAAACCCCAATTATCTGGTGAAATAAATCTGGCCCGGGATAACCCGGGCCAGATCTTTAATTGCAACTACTTATTTAGGAAACCCAAACGTTAATTGGGTTATTTAGGAAGTAGATCATAAATAGACCTGCAGTGAGAAGAAGTAGCGGATGAACATCCTTACGTCTGCCTTGCAAGTATCTAATTACTACATAAGAAACAAATCCAGCTCCAATTCCCACTGAGATGTTGTAGGTAAATGGCATCAAAATGATAGTTAAGAAAGCTGGAATTGCAATTCCATAATCTTCCCAATCAATCGATTTAATCTGAGTCATCATCAAGAAACCTACGATGATCAGGGCTGGAGTTGCTGCTTCATAAGGAATGACTGCAACTAGTGGGGCTAGGAAGGTAGTTAGAAGGAAGAGAACTCCAGTAACTACTGAAGCAAGTCCCGTTCTAGCGCCTTCACCCACACCTGATGCTGATTCGATATAAGAAGTATTTGAAGAAACTCCACCAGCGCCACCTGCAACAGCTGCTAGTGAGTCAACGAGAAGGATGCGATCTGCATTTGGAGGAGTTCCATCCTTATCGTTTAATCCTGCCTCTTGTCCGATAGCTGTCATCGTTCCCATAGTGTCAAAGAAGTCAGCTAGGAGAAGAGTGAAGACCAAGAGAAGAGCTGTGATTAGTGGAACTCGATCAAATGAACCAAATAGGTTAAATGAACCAAGTAAACCAAAGTCTGGAGTTGCAACAACGGCTTCTGGCAGAGCTGGAACGTTTAGATTCCATCCCTTTGGATTTACATTGCCAGTTGCGCCATCAAAGAGTGGCCCAATCTTAAAGGCGCTCTCAAGAGCGATTGCAAGTCCAGTTGAAACAATAATTCCAAGTAGAAGAGCAGCTTTGACCTTTTTAACCATCAAACCGATAGTTAAGAAAAGACCAAAAGCAAAGACGATTACAGGCCAGCCAACTAATTCACCATTGTTTCCAAGTGTTACTGGAACTGGTCCTGAGCCAGTGCGTCGGACGAATCCGGCATCAACTAGACCGATAAGGGCGATAAAGAGACCGATACCGACAGAGATCGCGATCTTTAGCTGAGTTGGAACTGCGCGAAATACGGCAGTTCTAAAGCCAGTAAGAACGAGAACGGTGATGATAATTCCTTCAAGAACAACAAGACCCATGGCATCTGCCCAGGTCATCTTGGAGGCAATACCTACGGCTACGAAGGTGTTTAAGCCAAGTCCAGTTGCAATTGCAAGAGGGAAGTTAGCAACAACTCCCATAAGAATTGACATAACTCCAGCTATTAACGCTGTTGCTGCTGCAACAAGGGCTAAATTTGGAACATCTCCGCCACCAAGGAACTTTCCATCGCCGTCTTTTGCAAGACCGATGATTAGTGGATTGAGAGCAACGATATAGGCCATCGTAAAGAAGGTAACTACACCGCCGCGGACTTCCTGGGCTACTGATGAGCCCCGTTGTGAGATTTTGAAGTATGAATCGAGCATGCTCTTCCTTTTCATCCCAATGAAGGGATGTCGCTAATTTTTTAACGGTGGTGGTTGCGACACCGTGTGGATGCAGTCCACAAGCCGAGGGGAGTGGCTTAAATCTATTAGTTACTGTTTAGTAAACCTGGAAACGACACCAAAACCTGCAGCGACTGCATACCCAATTAACAAGGCAAAGAGCGCAGTTCCAAGCCCGATTCGCCCGCCTAAAGCCCAACCGGCAAGGAAAACTGAAACCTCAATGGCAGTTCTAACCCTCCCGACTGGAATTCCTGTTTTTCTATGCAGAGAAGTCATCCAGCCATCGCGGGGACCTGGACCAAGGGCGCAGGTGATGTAGAGAGCTGATCCAATGCCAATTAGTCCAATGCCAATAAATACATAGAGAAGTTGAATGATAAATAAATCAGGAGTTCTAATGAAAGCAATTCCAACATCAATCCCAATAGCGATAACAACAATATTTGCAAGTGTTCCAAAACCGGGCTTCTCTCTTAATGGAATCCAGAGAAGGAGAACAAGGCAACTAATTAGAAACGTTGCACTACCAATGGAAATGTTACTTCTTGTTGCAACGCCTTGAGCAAGAACTGACCAAGGCGCATTACCGAGCTCTGAAATAATTATTAAGCTATCGCCGATTCCAAAAATAAAAAGACCAAAGGTAAGAATTGAAACTCTAGATATAGAGAGATCCCAGCGATGTGAAGCGCTCCAATGGGTTATCGGAATGGTTTTATGAGGCCTTAGCGCATCAATAAATCTCTTCACTTTCTAACGCTACACCATTAATACTCTAGACTTATCTTCATGTTTGTTGGAGTCGGAACGCTTATTAATATATTGGCAATCATTGCTGGAGCTGCGCTAGGCGTTTTGCTTGGAAATAAGATGAGTGAAAAAACCCGAAATCTTGTAATGGATGTGCTTGGCGCTATCACCTTAATTGCTGCGGCCGGGGCGATCAAAGCTCTTTGGGATGAAGACTTTAATAGATATCTACCAGATGGCTCACCACTTCTCGTTGTACTTGCCTCACTGCTTGTAGGTGGATTATTTGGTTCACTGCTAAAGATTGAAGATCATCTTGAAGTAATTGGGATCAAATTAAAGGCGCGATTTGATAAAGATGGAACCTCTCCTTTTGTTGAAGGTTTTGTCAGCGCTTCACTTCTCTTTGTAATTGGTCCCCTTGCCATTCTGGGAAGCATTAGTGATGGGATGTCTACAGGTATTGAGCAATTAACTTTGAAAAGTATTCTCGATTTTTTCACCTCTATTGCTTTTGCCGCAGCCCTTGGTTGGGGAGTGGCGCTCTCGGCGTTACCTGTTGGTATCTATCAATTTGCTTGGACCGGGGTCGGTTTTGCACTTGGAGCAATTCTTGAGCCGTATCAAGTTAGCGCTATGACGGCAACTGGTGGGGTATTGCTTTTAGGTATTGCCTTAAAACTTCTTAATATCAAGCAGATAGCGATAGGTAACCTTCTGCCAGCTTTAGCCCTTGCACCGCTATTTGCATTAATCGCAAACAATCTTTAAAAAGTAGAGCAATCAATCACAAAACGGTACTTAACATCGCTTGCAATGGTTCTCTCATAAGCCTTATTAATGTAATCGGCGCTAATTACCTCAACTTCGCTGACA
>JBMTBW010000025.1:0-11435 GCA_049430265.1 Candidatus Nanopelagicaceae bacterium | reverse complement strand
CAACCACATATTCGATGCACTTAGTTAGAGCCTTAATGTCCTCTGGATCAATTGCTGGAAACATTCCAACTCGCAGCTGATTTTTGCCTAGTTTTCGATAAGGCTCAGTATCTAGAATTCCATTTGCGCGCAAGATTTTAGCGATTTCAAGCGCATCGATATCATCTGAGAAATTTATAGTTGCAACAACATTAGATCGCATCGCAGGATCAGTGACAAAAGGGGTGGTGTAGGAAGTCTTCTCTGCCCAGCTGTAGATGATTTCAGCAGACTTTGCCGATCTACCAGCGGCAAATGCCATTCCGCCACCTTGGTTCATCCACTCAATTTGCTCGGCAAGCAGGATTAAAGTGGCAACTGCTGGAGTGTTATAAGTCTGATCAAGACGAGAGTTATCAATTGCGATAGTTAAATCAAAGAATGCAGGAACCCACCTTCCAGAGCTCTTAATCTTTGCTACTCGCTCAATCGCAGCAGGGCTCATTAGTGAGATCCAAAGTCCGCCATCTGAGGCAAAAGATTTCTGTGGAGCAAAGTAGTAGGCATCAAATTCACTTGGTGAGACGCTAAGACCGCCAGCGGCGCTTGTGGCATCAACTAAAACTAAGGCGCCATCACTTTTTGCTGGGCGCTTAATCTGCATCGCAACGCCAGTTGATGTTTCATTATGAGTTAGGCAGTAAGCATCAACACCTGCTTCAAAAATAGCTTGTGGATGACTTCCTGGCTCAGATTTAATAACACTTGGTTCATCAAGAAATGGCGCTTCTTTAGCTGCTTGAGCAAACTTAGATGAGAACTCACCAAATGATAAGTGCTGCGATTTCTTTTCAATCAGACCAAAGGTTGCGATGTCCCAAAAGGCAGTAGAGCCGCCATTTCCAAGAACTACTTCATATCCTTGTGGAAGATCAAAGAGTGAGCTAAGACCACTTCTAACGCGTGAAACTACGTTTTTAACTTCCTTCTGGCGATGTGAGGTGCCAAGAATTTTTGCTCCAGGACCTGCCAAAACTTGAAGAGCAGCAGGACGAATCTTTGATGGGCCACAGCCAAATCGTGGATCACTAGGCTTTAGATTCTCTGGAATTTTTATCTCTGACATGATTGCCAAATCCTATGGGGATAATCGCTCAAGGCTCCAATTGGAACCGCTTAGATTAAAGCGAAGTCGATCATGTAGGCGTGAATATCGCCCTTGCCAGAATTCAATACTGCTTGGCTTAACTAGATATCCGCCCCAATTCTCTGGCTTTGGCACAACGCTGCCTTGCGGGTATTTCTCTGCTAATTCTTTAAAGCGCTCCTCTAATACCTGCCTTGAATCGATAACCTCTGATTGGCTACTTGCAAGAGCGCCAATCTGACTAGACCAGGGACGAGTAGCAAAGTATTGCTCTGATGCTTCTCTATCAATCTTAGTTGCACTTCCTATCACAATTACTTGACGCTCCATTGGATACCAAGGAAATAGCAGTGAGACATTGGGATTTATCTGGATCTGGCGCGATTTATCTGATTGATAATTGGTAAAGAAGGTAAATCCTCTTTGATCAACATCTTTTAGAAGAACAGTTCGCGCACTTGGTCCATCTTGACCAAGAGTTGATAGCACCATGGCATTAGCCTCAATGATCATAGAATTTGCTGCAGCCTCTTTTAACCAGAGCGAGAATTGCGCTATTGGATCTGGATTTATTGAGCTTTCAGTAATTCCAGCCTCGCCATAGGAGCGGCGCATCGCTGATATTGCCTCGCGGCTAATCTCTGGGCTATCTGCCATAGGTGTATCTAACGTCACTTTGCCAACCTTGGCATCTTTGCCAAGCTCTATTTGGTCTAGCAGGGTATTAAGTGGAGAATACGTCGCATGAATGAAGACTTTAAGCCAGGCCTTGAAGGGGTAATCGCCTTTGAATCAGAGATTGCAGAGCCGGATAAAGAGGGAAGTGCGCTTCGATATCGCGGCGTTGATATCGATGATCTAGTTGGGCGAGTCACCTTCGGCAATGTCTGGGGCTTACTTGTTGATGATGAATTTAATCCTGGTCTTCCAGCAGCAGAACCATTTCCAATTCCAATTCACTCAGGTGATGTAAGAGTTGATGTGCAATCTGCAATTGCAATGCTTGCTCCATCATGGGGACTAAAGCCACTTCTTGATATTTCAGATGAAGAAGCTAGAAGTAATCTAGCTAGAGCTTCGGTGATGGTGCTTTCATATGTCGCTCAATCTGCTCGCGGAACATGGCAGCCAATGGTTTCTCAAGCTGAAGTTGATAAAGCACATACCGTTGTTGAGCGAATGATGATTCGCTGGCGAGGAGAGCCAGATCCAAAACACGTTCGTGCAATTGACGCCTATTTTGTCTCTGCTGCAGAGCATGGAATGAATGCCTCAACATTTACTGCAAGAGTCATTGCATCAACAGGTGCTGATGTTGCAGCTGCTTTATCTGGCGCAATTGGAGCGATGTCTGGTCCACTTCATGGCGGCGCGCCTTCTAGAGTTTTACATATGATTGAAGAAGTTGAAAGACGCGGTGATGCAAGAGCTTATGTGAAAGAGTTGTTAGATAAAGGTGAGCGCTTGATGGGCTTTGGTCATCGTGTTTATCGCGCCCAAGATCCAAGATCTAGAACTCTTCGTAGAACTTGTGAAGAACTTGGTGCTCCTCGTTATCAAGTTGCTAAAGCGCTAGAAGATGCAGCGTTAGCAGAATTACGCGAGAGAAGACCAGATAGAGTTTTGGAGACAAATGTTGAATTCTGGGCCGCTGTTCTTCTTGATTTTGCTGAAGTTCCAGGACATATGTTCACGCCAATGTTTACATCAGCAAGAACTGCTGGATGGTCGGCGCATATCTTGGAACAGAAAAGAACAGGTCGCTTGATTAGGCCATCTGCTAGATATGTCGGCAAGGCCCCGAGAAGACCTGAGGATGTTAAGGGTTGGGATGAGAGCGTTTCAGGGCTTCACCTCTAGTCTGAAAATTAGCCTGTAAAGCCAAGTCCTTTATAACAAATAAGTAACCCCCCAAGATAGCTTGCAGATAGGGCCATTCTGCCTTGACGGGCTATGCGCTTAGGGCTGGAATTGCCTTCTCTGCAGCCCCTCGCTGTAGATACTTCCATGGAGGAAAAATTAATGAAGAAGAAATTCTTTAGAGGGTTCGCAGTTCTAGCAACACTTGCTCTTGCAGCAGGCCTTGCTGTGACACCTGCACACGCCAACAAGAATATTGTGGTCTGGGCAGATGAATCACGCGGACCAAATCTTACAAAGACACTAGCAACAAAAGGTGACTGGGTTCCGGGATATACCGTAACTATTAAGTCATTTGCTAACTTCGATGCGCTAAAGGATGCGATCGATAAGGCAACAGCAACTACTGGTCCAGATATCGTAGTTGGTGCTAATGACTGGGTTCCAACACTTGCTAAGAATGGAAAGCTAGCTCCACTAACTCTGACCGCTTCACAGCGCGCCAGATTCTCAGCATCCCAGTTCTATGATCTTTCTTATAAGAAGAAGTTGTATGGAATTCCAGTTGACGTAAACAACGTGGCAATGATCTACAACACCAAGCTTGTAACTTCCGCGCCAAAGTCATTTGGTGAGATGGTTGATTACTACAAGGCCAATAAGACTTCCAAGAGCCTAAAGGCTGGTCTATGTGTAGCCGGTGGCGGTATGTCATGGGGCGCGCACTCAGTATTTTCAGCACTCGGAGCTGATGCTTATTACTTCAATCCAAATGGAACTATAAATAAGGCAAAGTCATTTAATCCAAATGAGTTTGGTGGCAATGTTAAGAAGTTCCTAATGGATGGCAAGAAGAGCAATGGTTTCTTCCCAGCAACAGATACTGGTTGCAAGGACAACTTCCTAGCTGGAAGCGTTCCTTTTGCAATCATTGGAAACTGGGAGTGGAATGATTACAAGGCAAAGGGATTCACTATGAATCTAATGCCGGTTCCTGGTGCATCTGCGGGCAAGAATGGAAATGCATTTGGATCAGTATCTGGCGCACTTCTAACAACATTTGCAGCAACAAATGGTGTGGAGGCAGCAGCTAAGTCTCTTCTTGTTGATTTCTTCGGATCAACTGCTGGTCAAGTTGCTTATCAGTTAAATGAAAAGCGTCCACCAGCTGAAAAGGGTGCTTCAACAGATGCAACAGTTACAGATGGCCAAAAGGGCTTTGGTGCCTCTGCAGCTGCTGCAAGCATTCCTCAGGTTGGAGCAATTTTGAATGGACCTAGCGGCACTAGCTACTGGGATTCAGCTCCTGCTTACTGGACTGCAGTCCTAGTTGATGGCAAAGATCCTGTTAAGGAAGCTAAGAAGTTGGTCGCTATCTGGCGAGCAAATCTCAAGGCTGCCACTAACGATCTATAGTCAGTAGTAGAAGAGTCTTGATCTAAATCAAGATGAAGTAGTTGAACTGACGTGGTTCTTATGGACCACGTCAGTTCGCTTTCTGCACTAAAGTCAGTTCTAAATAATTGGAGTTGGTGATACCTCTGCTCTCGATGATTATCCGTGGCAAAGTAGCAACCACGATCAAGGTTGTCTTACTGGCGCTTATTAGCGCTGTTTTATTGACACTGACTCAGAGCGCCTTCGCCAAAAAAGAGTATGTAATAGCAGCATTTCTAGCTGCTTCGATATTTGCACTAAATTTCACTTACTTTAGCAAAAGAACTGTTCCACTAAAGTTCTTTCTTCCAGGAATTCTACTTCTGGCAGCGTTTGTAATTACTCCAATCCTTTATACCGTGGTGATGTCGACCTACAATTACAAAACCGGAAATTACATAGGCAAAGAAGAGGCAGTTAAGCGAATTAAAGCGCTAGCCCTTGAGCCCGATGAGAATAACTCAGCTTTTGATATCGTGGTTGGCCAATTTCAAGAAAGTGATGCGCTACTTGTTTCAGATATCACTAATGACTCTTACTTTATTTCAACCCCAGAGCGAAGAATCGAGCTCACGAAAAATCAAGTAGAACTTGATGAGAACCTAGTGGCACAAGGCGCAACTGGATTTATGAGGGCAGATGCAGGTGAGATATCTGCAAGTAAGGCAGCAACAAAACGCTATTTCTATAACAGTGAATATTTCATTACTGTGGAGAACTTAAATGTTGGCGCCGTATTTCGCCAAAGTCTAGAATACTTGCCACAACAAGATATTTTCCGCAGCCTTATAAGTGATGCTATTTATCGAGATAATGGCAATGGAAATTATGTAAATCCTGATGATAAATCAGATTTTCTTGAACCAGGGTGGCGAGATCCAGCTTGGTTTACCAACTATGTTCGCCTTGTAAATGATGAACGGGTCAGGGACCCTCTAATCTCGGTATTTATCTGGACCGTAGTTTTTGCTACTTTGACTGTTCTGACGCAATTTGCTTTTGGACTTCTTTTAGCGCTTGCTCTAAATAAACCAATCAGAGGTCGTCGAATTTATCGATCAATATTGATTCTTCCCTACGCCATGCCGAGTGTTATGTCGATATTGATTTGGGGCGGTATGTTCAACACAGAATTCGGCGCAGTAAATGAAATATTGGGTAGCAATATTGCCTGGTTCCAAGACCCAACATTTGCTCGCGTTGCAGTCATTTTGGTAAATCTCTGGCTTGGTTTTCCTTACTTTTATTTAGTCTCTAGCGGTTCCTTGCAAGCAATTCCAAGTGAGTTACTAGAAGCTGCAGCGATAGATGGAGCAAATCCCAGACAAGTCTTTAGTAAAGTGACGCTACCTTTACTTCTACAGATTCTCTCACCACTCCTAATTGCATCATTTGCTTTTAACTTTAATAATTTCAATTTAATTTATCTCTTAACTGGTGGGGGACCTAGAGAGCAATTAGATGGCGAGATTGCCGGATCAACCGATATTCTCATCAGTTACACGTATCAAATTGCCTTCGGCAGCAATCTACAAGACTTAGGTTTAGCTAGCGCCATTTCAGTTCTAATATTCTTCCTTGTTGCAAGTATCTCACTTTATGGAGTTAGAAAATCTAAAGTTCTGGAGAGTTTCTCATGACCAAGTGGCTAAGGGAAAACCTTTGGAGGCATATAACTGGCTGGATTATGTGCGCATTTGCGGTATTTCCACTCTACTTAGTTTTGTTATCAGCATTTAATGAGTCTGGAAGTCTTCAGGTCACTTCATTTCTTCCTAGAGAGATTTCCTTTGCAAACTTTGATGTGCTTTTCAATGACGAGAGAATTCCCTATCTGACCTGGATGAAGAATTCTCTTTTGATTTCTGGCTTTGTAGCAATTGTCTCTGTAGTTATTGGAGCGGCTTCAGCTTTTGCTTTTAGTCGCCTGCGCTTTAAGGGAAAGAAGTTTGGAATCCAACTTCTCCTACTGATTCAAATGTTTCCAGCGATTCTGGCTATTTCAGCAGTCTATGTAATTATGGAGCGGGTATATAAGTTTGCTCCAAGCCTTGGAATAGGAACTCAAGCGGGCTTGATTTTGATTTATCTAGGTGGAGCCATGGGTGTGAATATTTGGCTACTAAAGGGCTTCGTCGATTCGATCCCGGCGGAATTAGATGAAGCGGCCAAGATTGATGGAGCTAGCGCTATGCAGACTTATTGGCAGATATTTGTGCCCTTAGCTGCGCCAGTCTTAGCAGTTGTCTCACTCTTAAGCTTTATTGGAACATTTAATGAATTTATTTTAGCCAGATTGTTCTTGATTGAAGTAGAGAGTCGAACAGTTGCTGTTGGGCTACAACAATTTATTGGCGGGCAGTACTCTGAGAATTGGGGACCTTTTGCTGCAGGATCGATAATTGCCTCAATACCAATTGTGATTATTTTCTTAAGCCTGCAGAAATATATTATTAGTGGCCTAACTGCTGGTTCTGTTAAGGGCTAATGAAGCTTTCAAGGCTGGCCTTCATAGCTTTACTAGCTTTACTACTTGCTCCGCTTACTTCTCTTTATGCTCAAACTCCAACAACAGATGTTGCAAGAACTGGGATAGATAAAGAAGTTATTTATTTTGTTATGCCAGATCGCTATCGAAATGGTGATCCAAGTAACGATAACTTCCCTGGATTTAATCCAACGCATACCGCTTTCTTTCATGGTGGAGATTTAAAGGGCCTTACCGGTAACTGTGTTGATGATGACGGACTAGCAAGATTAAAGAAATTAGGTTTTACTGCCATTTGGCTAACTCCGTTAGTGGCGCAACAACCACCAACTGATGGTGGCGCTGGATATCACGGTTATTGGGGCGTTGATTTTCTTGGCGTTGATCCTCACTTAGGCAGCAAAGAAGACTTAATGGCGCTTCGAAACTGTGCCGGGAAGTTGGGATTAAAACTAATTCTTGATGTAGTTACCAATCACACCGGAGACATAGTTTGGTATAAAAATCGAGATGCCTATATTCCAGATAAGTATAAAAATATAAAGAATCCAAGTTGGCTTAATGAGATAAGTAATTATCATAACTATGGAGATATGAATAGTTGCTGGAGCCCTGGGGCATGCGTCAGAGATGGTGACTTTTTTGGTTTAGATGATCTAGCTACCGAAAAGCCCGAGGTATATAACGGACTTGCTGCAATCTATGGCGATTGGATTGAAAAATATGGATTTGTTGGTTTTCGCGTTGATACTGCCAGGCATCTAGATGATCAGTTCTTCAAAAACTGGAGCCCACAGATAAATCAGATTGCAGAAAAATCAGGCATTGCAAACTTCACAATCTTTGGCGAAGTTTGGGAGCCAAGCCCAATTGCCTTGATGCCGTATATCAGAGTTAATAAAATGCAAAGCGCTCTAGATTTTCCGTTTCAAAGAGTTGCTGTTGATTACGCTGCCTCTAGTTCTAACGCTTCAATCCTAAAGAATCTCTTTGCCTATGATGATTATTACACCAGCGCAACTACCTCAGCTTCAAATCTAGTCACATTCCTTGGTAATCACGATATGGGGCGAGCAAATTTTCTTATTGAGCGGGTTAAGATAAATCCACCAGGGCAACTTCTCTCTAGAGTAAAACTGGCCAATACTCTGCTCTATCTAAGTCGTGGAGTTCCAACGGTTTACTACGGGGACGAAGTTGGAATCCTCGGAAGTGGCAATGGCAGAGATCAATTAGCTCGCCAAGATTTGTTTCCAACTAAGGTTGAAATTTGGAAGCAAGAGCCCAGAGTTACTGGTAAACCAGTTGGTAGCGCTGATTCCTTCGATGCAACCTTCTCAAATCCAATTGCCAAGCATCTAATCACTTTATCTGAACTGAGAAAAGCCCATCCGGCTTTAGCAAATGAGCAGATGCAGATTCGATATGCCAAGGGATCAGTTTTTGCTTTTTCAAAGCGAGCAATAAGTGAGAAGAGAGAGTATCTAGTAGTTCTAAATAATAGCGCCAAGACCAGCACGGTAAAAATCTCAACAGCTACCAGTGGAAAATGGAAAGACTTAATCAGTGGTAAATCGTTTACGAGTATGAGCGGTGAGTTAACTCTTAAGCTAGATGGACTTAGTTCAGCTGTGTTAAGGGCGGAAAGTGAGATAAACCAGAGAGGAATAAAGCTTGGAAAACTCTCTGCAAAAGAGGACTTTCTAAGTGGTTTCTATAACGTTTCTTTAAAAGTTGAGAGCAAAGATCTAGCAATAGCAGAGTTCTTTATAAGAACCAAAAGTGATAGCAAATGGAGCACTCTTGGTGTTGACCTGAATCAACCTTTTAATGTCTTTATTGATCCTAACGAATACTCTGGACCGATTGAAGTAAAGGCAAGTGTTATTGACTCTAAAGGAGGGAAAAATGAGCTTCGAGAAATCGCTTTCAATATTGCCACACCATGATGGCAGTGAACTTTACTTAAGCACAAGCTCTCCCACATTACAGGAGAGAGTCACCTTTAAGTTTCGCGCAGGTTCTAATTTCCCAATCGAGCAAGCAATATTAAGGCTTTATCACGATGGAGAACCACGTTTCTTTCCAATGAAGAGAAGCATTATTAAGGGTGAGCAGTGGTGGCAAGTTAAGGTAGAGATAAGGAATTTGAAAACCCCATATCGATTCTTGATAGTAAACGGGGATACCTACTCCTGGCTTAATGCTCGTGGATTTCAAAGCCATGATGTAACTAGCGCAAATGACTTTCAATTACTAGCGACACCAGCTTTTCCAAAGTGGATTCGGAGTGCTGTTTTCTATCAAATTTTTCCCGATAGATTTGCAACAACAGGAAAGTATCAGCACTTAAAGCCTGAAAAATTCATTTCAAGGCCTTGGGATCAGTTTCCTAAAGGACGAGATAAGAGTACGGGAGTGGAGTTCTTTGGCGGTGATCTCGATGGAGTATCTCAACATCTGAAGTACTTGAAAAAATTAGGAATTAATGGAATTTATTTCACACCGATCTTCCCTGCTGGCTCAACTCATAGATATGACGCAAGTTCCTTCGATGAAGTCGATCCACTTCTTGGAGGCGATGCTGCGCTCATACGTTTAGCAAAGAAGGCAAAGAGCGCTGGAATTTACTTGATGGGGGATTTAACCACTAATCATTGCGGCAGAGAGCACCGCTGGTTACAACGATCTTTGAAATCAAAGAAGGCTAAGGAGAGAGAGTTTTTTTATTGGGATAAGTCAGTAAAGCATGGATATGAGGGATGGTGGGGGCTTGCCTCTCTTCCTAAGTTAAATTACAACTCCCAGAAACTTCGTGAGTTGATGTATGAAGGAAAGAATTCAATAGTTAAGAAATGGCTGAAGAAACCTTACAACCTCTCCGGATGGCGAATAGATGTTGGCAATATGACTGGTCGCTACAAGGGAGAAGACATCAACGGCGAGGTTATTGCTGGCGTAAGGAAAGCGCTGCAGGAGAGCAATAGCCAAGCTTGGTTAGTTGCGGAAAATGCGGATCATTTCCCCAGTGATTTAGATGGATTTGGCTGGCATGGAACTATGAACTACAACGGCTTTATGCGTCCTATCTGGGGATGGCTAAACCATAGAGCTGAAGTTGAAAAAGCTTTCTTTGGTGTCCCAGTATCAATTCCTCGTTTTACTGCTGGCGAGATGGTTTCGGCAATGAAAGAGTTTTCTTCAACTATTCCTTGGAGAAATTTTGTCTCCTCAATGCTCTTACTAGATTCACATGACACTGCAAGATTTAGAAATGTTGTAGGAAGAGATACTAAGCGCCATATTGCTGGCATGGGACTTCTACTTACCTATCCTGGCGTTCCCTCAATTTATGCAGGCGATGAATTAGGTGTAGAGGGACAGTGGGGAGAAGATGGGCGCAGAACCATCGATTGGAGCAGACAGAGCTGGGATCATGAATTTCTAAGCGAAGTTAGTAAGCTGATTAAAATTAGACGCCAGTCTCACGCCTTAGCTCAAGGAGGGCTGCGTTGGATATTGATTGAAGATGACCTACTGGCCTTTGAAAGAGAATCTAAGCGGGAAAAACTTTTAGTAGTAGTGAGCCGATCTGCTCAGAAGTGCAAGATTGAAGGCATTGACGAAGTGAAGCAGCGCCTATATGGTCCTGAACTAAAGGGGCAGATTTATAAATCTGACAGCGCCTCCCTTGGCATTTATCGCCTCTTTTAATCAAGATCGCGGCGCTAAATATGAAAAGTAGTGGTTGAATCACGCCATGAGTAAGCGCTCTATTTTCTGGTTTCGAAGAGACTTAAGACTTGCAGATAATCCTGCGCTTCTAGCTTGTCTTGATGAAGCAAATGAAGTTGTGCCACTATTTATTTTGGATGATGAAATCTCAGAGCGAGCTGGCGATCATCGCAGAGCTTTTCTTGCTAATTCACTAAGGGCTTTAAATGATTCTCTAGGAGGCGCTCTCCATGTGATTAGTGGAAATCCAGTAGAAGTCCTTTCAAATTTAATGAAGCGATATGAAACAACGTCAATTCATTCAGCTTTTCCCTATGCTCCCTATGGGAATGCAAGAGATGAAGAGCTAAGAATTGCAGGAATCAAATTAGAACAACTTGGATCTTCATACGCCGTTGCTCCAGGAAGAGTTTTAAAAGGTGATGGAACGCCTTATCGGGTTTATACCCCTTTTTATCGAGCATGGTTAGCTCATGGTTGGCGCGCTCCAGTTGCAGCACCTAAAAGTCCTAATTGGGTCACACCTAAGAAAAGTGATCAAAATATTCCGAATTGGAAATCTCCTGAAGGAATTGTTTTACAAGAAGCGGGAGAAGCAGCTGCGCTCACAAGATTTAAGAAGTTTTTAAAAGATTCTGCTACAGATTATGGCGATAATCGAAATATTCCAGGCATTGAAGGAACAAGTAAGTTAAGTCCGCATCTTCGTTGGGGCGAGATTCATCCCAGAACTATTCTTGCCTCACTTGGTCAGTCAAAAGGCCATGAGGTTTATCGCAAAGAGATAGC
>JBMTBW010000024.1:0-11753 GCA_049430265.1 Candidatus Nanopelagicaceae bacterium | reverse complement strand
AAACGCTGAAGAACGCGTTTCAATCAGGCCAGTTAGAGTTTAAGAAGATATGGGAATTAGAAGGATGAGTAAAACAAAACGATGGAGAGGTAAAAAGAAATTACTTAGCGCCAAAGCTCAATTAGCGCGAAATAAACGCCTCATTGAAGCTACTACTAAAGGCACACCTGCTGGAAGTAGGTATTCTCGTAATGATTGATGACATATATCCAATCTTTAGAACGATTGATGATCAGATAGATAATTGGGAATCTATTGGAATAGAGGGTAAATATGGCTCTGAACAGCACTTATGTTAGCCTACTTGACAAGGGTAGTACACTCCGTCTAAGGCGGGGCCCGAAGGCAGCCCGTAGCCAGAGTTTAGGGCAGGCCTATTGTCTTCGGTTGATACCTACGACACTACTGGCTGCATTGATAGTAATAATAAATCCAATACCATCAAAAGCAGATATGAATCTAAAGCTTTATGCATATAACAAATTAGATTGGTCAGAATTTCAATGTTATAACTGGCTAATTAGTAAAGAGAGTAGTTGGAATTATAAAGCTCGTAATGGATCACACTACGGTCTAGGACAAATGCGATCTAAGTGGTATAAAGACTTAAGCCCTAAGAAGCAAATAGATGTGCACATTAAATATATAAGACACAGATATGATGATGCCTGCGATGCACTACATCACCTTGAGACTAGGGGCTGGCACTAATGGCAGGCAACCCTAAGTATCACACTACTGCTTATCGTAAGCTAAGAGAGAAGATACTAATTAGAGATCAGAGTATATGTCAGTACTGTGGGCAGTATGGCAACACCATAGATCACATCATCCCACTAAGTAAGGGTGGCCTAGACATAGAAGATAATTTATGTGTTGCTTGTAATCGCTGCAATAGCGGTAAAAGAGATCGCATAGCACCCGGGTCTTTTTTGAGCGACCGGGCAAAACCCACGACCCCCACTGGGAATTCATTCTCTGAAAATAAGACGGAACGGCACTACTTTGCTTGAGCTGGTTTTTCCTGAAAACAAATCGGGCGAGCTTGTTCCTATTCGGGACGAATCGGCTTACCGAGGTGTGGTAGAACCTAGAATCCACACAAAACTCAACGATTTACCTTCTCGAGGCGAAGAATTTGTGAGGTTTTGCGAAAGAATAGGCCATACCTTACTCCCCTGGCAGGTTTGGCTGGCTCACCACGCGCTCAAAGTAAAGCCAGATGGTAGATGGGCTCACCCAGTAATCAGCGTATTAGTTGCCCGCCAAAATGGTAAATCGACCTTTATGGCGCTTAATATCCTTTGGAGAATCTTTGATTTAGATGAGAAGCTTCAAGTCCATACAGCCCACAAACTAACTACTTCAGCTGAAATCTTTTATAAGATCTACGCAATCGTTGAACAGACTCCTGAATTAAATGCTCAATTCGTTAAGAAGCTAGAAAGTAAGGGGTTTCAAGAGCTTCAATTTACTAATAACCGCCGATATATCGTTCGAGCTAATAACTCTGCTGGTCGAGGCATCGCAGCGCCTTCAACAATCCATCTAGATGAGGTTAGAGAGTATCAGGATGAGGATGTTTGGTCTGCTTTGCGATATACCCAAATGGCTTCTTCCAATCCTCAGTCTTGGCTTTATTCAAATGCTGGAGATCAGCACTCGGTGGTCTTAAATAAACTAAGAGAACGCGCATTAGCCTCAATGCTAGGCAATGATGATGAAATCGGATGGTTTGAATGGTCAGCAAAGCCTGAAATCAAATTTGATAACTCAGCGGACTTTTGGTTTGGTATCTGTCAAGCTAATCCATCACTTGGCCACACAATTCATCCCGACAATATCCGAGCAGTACTAAATGATCCTGAAGACATTGTGCGCACAGAGGTTTTATGCCAATGGGTCCAGACAATCAACCCAGTTATCAATCCTTCTCAATGGCAATCTTGTTACGTTGCAGATCTAAAGCTAGATTATGGGGCTGACACCTGGTTGGCTCTTGATCTATCCCCTGACCGCAGACACGCAAGCCTCGTAGCCTCTCAAAGACTGGGCAAAGATAAGTTTCAAATTCAATTGCTACAGACTTGGACCAATCCAGGCTACCTATCGGATAAATTGATAGCCAATGATCTAGCCGATTGGTATAGGAAGTTTCAAACTCAAAAGGTGCTCTACTCTGCAAGGACCGCCAGCGCAGTAGCGGCTCGTTTGATACCAGCTGGGCTAAATGTTGAAGCTATCGATGGCCAGGAGTATGCAACCTCCTGTGATGAGTTCCTATCGGCCATTTCCTCTAATCGACTTGTCCACGCAGGCCAGGATGAATTGACCAAGCATTGCTTATCAGCTGTCAGATTGGCCTTTGGCGATGGTGGATGGGTAATGGGTCGCAAAGTCTCAGGAGCAGTCATTACTGGAGCAGTCGCATCGGCTTTGGCAACACACTATGCAACTGCCGCTGAAACAGAGGTGGACATAGTCGTTATGTAAGATGGCTGTCTTACAATGTGAGCAATGGGACTTCGCGATTTCTTATTTCCAACGCTCACAGCTGCCACTTCTAAACAGGTAGATGTCGAAGCTTCTTTAGCGCCTTTCAATCTTCAATCATCCATCTATGGATTACTTAATGCACCTACCACAATGGATCGCGCAACTGCTATGTCGGTTCCATCCGTTGCAAGAGCTCGCAACATAATCTGCGGAATCATTGGATCGTTACCTCTTGAGCAGTATAATAAATTTACCGGAGCTCACATAGAATCCTTGAGAGTCATAAACCAACCAGATCCTCGAGTTTCCGGCTTTGTCGTTTACAACTGGCTTGTTGAAGATATTTGGTTATATGGGGTTGGCTTTGGCCTTGTCTTAGATGCTTATGCAGAAGATGGCCGAGTAAGAGCTTGGACTCGTATTGATCCAATGCGCGTAATCGTTGAATATAATAATTCTAATACTGAAATTGTTGGATATAAAGTCGATGGTAAAACCGCACCTATCAATGGTGTAGGCAGTTTAATTCGATTTGATGGAGCAGATGAGGGTTTCCTAAATAGAGCAGGTCGCACAATCAGAACTGCAGTAGAACTTGAAATGGCAGCTCTTAATTATGCAAAAGAGCCAGTTCCATCAATGGTTCTTAAATCAAATGGAACTAATCTACCTTCAGAGCGTATCGCAAAACTTATGGAAGCCTGGAGAAACTCCAGAGCAACTAAATCAACTGCTTTCTTAAATGCAGATGTTGAAATGCAACAGGTGGGCTTTGATCCTAAAGCCTTACAGCTAGTAGAAGCTCGCCAATACTTGGCTCTTGAACTTGCTAGAGCAGCTGGCATACCAGCCTACTTCCTATCTGCCGAAACAACTTCAATGACATATAGCAACGCGACAACTGAGCGCCGCTCGCTCGTAGATTTCTCACTTCGCCCGATTCTTTCAGCGATTGAGGAAAGACTAAGCCTTCCAGATATTTGCCCATCAACTAGCAAGATTCGTTTTGATCTAGATGATTTCCTACGCGGCAATCCTTTGGAAAGAGCGCAGGTCTATCAGATTCTCAACACCATCGGAGCGATGAGCGTTGAGCAAATTCAACAGGAAGAAGACTTAATCCGATGAAGATAAATTTCCCAATGACTATAACAGCATCCGATGCAAAGACTCGGACTATCTCTGGCAAAATTGTTACTTGGAATGAGCAAGGCAATACCTCAGCCGGACCAACAATCTTTGCAGATAACTCAATTGAGATGGGCAAGGGAATCAAATTACTTTTAGAGCACGATCGCACTCGTCCAATTGGAAAGTTGATGGAAGCCAATGTCACTAAAGACGGTATCGATGCAGTCTTCAAGATTGCGACCACAATGGCCGGTGAGGATGCTCTCATCGAGGCCTCGGAAGGGCTCAGAGACGGTTTCTCGGTTGGAGTCCAAGTTGATGCTTGGGACAATCAAAAGGGGACTATGTCCATCACCGCAAGCAGGCTTGTCGAGGTCAGCCTCGTCACCGACCCAGCGATTGACTCCGCGAGAGTAGCGGAAGTAGCAGCATCTGAAGAAGAAAAGAATTCTGATCCAGCACCCGTTGAATCAGAGCAACCAACAACCGAAGGAGAACAAGTGTCTGACACTACCGTTCCTGCTCCTGCCGAAGAAACGGTAGAAGCAGCAAAGGTTGAAGCAGCGGCTCCAAAGCCAGCTTTCTTCACCACTCCTCGCTCCCCAATCGTCAATGCAGGCTCTTATTTAGAGCACAGCATCAAGGCGGCTATGGGCAACGAGGAATCTCGTATCTATGTTAAGGCAGCAAATGACACCAGCACAAATACTGGTCTAACTCTTGCTCCACACCTTAACGAGTTTGCAACAAACACAATCGATGGCCGTCCAGCCGTAGATTCAATCGTTCGCGGAGTTCTTCCAGCTAGTGGAATGAGCTTCACCTTGCCTAAACTTTCAACAGCTCCAACAGTAACTCTTGAAGCTGAGAATGGCGCTCTTGGTGGAACTGAAATGGCTTCAACTTACATCACAGTTGATGTTAAGAAGGCAGCCGGCATTCAGACCATCTCCTGGGAATTGCTAGATCGCAGCTCACCAGTTTTCTATGATGAGCTAATTCGCGAACTCTCATCTGCATATGCTAAGTACACAGATGGCGCAGTAATCGCAGCTTTCACAGCTTCAGGAACTGCCGCTGCAACACAGGCTGCAACTGTTGCTGGTCTCAAGGCATACATTGCTAAGGAAGTTCCAGCTGCTTATGCTGCTTCCGGTAAGTTTGCAAAGAACCTCGTTGCTAACACAGCTTGGTGGGAGACAATTATGTCTGCCGATGACACCACAAACCGTTCACTCTTTATGGCAGCACAGCCACAAAATGCAAGCGGTAATGTTTCAGGTCAATCAATTCAGGGTAACGTTCTAGGACTTAACCTTGCAGTTGATCCTCATATGTCGGTAACAACGCTAATTGATGAGTCAGCATTTATCGTTGCTCCAGAGTCATTCCGTTACTACGAGACACCTACAACCACACTTCAGGTTCAGGCTCTCGCAAATGGCCAACTTCAGGTCGCTGTTTATGGTTACTACGCAATCGCCCCAATCTTTGGTGGCGGAGTACGTCGCTTCAACCTCACCTGATAAATAGTCAGGCTGGCCGCTCCCGACCAGCTTGGCCCTTTTAACGAATAGGAGACAAAATGCCAAGCATTATCACAGCCACGCAACTGCGATCAGTGCTTGGCGTTTCGTCTTCGTTATATAACGATGCTTATCTTGATGACATTATTGATACAGCTGAATCCGTCATTTTGCCAATGCTTAATAAATTTGCAATTGCCGTTGATGCAGTTTCCCTAACTGACAATGTCGCTTACTTTTCAACTACAAACTTAAATCCTTTTACTGAAGGTCAATCAGTAGTAATCACAGGATGCGGAAGCCCATTTAATGGAACCCACACAATTACAACAGCTTTACTCAATGACTCTGCGTTCTCAGTATCAATCACAAATGCAGACATCATTTCCAAGAACGTTATCCCTAGCGGATTGGCAACCCTCTCAGGCGCTGCTACTTATGTCGGCAATAGCGCAGTCGAATCAGCCGTTTACGCAGTTTCTACCGAAGTCTTCCAATCTAGAACCGCAGTAGGCGGACAAATCGAAGGCGTAGATTTTGCCCCATCACCTTTCCGCTTAGGTAGATCTTTATTCAATAGAGTCTCTGGCCTTCTCGGTCCATTTATAGACGTAGAGACGATGGTTCAATGAGTATCCTTTCCTCAATCCGGGAACCATTAGCTACTGCGCTGGCTGGCGTATCAGCGAACGTATTTACTCACGTTCCAGAGAACGTTCCTGTCCCAGCCGTAATTTTAGTTCCAGACTCACCGTATTTAGAATTAGAAACAATAAACAAAACGGTTCTTCACGCCAAAGTCAATATGACTATTACTTGCTGCGTCGTTTATGCATCGAACCCAGCCGCTCTTGACAATCTTGAGCAGCTCGTATTCTCAGTTTTGGGCGCTATACCAGCCGGCTATGAAGTCGGTCCAGTAGAACGTCCAACGGTTACTCAGGTCGGTTCCAGCAATATGCTGGTTGCAGATATTCGAGTTTCCACCTATTACACAAACTAATCTAAGGAGAAAAAGTGGCAACCACAGTAATAACCGGTCGCGACATTTCGCTGTCTTTCACAGGTGGAACTGACATCGAAGCGCAAGCGACCAACGCTGTATTAACAAAGACTTTCGTTCGCGAGACTTACCAGACTCTTGATGGCGAGGCTTACAAAGTAGTAAATACCGAGGGAACCTTCCAGCTAGATATGCTTGCTGACTGGGGTAAAGCTAACTCAGTATGCGAAGCAATCTGGGCAGCCTGCGACACAGCACCTAACACAGAAATTTCCGTAACGCTTACAGCCGCAACTGGGGCTCAATTTGTATTCCCAATTCTGCCTGAATATCCAACTGCAGGCGGATCAGGAACTTCAGCACAAACAGTTTCTTTCACCTTCAAAGTTGCAAGAGGCGAAGTCACAGAAACAATTAGCTAAAAGGGAGATCGGGAGCAATGAAATTACCAATCACAATTACATATAACTCAGGCGAGCAAGCTACATATGTGGCCCAGCCGCCTGAGTGGGCAAAATGGGAACGCGAGACAAAGAAGACAATTCAAGATGCCGCTAACATCGGAATCTGGGATCTATTATTTCTTGCGTATAACGCACATAAAAGAGCCAATGCTGGAAAGCCAGTTAAGCCCTTTGAAGCTTGGATTGATACCGTAGCCGATATTGATTCCGAGAGTGATAGCCCAAAAGACATCCGGTCGGAAGCCTAAATCGACTAATAATCGAATTGGCTATCGCGACCAATATCCCAATGCAGTACTGGGTTGATGCCGATGACATCCTCACAGCCTTAGATATTTTGAAGGAGAGAAACGGTGGCAAGTGAAACGACTGCTTATGATCGTCGCGAGCTCCGCTCTATTCTCGGCGCGTTCAAAGCAATGGATCAAGAAGCAATCGACCAAGCCCGAAAGCAATCAAGCGCCCTTGCGGAATATGCAGCAAATGAAATCAAGGCCTATTCGCTTACCAGAATCTTTGGGCGCTCGGCAGTATCGCGAATTGTTCAAGGAGTCAGAATTTCTAAATCCAGCAAAGTTGGAGAATTCTCATATGGCTTTGCTTCTCAGCGTTTTTCTGGTGGAGCAACGACAAGAGATCTCTGGGCAGGTTATGAATTTGGAAGTAATCGTTATAGCCAATTCCCGAGAAGAACTCCAAGCAAAGGACGGGGCAATGCTGGTTACTTCATTTACCCAACCCTTCGCAAAATTCAGCCTGAATTAGTGAAGCAATGGCAAGAAGCCTTCTCTGATATTCTGAAGAAATGGAATAAGTAATGGCTGAAAGTAGAACGCTCAAATTATCCATTCTTGCTGATGTTGATGATCTAAAGAAGAAGCTATCAACTGGCTCTCAAGAGGTCGAAGGCTTTGGCACTAAACTGGCTAACTTTGGTAAGAAGGCCGCTGTTGCCTTTGCTGTGGCTACCGCTGCAGCTGTTGCCTATGCTGGCAAATTGGCTATTGATGGAGTTAAGGCTGCCATTGAAGATGAGGCCGCTCAAGCAAAGTTAGCTACCACTCTGGGCAACGTTACAGGTGCGACCGAAAAACAAATAGCCTCAGTAGAAAAAGCAATTTTGGCAATGTCTTTACAGACAGGCGTAGCCGATGACAAATTAAGACCTTCCCTAGATCGATTAGTCCGCGCAACAGGGGATGTGACTGAGGCTCAACAATTACAGAAACTAGCCCTTGATATTGCAGCTGGTACTGGCAAGGATCTCTCGGCCGTAACTGAAGCTCTTGGTAAAGCCTATGACGGGAACCTCGGAGCTATAAGGCGGCTTGGTGTTGGTCTTGATGCGGCAATTATAAAAAATAAAGATTTTGATGGAGCCGTAGCTGCGCTCTCTAAAACCTTTGAAGGACAAGCAACAGTCCAGGCTGACACATTCGCGGGAAAGATGGCTAGGCTGAAAGTTGCCTTTGATGAAGCTAAAGAGACAGTCGGCTCATTTATCCTCGATGCAATTACTCCCATTATTGATAATATCGTAAATAAGGTTATCCCAGCTGTATCTAATTTTATTGAATCAATGGGTGGTAAAAAAGGTATAACTTCAGCGTTTAATGATTTTGTAGCAACTGCCAAAACTTTTATCATACCGATTATTGAAGGAATCCAAAACGCTTTCCAAACAGTTAAAAAGGCTGTTGAAGATAACAGAGAAGAACTTGAAGCCATTATTGATTTTGCTAAAAGATTTCTTTTGCCCTTCTTTGGTGGCGCTTTGAAACTTGCTATTGAGGGAATAGCTAAAGCTTTTGCTTTAGTCCTAGACGTTATTGGAGGAATAGTAAACGGTTTAGAAGCAATGATTAGACTTGGCAAATCAATCGGTGGAGCTGTTAGCGGAGTCTTTGGTGGCGGTAAAGCAATGGGTGGTCCAGTCAATGCTGGAACTACCTACCTAGTCGGCGAACAAGGCCCTGAGTTATTTACCCCTTCCACTTATGGAAATATCGTTCCTAATAACAAATTAAGCACTTCAGGCCAAACAATCAATATCAATGTCTCAGGTGCGATAGACCCTTCTTCCACAGCTCGCCAAATCGTAGAGCTTCTAAACAGAGAGGCATCACTTTCTGGCAGTTTCAGTAATATCGGATCTAGCTACTTGGTGACCGGATGACATATAGTCCAAACGCTATAGTCACAATCGGGGCAACCAATTACACAGATAAGACAATCAATGGCGTATCCATTAGTTTTGGCCGAAGTCAAATATGGGAGCAGGCTAGAGCTTCAGTTGCTACCGTTTCCTTAGTCAGTCCTAATGGGACAGCAATAGCAGTTGATATTGATTCCACTTTAACAGTTTCTATTGAAGATTCAGTTGGTGATCCAGTAACTATATTTACTGGCAAAGTTTCTCAGGTCAATAACTCCATAGCAGCTAATGGTGAAGTTGGAGTTTTGACGGTGACCACCATTCAGGCTTATGGACCATTTGCCCAGATGTCTCGCACAGTTATCAATGCCACAGCCTTTCCAAAAGAGTATGACGATGACCGAATGGATCGTATCCTTACCGCAGCTGGAGTTACTATTGACATAGTAGATACCCCTGGGGTTTATGAATTAACTGCAAAAGACAATGGTCGCACAGATGCTTATTCTCTAGCCGCTCAATATGCCCAGATGGTAAGTGGATATATTTATGAGACTACCGATTATAAGGTCGGCTATGCAAATGAAGCCAGAAGACTAAATGATATTCAAGATAATGGATATACCAATCTAGATCTAGATGCAATCCTTTCTGCAGGACTTCAAAGCTCTCGTACCCGTTCTAATATCATCAACAGCCTTACTCTCAAATATAAGAATGATCAGAGCGTTTCAGCTAGTGATGCCAGTTCAATTTCCCTTTATGGCGTATCAGCTTCAACTTTGACCACAGAGCTAGAGCAAACCGTAGAGGCCCAGGCGCTGGCCAATAGATACATCAACCTCTTATCATTGCCAGAAACTTCTCTTGGAGCCATATCAATTCAATTGGCCAATCCAAACGTTTCAAGCGTTCAATTGGATGCTTTAATCGCTATGAGGTTGGGTTTCCCTATTTCATTAACTGGTCTGCCCGATGCGATTTACGAGGATGGATATGTAGGTTTCGTCGAGGGATGGAACTGGACTATCAATAGATGGTCAGCCCAGCTCAACCTGACAACTACCGAGGCAACTCTTTCAATAGCTCCAACTCGCTGGCAAGATGTTGATCCTGCTACTGCCTGGGAGGATGTAGATGTCGCGGTACAATGGTATGAATACGAGTAGGAGAATAAATGGCGCTAAGTCCTAATTTTGGCTGGGATGAACCCGATAATTCGGATTTCGTCAAAGATGGCGCTTTGGCTATTCGTACTGTCGTAAATAGCATTGATGCCCAAGTTTGGGCGATGAATGAAATCCAAATAGCTCAATTGATGGGAGCAATTTAATGGCAACAACACCTAAGCAATTATTTAGAGGGGCAGCTGCTACTAGCAATACAACCCTTTACACAGTACCTTCAGCGACTACGACTATAGTTTCCTCAATAGTGGTCACTAACACCAGCTCGTCTAATCAGACTTTCAGTCTAACGCTTGATGGTGTATCACTTCATACCACTAGCACTATTTTGGCCAATCAGAGCATTTACATTGATTTGAAACAAGTATTGAGCGCAGCGGATTTAATTGAAGGATTGGCTTCAGCTACCTCAGTTAATTTCCACATTGCTGGGGTGGAGATCGCGTAATGGGAATTAGTTCTTATCCTCAAAAGATTCCACAAAAGACTGTCGAGACTTTAACTTCCGGCTCATCTTGGACCGTACCCGCTGGGGTTACTCAAGTAGTGGTGACAACTATTGGTGGTGGTGGCGGTGGATATAACGCTCTTAGCTCAACCAGCGTTGGTCCTGGTGGCGCATACGGAGAAATCAGAATCAGCACTGTAGCTACAACTCCAGGTACTTCAATCAGTTATGCAATTGGTGCTGGCGGCACGGGCCGGAGCACAATTGGCGGCATCACTCCTGCTACATCTGGTGGGAATACGACATTTACTGGAGCTACGACTGCAAATGGTGGAGTAGCTAATACAACTGCGGGTAGTGAAGGTTTGCTTGCTGCTAATGGAGCTTTGCCTAGCGTATCAACATCATTAGGTAATAACGGCGGTCAAGGAATGATTACGGTGGAGTATTGGCTATGAGAACATTCGCAGTAATTGAAAATGCAAAGGTAATCAACATTATCGTTGATCCAGGGCAAGATGAGTTAGATGCTCATCCTGACAAATACATCGAATACACAGATGGCTGGTCTCATCCTGAAGGTATCGATGGCGGAGAGTTCTTCCCTGCATAATGACTTGGAAACTATCTAAAGCAGCGGTTCAACTAAGAGAGCAATTCGATGACTGCTACCCAGAACGGGACAGAAGCTCGGATGGCACTAAGGGCGATGACCGTCACTCCAAAATTAAATCGGATCATAATCCGGATAAAAACGGCTGGGTCAGAGCTTTAGATATTGATTCTGATTTACTGCGTAAGCAACCTGAAGAAATGGCTTATATCGTAAATCAACTATGCAGCAACGCTCGCAAAGATGGGCGTTTAGCTTATGTCATTTACAACGGTAAAATAGCCTCACCAAAGTCTTTATGGAAATGGCGTAAATATCGCGGCGTTAATCCACACACCAAACACGCGCACTTTTCATTTAAGAAGTCAGCTGACAATGATGGCCGATTCTTTGATGTTCCAATGCTAGGGGGCAGTCTTGGCTAGAGTAACTATCTCCTCAAATAACCTTTTCCCAGGTCCTAAAGGTCAAAAAGGCGATACAGGATCTCAAGGCGTAGGAATTACTAATGTAATTGATAATAATGATGGCACTTTGACAATTCAATACGGAGATGGAAGCTCTCTGATCACAGAAAATTTAACGGGACCGAAAGGTGACACCGGCGATACCGGTCCGCAAGGACCGAAAGGTGACACCGGTGATATTGGCCCTACTGGTGCAACCGGTCCGCAAGGACCGAAAGGTGACACCGGCGATACCGGTCCGCAAGGACCGAAAGGTGACACCG
>JBMTBW010000023.1:0-12268 GCA_049430265.1 Candidatus Nanopelagicaceae bacterium | reverse complement strand
GTATTACCTTGGAACCGATTAGGAGCAGATAGTGATTCACCACTAGTCATTACTAATCGGAGTTTGCTCTGATTTGCTGGATCGATATCGGTATCCAGCCTTACCAGAACAACCGGACCGGTCTTCAAGGGGAAGTTACCGGCCACACCTAGCTTTCTATTGCAGTGTATGAACTGCGTTGCATTATCTGGATCAACAGCAAGAGTGGTTGAAGCAGAACCACAATGCCAGATTCGAATAATGTTCTCATCTTCTTCTAAATCCACGGTATCTACTAAGTAATTTGTTCCAGAGCCAAGCGCCTCTAAAAGCAGCATAGTTACTGCGCCATAGACATCTCGCTCGCAGGCTGCAGGAGTTCCACTCGTTGCCGTTCTTCCCATCGCCCCGCAAGGGCAAGCTCCTAAATCAACTGCAAAATCAGGCCAACAGCGCATAGCAATTGCCGATAAGTCATTAGCCCTTATCCAGTTATCTAGCGCAACTCTCGTGCTGGCATTAACTCGAGCCTCTTTCTCAGGAACATTTTTAAGAGATGGCTGAGCCTGGCAAGCATCCTTATATTCTGCGCTCTCTTTATCAAGTGGCACAGCTGCAATATCTGCAAAGATTTCAGGAATTGATTTATTAATAATATTTAAACCAAATGATTTCTTCAGCGCCTCTTCATCGTAGGTGCAAGGAGTAAAACCAGCTGGCGCATCACCAATTGCGCCAATAGTTAATCCATTCAATTTAGCCAGTGAATTCTTAACCTTATCTACATCTGCCAATTGACCAGATACTTTCTGCGGTTGACCAACATCTGGCATCTCTCCCGATAGAGCAGATGAGAGAGCATCTCTAACATGTGCTTCATCAGGATTTCCATGTAGATGAGTAATTCTCTTACCATTTACTCGAAGTGCATGGGCTGCAAGATTTGATCCACACATTGAATTAAGTAGAAGTCGATCGCCTACTTCACCAAATTCTCTAACCGACCATAGCAGCACATCACCTGAAACTTTAGAGAGAAGAGATACAGCGGCAGAGGCATCTGCAAAAGATGCATTAAAGAGAATATAGAGCTTCTCATCAGAATTAAGATTTGCCTCAGCGCTAGCGGTGTCCTCTGGAGTCATTACAAGTGATGTTGGGCCATTTACAGTAGCTCCAATTTCACCTAAAAGATCACGAGCAGAATCAAAGAACTTCTGCGCAGCTGAGACATCAAATGTTGGACGAGCAAGAGGAATCAAAGTGCAGCTAGCCATTAATTCCACCCCGCCGGTAATACTTCACTCATTGCTACCGGGCGCCCCTGGGCGATACTTAACTGCGCAGCAAGGCCAGATGCAACGCTTCTAAGTCCATCCTCCAGGCTCACATCTGGGCCTTTTCCGCTCTTTATAGCGTTAAAGAACTTTAAGTGTTCAAGATATGAAGCCCCGTAGTGAAATCCATTGTATTTAATGCTCTCATCCCAAACTTTTCGTGATTCAACTTTTGGCTTTGAAGCATCATGGCTCCACTGCTTAAAGTTTCCAACCGCGCTTCGCTTGCCATAACGCAGCTCTAGTGAGGGAAGAAATGATTCAACTTTGCCCTCACTTCCCGTTACGGAGATATGTTCCTTATCAACGGTATTTTCAGCAAACATACAGAGATCTAGCATCGCTCTTTTTCCACTTGGATATTCCAAAATCACATAAGCGCTATCGAGCATATCTGCCTTAACTCCGTCATAGCTCTCATCTAGGTAATTAACTCTCTGCCCACCGGAGGCAAAGACTCGACTTGGACGCTCCTTAGCGATGTGATCCATAAGATTGAAGTAATGGCAGCACTTCTCAACTAGCGTTCCACCCGTTTTTGATGTGAATCGATTCCAATTGCCAACTTTTGGATAGAAAGGTTCGCGATGCTCTCTTATAGAGACCTGTTGAACTTGGCCAACTCCCCCGCTATGAACAATAGAAATCAATTCAGCAACTGGCGGCATATAACGATATTCAAGGCCCATCCAAACTAAGCCACTTCTATTTTCTGACCACTGAATAACTTTTAGACAATCATCAATGGTGGTGCAGAGCGGTTTTTCAATAAAGACATGAAGTGATGTTTTAAGCACATCTTCTAAAATATCAACGTGAGTAAAGTTAGGAGTTGCAATAATTACTACATCAACTAGGCCAGAATCTAGAAGCTGCCTATGATCGGTAAATACTTTTACTGACTCTCCTAGCTGCTTAATCGCTAGTTCTCTTGAATTAGAATCTGGATCGCTGATTGCAGTAACTGATGCGCCCTCGATAAAAGATAAGTTTTCGGCATGCTCACGGCCCATGGCGCCGATGCCGATAATTCCGTAGCGGAGCATCTAAATAAGACTTCCTTCCGGCCTATTGTGAGTGGTCAGACCACTTCAATTGCCTGAGTCTTACGCCCTAGGCGAGCTCGGTCAACGCTTTTTTACCTCTTTTTTATAACGTTTAGGTCAAGGGCGAGCGATATCTGGGCGGGCTCGGCCGGCTATTTCAATGCTCGGCCAGCTTGGATCAGAGGTAATAATCTCAAAGCCAGTGGGGGTAGTAATTAAGGTGTCTTCAACCTTTATCCCGGCAGCACTTGGGTTCCATGCAATGGCGTTATTAACACCTATTACCTGAGCGCTCTTTTCATGAGCTGGAAAGTCTCTTGGTAGATATCCAGTTGGACCACCTTGATGATGCTTACTCCATTCATCTCTTGCAAATCCTTGCTTTAGATATTCAACCTCACCAGATTTGAAAGCTTGGCCATATGTAGCTCCAACCTTTGTACCGCTAAAAAATGCTGCTTCAACATTTAGAAGTCCCTGATATCTCTGCTCTATCTCTTTAGAAAGAGAATTAAATGAAACAATTCTCGTCACGCTAGCAATTAAACCTTTTCTTCTAGCACAAATAACTCCCATAAAAAGCGAGCCGATAAGACTAGTGGTTGGCAGCGGATGTCTAAAACTTTCAATGCGCTCACTACCAGCAACCAATAAAACCACTGGCTCTAAATTATGCGCCCAGAGATTTTCTGCAATCACCCCAGCTGCCCCAACCTCGCTCATCTTTGGTGAGATCTTGAGCATCGATTCACCTAAAGATTTAGCAGCATCACTACCGATCTGCCTTAAGCGCTCAACTTCAAAGGAATTTAGAGATCTTCTCAGCTCTTCAATCTCAGCTGACAAATTAATGCGATTATTATCAGGGCCATCGATACCTATCTTCTCACCTGATGGCAGCTGACCTTCTCTGCCCTCAAACCAATTAATAACAATTAACTCTTCATCACCTGATAACTCTTCTGCCTCAAGCCTTGGCGCCTCTATCTTGTTGGTAACAACAACGATTCGATCCTTATAAACAATTACATCAAGACAAGCTAGTTCAAGAGTTGTTGGAATGTGGGCTCTGCCGCCAATAATCCAAGCAACATTGGCTCCCTTCTTTAAGATGAGAGCATCAAGGCCCTTTGCTTCAAGTAAAGCCTTGATTCTGGCTCGCTTTTCGCGTTGCTCTAAGGCTCTACTCATAGGGATAACTTATGAAAGAAGTGGTGAAACTTCTATGCCGAATCGGGCAAGCTGGGCTTTCCCGCCATCTTCAACGGAGAGGACAAATGGCTTGCCATCTGGGGCTATGCAGTAAGAGTTTTCAAAGTGAGCGCCATAGGACTTATCTTGCGTTACAACAGTCCAGTTATCATCAAGGACTTTAGTTTTTTCAGAACCAAGAGTAATCATCGGCTCAATAGCAAAGACCATTCCAGCCTCAATCGTTGGACCATGGCCAGCTTTACCAAAGTTGAGAATATGCGGCTCCATATGCATTGCATTTCCAATCCCATGACCGCCATATTCACGCAAAATTCCATACTTTCCTTGCGAGTTAATATATTTCTCAATGGCATGGCCAATATCGGAAATCTTTGCTCCCAAAACTCCGGCAGCAATTCCATGCCAAAGTGATTCTTCACAGACTTCCAACATCTTGGCATGCTCACTATCAACTGGATCAACAACCATGGTAAATGCTGCATCGCCATGCCAGCCATCAATTATTGCTCCGCAATCAACTGAGACAATATCTCCAGGCATCAGCATGCGATCACCCGGAATTCCATGAACAATTTCATCATTTACTGAAACACAAATTACCGCCGGATATCCATGATAGCCCTTAAAGTTTGAGCTTCCCCCGCCGCGTTTGATATTTGCCTCAGCAATTGCATCAAGTGCGCTAGTTGTAATACCAGCTTTAATATTTGCTCTTACTAACTCTAAAGTGCTTCGCACTAAGAGATTTGCCTGACGCATACTCTTAAGTTGATCCAAGGTCTTTATCTGGATCGCCATTACTTAACTCAGTTTCTTACTTAGTGCCGCTATGGCAGTTGAGGTGATATCTGAAATCTCACCAGTTGCCGCAATAGTTACCAAGAGATTGGCATCTCGATAAAAGCTAATAATTGGCGCGGTTTGCTCGCTATAAACCTCAAGGCGCCTTCTAATTATCTCTTCCTTATCATCATCGCGCCCTCTAATAGAGAGGCGCTTAACGATCTCCTCGTTATCAAGGGAGAGTTCAAGTGCGGCATCAAGTGATACGTCAGATTCAGCAAGCATCGCATTTAATACTTCTGCTTGAGAGACATTTCTTGGAAAACCATCTAGCAAGAAGCCAGCTTTTGCATCATCTTTTGCCAGACGATCTTTAACCATCTCATTAGTTAGTGAATCTGGAACTAGCTCGCCTTTATCCATATAAGACTTTGCTTTTAGGCCAAGTGCTGTGCCATTTTGTAAATTTGCACGAAAAATATCGCCAGTTGAGATATGTGGAATTTTGTAATGCTCAGCAAGATGAACTGCCTGAGTTCCTTTACCGGCACCTGGTGGTCCAACCAGGATTAAGCGCATTAGCGCAAGAACCCCTCATAAGAGCGTTGCTGCAGCTGGCTCTCGATCTGCTTAGCAGTATCAAGACCAACACCAACCACGATCAAAATAGCAGTTCCACCAAATGGGAAGTTCTGAGATGCGCCAAATAGAACCAGTGCAATGATTGGAATAATTGCAACAAGTGCTAGATAGAGCGAACCAGGAGCAGTAATTCTATTTAATACATATGCAAGGTAATCACTTGTTGGCTTTCCAGCACGAATGCCAGGAATAAAGCCGCCATACTTACGCATATTCTCTGCAGTCTCTTCTGGATTAAAAGTAATTGCTACATAGAAGTAGGCAAAGAAGATAATTAATAGCGCATAGAGGCTGATATAAATCGGGTGATCGCCTTGAACAAAATTAGTTGAAATCCAAACCGCCCATGGCGCTTGGGAGTTGGTGAAGTTAGCAACCAGGGATGGAATATAGAGAAGTGATGAAGCAAAGATCACTGGGATAACTCCTGATTGATTAACCTTTATTGGAATATAAGTTGTAGTTCCACCATATTGGCGTCTTCCAACCTGCTTCTTGGCATATTGAACTGGAATTCTGCGCTGAGATTGTTCAACAAATACCACCGCCGCCACAATCAAAACTCCTACCACCATAATAAATAGGAATGTTGCCCAGCCGCGTGAGAGCTTTATTGACCAGAGTTGACCAGGAAATGTTGCTGCAATTGAGGTGAAGATCAAGATTGACATTCCATTACCAACGCCGCGATCTGTAATTAACTCACCTAGCCACATAATTACCGATGTTCCAGCAGTCATTACAAAGATCATGGTGACAATACGCTGCCAAGAAGTATCAGGGATGATCGCTTCAGTACAGCCATTGATTAGACGGCCTGGAGTTCTAGCAACTGCAATCAAACCCGTGGTCTGCATAACTGCAAGACCGATAGTTAGATAGCGGGTGTATTGCGTTAACTTAGCCGTTCCTGATTGGCCTTCCTTCTTTAGAGTTTCAAAGCGAGGAATAACAACAGTTAATAGCTGAACGATAATTGAAGCGGTGATGTAAGGCATGATGCCGAGGGCAAATACTGAGAGCTGCAAGAGCGCCCCGCCGCTAAATAAGTTAATCAGTCCAAATAGGCCGCCAGTATCAACATTTGCTAGGCAGCGCTGAACCGCGCCATAGGAAACACCTGGAGTTGGAATAACAGAACCAAAGCGAAATAACGCCATGATTCCAAGAGTGAAGAAGATTTTACGGCGCAGATCAGGAGTTTTGAAAGCCTTAGCAAAAACTGATAGCAACATTATCTTCTCCTCTTATTTCAACTAGATATTATCTAGAGCGTCTTAATACTTCCGCCGGCGGCAGAGATTTTCTCTGATGCCGATGATGAGAAGCTATGGACTGTGACATTTACCTTAACGGAGATATCGCCATTTCCTAGGACCTTAACTGGGCGGCCCTTACGAGCAGCGCCTAATTTATAAAGATCATCGATGGAAACCTCTCCACCTTTTGGAAATAGCGCATTGATAGTTGAGACATTTACAGCCTGATAGGTAACGGTCTCAGGGTTTTTAAAGCCACGAAGTTTTGGCAAGCGCTGCACAAGAGGCATCGCTCCACCTTCAAAACCTGCGCGAACTACATTTCTAGCCCTAGTTCCTTTACCACCACGACCAGCAGTCTTTCCCTTGGAGCCTTCGCCTCGACCTTTACGGGTCTTTGCTTTTTTAGCACCAGGAGCGGGACGGAGATGATGAGCTTTTAGCACCATAGTTATTCGACCTCCTCAACCTTAATCAAATGACGAACGCTATGAACCATTCCGCGAATCTCTGGACGATCTTCCTTAACTACAACATCACCGATTCTCTTAAGGCCAAGTGAGCGAAGAGTGTTTCGTTGATCAGGAGGATTGCCAACTTTTGAGCGAACTTGAGTAACTTTTAGACGTGGCATTTTATGCACCTGCCGTTGCGCTCATAGCGCGGATGATTGCAGCTGGAGCAACGCGCTCAAGTGGCAGTCCGCGACGTGCAGCAATTGCTGCTGGATCTTCCAACATCTTTAGCGCCTTTGCTGTGGCATGAACCATGTTAATTGGATTATTTGATCCAAGTGACTTAGTTAGCACATCGCTAATTCCTGCGCACTCAAGAACTGCGCGCACTGGACCACCAGCGATAACTCCAGTACCAGGAGCTGCAGGGCGAAGTAGTACTACTCCTGCTGCATCTTCTCCCTGAACTGGGTGCGGGATAGTGCCTTGAATTCTTGGAACTTTGAAGAATGATTTCTTCGCCTCTTCAACAGCTTTAGCAATGGCTTGTGGAACTTCTTTTGCTTTTCCATAACCAATGCCAACCATGCCATTGCCATCACCAAGCACAACAAGTGCGGTGAATGAGAAACGACGACCTCCAGAGACAACCTTTGCTACGCGGTTGATAAATACCACGCGCTCGATATAGGGAGACTTCTCAGATTGGCGATCATCGCGGCGTTCGCGCTTATCGCGTCCGCGCTTTGGCTTCTCTGCCTCAGTACTTACTACTTCTTTATCGGCCATTAGAAGTCCAACCCATTCTCTCTAGCACCTTCGGCAAGCGCTGCTACTCGCCCGGTGTAACGATTTCCACCACGGTCAAAGACCACTGTGGTAACTCCAGCTGCTTTTGCGCGATCTGCAACTAATTGGCCAACGCTTCTTGCCTTCTTAGTCTTATCTGCAGATGTTGCTCTTAGCTCTTTTTCCATAGTTGAAGCAGAGGCCAGAGTATGGCCACGTGAATCATCAACGATTTGCGCAACTAAGTGGCGAGCAGAGCGAGTAACAACTAAACGTGGACGCTCAGATGTTCCGGTAACTCTCTTTCGCACTCTAAAGTGGCGACGGGCGCGGGCAACTTGAGTAGAGCCCTTAACAATCTTCTTAGAGATATTCATGCCTTCTTACCTGTCTTTCCAGCTTTGCGGCGAATGCGCGCACCTTGTAGATGCAGACCCTTGCCTTTATATGGATCGGCTTTGCGAAGTTTTTGAATCTTGGCAACAACTTCTCCAACTAGCTGCTTATCAACGCCTGAAACGATTAGATCAGTAGGTGATTCAACAGTGAAGGTAATGCCGGCAGGAGCTGTGAAATTAATTGGGTGTGAGTAGCCCAGTGCAAACTCTAGATCTTTGCCCTTTGCCGCTACTTTATAACCAACTCCAACAATCATGATTTTCTTTGAGTAACCAGCTGTAACGCCAGTAACCATATTTGAAATCAGAGTGCGAGAAAGACCATGGAGGCTCTTTGCTGCGCGCTCATCATTAGCGCGAGTTAGTACTACTGAGCTCTCCTCTTTCGTAGGAGTAATTAACTCAGGAAGCACATGGCTTAGCGTTCCCTTAGGTCCTTTGATAGAGACTGATTGACCAGAGATATTTACCTCAACCCCTGAAGGAATGGCCACTGGCATTTTTCCAATACGTGACATAGCAATCACCATACGTAAGCGAGAACTTCTCCGCCTACGCCATTCTTGTTAGCTTGTCGATCAGTGAGTAATCCTTGTGAGGTTGAAATAATTGCCACACCAAGTCCGCCTAATACTTTAGGAAGTCCAGTTGATTTGGCATAAACACGAAGACCTGGCTTTGAAACGCGGCGCAGACCAGCAATTGATCGCTCACGATTTGAACCATATTTAAGGTCAAGAGTTAAGGTCTTTCCAAAACCTTCTGGGTTATCGCTGACTTTATAGCCAGAGATATATCCCTCTCTCTGCAAAATTTCGGCAATACGAACCTTCACCGATGAAGATGGCATGGAAACCACTTCATGGTAGGCCATATTGGCGTTACGCAAACGAGAGAGCATGTCTGCGATCGGGTCGGTCATTGTCATAGTTGGCTCATCGCCTTTCTTTGGCTGGTTTCCCTCATACAAGGGACCTTTCCAATAGTTGTTACCAGGAAGCTTTCGTAATACCAGGAAGTTCACCGCGGTGTGCCATCTCGCGGAAGCAGACTCGGCAGATGCCGAATTTCTGATAGACCGAATGTGGTCGGCCACAACGTTGGCAACGTGTGTATCCACGAACCTTAAATTTAGGTTTGCGGCTTGCCTTAACCTTCAGTGATGTCTTTGCCATTATTTATTTCTCCCCTTGATCCTTAAACGGAAAACCAAGCGCCTTAAGTAGCGCACGGCCTTCGTTATCGTTCTTGGCTGAAGTTACGATGGTGATATCCATTCCACGGACTCGATCTAGCTTGTCTTGCTCAATTTCAAGGAAGACCACTTGCTCAGTTAGACCGAAGGTGTAATTTCCTTTGCCATCAAATTGCTTTGGAGAAAGGCCGCGAAAATCGCGGATTCTTGGCAGCGAAACTGTTAATAGCCGGTCCATAAACTCCCACATCCGGTCGCCACGTAGGGTGACATGGGCGCCAATTGGCTGGCCTTCACGGAGTTTGAAGTTAGCAATTGATTTTCTCGCCTTAGTAACTAATGGACGCTGTCCAGTAATTGCTGCAAGATCTCTAATTGCGCCTTCAATTAACTTTGAATCCTTAGCTGCTTCGCCAACGCCCATATTGACCACAATCTTGGAAAGGGTTGGAATCTGCATTCTATTTGAGAAGTTAAATTCGCTCTGCAGGGCAGGAGCGATCTGAGATTTATAGATCTCTTTTAAACGAGGTGCAATGACTGTACTCATTTATAGATCTCCTCCAGTTCTTCTAGAGATACGAATGTTCTTGCCTTCTTCATCTTTGCGAACTGCGATACGGGTTGCTTTATTATCATCATCTAGCAACATCACATTGGAGTAAGCAATTGGGGCTTCAATAGTGAGAATTCCGCCAACTTTGGCGCCGCGCTGTGAAGTATCTTCTTTCGTATGCTTCTTGACGCGGTTAACACCTTCAACAGTTACGCGGGCAGTAACGGTATTAACGGCTAATACTTTGCCAGTTACACCTTTATCTTTTCCTGCGATGACTAGAACTGTGTCACCTTTCTTTATTCTCATTACAGCACCTCCGGGGCAAGTGAGATGATCTTCATAAAGCGCTTATCACGAAGTTCTCTAGCAACAGGTCCGAAAATACGGGTTCCTCTTGGTTCGTTATCTTCCTTGATAATTACCGCAGCATTTTCATCAAATTTAATGTAGGAACCATCAGCTCTACGGTTCTCTTTAACAGTTCGAACGATGACAGCCTTAACGACTTCACCTTTCTTAACCTGTCCGCCAGGAATTGCATCCTTAACGGAACAGACAATGACATCACCGATTGAGGCATAGCGACGTTGGGTTCCACCTAGCACGCGAATACAGAGAAGCTCTCTAGCTCCTGTGTTATCGGCGACTCGTAGTCGTGACTCTGCTTGGATCATGGTTACTTAGCCTTCTCGATAATCTCCACTACACGCCAACGCTTGGTTGCCGAAAGTGGACGGGTTTCCATAATGCGCACGCGATCTCCAACACCGGCGGTGTTATCTTCATCGTGAGCCTTAAACTTCTTATTCTTGGTAATAACTTTGGAGTAGAGACCATGAGCAGCGCGGTCTTCAACCTTTACCACCACAGTCTTATCCATCTTGTCGCTAATAACTACGCCTTCGCGAGTCTTGCGAAACTTTCTATCCTCACTCATGCCGCTCCTCCAATTCCTAGTTCGCGTTCACGAATAACGGTATAGATCTTGGCAATCTCTTTACGGACCGCTGTTAGGCGTCCATGGCTCTCAAGTTGACCAGTTGCAGCTTGGAAACGAAGGTTGAATAACTCTTCCTTTGAATCCTTTAACTTCTCTGCAAGATCTTCAGTGCTTAGAGCTCTAAGTTCTTCAGTAGTGATCATCTTTGCCATGGTTATACCTCCTCGCGAATTACTACGCGAGATTTGACTGGGAGTTTATGAGCTGCGCGAGAGAGCGCTTGATTTGCAACATCTAGCGTTACACCAGATATTTCAAATAAAACTCTTCCTGGTTTCACATTTGCGATCCAGAATTCTGGGGATCCCTTACCAGAACCCATACGGGTTTCAGCAGGCTTCTTAGTTAGTGGGCGATCTGGATAGATATTGATCCAAACCTTTCCACCGCGCTTGATATGACGAGTCATTGCGATACGAGCTGCTTCAATCTGACGGTTAGTTACATAACCACCCTCAGTTGCTTGCAGACCAAAATCACCGAATGCAACCGCTGTTCCGCCCTTAGCATTACCAGAACGCTTTGGACGATGTTGCTTGCGATGCTTAACGCGACGTGGAATTAACATTACGCATCACTTCCTTCGCTTTTAACTTCAGGGCTTACTTCGCTATCAAGGCCAGCAGCTGCAGCTTCATTTGCTCGTTCTGCAACAGATGTCTTTGTCACTTCACCCTTTGGCGCGCGAGGTGCACGCTTTGGTGCGCGCTCAGCCTTAGCTGCTTGAACTTGCGCAAGAGCAGCTGCTTCGCGCTCAGTTCTTGAAGCGATAACTTCGCCCTTATAAATCCAGACCTTTACACCTAAGCGACCAAATGTGGTGTGAGCTTCAGCAAAGCCATAATCAATATCAGCTCTTAGGGTGTGAAGTGGAACTCGACCTTCGCGATAGAACTCAGAGCGTGACATTTCTGCCCCACCAAGACGTCCACCACATTGGATACGAACTCCCTTTGCTCCTGCTTTAAATGCAGTCTGCATTGCCTTACGCATTGCGCGGCGGAAAGAGACGCGAGCTGCTAATTGCTCTGCAACTCCGCGCGCTACTAGCTGGGCATCAATTTCAGGATTCTTAACTTCCAAGATATTTAACTGAACTTGCTTGCCAGTTAATTTCTCAAGATCAAGACGGAGACGATCTGCCTCAGTTCCCCTACGTCCAATCACAATTCCAGGACGAGCGGTGTGAAGATCGATACGGACGCGCTCACGAGTACGCTCGATTTCAATGCGAGATACTCCAGCCCTCTCCATGTTCTTCTCCATCATGCGACGGATCATCACATCTTCTTTTACATAATCTTTATAAAGCTTCTCGGCATACCAGCGAGACTTGTACTCAGTGGTGATTCCTAGGCGGAAGCCATGAGGGTTGATTTTTTGACCCATTTACTTCGCCTCCTGCTCTGTAGTTTTCTTAGCTGCTGCCTTTTTGGCGCTAGCCTTTTTAACCGGAGCTTTCTTTGCTGCTGCAGGTTTTTCATCACTAGCAACTTCACTAGCTGCTGCAAGAGCTGCCGCTGCTAATTTTCTTGCCTGCTCTTTTGTTGGCTTTCGATAATTCTTATCATCAGATAGAACTACAGAAATCTGTGAAGAGCGCTTCAAGAT
>JBMTBW010000022.1:0-13496 GCA_049430265.1 Candidatus Nanopelagicaceae bacterium | reverse complement strand
GCATCATAGATTCTTGATAGTGGCTAACTACCTCAGATGATTGGAGCCAATTACTTTGAGCTCGCATCGGTGTCTCTGTTTTGGCCTTTGGCGTGAGCTTCTCTTCAACTTTTGGCGCAATTTGTGCCTGCCCAGAGATTATTTTGTCGATGTCAAAGGGAACAATGGTTGCAACTACTCTAGGAAGTTGTGAGATTGGGCGAGCAATCTCTTCTGCTGTTTGATCGTGTAGCAATCGACCCAGAAAACCCCGATATGCACGCCGAGGAAGAAGAAGTGTTAATTCCACTTCAGGATTCTGTGTGGCACGAATTGCATAATCAACCGCTGAATTTGGCAACCTTCGATCTGGGCAATCTATAAATTCAATTGGGACATCATCTACTCCGTGATTACTCATCCATTCTTTTCGAATTACCTCAGCGCGACGGTCATCTAAAACAAAGTGAACAGCATGTATTGACCTTGGATTTAATGAACGGGCATACCGCACTGTCCCTACCGTAGCTAGATCGACGGAATCAACCAATACGGTGACATCATGTCGAGTCATAGAAAGAGCTCGCTCCTGCTCTTTTCTAACCAGCAAAGCACTTTGCTCTGATTCATATCGTTTTCTTAACCGGAGAAATGCAGTGACAAGAATTGGAGCAACAATTAGTACCACCCATGCACCTTCAGTGAATTTAACTATTGAAAAAATAATTACAATGATCAGCGAAAGTCCACCAGCGATTGCATTGATGGCAAACTTTAATTTCCAGGGACCCTCTCTATTGACGTAGTTATATTTAGCCATTCCAAGACCAGAGAGAGTGAAAGCGGTGAAAACACCTAAGGCATAAAATGCAACTAGGTAAGAGACTGAACCAGCAGTAACAAGCACCAAGATTAAAGCTGCAGATGATAAAACCAAAATCCCATTAGAGAAATTAAGTTTATGTCCACGCTTTGTTAGCCATTTTGGTAGATAGCCATCAGCAGCAGCGTAATTAACTACAATTGGAAACGCACTAAATGTGGTATTCGCTCCAGCAAAGAGAATTAACATTGTTGATGCTTGCACAATTATGAAGAAGATTGAGCCAAAAGGACCATCCCCCAAAATGGTTGAGGCAACCTGGGAAATTACGGTCGGAGTTTCATCTTGATATGGCACTGCCAAAATTCGGTGCGCAAAATAAGAGACGCCAAGTACTAATGAACCCAAAATTAAGCTCATAATTACCAGAGTCTTTTTGGCATTAACCGATTCAGGGCTCTTAAAGAGGCCAACTCCATCAGCAATAGCCTCAAGTCCAGTTAGAGAAGAGCCGCCATTTGCAAATGCTCTAAGTAGAATAAATATTGCAGCCGCAGAGAGCAGGCCTTGCTCGCTGCCAATTTCGATAGCTCCTTTAACGCTCGGATCAAGCCTTGGTAGACCGGTGGTCAATTCCCGATAGATTCCAATTGCAAAGACGGTAAACATAGAACCCACGAATAAATAGGTAGGAAGCGCAAATGCCCTTCCTGCTTCTTTAACGCCTCTTAAGTTTCCAAAAGAGAGAAGTGCTATCACCGCAAAGCACATATGAATCTTCCAAGGAGCTAGTTCAGGAAATGTTGAAATAATTGCTGCAACCCCTGCAGCAGTTTGAATAGCAAGAGTCACTATGTAATCAAGGATTAGAGCAACTGCCGCAATCTGAGCAACTACTGGTCCAAAGTTATCTCTTGAGACAATATAGGCGCCACCAAACTGGGTATAAACCGAAATTACATTTCGGTATGAGAGCGTAATGATTAAAAGGACTGTCAACACTACAAAAGTCATAGGCATCAGCAATGTAAATGCGGCCAAGCCAAAGGCTGGAAGGAGTGCAATCAAAATTTGCTCAGAGCCATATGCCGAAGATGAAATACAGTCCGAGGATAGAATTCCCAGGGCATAGCGCTTTTTTAATCTTTGATGACTTAATGTGTGGCGATTTAGCGGAGCACCAAGTAAAAACTTCTTTAATCGGTATGTGAAAGGGTCCCTCAAGTGTGCATGCTCTTGAAGCGCCTTGGGGCTCGGCGCACCATCTGTCCAGGATTTAGCCACGGTAGTTGCCCATTCTACGCCCCCCTTTTCACGCGTATGCTCTGAGCCTATGACGCTAAAAACCGATCTCTATATCGATGGCAAGTGGGTTAAAGGCTCGGGAACTGTTCCCGTTTATGATCCAAGTGATGGCAGCGTAATTGCAGAGATTCAAACCGCTGGTGAGAAAGAGTGTGATGCTGCAGTTGATGCAGCTCATAGAGCATTTCCAGAGTGGGCAAAGACTGCGCCAAGATATAGAGCTGAAATTCTGCGCAAGGCATTTGAAATTATGGTTTCAGAAGCCGATCAATTAGCAGAGTTGGTCTCTCGAGAAAATGGCAAGGTTATAACAGATGCTAAAGGCGAGATTCTCTATGCAGCAGAGTTCTTCCGTTGGTTTAGCGAGGAGACTGTAAGAGTTGCAGGAGATTTTAGAAAGTCGCCAAGTGGAGATAAGAGAATATTAGTAACCCATCAACCAATCGGAGTCTCACTTCTTATTACTCCTTGGAATTTTCCAGCAGGCATGGCAACAAGAAAAATTGGCCCAGCAATTGGGGCAGGTTGCACAGTAATTCTCAAACCTGCAATTGAAACACCACTAACAGCTATGGCAATTGTTGATATTTTAGAGCGAGCTGGAGTGCCAAAAGGAGTAGTCAATCTAATTACTCCAACTCCAGCAGGGCCTATGGTTAGTCGAATGCTTCATGATCCAAGAGTTATGAATCTTTCATTTACCGGATCAACAGAGGTTGGTCGCATCCTTCTTAAAGAGGCATCAGATCGGGTCATTAGATGCTCAATGGAACTTGGCGGCAATGCACCATTTGTAGTTCTAGATGATGCCAATATTGATGAAGCAGTAAAAGGATTAATGCTTGCCAAGATGAGAAATGGCGGGGCTGCCTGCACTGCTGCCAATCGAATCTATGTTCATAAAGGTATTGCAAAGGAATTTACAGTTAAGTTTGCTAAAGCCATGTCAGAGTTAAAAATGGCACCGGGGCGTGAGGCAGGCGCTCAACTTGGAGCAAGTGTTTCAATTAAGGAGAGAAACAAAATTGCAGAGCTAGTTGAGCTCTCTGTTAAGGGCGGAGCAGTTGTTGAAACTGGCGGGGTGATGCCAGAGGGAGTTGGAGCCTTTTATCCACCAACAGTTTTAACAGTTGATAAATCAAATGAAATCCTAAAATATGAAGTCTTTGGCCCAGTTGCTCCAATTGTCACCTTTCAAAGCGATGAGGAAGCAATCGCGCTTTCTAACGATAGTGATTTTGGGCTAATTAGTTATGTCTATTCAGGAGATCTGGCAAGAGCGATAAGAATGGCTGAAGCAATTGACTCTGGAATGGTTGCAATTAATCGAGGAATGATCTCAGATCCTGCTGCACCCTTTGGAGGCAATAAACAATCAGGCCTTGGACGCGAGGGCGGCTTTGACGGTATTCATGAGTTCTTGCAGACAAAATACATTGGCGTTGAGATTTAATCTAGATGGTTCTATAGAGCTATCTCTCAAGTAGAAGATCTGCCTCTGTTGTAGCAAAGAGAAGAGGAAGTGCAGCAACTTTCTCAGATTTTCTCCATCTCATCTTGTGCCAAGAAGTTAATTGAAAACTCTCTCCGCTATCTCTAGAGATCTCACAGCGGAAACCAAAGAGCTCTAATTTGTATCGAATTAAAGCGCCATCAACTTCGATTGTTAACTTCTTCTTGCGGATTAGCTCTCGAGCTTGAGACTCATATCGCGCCTGATTCTTGCTCTCTAAATGAAAGATATATTCAAAGTAGGCGCTCTCTGAGTCACTACTTACATTTTTAGAGCTGTCACTCGAAGGCATAATCAGACTTTACCTTAAGTACCGCATGGAAGGATGGCTATTTTCTCAGAATATACACGAGGGGTAAATACCGTCTTTTCAGATATGAGAGCTCTGGCATAAGCAACTCCAAAGTATCTTGAGCTTTGGGTGTCCTTACACTTAAACCAAGTAGATTTATTTGTTACAGAAAAGTTTGCAGGAATTACCTTTCTAATCTCTAGAGTCCTTACCCGCAGTAAATGATTTCTAAATAGCCCTACTTTTCTTAGCTCTACCGTCAATAAAAGGTTGCTCATCTTCACATTACACTTTGATCTAGCGCTAACCTTTACTGCATCAAAACCCTTTTTAGCTCTTATAGATTTAGATAAATGAACGTTATCAACTCTTATATTGCATTGGGTTTTAGGCTGGTTTTCTGCCAAAGCAGGCAGAGAGTTAGAGATAAGAATTACAGTCAAGATAAAAACTAAGTAGGCTCGTTTTGACTTGGCTGCCATCTGGCCAGTTTCATATAAACCATATGACTGCCATTTAAGTTATCCACAGAAATTAAGGCACTTTTCTTGATGGCGGAGGATGAGGGATTTGAACCCTCGGTAGGTTTCCCTACACACGCTTTCCAAGCGTGCGCACTCGGCCGCTATGCGAATCCTCCCGAGCTCACCTCGTATTGAAGTAAGAGGAGAACTCTATCGGTGCTTCAAACTATGATTCACCGCAGATCCTCCGTGCGGCATTACCGTGCCGAACTCCCCCAGGGCTGGAAGGCAGCAAGGGTAGGCCCGCTCTAATGGGTGTACGGGGGATCCTTTAAGAAAGGTCAAAATGTCACTGGCGCTTTATCGCAAGTATCGCCCCTCTATTTTTGCTGATGTTATTGGCCAAGAACATGTAACAACACCGCTATCAAATGCACTTGAATCAGGTCGGATTCATCATGCTTATTTATTCTCTGGTCCTCGAGGCTGCGGCAAGACATCAAGTGCAAGAATTATGGCTCGCTCACTTAACTGCGAAAAAGGGCCAACGCCAAACCCTTGTGGAAAATGCCAATCATGCACCGATCTTGTAGCAAATGGTCCAGGCTCTATCGATGTTATTGAGCTAGATGCTGCTACTCATGGCCTAGTTGATGATGCAAGAGATTTAAGAGATAAAGCTTTCTTTGCACCTGTTAGTTCAAAGTACAAGATCTATATCATCGATGAGGCCCACCAATTAGGGCCAGGAGCAGCTAACGCCCTTCTTAAAGTAGTTGAAGAACCACCGCCACATGTTTTATTTATCTTTGCAACTACAGAGCCAGAGAAACTAATTGCAACTATTCGCTCAAGAACCCATCACTATCCATTTAGATTGGTTCCTCCTGGAATTTTGGGAGAGCATCTTGAGAAGCTCTGCCAAGCAGAGGGTGTAAAGGTTGAAAAGGGCGTAATTCCGCTAGTAGTTAGAGCATCAGGTGGATCTGTTAGAGATGCGCTCTCTGTTTTGGGTCAATTACTAGCAGGTGCTGGAAAAGATGGCGTCACCTATGAGATTGCAGTTCAACTACTTGGCTATACCGATGGCGCGCTCTTAGATGATGCTATTGATGCAATTGGAGCTAGAGATACTGCAACGCTATTTAAAACAATCGATCTACTTGTTGAATCAGGCCATGACCCAAGGCGCTTTGCCTTTGATTTACTTGAGCGCTTAAGAGATCTAGTTATTGTTGATGCCTTATCTGATCAAGCAGCTACAGTTCTTCGTGGATATCCTAAAGATCAACTAACAAGAATGGCATCACAGGCATCAAGAATTGGCAGCGCATCACTAAATAGGGCAGCAGCCCTGCTTGCTGACGGTTTAACAGCGATGCGAGGTGCAACGCCTGCAAGGCTAATTCTGGAGTTGGTTGCAGGGAAGATAACAATTGCTCAAGGAGATTCCAGCGATACTGGACTTATCTCAAGGCTTGAGCGACTTGAGCGCCAATCAGGATTTGATGTTGCAAGCGCTGCTGCTGCCCCTACTCAAAGAGTTAATAAAACTGAGGCAAAAGCGGAGATAAAAACAATTAAAGAAGAGCCAAAGCAAGTAAAGAGTGAGCCAGCAAAGGGTGAAAAGGCTCCAAGTAGCGCCGATATTGCAGCTTTAAGGCGGATGTGGCCAGATGTTATTGAAAGCGTTAAGCGAAAGCGTCGCCTTACCTGGTCGCTGCTATCAGCAAGCGCGCAAATACTAAGTGTTGATAACGAGCAGATCACAATTGGAATTGTTAATGCTGGAGCAAGGGATTCATTTATTAGATCCGAGAGCGAGCAGATATTAATCGATGCCTTTGTTGAAGTTACTGGGATTAAGAGAAAAATTGAAGTAGTCGTTGATACCTCAACTACTACAAATAACCAGAGCGCAAGAGTTGATGAAGATCCAGATGATGAAGTTCGCCTCTCAGGAACAGAGCTATTAATGAAGGAGCTTGGGGCAAGAGTCATTGGCGAGAGCGATAAGTGATGTACGAAGGAATCATTCAAGAGCTAATTGATGAGCTAGGCCGCCTGCCAGGAATTGGCCCAAAGAGCGCCCAGAGAATTGCCTTTCATGTTATTCAATCAGAGAGCGTTGATGTAAATCGTTTAGTTGAGGTACTTCGCCTAGTCAAAGAGCGAGTTAAGTTCTGCAGCCAATGTTTTAATATCGCAGAAGAAGAGCTCTGCAAGATCTGCCGGGATGTAAGGAGAGATGATTCTCTAATCTGCGTTGTTGAGGAGAGCAAAGATGTTGTCGCCATTGAGAGAACTAGAGAGTTTCGCGGTAAGTATCATGTGTTAGGAGGGGCAATTAGCCCAATTGATGGCATTGGTCCTGAGCAGTTAAAGATAAGAGAACTTCTCACTCGCCTTGCCGATGATCGGATCAAAGAGATCATCATCGCCACCGATCCAAACCTTGAAGGCGAGGCAACAGCGACCTATCTAGCAAGAACAATGAAGCCACTTGGGATAAAGATCTCCCGCCTTGCATCCGGTCTTCCTGTTGGTGGGGATCTGGAATATGCCGATGAAGTCACCCTTGGAAGAGCTTTTGAAGGTCGAAGGTCTTTAGATCTCTAATAGTGAGACAAACACCGTCTTACTATATGAGATAAACTCCGCTTTGCTTTAACTCTCTGCCACCATCTGCCCATGGGTCTAATCGTCCAGAAGTTCGGGGGCTCCTCCGTTGCCGATGCTGAGAGCATCAAGCGCGTTGCTGCCCGTATCGCTGCCACCAAGAGATCCGGCCAGCAGGTCGTAGTTGTGGTCTCAGCAATGGGCGATACCACTGATGAGTTAATCGATCTGGCCAATCAAGTCTCACCAATACCAAATGGTCGAGAGCTCGACATGCTCTTAACTGCAGGTGAGCGAATCTCCATGGCACTTCTTGCAATGGCTATTTCAAATCTAGGACTTGAAGCTCGCTCCTTTACTGGAAGCCAGGCAGGAATTATTACAACTTCAACTCATGGCAGAGCGCGAGTAATTGATGTAACCCCGGGAAGAATTCAAGAGGCGTTAAAAGAGGGAGCAATCGCTATCGTTGCAGGATTTCAAGGAGTTGCTCAAGATACTAAAGATATTACAACACTAGGTAGAGGTGGCTCGGATACAACAGCTGTTGCACTTGCTGCCGCACTTGATGCTGATGTCTGTGAGATTTACACAGATGTTGATGGAGTATTTAGCGCAGATCCAAGAATTGTTCCAACTGCAAGAAAGCTAAAGAGCGTTACCTATGAAGAGATGCTAGAACTTGCAGCATCTGGAGCCAAAGTATTACATCTTCGCTGCGTTGAATATGCCAGACGTTTTAATCTACCAATACATGTTAGATCATCATTTTCTAATTTAGAAGGAACCTGGGTCGTAAAAGACCAACCTGAAGGAGGAAGCATGGAGCAAGCAATCATCTCTGGAATCGCTCATGATAAGAGTGAGGCCAAGATAACAATCGTTGGGGTCCCAGATAGAGCAGGTGTGGCAGCTCGAATCTTTCAGGCGATAGCAGATGCTGATATCAATATAGATATGATCGTGCAGAACGTCTCTGCAGCTGCAACTGGGTTAACTGATATCTCATTTACTCTTCCAAGAAGTGAAGGAGCCCTTGCTACCTCAACGGTGCAGAAACTTCAGGGAGAGATTGGCTTTCAATCAATTCAATATGATGATCAGATCGGTAAATTATCCTTAATTGGCGCTGGTATGCGCTCACATCCTGGAGTAACTGCAAACTTCTTTGCCGCTATGGCCTCTGCCGGAGTTAATATTGAGATGATTTCAACTTCAGAGATTCGTATATCTATTGTCTGCCGCCAGAGCGATGTTGAGCGAGCAGTTCAAGCAGCACATACCGCCTTTGATCTAGATGCTGATCAGATTGAAGCTGTTGTCTATGGCGGCAGCGGGATATGAGCAAAAAACCAAGCTTGGCAGTAGTTGGAGCAACTGGCGCAGTTGGCACAGTAATGCTCGATATTTTGAGTAAACGCGAAAATGTCTGGGGCGAGATAAGGCTAATTGCTTCAGCGCGCAGCGCTGGAAAGAAATTAATTTGTCGCGGGGAAGAGCTAACAGTCGTTGCACTCTCACCTGAGGCATTTGATGGTATTGATGTTGCGATGTTTGATGTTCCCGATGAAGTCTCCGCCGAGTGGGCGCCCATTGCTGCATCTAGGGGCGCAGTCTGCGTTGATAACTCTGGAGCTTTTAGAATGGATAAAGATATTCCATTAGTAGTTCCTGAAGTAAATCCTGATGATATTAAAAGAAGACCAAAGGGAATTATCTCCAATCCAAATTGCACAACTCTTTCAATGATTGTCGCAATTGGCGCCCTTCATAAGAGATATAAAGTTAAAGAGTTGGTAGTTGCCTCTTATCAAGCAGCCTCAGGGGCTGGGCAATCTGGTCTTGATACTTTAAGGGCGCAGATTAAAGAAGTTGCTGGCACAAGCGTTGGCGATCTTCCAGGGGATTTGAAAACAGTGATAAAAGACAATGGCCCCTTTCCAGCGCCCCTTGCTTTGAATGTTATTCCTTGGGCTGGATCACTGAAAGAAGAGGGCTACACCTCAGAGGAGTTAAAGGTTCGCAATGAATCACGAAAGATCCTAGGAATATCTGATCTAAAAGTTTCAGCAACCTGTGTTCGAGTTCCAGTACTGACAACGCATTCGCTAGCGGTTCACGCTGTATTTGACGTTGAAGTATCAAGAAAAGAGGCTCAAGAGATATTGGCAAAGTCAGCTGGAGTTAAGTTAGTTGATGACCCTGAGAGCTATCAATTCCCCACCCCAGCAGATGCTGTTGGCACGGATCCGACTTGGGTTGGCAGGGTCCGTAAATCAATTGATAACCCTAAGGCTCTTGATTTATTTGTCTGCGGTGATAATTTGCGAAAAGGAGCTGCGCTAAATACTGCGCAGATAGCAGAGTTGGTAGCGAAAGAATTTAATTAGAAGTTAAGGTAATTAAAGAGACTTCGCTCGGGCAGAAAATTCTAAAAGGGGCAAAAGGGCTATATCCCATTCCAGCTGAGACATTTAACCAAGGTCCACTCTTTTGTTTTGTTAGCCCTCTAGATCTCCAATTAGGTAGATCGCAATTGGTAGTAAGAGATCTACTTCCTCCAAACCAGGGAAGTCTTACCTGACCACCATGGGTGTGACCGGCAAATATTAAATCTAGGCCATCCTGCTCCATCGCATCTAAGACTCTTTTATATGGCGCATGTGTTACTCCGATAGAGAGATCACCGGAAGCTTTGCCGACAACTTTCTTGTAATCATCTAACTCAAGGTGGGCATCATCTGTGCCTCGAACATCAATAGTGATTCCATTGATTTTTATAGAGCTTCTAGAGTTATTAAGGTTTACCCAGCCCCGCCTCTTTAGCTCACTATCAAATTGCTCTATCGGAAGCTTTTCACCAAGTCTTCTCTTGCCATCATCACTTTTTAGATATGAGAGCGGATTTTTAAATCTAGGTCCGTAGTAATCATTAGAGCCAAAGACATAGAGCCCTGGCAGATCAAGAAGTTCATTAAGAGCATTTAGAGCAACTTCAACCCCATCTCTATGAGCAAGAAAGTCACCAGTGCTTATTACTAAATCTGGCTTTAGAGCAGCCCAGCTCTTGATATCTGCAATCTCTCTCGTTCTACTTGGGGTTAAGTGCAGATCTGAGAAGTGCAGGATGCGAATCTGGCCCGCTCCAGAGGGAAGAAGTGGCAGAGATTCCTGCCGTAGTTGATAGGCCATAGGCGTGAGAAGATACCGCTATGGCGCTAAAAGAAAAACTACAGAGCGATTTAACTCAATCTATGCGAGATCGAAATGAGCTCCGCTCAGGAACTATCCGTATGGTTCTAACTGCTATTAAGAATGAAGAGGTCTCTGGAAAAGAGGCGAGAGAGTTAAGCGATAGTGAGGTAATCACAGTCCTTTCAAGAGAGGCAAAGAAGCGACGTGAGGCAGCAGAGGCTTATGAGCAGGCCGGAGCAAAAGATCGCGCTGCCAATGAAAAAGCAGAGGGTGTGATAATTGCCGAGTATTTACCTGCCCAATTAAGTGAGGCAGAGATCAAAGATTTAATTGCAGCTGCGATTGCAGAGACCGGCGCAGCTGGCCCACAGCAAATGGGCTTTGTTATGAAATCAATTCAACCAAAAATTGCTGGGCGTGCAGATGGCGGCCTAGTCTCATCACTTGTAAAAGCAGCGCTATCAGGAGGAAATTAAATGAAGTTTGAATATGCCACAGTTCCACTTCTAACTCATGCCACAAAACAGATTCTTGATACCTGGGGATCTGATGGCTGGGAGTTAATTCAAGTCATTCCAGCACCTGGCGGCGGAGATCAATTAGTTGCTTATATGAAGAGAGCTATTGCATGATCGATGTTAGAGCTAAATTAGCTGAGAAAGGCTTAACACTTCCGGTGGCAAGTAAACCTCTTGCTGCTTATGTTCCAGCAGTTCGCACCGGAAACTTAGTCTTTACTGCAGGACAGCTTCCAATAGTTGATGGCGCGCTAAGTGCTACTGGAAAATTAGGAGCAGAGATAAGCGTTGAGCAGGGATATGAACTAGCCAGAATTTGTGCTTTAAATGCTTTAGCTGCTGTGGAGCTAGTAGCTCCAGTTGATTCGATTGTGAAAGTTGTAAGAATTGTCTGTTATGTAAATGGCGCGCCAGGATTTATTAGCCATCCAGCAGTAGCCAATGGGGCATCAGAGTTATTTGCTCATATCTGGGGCGATGCTGGAGTTGCTGCAAGAAGTGCTATTGGAGTTGCTGAACTGCCACTTAATTCACCAGTTGAGGTTGAATTAACCGTTGAGCTCTCTAGCTAACGACCACGCTTAAGTAAGCGCTCATAATCAAGTAGAACTACCGAGCGTCCATCAAGGCGGATCCAGCCTCTTGCTACAAAATCAGCTAAAGATTTATTAACCGTCTCTCTTGAGGCGCCAACTAGTTGAGCTAGCTCTTCTTGGGTGAGATCATGATTTACATAGAGGCCTTCCTCGCGCCGCTCACCAAACTTCACTCCAAGATCAATTAAAGCTTTAGCAACTCTTCCAGGAACATCAGAGAAGACTAAATCTCCAACTACCTCATTAGTTCTACGAAGCCTTGAAGCAAGGCGAGCAAGGAGCTGAAGGCTCACCTGAGGATGCTCTCTCACCCAGGGAATTACCTTCTCTTGTCCTAGAGCTAAAATTTTAGAATCAGTAACTGCAATAGCACTTGCTGTCCTTGGACCAGAGTCAAAGAGTGAGAGCTCACCAAACATATCTCCCGGCCCTAAAATCATTAAGAGATTTTCTCTACCATCTGTGGCTTTAGTTCCTAATTTAACTTTTCCACTAGAGACGATATAGAGATGATCGCCATCATCTCCCTCACGAAAGAGAACCTGGCCTTTCTTAAGCTTTATAAGATTCATTGAGGCGCGAAGTGAGGCGGCAGCAGCTTCATCTAGGCCAGAAAATAATGGTGTCTTACGAACAATTACTTCATCGACCTGATCATTTAAGCGGGGAGCCATGAGCCCACCTTACTATCTAGTGAAAAAGGTTCCAATTCGGGCTATTTTAACCACTATGCGCGAGAGCATTGCAGCAAAGAAGAAGAGAGCTGGCGCTATCTATAGAGTATTAAGTAAGAGTTATCCTGATGTGAAGTGTGAATTAGATTTTAAAAACCCACTACAACTATTAATCGCTACCGTCTTATCGGCGCAATGCACCGATAAGCGAGTTAACTCAGTAACCCCAGCTCTTTTTAAGAAATATAAGAAGGTTGAAGACTTTGCTGGAGCAAATTTAAGCGAGCTTGAGAGAATCATTAAATCAACCGGATTTTTTAGAGCTAAAGCCAAAAGCATTAAGGGTCTTTCAACGAAAATTGTTAAGGAGTATGGCGGAGAAGTGCCAGATAATTTGGAGGAATTAATAACTCTTCCTGGGGTGGGGAGAAAGACAGCCAATGTTGTTCTAGGCCATGCCTTTAATACCCCAGGTCTCACAGTTGATACTCACTTTGGCCGATTGGTAAGAAGATTTGGCTGGAGTAAAGAGATGGATCCTGTGAAGGTGGAATTTGCCATTATGGAACTCATCCCTGAAAAAGAGTGGACTAACCTCTCCCAGCGCTTAATCTGGCATGGTCGGAGGGTATGTCACTCGCGGAAACCAGCTTGCGGGGCATGTCCGCTAGCTAAGTTATGCCCTAGTTACGGGATCGGCGAGGTGGATATCAAGCGAGCCAGAGCATTAGTAAAGAGCGATAAGGACTTTAGATGAAACGATTACTTCTCCTACTTATGGTTTTAATGACCTCTTGTTCTAGCTCTACCAGTGAAGAAAGAAGTCCCATCGAATCTTTTGCGCCTTGTTCATCTATTAAAACAACTGGTATGTCAGCAGATGGATTAAGTGTTGAGTGCTTAGATGGTCAAGGTGAGTTAGCGATTAAATCTATTGAAGGACCGGCAGTTATCTCAGTCTGGGCTAGCTGGTGTAGTAATTGCGCAGCCCAGAGAAAGAACTTTATAAAGCTCTATCAAGAGGCAGGTGATCTGCTTCAAGTAATTGGAGTTGATGTTGAAGAGAGATCTAAGCAGATTGGCTATCAGCATGCGCTAGAAAATGGCTTATCTTTCCCTCAGCTCTATGATCCAGATGGCAGAACTTCTCAATACTTTGGTCCAGGGGTTCCTATTACACAATTTATAAATAAAGAGGGAGTACTTACCTTCCAGAAGGTTGGGCCAATCTTTACCTATGAAGAGATGCAGGATTTAGTAAAAGAGTATCTAGAGATAGATATTCCTTGATATTAGATATAGCACTCTTAGTAGTAGCGATCATTGCTATCGCTACTGGATATAACCGCGGCGCACTTGCAACTCTACTTTCAATTCTGGGTTACTTTGGCGGCGGCGTTGCAGGCTTCGCACTTGCTAATTGGTATAGCCAGGGCTGGAAAGGATTAACTGCAATCATCTTCCTCCATCTCTTTGCCATATTTGCAGGAGCAAATTTAGGTCGATGGATTCTAGAAA
>JBMTBW010000021.1:0-15160 GCA_049430265.1 Candidatus Nanopelagicaceae bacterium | reverse complement strand
GTAATATGACTAGGTGTTAATTCAATCGCCAGAGCAGATGCGAGATTTTGGTATCTCGCTATCTAAGCAATTAAGAGCTGGTGATGTAATTGTTCTCAAAGGAGAGCTTGGGGCAGGAAAGACAGCTCTAGCAGTAGGAATTGGCATGGGCCTTGGCATAGAGGGAGTTAGCTCGCCTACCTTCATTATTTCGAGGGTTCATAAAGCAAAGGTGCCCTTCATTCATATCGATGCTTATCGCCTACTTCTAAGTGATGCTAAAGGTTTTGAATTTGATGATCTTGATATCTCAACCTCTAAAGATCAAGCAATAACTGTTATTGAATGGGGCGATAGCCTGGTTAATCGGCTAAGTGATGAGTATTTAGTTATTGATATTGCTTTTGGAAAAGGGGAAAGTGAGCGAGTGCTCAGCGCTACTGGTGTCGGTTCAAGATGGGCTGGATTTAGCCTATGAACTACCTAGTTATTGATACTGCAACAGATCGCACCTCACTAGCGCTATTTAGTAACAATGATCTGATCTATTCAGGTTTTCATGATGGAGCAACCGAGCATGCAGAGGCGCTGCCTAAGCTACTTAATGAGGGCCTAGCTGTTGAGAGCCAAATAGATCAAGTAGTTGTTGGTATGGGGCCAGGGCCATATACCGGACTTAGAGTTGGAATTATCTTTGCTATGAGCTTTGCAAACGCTAGGCAGATTCCTTGGATTGGGGTCTGCTCACTTGATGGAATTGATATTGATTGCGATTCATACCTAGTAGCAACTGATGCCAGACGAAAAGAGATTTATTGGGCGAGATATCAAGAGGGTATTCGAACCCAGGGGCCATCAGTCTGCGCGCCAAGTGAGATTGAAGATCTAGATGTAAAGAAGTTTGGTTTTGGATTTGGCGATCCCCTCTATCCCTCAATGGCTCTTCTCCTTGCTAAATCTAAGAGACAAGATGTTAAGCAGCCTTTTTATTTGAGGCGTCCTGATGCGATTGAAAGTAGCGCAAGATGAAGGCTAACTTTCGTCAGATGATCACTTTAGATATTCCACTTCTTGTTTCAATGGAACGTGAGATCTATCCAGAGAGCCCTTGGAGCGCTAATCAATTTAAGGAAGAGCTCGCTGGAATGCCAAAGACAAGAGAGTATTTAGTAGCACTCGATGGGTTAGAAATTGTTGGCTATGGCGGAGTTGCCCTACTTGGGGATGTGGCAGATATTCACACGCTAACTATTAAAGAGAGCCATAGAAGGCTAGGTATTGCCTCAAGCTTGCTCGAAAAACTTGAGTCTTGGGCAATTCAGCGCGGCGCAAAGGCTCTAATGCTTGAAATGCGTGAGGGCAATGAAGCCGCGATGAGCCTTTATCAAAAGGCTGGATATCAACTGATTTCGCGGCGTGATAATTACTATGCCAAGGGGATTCACGCTCTAATCATGCGAAAAGAGGTGAAGTTTTAAATGAGTGAGCCTTTAGTCCTTGGTATTGAGAGCTCTTGTGATGAGACCGCGATTGGAATTGTTAGAGGGAGAAAGCTTCTAGCAAATGTCATCTCATCAAGTGTTGATGAGCATGCAAGATTTGGCGGAGTAGTTCCAGAGGTTGCCTCCCGGGCTCACCTAGAGGCGATGCAACCTGCAATTACCCAGGCTTTAAATGAATCTGGAGTGAAGCTAAAAGATCTTGATGGCATAGCAGTTACTGCAGGTCCTGGGCTTGTTGGAACTCTTCTTCTTGGAATCTCAACAGCTAATGCGCTCTCACTTGCTCTTGATAAACCACTCTATGGTGTCAATCACCTTGCAGCCCATATTGCAGTTGATTTATTAAGTGATGATAGAAAGATTAGCCCTGCGATTGCTCTACTAGTTAGCGGGGGACATTCATCGATATTGCAAGTTAATGATTTAACTAACGATATAGAGCCACTTGGAAGAACACTTGATGATGCAGCTGGTGAGGCATTTGATAAAGTGGCGCGCCTACTTAATCTGGGTTTTCCTGGTGGGCCATTAATTGATAGAGATGCCAAAGATGGCAAAAGTGATGCTATTAATTTTCCTCGCGGGCTTAGCCAAGCAAAAGATATGGCAGAGCATCGATTTGATTTCTCCTTCTCAGGTCTTAAGACTGCAGTTTCAAGATATTTGGTTGCTAATCCTTCATATAACCGCTCTGATGTCTCTGCCTCTTTTCAAGAAGCTGTTGTTGATGTCTTACTTGATAAGGCGATTAAGGCCTGTAAGGCCAGCGGAATTCAAACCTTGATAATTGCCGGAGGGGTTGGGGCAAACTCCCGCCTTAGAAGCCTGGCAGCTTTGCGATGTGATCAGGCCGGCCTTGAGCTTCGAAGCCCTCCTGCCAATCTCTGCACTGATAATGGGGCGATGGTGGCTGCCCTGGGCTCCCTTGCCATCTCAAAGGGGATTGCCCCCTCAAAGCTAGGCATTCAGGTCGCCTCTGAGATCAGCCCCTCGGTAGCTATCTGGGCCTAGCGCCTTGTGGATTTGAGAACGGGAATAGAGGCCTCTAGGCTTGGCGTTAGCACTCAGCGGGTGAGAGTGATAAAACACCCGAAGTAGAAAAAACTCGATGAAGAAGGAGCAATAACGATGGCCATTGCCATTAAGCCGCTTGAAGATCGTATCGTTATCAAAATAAACGAAGCTGAAGAGAAGACCGCATCAGGTCTAGTTATTCCAGATACTGCAAAAGAGAAGCCACAAGAGGGCACAGTCGTTGCAGTTGGTCCCGGACGATTTGATGATGGAGTTCGCGTGCCAATGGATATCAAAGTTGGCGATGTAGTTCTCTATAGCAAATACGGTGGAACTGAAATTAAACATGGTGGCGAGGAATATTTAGTTCTCTCAGCCCGTGACATCCTTGCAGTAATCGCGAAGTAATTAACTAAGAAGAGAAGATAACTAAACATGGGTAAATCACTGCAATTTGATGAAAGCGCTCGTCGCGCTATGGAGCGCGGAGTTAATATCCTTGCCGATACTGTCAAAGTAACGCTAGGACCTAAGGGACGCAACGTAGTTATCGGCAAGTCATTTGGCGCGCCTTTAATTACCAATGATGGAGTAACCATCGCTAAGGAAATTGAACTCTCTGATCCTTCCGAAAATATGGGAGCTCAATTAGTTAAGCAGGTTGCTGAAAAGACCAATGATGTTGCAGGAGATGGCACTACAACTGCCACAGTTCTTGCCCAGGCAATGGTCCGTGAAGGCCTACGAAACCTTGCAGCTGGAGCTCAGCCAATGGGAATCAAAGCTGGAATTGAAGCTGCAGTTGCTGCAGTTGTTGAGAAGTTAAGAGCTAACTCCACCAAGATCTCTGCTAAGGAGCAGATTGCAGATGTTGCAACTATCTCTGCTCAAGATCGCAGTATTGGTGATCTCATCGCTGAGGCGATGGATAAAGTTGGCAAAGACGGCGTAATTACTGTTGAGGAATCTTCAACTACCGGTCTTGAGCTGGAATTTACTGAAGGCATGCAATTTGATAAGGGCTATATCTCGCCATACTTTGTGACCGATCAAGATCGTATGGAGGCAACCCTTGAGGATGCCTATATTTTGATCTCTGCTGGCAAAATCTCAGCTCTAGCTGACCTACTGCCAATTCTTGAGCAGGTTGCAAAGGCCTCAAAGCCGCTATTGATTATTGCTGAAGATGTTGAAGGCGAAGCCCTTTCAACGCTAGTTGTAAACCGCATGCGTGGGGTATTTACCTCAGCAGCTGTTAAGGCTCCAGGCTTTGGAGATCGTCGCAAGGCGATGCTGCAAGATATTGCAGTACTAACTGGCGGCCAAGTTATCTCAAGTGAAGTTGGTCTAAAGCTAGATCAGATTTCAATTGACATGCTTGGAAAAGCTCGCAGAATTGTGATCACCAAAGATAACACCACCATCGTTGATGGAGCTGGAAACAAGAAAGATGTGGAAGGTCGCATCGCTGAGTTGAGGCGAGAGATTGAAGCAGCTGACTCTGATTGGGATAGAGAGAAGCTTCAGGAGCGTCTTGCAAAGCTCTCTGGCGGCGTCTGCGTTATCAAAGTTGGAGCACATACCGAAGTTGAATTAAAAGAGAAGAAGCATCGCCTAGAAGATGCTATCTCTGCTACTCGCGCAGCCGTTGAAGAAGGCATCGTGGTTGGCGGCGGAGCAGCTCTAGTTCATGCTGCAACTGTTCTTGATGGCGATCTTGGCCATGAAGGAGATTCAGCAGTTGGTGTTCGCTTAGTTGCTAAAGCTTGTCAAGAGCCACTTCGTTGGATTGCAGAGAATGCAGGACAAGAAGGCTATGTAGTCGTAGCAAAGGTCAGAACGCTAAAGCCAAATGAAGGCTTTAATGCGGCAACTGATGAGTATGGCGATCTAGTTAAAGCTGGAGTTATTGATCCAGTTAAGGTCACTCGCTCAGCTCTTGCCAATGCGGCCTCAATTGCTGCAATGTTTATTACCACTGAAGCCCTTGTCTTTGAAACCCCAGAAGATAAGAAGGAAGAAGCATCAGGACATGGCCATAGCCATGGACCAGGTGGCCATAGTCACTAATTTAAGTGATAAAAAGAGTAAGGAAAGAGCCTTGATGGAAAACATCAGGGCTCTTTCTCTATAAACTCACCGCCATGGTTAGTGAATCTCTCAATATCTCAACCCATATCTGGGCGATAACTCTTGGCGTGATTTTCTTGGTAACCCTGGGAGATTTGATCTGGGCTTGGTTTAGGCGAAACACAATAACCACTCTAAAAGAGGCGGCGATTTGGACCGGAATTTATGTCTCAGCTGCCATTGCCTTTGGAATCTCACTGCGCAGTTGGGGCGGGCAGACCAAGTCGGCTGAGTTTTTTGCTGGCTGGATAACAGAGTATTCACTCTCAATCGATAATCTCTTTGTATTTCTTATTATTTTATCAAGGCTAAAAATTGAAAAAGAGAAAGAGCAGCTAGTACTTCTGCTAGGTATTTTGATGGCCCTTGTGATGCGCGGAATATTCATAGTTATTGGCGCCGCCGTTGTTGAAAGATTTGTTGCCGTATTCTTCTTCTTTGGAGCTATCTTGATTTGGACTGCATATAAGTTAATTACTGAGGATCCAGAAGAAGATGAGTGGCAAGAAAATCGCGTAATTACCGCTCTTAGAAAGCGTGGCTACTCCACATTCACGATTGCACTCGTTGCTCTTGGAACCACCGATCTACTCTTTGCCCTTGACTCAATCCCTGCAATCTTTGGTTTAACTAGAGATCCCTATATTGTCTTTATGGCCAATGCTTTTGCCCTGATGGGACTTCGCCAGCTTTATTTTCTAGTAGGCATTCTATTAAAGCGCCTGGTCTATCTCTCTAAAGGTTTATCAATAGTTCTAGGCTTTATTGGAATTAAGCTAATAATTGAAGCCTTGCATGGAGTTGGAATTGATTACATCTATGGCGTCAAAGTGCCTCATGTTTCATTAACAGTCTCACTTGGCGTGATTATCTCTGCCTTGGCAGTAACTACGGTGATTAGCCTTAGGGCAAGTGGGAATTATGAAAAAGGTAAAGAGTAAGTAGTTGCGTTATGCGCTATGAGGACTGCTCTGGCGCGATGCGCGAGAGATGATCTCAAGTCGTTCATCTTCAGTTAAACCGCCCCAAATTCCATATGGTTCTTGCGAGGCAAGGGCGTGAGCTCTACAAGCTGCTAATACTGGGCAAGTAGCACAGACTGCCTTTGCAGCATTTTCTCTAGCGCGACGTCTTGGACCACGTTCTCCATCTGGATGAAAGAACATCTCAGTTGGAAGGGAGCGGCAGGCGCCTTCAAATTGCCACTGCCAGTTATCTATAACGGGCTTGGGTAGGCGAGAGGTCTCTGACATAGCCCCAATATACAATCGCGCCATAGGTTGTTCAAGTACTTTGAGGTAATTTCTTTGATTTCGGGTCGCAAAAGTGGGTGATAAGCACCACTATTGGCCCATGGCCCAGCGCCCCAAAAGTGCCAACCTTAAGGCTGGCTTAGAAGATGAGCGTTTAACCGTCGCTTCAGTAGCTCGCAGACTCGGTATAGCTCCAGCCACGCTTAGAACTTGGGATCGCAGATATGGCCTTGGCCCATCTAGTCATATTGAGGGTGAGCACCGCAGATATAGCGCTAAAGATTTAGCCAGACTTACCTTAATGCGAAAGTTAATTATTCAAGGCTACTCACCATGTGATGCTGCAGAGGTAGCGCTAAAAAGAAGAACTAAGAGTTTTGAATCTTCATCTAGCAGAGAGGTAGCCGTTGAAGTAGCCGATTGCTCGGATTTGATTGAATCACTCCTAAAAGCTGCCAGAGTTTATGATCGAAGTTTTATCGAAAATGTTCTTAGGCAGCAGATTGAAAAGCGCGGAATTATTAATACTTGGAATGAACTCATAGTTCCCGTTCTTATTGCCGTGGGAAATGAATGGGCAGAGCTTGGCACGGGAATTGAGATTGAACACTTACTTACCGAAATCATAACTCGACTGATGCAGAGCTCTAATCAAACACCTGTGAATCCAATTAATCCCCGTCCAGTATTGCTTGCTTGCATTGGTGAAGAGATGCACACTCTTGCGCTCTATACCTTGGGGGCAGCTCTTGCGGAGAGAAACATTCAATCCCAATTTCTAGGGGCGAGAACTCCAATTTCTGCAGTAGGTGCGATGGTGAAAAAGTCAGCCCCACCTGCTGTCTTTCTCTGGGCGCAATTGGCTAAGAATGGAAAGAGTGAAGTGGTTGGCGATATTCCAAGAGTTAGGCCAGCGCCGCGAATAATTCTTGGGGGGCCGGGATGGCATAAAACTTCAAAGAAATCGCTAGTAAAAGTCGATTGCCTTGATAGCGCGATAACTGAAATTACGCGGGCAGTTGGAGCTTAAATACCCTAGCCATTAAGGTGGAGCGGTGAGTGAGAGCGTAAATGAGAAGGTCGCAATGCTTGGCCTTACCTACGATGATGTTCTCCTGCTTCCAGATGCCTCAGAGGTAGTGCCCTCCGAGGTTGAAACAAAGACTTTTCTTACCCGCTCGATCCAATTAGATATCCCTTTAATCTCCTCTGCGATGGATACTGTGACTGAATCAGCAATGGCAATTGCTATGGCTAAAGCTGGCGGGATTGGAATTATCCATAGAAACCTTGCTATCGATGAACAGGTAACTCATGTGAAGTTAGTTAAGGGAGCAAATCTAAGAGTTGGAGCAGCAGTTGGCGTTGGCGAAGATGGATTTGAACGAGCTGAGGCGCTAATTGGTGCTGGCGTTGATGTAATTGTGGTTGATACCGCACATGGCCATCACCGAGCAGTTTTAGATGCGATAGTGAGAATTAAGAAGCACTTTCCAAGACAAGAAGTAATTGGTGGAAATGTTGCAACTAGAGCAGGAGCTCAAGCGCTGATAAATGCTGGAGCCGACGCGGTTAAAGTTGGAGTAGGACCTGGCTCTATCTGCACCACACGAGTTGTGGCTGGAGTTGGAGTTCCTCAGATAACTGCAATTATGGAGGCAGCTAAGGCATGTCAGAAAGCTGATATTCCATTGATTGCAGATGGCGGCTTGCAATACTCGGGAGATATCGCCAAAGCAATTGTTTCAGGGGCCGATACTGTGATGCTTGGATCTCTTCTTGCAGGTTGTGATGAATCACCTGGTGAGCTAGTGGAAAGTGATGGAAGAAAATTTAAGATCTATCGCGGGATGGGCTCACTTGGCGCGATGCAATCAAGAGGCGAGCAGAAGTCATTTTCAAAAGATCGCTATATGCAAGATGATGTATTAGCTGAAGATAAATTAGTTCCAGAAGGTATTGAAGGAAAAGTTGCTTATCGAGGCAGCGTTGCTGAAGTAGTTCATCAATTAGTTGGCGGGCTGCGCTCGGCGATGGGATATGCCGGAGCGCAAGATATTGCAGCGCTACAAAAACGCGGCCGGCTAATACAAATTACTGCAGCCGGCCTCTCTGAGAGCCATCCCCATGATGTATTAGATGTGGCTGATGCCCCTAACTACTATCGGAGCAAATAATGGTTGATATCGAGATCTCACCAGGCAAGAGAGCTAGAACTGCCTATTCATTCGATGATATTTCCATCGCTCCTTCTCGAAGAACAAGAGAGCCGAGTGAGGTATCAATTGATTGGAAGATCGATGCCTATAGCTTTGGGCTTCCACTTCTAGCAGCTCCGATGGATTCAGTAGTTTCGCCAGAGAGCGCTATCGCTATTGGAAAATTAGGCGGCCTTGGAGTATTAAATCTTGAAGGGCTATGGAGTAGATATGAAAATCCTAAGATTCAATTAGGCGAGATCTCATCTATTCCAGCAGAGCAAGCAACTAGACGTATGCAGGAGCTCTATCAAGCCCCCATTAGGGCAGAGTTAATTAAGGAACGGCTTGCAGAGATAAGAGCAGCCGGAGTCTGTGTTGCTGCAGCTCTTTCGCCGCAGCGCACTGCCCAGTTTCATAAGACTGTAATTGATGCTGGTGTTGATATTTTTGTTATTCGAGGAACAACAGTGAGCGCAGAACATGTCTCTAAAACTAATGAAGCGCTAAATCTAAAGAAGTTTATTTATGAGCTTGATGTTCCAGTAATAGTTGGAGGTTGTGCAACCTCGCAGAGCGCGCTTCACTTGATGAGAGCAGGAGCTGCTGGAGTTCTAGTTGGCTTTGGCGGGGGAGCAGCTCATACCACTCGCCAAGTTCTAGGTATCTCTGTTCCTATGGCAACAGCTGTTGCAGATGTTGCCGCTGCAAGACGAGAGTATTTAGATGAATCTGGCGGGCGATATGTTCATGTTATTGCTGATGGTTCGGTTGGAAAAAGTGGCGATATTGCAAAGGCAATTGCCTGCGGCGCAGATGCAGTGATGCTGGGCTCTCCTCTAGCTAGAGCAGAGTCAGCTCCGGGAAGAGGTTGGCATTGGGGGCCAGAGGCGCATCACAGCGAATTGCCTCGTGGCACAAGAGTTTATGTTGGAAGTTCAGGATCTTTGGAGGAGATTTTGCTTGGACCATCCCACTCAGCTGATGGCAGTATGAATTTATTTGGCGCACTTCGCCGGGCGATGGCAACTTCTGGCTACTCTGACTTAAAAGAGTTTCAGAGAGTTGAAATAGTTCTAAATAGAGCATAAGAAGGCGAGCTAGTGCAGAGCAATAATCATGTCTTAGTAGTTGATTTTGGCGCGCAATATGCCCAGTTAATTGCTCGCAGAGTTCGCCAAGTGGGGGTCTATAGCGAGATCGTTTCTCATAAGAGCTCGCTTGAAGAGATACTTGCAAGAAATCCCAGAGCGATAATTCTCTCTGGTGGGCCATCATCGGTTTATGTTGATGATTCTCCGTTAATTGATCGGGCTTTATTTGAGCAGAATATTCCTATTTTTGGTATCTGTTATGGCTTTCAAGTTATGGCGCAATTACTAGGGGGCGAAGTAGCAAAGACAGGTTTGAGTGAATATGGCAGAACTGAATTTAATTGCGATACTTCAGCAAAGTTATTTTCAGGTCTTGATTCAACATTTAACGTTTGGATGAGCCATGGCGACAGCGTCACTAAGGCTCCAGAAGGCTTCAAAGCAACAGGAAGTAGCGCTTCAACTTCGGTTGCCGCCTTTGAAAGTGGTGATGGAAAGTTAGCTGGAGTGCAATTTCATCCAGAAGTTCTCCATAGCGAAAATGGTCAGGAGATTCTGCGCAAATGGTTAATTGATATTGTTAAATGTAAGCCAACATGGACTTCTGAAAATATTGTAGAAAATGAGATTATTAATATTAAATCTCAAGTTGCAAATAAAAGAGTGATTTGCGGCCTCTCTGGCGGGGTTGATTCAGCAGTTGCTGCAGCGCTTGTGCAAAAGGCGATTGGAAAGCAATTAACTTGTGTTTTTGTGGACCATGGCCTGCTTAGGCAGGGTGAAGCTGAGCAAGTAGAAAAAGACTTTGTGGCAGCAACTGGTGTTGAACTTATGGTTGTCGATGCAAAGAAGCGGTTTCTCGATGCTCTAAAGGGTGTAAAAGATCCTGAGGAAAAGAGAAAGATAATTGGCAGAGAATTTATCCGCGTTTTTGAAGATGCTGCTATAAAATTATCGGCAGATAGCAAAATAGAGTTTTTAGTTCAAGGAACGCTATATCCAGATGTTGTGGAATCTGGCGGTGGAAGTGGCACTGCAAATATTAAATCTCACCATAATGTGGGGGGCCTTCCAGATGATTTAGATTTCAAATTGATTGAACCACTTCGCACTCTCTTTAAAGATGAAGTTCGCCAAGTGGGACTTGCTCTTGGCTTGCCAGATGAGATTATTTGGCGCCAACCATTCCCAGGTCCAGGCCTAGCAATTCGTATTGTCGGTGAAGTTACTGAAGAAAGGCTTAGAATCTTGCGCCAGGCCGACTTAATCGCTAGAGAAGAATTACACTTAGCGGGTCTAGATCAAATGATCTGGCAATCTCCAGTGGTATTACTCGCTGAAGTGCGCAGCGTAGGAGTTCAAGGAGATGGCAGAAGTTATGGCCATCCCATAGTCCTTCGCCCGGTATCAAGCGAGGATGCGATGACGGCAGATTGGTCGCGAGTGCCTTATGAAGTGCTCGCTAAAATCTCAAATCGCATAACTAATGAAGTTAGTGAAGTTAATCGAGTTGTTCTTGATATAACTTCCAAGCCGCCAGGAACTATTGAGTGGGAGTAGGAAGCATGAAAAGTAAGCGTGGCATGTTTATTACCGCGCTACTCTCTGCTGCGCTCTTAATTCCAACTACTCCATCAAGCGCTGATAGTAAAGAAATACAGGTAGCTGCTCCAGATAAAAAAGTTAAGTGCAAAGTAACTAAAGCATCAGCGCAGTCTCCAATGCGGATACCTGCTCCAGAAAATCTCATGAAAAGAGCACCAAAGTTTTTAACTCTGCAGACTAATTGTGGAAATATAGTGATTGAAACCTTTGCAAAAGCTGCTCCAGTAACTATTACCGTTATGTCTCAATTAGCCAGAGCTGGTTACTTCGATAAAACACTCTGTCATCGCCTAACCACAGAAGGCATTTTTGTTCTTCAATGCGGCGATCCCACTGCATCTGGGTCAGGTGGTCCAACATTTAGATATCGTGATGAGAATCTTCCATTGGCTGCTGAAAATAATTATCCGGCAGGAAGTGTAGCTATGGCCAATTCAGGACCAAATACCAATGGCTCTCAATTTTTTCTGGTCTATAAGGACACCACACTTGGTCCCAATTACACCCTCTGGGGAAAAATAGTTTCAGGGCTTGAAATTGTTAAATACATTGCTCAAGGTGGAGTTAAGAATGGAGGAGTGGATGGAACTCCACTTCGAACAATTGCTATCGAAAGAGCTTTAACTAAGAATTCTTAATCAGTACTTACAACCTTAAATATCTCAGCAATTCTTCCTGCCGCTAATCCTTTTGCCTCAGCATTTTTCTCGCCCCACTGCCTAACCATAGATTCAAGCTCTGGGTTATGAGCAGTCTGGCTCACATGGGCCTTAAGCGCTGCAATCTTTTTATCAATTGTTTCGGTGATATCTATGAAGTGATTTGGAGTAGGGGAGCCGGTAATAAAGACCTCTTTTACTCGCCATGGCTCAAGACCTTCTGCCTTTAATTCTGGGAAGGCATAAGGATTTCTTGCATCAGGATAAATTGCCTGAATTGCGCTCTCACCTGCTGCTAGGTGATCTGGATGGCTTGAATAAATACGTTCCCAATTTCGCTCAGGTGATTGGACCACCATTCGATCTGGTTTTGCAATACGAATTGCCTTAACAATATCTCGCCGAAGTTCAATAGTTGGAATTAGTGAACCGTCTCGGTAGTTTAGAAAAGTTATCTCACTAACTCCTAGGGCAGCGCCTGCCGCTCTCTGCTCTCGCTGTCTAACCTTTGCCATTTCTTCAACGGGAACATCAGATTCTTCTCCGCCTTGATCGCCATTTGTGATGATGCAGTAAGAGACTTCGATTCCAGCCTCTCGCCACTTAGCGATGCTTCCTCCTGCGCCAAAATCGCAATCATCAGGATGGGCCATAACGACCAGAATGCGCTTGATTTCTTCATCTGCAATTGGAGTCATCTGCCTATCCTAGACTTACCACTATGGCAGCGCTTAATGAAGATAAATTGTTAGCGGGGTTAAACCCGCAGCAAGCAGCAGCTGTCACCCACTCAGGATCTCCCCTGCTTGTTGTTGCAGGAGCAGGCTCTGGAAAGACGCGGGTATTAACCAGGCGAATTGCATATCTGATGGCAGCAAGGGGCATTGATCCTCACGAGATATTGGCTATTACCTTTACCAATAAAGCAGCTGGCGAGATGAAAGAACGCGTCTCTGAATTAGTTGGTAATCGCGCCAAAATAATCTGGGTCTCAACCTTTCACTCAGCCTCGGTAAGAATTCTTCGCCAGGAAGCTGGAAGGCTGGGATATAAGTCAACATTTTCTATTTATGATCAAGCAGATTCTCTGCGTTTAATTACCTTGGTAATGAGAGATCTAAATCTAGATCCTAAGCGATATAACCCAAGAGGAGTTGCATCTGTAATTTCTGGGGCTAAAAATGATTTATTGGGCCCAAGTGATTATAGAAATGCCACCCAGAATAGTTTTGAAGAGGTTGTTGCTGAGATTTATGCAATTTATCAGGCAAGGCTAACAAGTGCTAATGCAATGGACTTTGATGATTTGATTATGAAAACTGTTGATTTATTACAGAAGTTTCCGGAGGCTAGATCTCGTTATCGCCACCGCTTTAAGCATATTTTGGTTGATGAATATCAAGATACTAATCATGCTCAATACATCCTAATTAGAGAGCTAGTTGGAAGTGATAGGGAGGGAATCCCAGCAGCCGAGCTCTGTGTGGTTGGTGATGCTGATCAATCAATCTATGGCTTTAGAGGGGCAACTATTAGAAACATAATGGCATTTGAAGAGGATTATCCTGATGCCCAAACAATTTTGCTGGAACAAAACTATCGCTCAACACAGAATATTTTAAGCGCAGCTAATGCTGTTATCTCACTAAATGAGGCTCGCAAAGAGAAGAACCTCTGGTCTGATGCCGGCAGTGGAGCAAAGTTAATAGGCTTTGTTGGCGAGAATGAACATCATGAAGCTGAATACATTAGAGATGAGCTCTTTAGATTGGAGCGAGAAGGCATTTCAAACTTTGGCCAGAGCGCTATTTTTTATAGGACGAATGCCCAATCACGCGTATTTGAAGAGGTCTTTATGCGCGCCACTATTCCTTACAAGGTTGTGGGGGGAGTGCGCTTTTATGAACGCAAGGAAGTAAAGGATTTACTTGCATATCTTCGAGTATTGGTAAACCCTGATGATGAGGTAAGCATGCGAAGAATTATCAATACTCCCAAGCGCGGCCTTGGCGATAGGGCCCTTGAAGCTATCGATGATTATGCAAAGACTGAAGGAATTACATTCTGGCAAGGCTTGAATAGAGCAAGTGCTGCTGGCCTTGGAGCAAAGGCATCATCTGCTGTCGCTGAATTTGTTGCGATGATTGCAGCACTTCAAGTTTTAGTTGAAGCAAATCGCCCACCTGCAATCATTGCGGCTGCAGTTCTTGAGCAATCAGGGTTATTAGACGAGCTCCGTGATAGCCACGATCCACAAGATGAGGTAAGAATTGAAAACCTTGAAGAGTTAGTAGCAGTTGCTGAGGAGTATCAAGAGCGAGAAGTTGATGAAGGTCAAGAGATCTCACTTGCTGGATTTTTAGAAGATGTGGCATTAGTTGCAGATGCAGATGAGATTCCAGAGGGCGAAGATCATGGCGGTGTTGTAACTCTTATGACGCTGCACACCGCTAAAGGCTTGGAATTTCCAACAGTATTTCTCACTGGTATGGAGGAAGGAATTTTTCCTCACTCAAGGACGCTAGGTGAGAAGAAGGAGTTGGAGGAGGAGAGAAGGCTGGCATACGTTGGCCTAACAAGAGCTAGAGAAAGGCTCTATCTTTCAAGAGCGGAATATCGCTCATCTTGGGGAGCGCCGAATTACAACCCTCCTTCAAGATTTTTAGATGAAATTCCTGATGCCTTGATTGATTGGAATAAGAGTGAGAGTGGATATATCTCATCTCCCATGACAAGGAGAAAATATGCACCAAGTGCGCTACCAAAAGCAGCGATTAAGTCAAACACCTTGCAACTAAATATCGGTGATCGAGTAAGCCATGACACATTTGGGCTGGGCACTGTGATTGCGCTCTCAGGTGAGGCAGAGAAAGCAGAAGCGACAATCAATTTTGGTAGCTATGGAGATAAGCGATTGTTGCTCCGATATGCCCCAGTAGATAAGTTATGACCCGTGGACCTCTTTGAATATCAAGCCCGTGATCTATTTGAGGCCAACTCAATCCCAGTTTTAAAAGCAAAAGTTGCCACAACTGCTGCCCAAGCAAGAGATGCAGCGCAGGAAATAGGCGGGAAAGTTGTAGTCAAAGCTCAAGTAAAAGTTGGTGGGCGCGGCAAAGCTGGCGGCGTAAAGCTTGCTGAAAATGGCGATGATGCATTTGTAAAAGCGGAAGCAATTCTTGGCATGGATATCAAGGGCCATATCGTAAAGAAAGTAATGATTGCTGCCGCTGCTCCGATAGAGAGTGAATATTACTTAGCAATTCTTCTTGATCGATCTAACCGCTCCTTCTTAGTGATGGCATCTGTTGCAGGCGGTATGGATATTGAAGAAGTTGCACATAAAACCCCAGAGAAGTTAGCAAAAGTTCATATTGATCCCAATGAAGGAATAGATCAAGCAAAAGCCTTAGAGATAGTTCGACAAGGTGGATTTGGTAGTGATGTTGAAAAGCAAGTTGCTGATGTGTTAGTAACTCTTTGGAAGACTTTTCAAAGCTCCGATGCCACTTTGGTTGAGGTTAATCCTTTGGTTAAAACGGTAGATGGCAGAGTGATTGCCCTTGATGGAAAGGTCACACTTGATGACAATGCAGCGTTCCGTCATCCTGAATTTGAAGCCCTGATTGATCATGAAGCAGCCGATCCACTTGAAGCACTTGCCAAAGAGCGCGATCTAAATTATGTAAAGCTCCAAGGCGAGGTTGGCGTCATTGGTAATGGCGC
>JBMTBW010000020.1:0-15280 GCA_049430265.1 Candidatus Nanopelagicaceae bacterium | reverse complement strand
CTGCATATGCTTCCAGCGTTTTGACTGCTCTGTTGGGCTAGAGGTTACACAAACCACCTCAGCGCGGGGTATAAGAAGCTTTAAACGGCCAGCTACCGCATCTCCCACACCATTACTGTCTACGGCTATGGCTAGCACATCATAATTATTTAAAAAGTTTACTATCTGGAAGTACTGTTCCTCCCAGTCATCCCCTTGAATCTCTAGCCAATTAAGGACACGATGGTCGTAATAGCCAAACTCATCAGGACGATCCCAGTCAACCCAGACGACAGTAACCACCGTAGAGTCCATCTTTCTAGCTGGGTCAATGCCAACGACTACCGGAGATCTATGCCAGCTTTTAACAAGCTCTTGGGACGTATCACCCAAATCATCCATAATATTAGAAGTGACGAACATGCCTCTTTCCAGAAGCCATTTACAGTTGTAAGAAAGTTGGAACTCATCTGAATCTTCCCCGATTCTTAATATTTCTTTTTTAATGAATTTTTCATAGTTAGCATTAAATTTTGCTACATCTTTCCAGTCCCATTGAAAATGATTTTGCTTAGAGTTACGACCAGTTTGACGACGTTTGTTTAGCTGGATAGCCCTATAAAAATTATTCTTGTGGGTAGTTGGAGTTCCCGTTTTTACCATAGTCGCGTTGTAGTAAGCGCCCATAGGAGCAATAGACTTAGATACTACGAAATCGTCTGCTTCTTGACACTCATCTATGATCATTAAGTGAAAAGATTTAGATTCAATCTTAGCTCGTGGGTTCGCAGTCATCATCATTAGAACTGAACCAGAGTTCTTAAGTTTAATATTTTTAGTTACTCCTGGATTCTTTCCAGGCATATCGTCAATTTCGGGATCCCCCAAAACTTCTAATGCTCTCTCACTTGTTAGCCTCGATACCGTTCTAGAGTATAGAGTTTCAACCTGGGACTGAATAGGTGCGAACATGCCTACCCAAATACCGTCTCCAAACTTACCAAGTAGGTCTGGATACATTTTTGCTAGGCGTGGAAGCAGAACCATCAGAGTTGCAACAGTGTTAGCAATAGTTTCAGACTTACCCGACTGACGTGCTGCCAGTGCAGTTACCTCTTCACCGTCGTTAATGATTACTGATTCAATAATACGTCTAGCTAATGGTGCTTGATATGGGTGAAGTTTATGCCCAACAAGAAGTTCCATAAACTGCATTACTTTTTCAATAAGAAGCTTTACAAACTCTTTAGATAGCTCATCAAGGGCATCTTCTTCTTCGGGTAGGTCAAACTCGTCTAATTGCTCTTCAAAATCAATTTCCTCAAAATGTTCTTCGTCTTCAAAGTTTAACACTTTGATTCCTTCTGTTAAGGGTATCGGTTATGGCATACAATGCCTCAGCAGCTGTTCTAGCCTCATCTAGGTAGAATATGTCCTGAGTTTTTTGCCAACTGGATAAGTTACGACCTACAGCGTAAGTGAGCTGTTCAGTCCATGCAAGTAACTCGGTAGATGGTAATGAGTCAACTCTTCGCTCTATGCGAGAGCGTTGTCTCTCTTGCTTTTTTTCTTTTGATCTAAACATCAGATACTCCCGCCCTAATATAGTCCCAGTCTACTTCATCCTCAGACATTGCTCTACCTCTAATGGCAACTGTTAAGGCTTGACTTTCCGTATATTGCCTAATCCATTTACCAATAACAATAGATAGTCGGGTAAACGGCAATCTTATTGCCCAGCCTACACCAAATCTATACTTTCCATCAATCTCTTGAGTTTCAGACTTTTCCCATAATACTGGGGGCTTGATCGGATATATCATTGTATGCCAAAAGAATGAACTCCCAATGTCCCTAGTTCTCGCCATTTACTTCCTCACAACTATGATTTCCCAGCTGACTCTCAGGGATAATATCTTTACAAGTTTTACACCTAAACCACTTAACAGGTTTAAAATTGTTTTGTGCTGTAGCTCCTAATGGTATTTCTTCGTCGCCACCATCTGGTTGTGAAATATAATCAGACACTACCTCAGGTTGCTCAAATAATTCTGGTGGAAAGGGTCCTTTTGCATAACCAGCAGTTTTAGGCACAGGGTGACCTTGTTTTGTTTTAATTCTCTGAATATGCATTAATTTTCCTAATCTTGTCCGAATTGTCCTAGTTTACATGACATAAGGGGTACTTCAGTACGCGTAACTACTGCTAGAGTTAGCCCTACGCGGTACCTAAAAGTAAAGGGGTTGCAGATTAGCCCGGCAGACAGAGGCCGGACTGCTTAGTCTTAAGTGACAGATAAGACTTAGTTAAATCTGGCCCTCTAGACCAAGGGGAAAACGTGAAGTTAAATGCAAAACAGAAAGCATATATAGTAATACTGGCGGTAACCCTGCCAATATTGCCCGCAGTTGCAGAGGAACCAGCATCAGCACCAGAAGTGGTGAAAGAAGCAGATCCTCTAGATAAATATCGCGGAGCAACAGAACTAACCGATAGAGAGCTAGCAGACCTACTCAGCCAGGTAGGTTTTAAAGGGAAATCCCTTAAAGTAGCTTGGGCCATAGCAAAGAAGGAGTCCAATGGACGTCCTCTGGCCCATAATGACAATGTAGGAACTGGGGATAACTCTTATGGCATATTCCAGATCAATATGATCGGAAACCTAGGAGAATCTCGTAGAGATAAGTTCGGGATTGTAAAGAATTTTGAACTTTTTGATCCAGTAGTAAATGCTCAAGCAGCCTTTTATATGAGCGCTAAAGGAACTAACTTTGGTGCTTGGGGCTGGGGCTCAAAAGCCTATGATGGCGATCCTACAGAACCCAAAATCAGTGAATGGCTGGAAAAATTTCCAGAGCAGTAAATGAGAAAGGCTCGGGATTACCGGGCCTTTTTCTTTGCTCTACGCTTATTTTCTTTAGCGGTATTCTTACCGTGCTTTAAAGGACGAAGATTAGATGGCCTGTCATCATCATGATTGTTATCTTTGTGGTCTACATCTGTATCCCTAGATAGCTTTCCGTGCTTCTTTTCGTACTTATAGCGAGCAGCGTTCTTTGAGGTGGTACGCCACTTACCGCTAGAATCTTTATAGTGTTCTACAATGATCTTGCGACCACCATTTTTCTTTGAACCCTTGTACTCTTTACCTTCAGCAACAACCTTTTTAGCCATAGATGTCTTTCCGCTTCTTCCAGGAATCTGGATCCTCCTGATTACAACGATGAGTTATAGCCTTATTGTGAATAGCTAGCATTTGCTGACGTCCACCAGGCATAGTTTCATAGTGCCCACAGTCATAGCACTCAAAGCCAAATGTATTTGGGCCTCCAGGTACGGAGGACTTTTTCATAAACTCAATAGCTGGGGCATCCGTAGGACGCTGTCCAGCGGGCTTAGGAGCCCGTTTGCGGGGTCTTCCAGGTGTTCTAGCCATTAGTTACTAGACTCCCCTTGTGCGCCTCTTCCAGGCTTCTGTAAAGGCCAATTTGGGGGTTCTGGTTGGACATATTTACGACCAGTTAGATATTCAGCAGCCTCACGTGCGTGAGTACGCAGAGATTTATGCTTAACCTGATCCGAAGATCTATCAAGAAATATCTTGTTAAGAGACATTATCTACGACCTTTGAATGACCTCGTGGACTTCTTAGGCTCAGTCCCTCTAGGCATTTCAGATGCCACACCAGGAACAGATCCCTGTTGAGACTTAAGCTGAAGCTCTCTAGTTGCTGGGCTAACTCTACGGAACTGTTGTCCCATAGCTCCGGAATATCCTGGACTTTCAATTCCTGGAAGTTCAAGCTGCTGAGGAATATTTCTTGTAGCGGCTAATTCACTTTCAGTTCCAGACATAATAGTTTTTTGTTCTACCTTAGGCTTCTTTGGTGCACGAATATTCTTTGGAGCCTTTACAAGTTCACGGCTAGAAGAAGGAATTACCCCGCCATATTGCTTTTTAATATAATTAAGTTGTTCCATACCAGTTTCGCCAATAGAACTTTTTGGTTCTTCTTTAGGACGTGCAGACCCTGCAACAGCAGGGCTTGCTGGTGTTTTAACCTCTTCTGTTACGCTGATAAAAGGCCTACCAACTAGCTTACGCAACTCACCAACACTAGATCTATATGGAACAACTTTTTCTGCTTCAGCTTGACCAGCAGTTATAGGTCCTTCTACAGATATAAGTTTCTTACGAGTAGACGTTTTAGCAGGAACTTCTTGTTTTTCATACCCATATTTTTCCATACCTGGAAGTGGCTGATCTACTAGACCAGGCTTAACCTTATAGGTAGGAACTACTTTAATCTTACTCTTAGTTTTAAGTTTCTTTTCAACTTGAATTTTTGCACCTTTTTCAATTGTAGGTGCGCTACGTAAAATCTCACCGCTAGGACCAAGTTTGCCTTTTACACTTACTGGCTTTAAGGTTTCAAAATCAAAACCTTTCTTTCGTGTTTGTGGGACAGTAAGTGGCTGTGTAATGTATCCAACTTTTTTTCCTTCATCACGACGACGAGGGCGAATAACACGACGTCCGCTAGGTTCTTGCACTACCTTAGGACGACGTGGTTCAATACGCTTCGGTCCAGTTACAAACTCTGTTTCTGGAGTTTCTGTAACAGTAACGTTATCTGGAGCTGCAACCATAGTTCTTTGTGAGCGACCACGCTGACGCATGAATCCACCCTCTTTTACAGCACGCTTTGAGAATCCTGCTGCCTCTGAAGGTTCAGGCTGCGTAACTACAAACTTTTCACGAACACGTTCAGCAGTGCGTCGACGAGAATCTGCAGAATCGGTTCCTGTGGTAATAGGGGCTTCAGGGAAATCTCCCTTAATCGTGTTTTGAATATGCTGGAATAAAGAACGAACTTGATGAGTATCTTTATATGGTTCTGCAGGATGTCCACGGAATGTCCATGTCTTTTGTCCACGCAGATTAATTACGTGCCAACCTTGAGTAGTTGGAGTAACTGCTTTCCATGCAGAATCTCCAGTTCCTTTTATAAGAGACTGAGTTTGGCCTTCATGACGATAAAACTCTGGATGATTACCAGCAGCTGTTGGGGCAACTCTTTTTGTTCTAGGATCTTCCCAGTGAGTAGCACCTTCGGAATCGGGGTATAGTGGGGTTTTACGCTTTGATCTTTCATGCTCTTTTAAAGCACTCCAAGCAAATTGTATTTTTGTTGGAAGATTACCTTTTCCTGGAAGCTTAGCAAAGTCTTCTTCTTTAGCTCCATAGCCATGAATTACTTGAGCAAGACGTTCATGATGTGTGCCACGAATAGAATAAGGCGTTGGTGTTTCAGAATTTGGATCAATACCATTTACTGGTTTTCCAGTAGACTTAGCAATTTCATGGTCACGTCTAGCTAGTGCAAGAGCAGTTCCTTGTTCGTGCGGAGCAAGTGGAGAAATATCCCTGCCTTTTTGCGATTGACGTGCAATATCACGTATTGCCTTAATTCCTGGACCAGCTTCTTCTCGAGTTGCTGTTTGAAATGTAAAAGTACCAGTTCTTCCTGCACCACGAGGCAAACGACCTTTTTGACGCTTTGCTTGCTGACCTGGGGTAGGCTCTGCTTCTGGTTTTGGTTTTGGAGTAAGCGGACGTTCAGATTCAGAAATACTAGTTTCTCCACGAACTTTTTTAATTTCTTCTGGAGATCCTGAAGAACCTAAAGCACCTATTTCTTCTGCATATTTTCGTTTGCGTTCTGCGGGGATTTCTCCACCAATCTCTGCAGTCTGTACTTCTTCAAAACGTTTACGATAAGCTTCACGAATCTGTGGAGGTACTTGCTCTACAGCTTTAAACTTTCCTGTTGGAGTAGTCTGTTCTCCGCCTACTTTAATATCTCGTTTAGGTTCAGTTTTTGGCGCAGTATCAGGTTTCTTTAATTTTTTTATTTCTTTTGCTGCCGTTTTTTGCGCCTCAGTTTTTTTAACAGCACGCTGCGCACGTTCAGCTTTTTCTTTTTCTACCTTCTTCTTTTTAGGCATTCATTCCCCCCATAGGTGGTGTGGTCGGTGTTTGACCAGTTCCAATATTAGAACGTCCAGCACGAGGTGCACGTGGCCTTCTTACTGCAGGTTTAGCAGGTGCTACTGGAGTACTTGTTCCTGGAGCAGATGGAGTACTTGCGCCTGTAAAAGTTGGCATTGGTACGCCTGCACCTTTAAATCCACCCTTTGATGCTTTAGGTTTACGATTTCCAGTGTTAGCTGGGGCAACTGTTTGTGGTTGATCATTTACAGTTGGAGTTTCTCCAGGTACAGTCTTTTTTACTACTTTGTTAACATCTTGTTTCTTCTTTGATTTTCCTGCAGTGGGCGTATAACCAACAGTACCTCTAGATTGATAAGATATTTTGCCTCCGCTAATGTCTCTGATACCAGCTTCCGCATATTGCTTTTGTCTTACTTTACCAGCTTCTTGTGCCCACTCTTCTTCACCCCAAGTAGCAGGATTAAAAATTTTTTTAGTATGTTCAACATCTACGTCTGATAGGGCTTCAGCACCAAGTTTTGTTTTAGCAACATGTCCGGCTACATTCATTGCGGATTGATAAGCCATCATTTCTAGAGCTCGTTGGGATTTTTTACGCTCTCTAAATATCCCCATTATTGCATCTGTTATGCCGCGTCCACCGCTACCGCTTGAAGGTTCAGGCATTTGCATGCCTCTCATTTCTGCCATGGCTATTTCCAATCCCTAGACGTCTATGCTCAGAAGTTTAGCAATTGCGCCCTGTTCTGTAAGCGCTTGAGAATGCTTATTGTAATGATGATGGCAAAACCATAGCTCTCCAGAGGGTAAAACTGCTTTTACATATGCTCTTGCAGGGCAAGAGTCACATTGTACCCATCCCCGAACCTTCTCCAGCACCTGCTCCTGTGTCTGATCCAGTTGTACCATCGCCGCTAGTCTCCTGACCGTAGTTGTTTTGAGCTGTCTCATTCTTAGCAGTTCCATTGCCATAACCAGTTCCATAAATTCCGTTCCATCCACCGAAGCCTATTCCATAATATAAAGAGTACCAGGGAACTCCGGATACAGTTCCACCGGCACGTCCTACACGACCATAATCACTGCGGGGGATCTTGAAGTCTTGATACTCGCGCTTTTTACGCTTCTTGTCAGCCATGGCGTAATCCTCCCATCAATTGATCCTCTATAAATGCCAAAGGCCGGGATTTCTCCCGGCCTCTGAGCGATTAATCCTAGGAAGCTGTAGCCCAAGGAGTAATTGTGATTGTTGCAGTTGTTGCAATGCTTGCTGCGCCAGCTGCTGTACTTTGAGTCTTGATTGTTCCAGCAAGACCAACAACAGAGCCGTTAAGTCCTGAAGCATCATAAGCAGTTGTAGCGTTAGTTGTTACGTTGAACTGGTTAGCTCCTGGAACTGTTGCAATTGTGTAGGTTCCATTGAAGCCAGATAGATCTGAAAGAACTACCTTCTGTCCAGCAACATAGCCGTGGTTAGCTACAGCTACCTGTAGGATATTGCTTCCTGAAGTACGTGCCAAACCAGTTACAGTCTTTGCAGAGTTTGTAGCTCCTGTAGCAGTTGTGATACTAGCTGCTTCATAACCTGCATCCTTAAGAGCATCAAGTGCTACAGCTACTGTTGCACCAATTACGTCAGGTACGACGATGTATCCAATACCTGCGCCATCAGCAGCAGTAAGAGCTGTGGTGGATTGTACTTTACCATACTGTCCAGTGACCAAACCTACGTTAGCAGAGTTGGTTACGGTGAATCGATAAGCACTTGCAGTAACTACAGTTGCGCTTGAAAGGTTATAAGCAGATGCTGTCAAGCCAGTAATGTTTACAACATCTCCTGGTTGTAGCTTATTCTGTGAAACGTATGTGACAGTGGTGCCATTGCCTGAAGCTTCTGTAACAATATAGTTACCAGCTGCTTCGATAAATGCTGGATATCCTGCCCAACCAGCTTCTGCGCTGTCGTGGTTATCTAGTGCAGGGTTTAGGCGTGCACTCGGATAAACCGTATAGCCGCTCCACTGCTTGTTTTCAGTTGCATTGCTTGCAACTACGACGGTTGGCGTACCATCGGTACGGTCGTCATTTGGTTGCATCGGGAGATTTCCCCATGCAAAGTCAACCTTTTGGTTGCCTGATGTATCTGTTGCCATTAAATTTCCTCACTTGATCAATGTGATTGTTCGGGTTCGAACCAGCCAATAATGTCAGAAGTTACGCTTCTTGTATGTGTGTAACGATTTCTCCACCTGAATAGATGTCGTGTTTTATAGCGGCTTCTATTGCACGACGGATCGCCTTTTCGGCGGCGGAGGGTGTACTGATTTTCCAGTAGTTCTGTAGTTCTAGCGCTCCTAATGCAATGTCGCCACCACTGCCAGCGTAATAAACATTGCGGGCTTCTCTATCCCAAGAGTAATCGCCATAGATCGGATATATAACACCGCGGATAGCAACTAAGAAAATAGAGTCGTGTTCGGCGGCAGACTCATCTGCCTTACCTTCATAGCCTGCATCTTGGAAAGCTTTGCGCATTTCAGGTATAAAACGTTTAGTCATAAAACTATCAAGGTCTTCGCCAACTTTAGGCTTTGGTGGTTTCCATCCAAATTGCAAGATGTTCGACCCGCGGGAAGCGCCGGCGCCAGCTATAAGTACACCGTTATTATTAACAATCTTCTGAGTAGACATCTCTACATAGCGACCGTGTTCATCACTAGCTCTGGAATCACAACCTATAACGGCCCAGCCATCACCCTGTATTGCTGCAAGCGTAGTCATGGCTTCCCTTCCTTGAGAAGTATATGATAGCAGAGATTACTCTTGTGTGCCGCTTTCAAAGTTCTGAGGCCTTGTCCTAGGCAGTGATCCCTTCCCACGTATCTTTACCCAGCCCATATTGTCAATACCAGAGGTTCTTAAGTACTCTCCTGTAGAGCCTGTCTCTTTTAGCCCTTCCCAAAGATCGAGACTTACACCTTCATATTTGATCCATGGAGCAGGTCCAGAATCACTGTAGCCACCCGTCAATGGATTTATCTTTTGATTTGGTCTAAAGATTATTACTAGAGTCTGTGTAGTTGGATTGTACCCCGCCTTTAGAGCTCTTGGCCTTGCCTCATTGGTAGTAGGAGCATCTATCTCCTCATACCCTGGACCAAATGTTGCACTATTAAGCTTATCTGTTAAAGCAGTAGAGAAGACATCGAAGCTTCCCTGGTTCTGTTGTTCGATACGATCTTTCATCGCCTCTTCAAGATTGAAGCGACGTTGACCCGACTCTTCCTCTGAACGACGTTTGCGCTCGAAATAATTATCATTAGGTCTGGCCATACCCGAATTTTATCACTTAGCTACTGCCTAGAATTGACATACACCCGAGTTATCCGGTGGTGAGGTGTAGAGCAGAGAGCCTGAAAATCCGTAGAGCAAGAATTTCCCGTCGATTTTTTCCTAACTATGATCATAGATGGCTACTGCCTCAACTAATTACTCATGTCAACTCGTCTCACCTGGCTAAATCTGGACAAAACGGACATTAAGGGTAAGGGGGGGCAAATCGGACAAAGCGGACAAATTAGGACAAATGCGGACAAAATACGAAATGTCAGCATAAATCGAACAATTACAATAATAGCGTCAAGGCGAGAACGCAGACAGTTAGCGAGTAGGGTTCATTCTCTCAACAGCGTAGGGCGGGTTCAATTCCTGTCCTACGCGCTTGCTATGGGAAAGTCCCGTAGCATTGAGGAAAGGAACTACAATGTCCTCTGCCAAGCAACGCCAAGTGGCTATTACTGCTACTTGGAAGAATGGCAAAGACGGCTACATAGCCGCTATTGACGAGTCAGCGCTCAATTATGCGTCTGACCCATCTATGTCCCCCGCAGAATTCGGGGAACTATCGGCTAAGCAAGCCGTTGCCAACTATGGTGGCTACTTCAAAGCCCACAAGGGCTTCACCTCTGAGTATGTTCTAGGCTTCGCCAATGTGATAGCCAAGAAATACGAGGAGTTGGATAAGCAATTATCCTCTGATGCTGACACCATAATGGGTGTATTGTCTGACCTTGACTCCCGCCTTACAGCGGAGAACGAGAACAAGGCACGCCAAGCCCTATACATGGGCGATACCACAGACGCTCTGGCTAAGCGTTTGAATACACTATCAGACGACCTATCGGTCGCTGCTTCTGTTGCCAACACGCCTAAGGCGCAATTCCTTATCCGTGAGTCAATAGCCAAATTGGAGAAACTTCTCCCTACCTCTGGTGAGGTAGTAGAAACTACTGAGAGAGTCCTTATCGCTTAGATAGTTATAGTGGGGAACAGGTGTAATAGCCTGTTCCCCGCTTTTTTTTATGTATAAATGAGAATAGACCCCCCTGTATCTATCTTTCTATGCCCATAGACGACTATGGTCATAGATGGGGAGATACTAACTCCGACGAATTGCCTTCGGGTAAGAGTAGTCGGGGCGTGTCTGCTACCCCCAGTTGGGGGGTGAATCCTACTTTGTGTCTTCTGTCTATAGAGAGAGCAGGCTAGTCCCTTCATATGGCTAGCCTGCTCTTCTCATAACTGCTCAACTCTCATCATAGAGAGTTCGGCTACTACAAATTGAGCAACTATGATCATTGAGAGTGAGGCCAGGTCTAGGGCTATGGTTGGTGGCTGTTATCAGATATTTATAGATAGGTGGCGGAAGGCTCATAGGCAAGGGCAGGAGAGTCCTGTCCGTACTAGGTGCTAACGAGATTTAGTCTATGAGTCTTCCACTACCTATCCGTTAGGTAGATAGACGGGGGCTGGTATATCTATATAACCCTACACGCAAAGACTGAACTATGTTCTATGTATTGCCTCGTAGGTGGTATGCCTCCCCCGCCGTTTTTTGGCAGAAGGGCATAGTATGAATGAATTACAGCGTAAAACTGTCTTAGTTAGTATCTATTACTATCAAGATGAGCCTATTGTCTCTTTAGATAGTTATTATGAGTCTAAAGATGACTTCGATTCCCCCGACTGTTATTTCCTGAATAATGCTATTCATGATGTAATGGTGAAATACAACCCCGCATCAGAAATCTTTGATGTCTGTATTGACGAGACCAAGCCTTGGATATTCTCTATGAATAACAGGCTCTCTCGTTATCTTTTCCGCCTGCTTCGTAGGCGCTAATCACATGGGATACACACCGATACACTGATGACATAGAGTAAGGCGGAGACTATGCGTAGTCGAACCCGATATCCTATTCGTTATCTGTATTGGTGTGTATCCCTCCCCGTTAGACTGTCAGAAAGACACATAGAGGGCACGCTACCGCAGGTAGTATCGCACCCCATGCTATTGCTGATGTGTAGCTGTGGGCTCTGAGATCTCGTTCACAATAGTGTAGGACGCCTTGCCGAGCGATTGGAGGGGTAACCTTCCATTATTAAGTTCCCAATCGGACGCTATTGTTAAATAGAGCAAGTGGTTATAGTCTACAAACGCCTCGCCCTCTATGTGTCTCTCTGGCTGTCTAAGCCTCTTCTGTATATTCTGTATTAGGACAGCAATTGACACAGTGGCATGAGCCCCCCGACATTTCTTCGTCCCCGCCTAATTTGCTGTCGTAATGGTTGAAAGCATAGTTTATCTCTGCCATTGTCAATTTGCCGTCTTTTAGATAGGCGGTTGCTAGATCTTGAGCCACAGAGGCTATTCCTAAGCAACCTGCGAATAGAGCAGATGTTGCCAAGTCCATACCAAAGACTGAACCAAGTCCTACAACTGATAGGGCTGAGGCTATAAATGTTGCGACGATACGCAGAAAGAACGTTCTTGTTCTTATTAGTCTTTTTTTCTTTTGCTTTGGCATGACTACATTGTAGAGTTTCCCCAGCCTTTTGGCTGGTGGAAAGGCAGAAGCGAGCACAGAAGCCCTTGGACGACGAGTCAATCAGACTAAAACGCATCCAGCTCACCCCCTCCGTATCTGAAATAGTGGTATGACGGCATGAGTGTACTTGGCACCATCAAGACTAAGTGGATGGGACTATCTGCTAGTTTGCAATCTTCTGTGCCTTCTGTTGTAATTACGAAATACACCCGCGAGTCCCGCGAGTGGGAAAGATGGAGGACTGTGAAACGAAAGAAGAAAAAACTAAGTAAAAGTGAGGCTGAACTTCGTCTTTTTGGTTATATGACCATTGAGGAGTTTGTCAAAGCCTACTCTATTGGTCTTCGACTTCAACTCGAAGAAACATGGTCAAATGATCGTGATGGTCTTCACCACCCCGAAGATTTAGCTGCTAACAGCCTTGGTTTTGCTGAGGCTGTATTCAACACTATATCTATCTTCGGCGTAAATGGCGCCAAAGTATTCATGGACGATGATTATGAAGACTAAACTAAAGTATTACATGCAAGCCATTGCTCATTTTTATTATATGGGTAAATGGCCACAGACACAAAAACCTGACTACAAGAAGATTCTTGATAGCCATAGTTTAAATAAAGATTCTATCCCACGGCGTGGATAGATACTAAGAAGGGAAGCGTGGGGTAGCCTTTGTGGCTGCCCCGCGTTTTTTTGTAACTATTTATAGAAAGGAGTTACCCCTATGTCAGATGATGACATCACGGTCTTGCGCCTTGGCACATACATCGAATCAAACGGTGGCTATGTCCAAGACCACAAGCCAGCAGGGCAGAACACGACAGTCGTGCTCTGTTTTTTACCACAGAATAAAGTTACGCCTTGGGTAGTTCATACCTATGATGAAAAGACGGGTATTTGCTACAAAGGCGACTATTGCTGGACATTAGATGAAGCCGTTACTACATTCAAAAATAGGAGATGGTAATGCACAGACTACACATCAATGTAGAAGTAAAAGGCGAAATAACTGAAGAACAGTTATCTCGTATGTTTCTTGAGCTACATTTTGAAGTTAATAAGTTCTTGGCTCATATCCCCGTAAAAGTAGTTCCTTCCCCCGTAGTTTTACAGATAAAGTAATAGATTGATGAGACGACAGAAAACACATCTATTGTGGGCTATCGATAGTCACCGAATGCCCGCGTTATATTGAAGAGGATTATTAAGATATAACGTTAAGGCTAAAACGTGTTCCAAAGGCACATTGTGGGGCTGAGGTACTCGAGAGCGATAATTCCTCCCACAGTGACAAGAAAGGACTGATTAGCTACCAGTTCTGGCGTATCTTGTGCAACAGGCTCAGGTGATACTAAGTTCACCGGCTATTCCTTTAGTGACAATAGATGTGTTCTCTGTCCTCTCATCAAGAGGACAAAAGACAAGAGCCATGTTCAGTTATGCAGCACGGTGAGTACCGTTCTGATGGCCTCGATGCCTATATGACCGCACGAAAAGCCCCTGACCCTCCGTTAATGATTTTGATTAACACGGCTTGGCTGTGTAACGGTGGCTCTTGTCTAACCTTAGAGTTATGACGCACTTGGGGAGTGCGGTTGGTCTGACGAGACCTGAGGTAAAACACGGCTCCTGAGCAATGAGACTAAACTGCTCATCTAATATTGGTTAGACACTTGTGAGTCGGGAGGCCATGCGTGGCCGAAATTCTCCGCTTCGTCTAAACACCAAAAGACCTGAGCACGTCTATTAAAACTGCTCACCAAATAGAAGGGAAACACATGACTACATTGAAACCAGAACAGGTAACAAAAGTCATAGATACTTCCACCAACATGGAAGAGATAAAGAAAAACCTATTCATTGTGCTTGAAATGCTCAATGGATATACAGAAGAACAAGCAATTAGAAACTGGGAGTGTGAAAATGGCCAATGCCAATGCCCCTAAGATAGGCCATATCTATGATCCTATCTCAGATGAAACTATCACAGATAATGATGGTTTTGTTGAAGTAATAATCACAGACAGAACCAAATGGCAACAATTATGTGACAGCAATGTCACCATAACTAATGCTGAGTATAAAGAACTGTTTGATGCCTTCGAAGTTCGTGAAGATTGCGAAAACTGTTCTATAAAAGCAATCCAAGATGACCCATATGGGTTTATCTATGATGTATAAAGGAAAGGAAAACAGTGGCTCAAAAGAAATCAGGCGGGGGTCGCAACGATGCCCGCAAGAATGGCAAGGCGTGGAAAAAGAAACCAGGTCCTGCCAAAATGGAAAAGACTAACTACGATCATGTCAATGGTCGTAGTGCTGAAAGCCATGCCAAGCGTGAAGCATGGAAATTACTAGGTGGTCAAAGTTATCACATGTATTGTGGTAAAGATTGCAACCACCCAAAGATTCCACATTGGAAAACAGGAAAGATTCATGGGCGTGATAAATCAGAAAAGGTCCATGTATAAACTTACCCGCTTGGCATACTCGGTATCCGTATGAAGCCAAGCCTCGTAGGACCTGCCCTCGTCTGGCGGTATAGCAAATAGGACGCGCTCGCATAGATGTCAAAGTCTATGCGAGCACGATGGACAGAAGCATAATGATTGATGAGAGTGCGGGGTATCTCATGGAGAAACTATTCCCCCACAGCAATCAATCAAAACAATGACTACTAATCCCTGTGAACCCGTAGCACTTAGTGCCCATAGTAGAAATACTATGATCGTAACGGCGAGTCGATTCGTATGGCATGACCATGCATCATAAACTTACCTAGGGCAAAGTTGGGTGCCGTAAGTCATTGGCGCTTCTGTCCATTTTCAAAACAGAAAGGCTCGTAATGCAAAAGAAACCAACCCTCATATGGGAAATGGAAAACCTTGCTTGGCAAGACCAAGCAAATTGCAAAGGGCTACCTGTAGACACATTCTATTACACAGAAGCAGACTTAACAAGACGCGAACGCAATCGCAAAGAACGTATTGCTCTTCGAGTCTGTGCTAATTGTGTAGTTAAACAAGAATGTTTACAGGACGCTATAGATAGAAACGATGCTCATAGTATTCAGGGTGGTACAACACCCCGTGACCGTGGTCATCGTATCTTCGTGCCTGAAATAAACTTCCCCACCATCTCAGCTGATAGATTAGCTAAGAGGCTTACGAAGATAAACCAATCTAAGGTAGAAGTTATCTTAGATGACTTCGAGAAAGGAGATGAGTATGCGGAAGCGCAAACTTATCAAAGCACTAGAGCAACAAATGATTAAAGAGGAACTGGAACTTCAGTACCTTGATGATCAACACAGCAGAGCCTACCATACCGGCTTAATTGACGGTCTTGGTCAGGCTTTATTTGCTATCGCTCCAAAGCAGGCCAAGCGTGTGCCAGT
>JBMTBW010000019.1:0-15768 GCA_049430265.1 Candidatus Nanopelagicaceae bacterium | reverse complement strand
AAAGTGCCTGACTTTCTCCTCCACCATGATGGCGATTCAGTTGCTGTTGCAAATGATGATTTGCAACCTGGCACACTGCAAGGGCTATCAGTGAAGGAGCAGACTGCACATACTGCAGTATTAAATGAGCCAATTCCCTTGGGGCATAAGTTCGCACTTCGCGATCATGCAGAGGGCGAGGCGATAGTTAAATATGGAATTAAAGTAGGGATTGCATCTAAGGCAATCAAGAAAGGCGATTACGTTCACACACACAACATGAGGAGTTATCGATGGGAAGCAAGCCGCGCTTAACTGGATACCGTCGCCCTGATGGGTCGATGGGTATTCGTAATCACGTCATCATCTTGCCAGTTGATGACTTATCAAATGCTGCTGCAGAAGCGGTAGCAAAAGTAGTGCCAGGCACTCTTGCCTTGCCTCATAGCTATGGACGCCTGCAATTTGGTGAAGATCTTGAGCTTACTTTCCGCACACTTATCGGCACTGGCCTAAATGGCAATGTCGCAGCGGTAGTAGTTATTGGAATTGAACCTAATTGGACCCAGAGAGTTGCCAATGGCATCGCTAAATCTGGAAAACCGGTTGCTTCATTTTCTATTGAAGGCAAAGGCGATCTTCAAACAATTGCTGATGCAGCAAGAGTTGCTCAAGTCTTCTTGCAAGATGCATCAGAGATTGTCCGCGAGAGCGCAAGTGAAGGTGATTTAATCCTTTCAATTAAATGCGGAGAGTCAGATACCACATCAGGTCTTGGTTCATGCCCAACCACATCAGAGGCAGTAGATCGTTGGGTTGCAGCTGGAGGAACAGTTTTCTTTGGAGAAACTTCAGAGCTAACTGGCGGAGAACATCTAATTGCAGATCGCTGCATAGATGATGCTTGCCGAAATCTCTTCCAAACTACCTATGACAACTACATTAAAGTAATTGAATCAACCGGTGCAAACTTGCTTGGTTCACAACCAACGCAAGGAAATATTGCAGGTGGTCTAACAACTATCGAAGAAAAAGCTCTAGGAAATATTGCCAAGACCGGATCTGTTCCAGTTGTTGGAGTTTTAGCACCAGCTGAGGCGCCACCAAGAAATAAACCAGGGCTATATTTTATGGATACTTCATCAGCTGCTGCAGAGTGTGTAACTCTCATGGCGGCAGCAGGTGCTGTCATTCACCTATTTCCAACCGGACAAGGAAATGTGATTGGTAATCCAATTGAGCCAGTTTTGAAGTTAACTGCCAACAAGAAGACAGCTGCATCAATGCCAGAGCACATTGATCTTGATGTATCTGGTCTATTGCGCCAGGAATATAACTTGACCAAAGCTGGCGACATGATGATGGATGTAATTGAGCGAACTGTTAATGGAAGACTCTGCGCTGCAGAGGCTCTAGGACATCGCGAATTCACCTTCACCAAGCTCTATATCAGCGCCTAGAAGTAACCCTCGATTACCATAAGAAAAAGGACTGGTTCGTGATATTAATTAGTGAAGACGTTTGGAGCGCGGACTTTGAAGCGCTGGCTAACTCTTTTCCATTAATTCGCGAACCAGAACTTTGGAGCAACGCTGAAGAGTTAAAGGCAAAGCTTGAATCTGCAACAGCTTTAGTGGTTAGAAATCGAACTCAAGTAAGTAGAGATTTGATTGCATCTGCTAAGAATTTAAAAATTATTGCAAGGGCGGGAGTCGGTTTAGATAATATTGATGTAAAAGCTGCCGATGAATTTGGCGTGGTGGTGAGCGCTGCTCTTGGCATAAATGCCACCGCTGTTGCTGAAGAGACGCTAGCTATGGCACTTGCTCTTTCTAGGAAGTTAATTGAATTAGATTCAAGCACCAGAGCTGGGCAATGGAATAGAAAAGCAGGAGTTGAGATCTCAGGCAAAACCTGGGGGCTACTAGGATTTGGAGCAACTGCTAGAGCAACTGCAGAACTTTTAAGAGGTTTTAAAGTCAAAGTCTTGGCCTATGATCCATTTGCAAAACCAGAGCAGAGTTATTTAGATTCTATAAATTGCCAGATGAGTTCACTTGATGATGTGATTTCAAACTCGGACTTCATATCTGTCCATCTGCCAGCAACTAGTGAGACTAAAGAGATTATTGATAGTAAGAAGATCTCTGCCATGAAAAAGAGCGCTCTACTAATTAGCGTAGGGCGCGGTGAAGTAATTAACGAAGCTGACCTAGAGCAAGCTCTTAGAGATGGCGTAATTGCAGGAGCTGGCCTTGATGTTAGAGCTCAAGAGCCACCAAAGGATAAGCGCTTTACAGATCTTGATAACGTTGTTTTAGCTCCGCATATCGCTGGTATTACCCATGAAAGTCAGGCCGCAATAAATAGAGTATTAGTAAGTGAGATAAGAGCAGCCCTTGGCGGCCAGGTGCAAAGTTATGCCGTTGGCGCAATTAAGCAGGCGAAGTAATGGAAATTTCAGTTAATAAAGCTCTATCGCATGCCACTTCACTTCTTATTAAAGCTGGAGTAAATGAAGTTAATTCAGAAAAAACTGCTCGCGCCATAGTCACCTCCGATGTTTGGGGCAATCCCAGCCATGGATTAATGCGACTTCCTTTCTATTTGCAGAGATTGAGTCAGGGCGGCGTTAATCCAAAGGCTGAATTAAAAGTAATTTCAGAATTTGGATCAACAATTTCACTTGATGGTCAAGATGGATTAGGACACTGGCAACTCCTTGATGGCGCGCAGATTGGCGTAACTAAAGCAAAGCAAACTGGAATCTCACTTGTTTCAATTGCTAACTCAAGTCACTGCGGCGCACTTGGGGTTTATCTCTATCCCGCACTTGATGCAAAAATGATTTCAATGATATTTACAAATGGCCCAGCGGTGATGCCAGCAGTTGGTGGAAATTCACCAATTCTTTCCACTAGCCCTATCGCTTCGGGAATCCCATCAAATCCGCCAATGATTATTGATCTTTCAACATCTGCTGTTGCAAGAGGAAAAATAGCTAGCGCTGCTAAAGCTGGAGGATCGATTCCAACGGGCTGGGCAGTTAATGAAAAAGGGGAAGCAATAACCGATGCTAAGCAAGCTCTTATGGGAATGCTTGCTCCACTTGGCGGAGCAAAGGGATTTGCACTTGGCTTGATGGTCGAATCACTCTCAGCCGGTCTTAGCGGAGGATCTTTATCTAGAGCCATTCCAGATATGTTTAATCCAGATGATGATAAAAAAGCTCAGGGAATTTCTCACACGGTAATAACCATTAATCCTGCAAGTATTGGCAAAGATTCTAAAGAAGGGCTTGATGAACTTGCCGCAAGTATTACCGCAAGTGGGGGAAGGCTTCCAGGGAGCAAGCGAGTAAGTCCTAATAAATTAGGAAGTGGTGAGATAACCCTTGCCGATGCGGTAATTCGCGATCTTAACTCTTGGAGCCAAAAGCTTGGCTTAGAGAACATCTCATGAAGTTAACATCTAGCAATCTAAAGCATTTTTCAGTTATCTCTATATTTGTTGCTCTGGCATATGGGGTCAGTCAATTGCAGGGAGCGATTTCTCCGCTATTTATCTCACTACTCTTTGGATTAGCTTTAGTTAATAGTGGTCTCTGGGGAGATAGTGGCAGAGAGGCTGCAAACTTTGCAGCAAAGAGATGTATGCGCCTTGGGGTTGTACTTCTTGGTTTTCAGATCTCAATTGATAAGTTCATTGAAGTTGGCCCAAAGGGGCTCTTGGCAGTAGTAATCATTGTTACCGGTGTTTTTCTAGGTCTTAGATATGCAGCTATGAAAAGTGGCTCCAGTGAATCTTTCTCAACTCTTATTGCAGGCGGCTTTGCAATCTGCGGTGCTACTGCAATTGCTGCTATTAGTTCAACTAGAAAGAGCGAAGAGCGAGATGTTTCCTATGCTGTGGCACTTGTTGCCCTCTGTGGCACGCTTTCAGTTTTTGTCATTCCACCACTTGCAAATCTCTTATCGCTAAGTGATGCAACCGCAGGGGCTTGGATTGGCGCTGCAGTTCATGATGTTGGGCAAGTTATTGCCACCGCATCGCTTATGGGCCCTGCCGCACTTGATAGCGCGGTGATTGTAAAGTTAACAAGAGTTGTTCTGCTCATTCCACTAATTCTTCTGCTCTCCTATAAAACAAGTGAGAAGAAATCCTTAAAGAGCGCCACTCCAGTATTTGTTATTGGCTTTGTTGCCTGCGCCTTAATTGTTAATGCCCTCGCACTGCCAGAGAGCGCAATTAATCTAGGAAAAGAGAGTTCAAAGATCTTCCTATCTCTTGGTTTATTAGGTATGGGTCTTTCGGTGAAGTGGGCATCAATTAAGGCTCTTGGGGCAAAACCACTTGTTTTAGGCCTGCTTGCCTGGGTTACTTGCGGGGGATTTGCCTTGGCTGTCATCACCTCCGTTGGGCTCTAGGCCCGAATTTCCCTTTTCTAAGCCCCTCTCATAAACTCCCCCTCTGCCCAAATGAGGGCTCGAGGCAAACAAAACGAGGTTAACGCTTGGCTAAAAAAGACGGTGCAATCGAAATCGAAGGCACTGTAGCTGAAGCGCTACCTAATGCGATGTTTCGCGTTGAGCTCACCAATGGACATAAAGTGCTTGCACATATCAGCGGAAAGATGCGACAGAACTACATTCGTATCTTGCCGGAAGATCGTGTGATTGTAGAACTTAGTCCATATGACCTCACCAGAGGTCGCATCATTTATCGGTATAAGTAAGAAAGGGAGTCTGATCGTGAAGGTTAAACCAAGCGTGAAGAAGATTTGCGATAAGTGCAAAGTCATTCGTCGTAATGGTCGCGTTATGGTTATTTGCGACAATCTCCGACATAAACAACGCCAGGGTTAAACCTGGTTTAAAAAAAACTAAATATAAGAACGCGTGGCGCGACAGTAAGTAATTACTGACCTCCTGACTGAAAGCGGGAGCCGAAGAAAATTCTTCGGATAGGCGTTGCGGAGGACTTTCAGATTATGGAAAGAAGTTATAGATGGCACGTCTAGTTGGCGTCGATCTGCCGCGTGAAAAACGGCTTGAGGTCGCGCTGCAATATATCTTCGGCATTGGCCAGACCCGCGCGCAAGCAACTCTTGCTGCAACCGGTGTCTCACCAGATGTTCGAGTAAAAGATCTACAAGAGCCCGATCTAATTAAGCTTCGTGAATTTATTGAAGCTAATTACAAGATCGAAGGTGATCTCCGCCGTGAGATTGCAGGCGATATTCGCCGCAAAGTTGAAATTCAGTGCTACCAAGGAATTCGCCACCGTAAGGGGCTTCCAGTTCGTGGTCAGCGCACCCATACCAACGCACGTACTCGTAAGGGTCCACGCGTTGCCATCGCTGGTAAGAAGAAGGAGACCAAGTAATGGCCGCGCCAAAAGCTAAACCTGCAGCTACTGCTGCTGCCCCTAAGGCAAAAGTAAAGGCACGTAAGAAAGAGAAGAAGAACGTTGCCCTTGGAAATGCCTATATAAAGAGCACTTTTAATAACACCATCGTGACTATCACTGATCCATCTGGAGCAGTTCTTGCTTGGGCATCATCTGGCCAAGTTGGATTTAAAGGTTCACGTAAATCAACTCCCTTTGCTGCGCAGCTAGCTGCTGAGTCTGCTGCTAAAAAAGCGCAAGAGCATGGAGTTAAGAAAGTTGATGTCTACGTTAAGGGCCCAGGCTCAGGACGCGAGACTGCAATTCGTTCACTACAAGCAGCTGGGCTAGAAGTTGGTGCCATCTCTGATGTCACACCTCTTGCTCACAACGGCTGCCGTCCACGTAAACCACGTCGAGTATAAGGAAGGGAGAAGAGAACATGGCCCGTTATGCAGGAGCAGATTGCAAGAGATGCCGCCGCGAGAAAGTGAAACTTTTCCTCAAAGGCTCGAAGTGCGATGGACCTAAGTGTCCAATTGAGTCACGCCCTTATCCACCAGGACAACATGGTCGTGCCAGAGCGAAGGAATCTGAGTACTTACTCCAGATGCGTGAGAAGCAGAAATGCGCACGTATCTACGGTGTATTGGAAAAACAATTCCGCAACTATTACACCGAGGCAAGTCGTCTAGCTGGCAAGACTGGTGAGAACCTTCTTGTTCTTCTAGAGACTCGTCTAGATAACGTGATCTATCGCGCTGGCTTTGCAAAGAGCCGCGATATGGCCCGCCAGATTGTTCGTCATGGACACATTCTGGTTAATGGTCGCAAAGTTGATATTCCATCTTTCCATGTCAGCCAATTCGACATCATTGATGTGAGAACAAAGTCGCAAGACCTAACTCCATTCATTGTTGCATCTGCTGAATTTGGTGAGAAGTCAGTACCGGCTTGGCTTGAAGTTGTGCCATCTGCGATGAGAATCATCGTTCATGGTCAACCAACTCGCGCCATTATCGATACTCAAGTTCAGGAACAACTTATCGTTGAGCTTTACTCCAAGTAATTGATAGGGCAGAGCGATCTGCCTTATTAATCATCTGGCTAGCAAGGATTTAAAAACTTCATAAAAGTAGGTACTAAGTGAGAGATCAAATAGTGGATCTCTCAAGATAATGGAGGAAAGAAGTGCTAATTGCACAGCGCCCCGTACTATCCGAGGAAGTAGTAAACGAGAGCCGTTCCCGTTTCATAATTGAACCGTTGGAGCCTGGCTTTGGATACACCCTAGGAAATTCACTGCGTCGAACCCTGCTCTCATCTATTCCAGGAGCGGCTGTTACAAGCATCCGCGTTGCTGGAGCCTTGCATGAGTTCACCACTTTAGAAGGTGTTAAAGAGGATCTGACAGATATCGTTTTAAATATCAAGAACTTAGTTCTTTCATCTGAAAATGATGAGCCATCTGTTGCCTATATTCGTAAGAATGGCTCAGGGGTAATTACTGGCGCAGATGTTGCTGTTCCAACTGGAGTAGTAGTTCATAACCCAGATCTTCATATCGCCACTCTAAATACCAAAGCTAATGTGGAAATTGAGCTAACTATTGAGCGCGGCCGCGGCTATGTCACAGCAGTGCAGAATAAGTTAGTAGGAGCAGAAATTGGTCGTATTCCAGTTGACTCCATCTACTCACCAGTGCTTCGAGTGACCTATAAGGTTGAAGCAACTCGTGTTGAGCAGAGAACAGACTTTGATCGCTTAATTGTTGATGTTGAGACAAAGCGCTCTATGAGCCCAAGAGATGCGCTCGCTTCTGCTGGAAAGACTCTAGTTGAGCTCTTTGGTCTTGCTCATGAGCTTAACTACGCAGCGGAAGGAATTGATCTTGGACCATCTATTCAAGATGCAGCTCTTGCTGCAGATCTAGCCCTTCCAATCGAAGATCTTGATCTAACAGTTCGCTCCTATAACTGCCTAAAGCGCGAAGGAATCCACACCGTTGGAGAGCTTCTCTCACGCAGTGAGGCAGATCTGTTAGATATCCGTAACTTTGGTTCTAAATCAATTGATGAAGTTAAGGCAAAGCTTGTTTCAATGGGCATGCAACTTAAGGATTCACCAGTTGGCTTTGATCCGACACAACATCAGAACTATGGCGTCGATTACTCCGACGACCAGGCTTAAGGAGAGAGCTAATGCCACGTCCATCTAAAGGTCCGCGTCTTGGAAGCGGTCCATCCCATGAAAGATTGCTCCTAAGAACTCTTGCAGAGCAACTCTTTGAAAATGGCAAAGTTCGCACCACCGAAGCCAAAGCTCGTCGTCTGCGTCCACTTGCTGAAAAGTTAATCACCACTGCCAAGAAGGGTGATCTAGCTGCTCGTCGCCAAGTAATGGCCGCTATCTCAAATAAGGGCGTAGTTCATACTCTCTTTACTGAGATTGCGCCACGCTTTGAATCCAGAAATGGTGGCTACACAAGAATTACCAAGATTGGTCCACGTAAGGGCGATAACGCTCCTATGGCAATCATTGAAGTATTAGCTGAAGGAACTCCTGCTAAGAAAGCAGTAGTTAATGAAGCAGAGAAAGCAGCTAAGAAGGCAGCGCCAAAGAAGAAGGCTGCCGCCGCTAAAGCGGAGTAGCTCTTTCTAACTAAAAATAAATAAAAGAAGTGTCAATGGAGCAACCCACTCTCAATCCTGAGAGTGGGTTTCTTCGTTTTAGGATTGATTTTTCCTATGATGGAAGCGCATTTAGTGGTTGGGCAAAGCAGCCAGATCAGAGAACTATTCAAGGCGAGATGGAAGTTGCCCTTAGCGGTTTAGTTCGAAATAAAGTTGATTTAATTGTTGCAGGAAGAACAGATGCTGGCGTTCATGCCAGTATGCAAGTTGCTCACTTTGATCTGCCAGAGCGTGATAAATATGGAAAGCCTTGGAACACTCAAGATCTGCAATATCGCCTCAATAGAATGCTAAGTGAGGAGATATTAGTTAGAGCAATTAGTAGAGCTCCAGATCATTTCCATGCTCGCTTTTCAGCGCTTAGGCGAACTTATATTTATAAGATTGCCGATGGTCAACAACATATTGATCCGTTAAAGAGATTTGATATCACTCCTTGGTATCGACACCTTGATTTAAGTAGGTTAAATGAGGCAAGTAGGAGATTGCTGGGAGATCATGATTTTGCAACGTTTTGTAAACCTGGCGGCTCTGGAACTACTTTGAGAAGGCTTGAAGAATTTAGCTGGCAGCGAATGGCTGATTCAACCCTTCTTGCAAGAGTTACTGCTGATGCATTCTGTTATTCCATGGTGAGAAATCTAGTCGGAGCAGTAGTCTGTGTTGGAGAGTCTCGCTTTGAGCCAGAGTGGATTTCATCGCTACTTGCCAATAAAACTAGAGTTAGTGAGAGCATGGTCTTTCCAGCACGAGGTTTAACCCTGATTGCTATTGAGTATCCAGCTGATGATTTACTTGAAGCTCGTTATAAAGTAACGGCTCGCAGAAGAGATGAAGAGTAAATGGGGCAGATAAATGTAGTTGGAATTGAGTATGCCCTCTCAGATGGCCGGGTTTTACTTAGCGATGTTTCATTTCGGGTTGGCGAAGGATCAAAGGTTGCTCTGATTGGCCCTAATGGATCTGGCAAGACAACTCTTTTTCGAATGATTGCCGGGGATATTACTGCTGATTCTGGTCAGATAATTATTAATGGCGGTCTTGGTGTGATGCGCCAATTTATTGGCTCGATTCGAGATGAATCAACGGTGAGAGATTTATTAATTTCAGTATCACCGCTTCGAATTAGACAGGCTGCAGAGAAACTTAAAGAGGCTGAAATTGATATGGCTGCTAATAATTCTGAGAGCCAGCAGATGGCATATGCCCAAGCACTATCCGATTGGGGAGATGCTGGGGGATATGAACAAGAGGTGCTCTGGGATATTGCAGTTAATAGCGCGCTTGCAAAGAGTTTTGATCGAGTATCTGATCGATTAGTGAATTCACTATCTGGTGGAGAGCAAAAGCGCCTTGTCCTTGAAGTATTACTCAATGGACCAGAGGAGGTATTAATCCTTGATGAGCCTGATAACTATCTAGATGTTCCAGCAAAGAGATGGCTTGAGGAGCAGATAAGGAATTCAAAGAAAACCATCCTATTTATTAGCCATGATCGTGAGTTATTGGCAGCAACTGCTACCAAAGTTGTCACACTTGAACAAGGTGTTAGTGGCAATAGCGCATGGATTCATGGTGAGGGCTTTAATACTTGGCATGATGCAAGAAAAGCTCGTAATGCTCAATTCGCTCAAGTACTAGAGCGCTGGCAAGATGAACATAAGCGGTTAAAAGAACTAGTTCTAACTCTGCAATGGCAGGCAGCATCATCGCCAGATATGGCCTCAAGATATCGAGCGATGCAAACCAGGCTCAGAAAGTTTGAGGAGATCGGCCCGCCGCCTCCGCCGCCTCTAGAACAAGATGTGAAGGTTAATTTAAAGAGCGGGAGAACTGGCGAGCGCGTAGTGACCTGCAAGGATTTAACTCTAGAAAATCTCACCGAGCCCTTTACCTTTGAAATCTATTATCAAGATCGGGTAGCAATTCTTGGAAAGAATGGCTCTGGAAAATCTCACTTTTTAAGAAGGCTTTCAGGTGATGAGAGCGTTAGATATAGCGGCGAGTTTAAACTCGGAGCAAGAGTTATTCCAGGTTTTTTTGCTCAGACACATGCCCATCCTGAATTTGTAGGAAAGACTTTGCTGGAGATTTTATGGCAGGAAAACTCTTTGCAATTAGGGGCAGCTAAATCTGTTCTTGGTAGATATGAATTGGCCCAACAAGCAGAGCAACAATTCACATCTTTATCTGGTGGACAGCAAGCACGCTTTCAAGTTTTATTATTAGAACTTGCTGGCGATACTTTGTTATTACTAGATGAGCCAACCGATAACTTAGATCTGGCAAGTGCTGAAGCGCTAGAGCGAGCACTTGATGCTTATCAAGGAACTGTTATTGCTGTGACCCATGATCGCTGGTTTGCTAAAGGATTTACTAGATTTTTGATATTTGGCGCAGAGGGAGCGGTCTATGAGAGCCCTGAACCAGTCTGGAGCCATTAATTAGGCTCGATTTTGACCCCTTTGCTTAGTGCAGGTAATCTTCGCCTTCTGTCTCCGCTAGCTGTGGAGCGGCACTAAATAGAAAAGTAAGAAGAAAGAGAGTCTGCCCGTGCGCACCTTTTCACCGACCCCGAAGGATGTTGCGCGTCAATGGTATGTAATTGATGCAGCTGACGTTGTCCTTGGTCGCCTTGCTAGCCATGCCGCTATCTTGCTTCGCGGAAAACATAAACCAACATTTGCTCCTCATATGGATATGGGAGATTTCGTAATCGTAATTAATGCCGAAAAAATCGTATTAACTGGATCAAAGATGGCTAATAAGATGGCCTATCAGCACTCACAATATCCAGGCGGCTTAACAGAGCGTAACTATGAACTATTGATGGAGAAGTTCCCAACTCGCGCTGTTGAAAAGGCAATTAAGGGAATGCTTCCTAAGAACTCTATCGGCAAGCAGATGGCCTCTAAGCTAAAAGTTTATGCTGGCCCTAATCATCCTCATGGATCACAAGGACCAATTCCATATGTCTTTACCCAGATCGATCAGATGAAGGTTGGTAAGTAAAAGATGAGCGAAAAAGAAGAGAACGTAACCACCTTTAGCTCTGCAACCCCTGCTGCTGCAACTAACCGTGCTGCTGTAATTGCAGCTGGCGCAGGTATCGGTCGCCGCAAGGAAGCTGTTGCTCGCGTTCGTCTAACTCCAGGAAGTGGTCGCTGGATTGTTAATAATAAGAATTTAGAAGTTTATTTCCCAAATAAAGTTCACCAACAAGCGGTCTCCGAACCACTTCGCACCGTTGGCGCTGAGGGCAAGTACGATGTTATTGCTCGAATTGATGGTGGCGGAATTTCAGGTCAAGCAGGAGCGCTTCGTCTAGGTGTTGCTCGCGCTTTAAATGAGATTGATACTGATGCAAATCGCCCAGCTCTAAAGAAGGCAAAATTCCTAACCCGTGATGCTCGCGTAATTGAACGCAAGAAATATGGTCTAAAGAAAGCACGTAAGCGTTCTCAATACAGCAAGCGTTAATTAACAAAGAGGGAAAAATGGCGCTCTTTGGCACCGATGGTGTCCGAGGCGTTGCTGGCGTTGATCTCACCGCAGATCTTGCTTTTAACCTCTCAACTGCTGCCGCATCAGTTCTGGCAGATCTTGGTGAATTTGCCGGCCATCGCCCAACTGCAATTGTTGGTCAGGATTCAAGAGCCTCTGGGCAGTATTTAGAGGAGGCAATCTGCCGCGGGCTATCAAGTGCAGGTATTGAAGTTTATCGAGTTGGAATACTTCCCACCCCCGCAATCTCATTTCTGGTTAAAGATCGAGGAGCAGATCTTGGGGTGATGATTAGCGCATCTCATAACCCAGCAAGTGATAACGGAATAAAGTTCTTTGATAGAACTGGATCAAAGCTAGCTGATCAAATTGAAGCAAAGATTGAAAGCGTATTAGGCAAAACTGTCGAAAGCGCTAATGGTGCTGGCAAAGTCATTGAAGATTTGGACGCTAAAGAGAGTTATATCCAAAATCTTTTGAAGAGTCTTGATGGCAGTTTAAGTGGGCTAAAAGTAGTTGTTGATTGTGCCAATGGGGCTGCCTCTTTTGTAGCACCTGAACTTCTTAAAAGAGCTGGGGCTGAGGTTATTGCCATATCAGCATCTCCAAATGGATTAAATATTAATGATAACTGCGGCTCTACCCATCTAGAGAACTTAATTGCAGCAGTTAAAGAAGAGAGGGCAGATATTGGAATTGCTCATGATGGCGATGCTGATCGAGTCCTAGCTATTGATGATAAAGGATCAGTCATTGACGGTGATTTCATATTAGGAATTCTTGCTCAAGATATGCAGCTACCAACAAAGACTGTTGTGGGAACTGTTATGACAAATTTAGGGCTGATTAAAGCTCTAGAAGAAAAAGGTATTAAGTTCATTGCAACAGCTGTTGGTGATCGCTATGTCTTAGAGGAGATGCTTGCTGGAGGCCATACTTTAGGGGGAGAGCAATCAGGCCATATCATCATGAGTCAGTATGCAAATACTGGCGATGGCTTATTAACAGCCTTGCAACTAATTTCAAAACTTAAGAAGAGTGGCAAGAGCGCAAGTGAGTTAGCCTCATTTATGAAGCGTTATCCGCAAGTTCTTCTCAATGTCTCAGGAGTAGCTAAAGAAAAATTGGCATCAAACCAAGTCATCGCCAAGGCAGTAAATGATGTGCAGCAGAGATTGGAAGATAAAGGTCGAGTTCTGCTCCGCGCCTCTGGAACTGAGGCTCTAATTAGAGTGATGATTGAGGCCCAGGAACTATCTCTTGCTCAAGAATTAGCCTCAGAACTGGCAACGCTAGTAAAATCAGAGCTCTCACTTTAAGGGAGCAAATTTAAATGTGCGGAATCATCGGTTATACCGGAGCCTCACCTGCCCTTTCAATGGTGATTGATTCGCTTCGAAAGTTGGAATATCGGGGCTATGACTCAGCTGGAATTGCTCTTACTGGCAAAGCGGGTGAGAAGTTAATTGTGGCTAAGCGTGCTGGAAAGTTAAGCAATTTGGAGAGCGCGCTAACTTCAGATCATGCTGATTCTCTAAGTGGAATTGGCCATACTCGCTGGGCAACACATGGTGGACCAACAGATGAAAATGCCCATCCACATATATCAAGTGATGGCAAAGTAGCTGTTATTCATAATGGAATTATCGAAAATTACCTAGAACTAAAAGCAGAGCTAGAAAAGCGTGGCCATAAATTCTCATCCCAAACCGATACTGAATCTGTTGCACATCTATTAAGTGATGAATTTAATTTGAGTAAGGATTTGGCAGATGCGATGCGCAAGGTTTGCAAGCGACTTCGTGGCTCATTTACTCTCCTTGCTATCTCATCTGATAACCCTGAGGTAATTGTTGGGGCAAGACGTAATTCACCTTTAGTTGTAGGACTTGGAAAGGGTGAGAACTTTCTAGCATCTGATGTCTCTGCATTTATTGCTCATACCAAGAGCGCTTTAGAGCTAGGTCAAGATCAAGTTGTGCAGGTAAGTCCTGATTCCGTTGTAGTCACAGATTTAAATGGCATGCAGGTAAGTGCTAAGCCTTTTGAAATTACCTGGGATGCAAAGGCGGCAGAGCGCGGGGGATATACCCACTTTATGCTCAAGGAGATCTTCGAGCAGCCAAAGGCAATATCTGAAACCCTGCTTGGAAGATTTAGTAATGACTCAAAAGTTATCTGCAGTGAGCTTGCAAGCCTTAATCTAAATATTGATCGAATTTTGATTTTAGCCTGTGGCACGGCCTATCACGCGGGGTTAATTGGAAAATATGCCATTGAGCAATGGGCAAAGATTGCTGTTGATGTTGAACTTGCCTCTGAGTTTAGATATCGAAAACCTTTTCTCACTGCTAAAACACTAGTAATAACTATCTCTCAATCTGGTGAGACTATGGATACATTGATGGCTGCTCGCCATGCTAAAGAACTTGGCGCGGCAACGCTATCTATCTGCAACACCATGGGTTCATCAATTGCACGAGAATCTGATGCAGTCTTTTATACCCATGCAGGTCCTGAGATTGCAGTTGCATCAACTAAGGCGCTGCTAACACAGATTGTGGCGCTTAAAGTTATCGCTCTTTATTTAGCTCAGAATAACAAAAGCTCAAGTAGCGCTCAGATTGCAACAATAATCTCTGAGTTACTTGCCTTGCCAAATAAAGTTGAGGAGATATTAGAAACTGTTGAACCACTTCGCGAGATGACTAGAGGCTTTAAAGATGCAACTTCAGTTCTCTTTCTTGGAAGGAATGTGGGATATCCAGCTGCGCTTGAGGGCGCCCTTAAACTAAAAGAACTGGCATATATGCATGCTGAGGGTTTTGCCGGCGGAGAGCTGAAGCATGGACCGATTGCACTCATTGAAGAGGGAACTGCCGTTATTGCAATCTTGCCTCCTTCATCTAGCGCGATATCAGAGAAAATGCTTAGTAATATTCAAGAAGTTAGAGCGCGTGGAGCCAATGTGATTGCAATTGCAGATGCTTCAACATCTCTTGATCTTAAGCACATTATTAGAATTCCAAGCTGTGATGAATTATTACAATCAATCCTTGCAATTGTTCCCTTGCAGGTCTTTGCCTATGAAATGGCTGTTGCAAGGGGAAATGATGTTGATCAGCCAAGAAATCTCGCTAAATCGGTGACAGTGGAATGAGTGGTCCTAGCAGCCTCTTTGATGATGTTGTAGATCAAAGAATTGAGATTCGTCGCCGGGAGATGAATATTGCCCTTACTTGGTGCGCAGTATTACTCCTTGGCTTTGCTTTAGTAACTCTTGATGTCATTAATAAGGGTCTGCTCTATAGATTTGATCAATTTGTGGCAGATCTTAGTCGCCCTAAGCTCTCTGGATTTACTAACTTTTTAGTTCTTCGAATTGATGACTTAGGGCTTAGGTGGATTACTGCCCTTATCTTGCTGATCACAGCAGCTTTGATTAGTAGAAGGTTTAAGTCCTTTAGACCACTAAACCTTTCTTTTCTATCGTTATTATTTTTAAATATCTTTGTTGGCGCTTCTAAGATTTTCTTTGGAAGATGTAAAGCAAAAGAAGATTTTGATCTCTGTATGTTTAGCGATGGCATGGCATATCCCAGTGGCCATATTTCAAATGCACTAGTTACATGGGGGCTCTTTGCATACATCGTCTTTCGTTATACCCATAGAGCTCCTTTTGAGGGTTTGAAGCTCTATTGGTTGGTAGCTGTTATCACTATTGCAGTAGGTGCGGTTTCACTTATACGCAATACCCACTGGTTTACCGATCTTCTTGGTGGAATGTTTTTAGGTGGAGCTATTTTGGTTTTAGTCGTTGCAATTGATCGCTTTATTCCTTCAACCCGTCAGCCTTCATAGGTATTTAAGTAAAGCAGCGATCAACTATGGAAAACAGGGCAGAGGTTCTCATAGATCTTGGAGCTATTAGAGAAAATATCAAGTACTTAATGGCTAAAAGTGGTAAACCAGCGCTGGCTGTAGTGAAAGCAGATGGTTATGGCCACGGCTTACTTCCGGTAGCAAAGAGCGCGCTTAGCGCTGGTGCTAGCTGGCTAGGAGTTGCGCTACTTGAAGAAGCAAGGGCTTTAAGAGAAGGCGGGATAAGTGCGCCAATTATTGCTTGGCTAACCCCGATCACTGATGACTTCGAATCTGCAATCAATGCAGATATTGATATTGCAGTTCCATCTCTTGCTCACCT
>JBMTBW010000018.1:0-15968 GCA_049430265.1 Candidatus Nanopelagicaceae bacterium | reverse complement strand
TCGAGCTAGGGATTAAAGATGTAGTCCTTTCTCCAGGCTCTCGCAACGCCCCTTTGTCTATTGCTCTTTATGAAGCATCAGAGAAGGGCCTAATAGATCTTCATGTTCGCATAGATGAGCGAGGTGCTGCATTTTTTGCCCTTGGAATCTCAAAGGCAAGTAGTCGATATGTACCAGTTGTCTGCACCAGTGGAACAGCAGTAGCTAACTACTATCCAGCCCTTCTTGAAGCTCATCACAGCGATATTAATTTACTTCTTCTAACAGCAGATAGACCAGCACGCCTTCGAAGAACAGGTTCTAATCAAACAACAAATCAAAGCAATATCTTTGGCGCTTTTGTTAGAACAAGTTTGGATACCGATAAAGATCTTGACTTGTCAACGGCTTTAAGTGGGAGCGGACCAGTTCATATAAATTTGCAATTTGATGAACCACTTCTTAATGAGGATAACTCAGATTGGCTCTCTGGAATAAAAGTTAAGACTCAGGAAATAGGTAAGGCAGAAGTTATCGAGATTAAAATTGAATCAAATAAATCCCTAGTGATAGTTGGTCATGATCGAGCAGGATTTAGCGTGGATGAAATTGAGAAATTTGCAAGTGATTTAGCAGCGCCACTTATCGCGGAAGATCCACTAGTTTTTGAAGACGCAATTGCCCATGCTCCAATTGTCTTATCGAATGAAAAAGCAAGAATTGCCCTAGCTGCAGAAAACGTTTTTGTGATTGGGAGAACCACCCTTTCTAGAAGCATTAATGCTTATATTCAAGGGGCAAAAAAGGTTATAGTCATTGATCCTCGCACAGAAAATATTGATACATCTAGAACTTCAGATGAGATTTATACTCAGATTCCACGGGTGAAAAATCCAGTAGATATTGACCAAAGTTGGCATGATTTATGGAAGAAGTTTGAAGCACTTGCCGCTATTGCCCTCTCTGCTCTTCCAGAGTGGTCTGAGGCAGAGTTAGCAACAATCATTGCTGAGGAACTTGAAGATGACACAGCTTTATTTATTTCATCATCTAGACCAGTAAGAGATTTGGAAAGTTTTGCCGTACCAAGATCTGGCTTAAATACCTATGCCAATCGAGGCCTTGCAGGAATCGATGGCAATATCTCAACAGCTCTTGGAATAGCTTCGCAACATAGCGAGAGTTATGCAGTGATTGGAGATTTAGCTTTCCTCCATGACATCTCAGCACTTGCCAACCCAACGCAAGATAACCTGACGATAATTGTTGTTGATAATGATGGTGGCGGAATCTTTTCAACTCTTGGACAGAGAGGCAGTAAAGGATTTGAAACTATTTTTGGCACACCGCATGGAATCGATATAGCAAGTGTGGTTAAGAGTTTTGGAATTTCTTCGCAGCAGATTAGCAGCGCCAAAGAGCTTCATATTGCTTTGCAACAAATCCATTCTGGGCTTCATGTAATCGTGGCAAAGATGCCTGATAGAGAGCAAAATGCTGATTTTATTGCAGCGGTATTAAATAAATATAGCCAGTTAGTGCTTCTCTAAGGCAGATCGCATAGGCAGAAGCTTTGCCTGGCTCTCTGCGTACTCCCGCTCCGGATCAGAACCAGCAACAATTCCACAGCCAGCATAGATTCGAATCGATTTCCCATCACTTGTAATCTGACCACAACGAAGCGCAAGTGCTAACTCACCATCGCCTTTGCTATCAATCCATCCAACGGGACCTGCATAGCGACCGCGTGATATACCTTCGATTTCCTCAATTGCCCTCTTTGCAAGATCTCTTGGAGTTCCACATACCGCAGCAGATGGATGCAATTTGGAGGCGAGATCAAAAATATCTGCTGGGTTTGCAGAATCCGATAAGACTGCTGTTACATCAGTTGCGAGGTGCATAACATTTGATAGATGAAGAACAAATGGAGTTTCAGGAACATTGAGAGAGCGACAGAGAGGACTTAGCGCATCAGCAACTGACTTAACGGCATATTCATGTTCTTCTAAATCCTTTGATGATCTAGCTAGAGAGCCAGCAAGAGCTAAATCTCGCTCGTCCTCGCCAGTCTTTCTAATTGTTCCTGCCAAGACCCGAGAAGTTATTAAAGATTTACTTAAACGAACCAATAACTCTGGAGTTGCGCCAACTAAGCCGCTATTGGAGTAAACCCAGGTTGAGGGATATTCCTTTGCCAAAAGCCTTAATAGCCTTCTAACATCAATTTGTTCTTCACTCTTTCCAGTTAAGAATCGAGCTAGTACAACTTTATCTAGCTTTGCATCTTTAATCTTTCCAATAGCAAGAGCTACTCGCTCTCTCCAGATATCCCCATTGCTCCCGCTCCAAGAAATATTTAAAGGTTTTACCTGTTCTTCTCCTATTTCAAGCTTTGGTTGCAAGCCATCACCAATCCAGGTAATCCAGGATTTGCCATTTGATTGACCCACTACAACTCTTGGGATTATTAGTATGGAGTCTTCTGCCTCATCAAATGAAAAAGATGTGAAGAGAATTGGTCCACTGCCTGAACTATGGGAATTATTAGCAATATTTAAGCTGTTTATCTCAGCGCGCCACCAAGAGCGAGCCTTCTCAAAACGATCAGGCCCTTTAACGGTGTGAGATTTATAAACCCCAAAACCAATTAACCCATCCCCGCCTCTAACCCAAGAAGTTATTTGGCCATCTTCAGTATCGGCAATAGTGATATCAAGAAGCTCGGGGTGTTCACCTAATAACTCGGTGGTTGCAGAGATAGGCATTGGGCTCCATTCAACTTGTGGAGTTAGCCTAGCGGTAGAGATGATAGGTAAGTGAGTCGAGCAGATTTAGGTAAAGACCCTGAAGAAGTTGCCGCCATGTTTGATGGGGTAGCTCGTCGCTATGACTTGTTTAACGATCTACTTAGCCTCGGCGCGACAAAGAGATGGCGAAGACGTGTGGAGAAAATCATTGATCCAAAGCCAGGGATGAAAATTCTTGATATTGCAGCTGGCCCTGGTTCATCTAGTGAAGGTTTACATAAAGCAGGAGCCGATGTAACTTCACTTGATTTTTCAAAAGGAATGTTAGATCAGGGAAGAAAGGTTCGCCCCTACTTAAACTTTGTCCAAGGCGATGCACTCAATCTTGCCTTCAAGGAAAACACTTTTGATCTAACAACAAATTCATTTGGTCTTAGAAATACTCAAGATCATAAAAGAGCTTTAAGTGAGGCTTTAAGAGTTACAAAGCCTGGAGGAAGAATTGTTATCGTAGAGTTCTCAACTCCCACCTTTAAACCATTTCGAATTCTTTATATGAATTACCTGATGAAAGCCTTGCCAAAATTATCGAGATCAGGATCATCAAACCCAGCTGCATATGGCTATCTTGCAGAATCAATCCGCGCCTGGCCCAAACAGGGCGAGCTAGCAAGGGATATGGAGGCGGTGGGCTGGAAGAATTCATCATGGATTAACCTCACAGGGGGAGTTGTGGCAGTTCACACAGCATTCAAGGGCTCCTAGATTTCTCTGAATTTCTAAGGCTCACCTAAGATTTGGCTTTGTGAGCAACCCATATCTACCAATCATCGTTATCGGAGCGATTGGATTTGGGTTCGCCATTTTTTCAGTAGTTGCCGGAGCTCTTACCGGACCTAAGCGATATAACAGAGCAAAACTAGATGCTTACGAATGTGGAATAGAGCCAAGTCCCCAAGCTCAAGGCGGCGGACGCTTCCCGGTTAAATATTTTTTAACTGCAATGCTCTTTATCATCTTTGATATCGAAATTGTTTTCCTCTATCCCTGGGCAGTTGCCTATGATCAACTAGCCTTATTTGGACTTATTGAGATGGTTATCTTTATTGCAACGGTATTTGTGGCCTATACCTATGTCTGGCGCCGCGGTGGATTGGAATGGGATTAATTAAATGGGCTTAGAAGAGAAATTACCTTCCGGTTTTCTACTAACTACTGTAGAAAAACTTGCCGGCTATATGCGCAAGAATTCACTCTGGCCTGCAACTTTTGGTCTTGCTTGTTGCGCTATTGAGATGATGGCAATTGGCTCTGCTGGTAAATATGACATCTCTCGCTTTGGAATGGAAGTTTTCCGTGCTTCGCCAAGACAGGCAGATTTAATGATTGTGGCTGGTCGAGTATCAAACAAGATGGCTCCTGTGGTTAGACAGATTTATGACCAGATGGCAGCGCCTAAGTGGGTTCTATCAATGGGAGCATGCGCTTCATCTGGTGGAATGTTTAATAATTACGCAATCGTCCAAGGTGTTGATCACATAATTCCTGTTGATATTTATCTTCCAGGTTGCCCGCCAAGACCAGAGATGTTGATGGATGCAATTTTGAAGCTTCATGAACAAATTGGTAATGAGAAGCTTGGCGTAAACCGTGCAAAAATTGTTAAGGAAGTTGAGGCATCAGCTATTGCTGCTACTCCTATTCATCAGATCCCAGTATTTGGAAAGCAGGGCTGATTAATGAGCGAGCAGAAGGGTTCATTTGGCATCCAGGGCACTGGAGATACTTCTGGTTATGGCGGCTTGGTTCGCTCCAGCTTCTCGCCAACTTCAGCACAAAAACCATACGGTTCATACTTTGATGAAGTAACAGATGAATTAGAGCGCGCATTTCCAGAATTTAACGATGCGATTGAAAAAGTAGTTGTAGATCGCGGCGAATTAACGCTTCACATTAAAAGGCAGCGCCTATTTGATGTTGCTAAAACCCTAAGAGATACCGAGACTCTTCGCTTTGAGGTATGTCTTGGTGTATCAGGAGTTCACTATCCAGAAGATAGCCAGCGCGAACTTCATGCAGTCTATGAACTTTTATCAATGACCCATAACCGCAGAATGAGATTAGAGGTAAGTGCTCCTGAATCAGATCCGCATATTCCATCTCTAGTTGAAGTTTGGGCTGGAACTAATTGGCATGAGCGTGAGGCTTATGACATGTTTGGAATTATTTTTGATGGACATCCAGCTCTGACAAGAATTCTTATGCCAGATGATTGGCCAGGACATCCTCAGCGTAAGGATTATCCACTCGGTGGTATTGCTGTTGAATATGTAGGAGCCACAATTCCATCTCCTGATAACAGGAGGTCATATCGATGAGCACTTTCGCATCATCTCGCGAGACAACTGAAGGAACCATCTATTCAGTTACTGGCGGTGATTGGGATCAAGTAGCAAGTGAGATTGGTAGCGCGAAAGAAGAGCGCGTAGTTGTAAACATGGGGCCGCAGCATCCATCAACTCATGGAGTGCTTCGACTAATGCTGGAACTTGAAGGCGAAACAATTACCGAACTTAGATGCGGCATTGGATATCTCCATACTGGAATTGAAAAGAACACTGAGTTTCGCACTTGGACCCAAGGGGTTACTTTCGTGACCCGGATGGATTATTTAAGCCCGTTGTTTAATGAAACTACTTACTGTCTAGGGGTAGAAAAACTTTTGGGCATTACTAACGATGTTCCAGAGCGAGCATCAGTTATTCGAGTAATGATGATGGAACTAAATCGCATCTCATCGCATATGGTCGCACTTGGAACTGGAGCACTAGAGCTTGGCGCAATTACTCCAATGTTTTTTGCCTTCCGCGAAAGAGAGAAAGTTCTAGATGTATTTGAAAAAGTCTCAGGGCTAAGAATGAATATGGCCTATATCCGCCCAGGTGGGGTTTCTCAAGATCTGCCGGAGGGAACTGTTTCTGGGATTAGAGAGTTAATAAAAGATTTAAGAAAGAATTTTAAAGATAATGCTAAGTTATTAATTGGTAATTCAATCTGGATAAAGAGAACAAAAGGCGTTGGCTATCTAGATCTTGCAGGGTGTATCACTCTTGGAGTTACTGGCCCAGTTCTGCGTTCAACTGGCATGCCTTGGGATTTAAGAAAGACACAACCATATTGTGGATATGAAAATTATGACTTTGATGTAATTACTGCTGATACCTGCGATGTCTATGGACGCTTCTTAATTCGCATGCAGGAGCTAGAGCAATCTTTAAGAATCATTGAGCAGTGCTGCGACAAGCTAGATAAACTTGAAGGAGCGCCAGTGATGGTGGCCGATAAGAAGATTGCTTGGCCAGCCCAGCTCTCACTTGGCGGAGATGGCCTCGGAAATTCTCTAGATCACATCAGGCAGATCATGGGAACTTCTATGGAGGCTTTGATCCATCACTTCAAGATTGTGACTGAAGGATTTAGAGTTCCAGCGGGTCAGGTCTATACCCCAGTTGAATCACCTAGAGGTGAACTTGGAGCCCATTTAGTCTCTGATGGCGGCACTCGCCCATATCGCGTTCATTTCCGTGCTCCTTCATTTAGTAACCTTCAATCCACATCTGCAATGTGTGAAGGCTCACTTATTGCAGATGTCGTTGCAGCTGTTGCCTCCATCGATCCTGTGATGGGAGATGTGGACCGCTAATGCCATTAACTGATTCCGATAATTTAGTAATGGATTCGATTATCAATCGATATCCACGTTCGCGCTCAGCCATCATGCCACTTCTGCATTTTGCGCAATCAAAAGATGGATATGTGACTCCTGAAAGTATTGAAGTAATTGCTAAGAAGTTAAATCTAGAGAGCGCTGAAGTCAGCGCGGTAGCAACTTTCTACACCCAATATAAACGTGGCCCTGTCGGTGAATATCATGTTGGAGTCTGCACCAACACCTTATGTGCGATTATGGGTGGGGATGAAATATTTGAATCTCTTAAAGAACATTTGGGCGTTGAAAATAATGGAGTTACTGAAGATGGCAAAGTTTCAATAGAACATATTGAATGTAACGCTGCTTGTGACTATGCACCTGTTGTCATGGCCAACTGGGAGTTCTACGATAATCAGAGCGTTGAATCTGCTAAAGATCTAGTTGACTCAATGCGCCAAGGAAGCCCTATAGCTCCAACGCGTGGCCCAGATAAATTGCCAACTTGGAAAGAGAACTCAGCGCTGCTTGCAGGTATTAATGATGGACTTGCAAACCAAGGCGTTGCGGCAGGAGAGCCAACTCTTCTAGGGTTAAAAATTGCGCAGAGTGGCAATAAGAAATTAACTCCAGTCTTAACTCAAACCTATGATCAAAAAGATTCCTTTACCCTAGATGGCTATCGTAGAAATGGTGGCTATAAAGCTATTGAAAAGGCTCTAAATATGAGCCCAGATGAAGTGATTCAAGCTGTTAAAGATTCAGGGCTTCGCGGAAGAGGCGGGGCAGGTTTTCCAACTGGTATGAAGTGGGGCTTTATCCCGCAAGGTGATAACAAAGAGCATTACTTTGTTGTTAATGCTGATGAATCAGAGCCAGGTACTTGTAAAGATACCCCGCTAATGCTTGCCAATCCTCATGTTTTAATTGAAGGAATAATCATTGGTTCTTATGCAATTAGAGCAAAACATGCATTTATTTATATTCGCGGCGAAGTCGCCCATGTAATTCGTAGAGTTCAACAAGCCATCGAAGATGCTTATAAAGCTGGGCTACTTGGAAAAAACATTTTAGGTAAAGGTTTTGATTTAGATCTAGTACTTCACGTCGGAGCTGGCGCATATATCTGTGGTGAAGAAACAGCTCTTCTTGATTCACTTGAAGGTTTCCGTGGCCAACCAAGGCTTCGTCCACCATTTCCAGCAATAGCAGGTTTATATGCCCGACCAACTGTTGTTAATAATGTTGAATCAGTTGCATCAGTTCCGGCAATTATCAATAACGGCGCGCAATGGTTTGCCTCCCTTGGAACAGAGAAGAGCAAGGGTTTTACTCTCTACTCACTTTCCGGACATGTTAAAAATCCTGGACAGTTCGAAGCTCCACTTGGCATAACGCTTCGTGAGTTAATTGACATGGCCGGGGGAATGCGTAATGGCAATAAGTTGAAGTTCTGGACTCCTGGTGGGTCATCAACTCCGATATTTACTGATGAACATCTAGATATCCCACTTGATTATGAAGGGGTTGCCGCAGCTGGCTCAATGCTTGGAACCAAGGCGCTACAAATATTTGATGAGACAACCAGCGTAGTTAGAGCGGTTCTTCGTTGGACTGAGTTTTATAAGCACGAATCATGCGGAAAGTGCACCCCTTGCCGTGAGGGCACCTGGTGGTTAGTTCAAATCCTTAAAGATCTTGATGCAGGAAAAGGTGAGCAAGCAGATCTTGAGAAATTACTTGATCTCTGCGACAACATTGCTGGTCGCTCATTCTGCGCGCTCGCTGATGGCGCAGCAAGTCCAATCATCTCCTCCATTAAATATTTCCGTGAAGAGTATTTAGAGCATTTAAGAATCGGTGGATCACCTTTTAACCCTGCTGCCTCATCTCTTCTTACACCAGATGGGGTGAAGGTATGAGTACTCAAGAACTCGCTACCGAGACAGCGGTAGAAATGATTACTTTAATTATCGATGGTTTTGAAGTTAGCGTTCCCAAGGGAACTCTAGTTATTAGAGCTGCAGAGAAATTAGGAATTCAGATTCCACGTTTCTGCGATCACCCACTCCTTGATCCGGTTGGAGCATGCCGCCAATGTTTAGTTGAGATTGAAGTTAATGGAAGAAAGTTTCCAAAACCACAGGCCTCGTGCACTATTCCAGTTGAGCCAGGAATGATTGTTAATACACAACTTACATCAGCTGTTGCTGATAAGGCGCAACAAGGCGTTATGGAGTTATTACTGATTAACCACCCACTTGATTGTCCAGTTTGCGATAAGGGCGGCGAGTGTCCATTGCAGAATCAAGCGATGAGTAATGGCCGCGAAGAATCAAGGTTTGAGGGAACAAAGAGAACCTTTGAAAAGCCAATCAATATTTCCTCGCAAGTTCTTCTCGATCGTGAACGCTGCATTCTCTGCGCTCGCTGCACTAGGTTTTCTGAACAGATTGCGGGAGATCCATTCATTACTCTCAATGAGCGAGGCGCCCTTCAACAAGTTGGCATCTATGAGAAAGAACCATTTGAGTCTTACTTTTCAGGAAATACAGTTCAAATCTGCCCTGTGGGAGCGCTCACCGGAGCCTCATATCGCTTCCGAGCCCGTCCATTTGATCTGATCTCAACCCCTTCTGCCTGCGAACACTGCGCATCAGGATGCGATATGAGAACTGATGTGCGTCGCGGGAAAACACTTCGCCGCCTGGCAGGAGATGATGCTGCTGTAAATGAAGAGTGGAACTGCGATAAAGGTCGTTGGGCATTTAAATACGTAAACGCTAAAGATCGCATTACTACTCCTTTGATTAGGGATGAGAGTGGGCAATTAAGAGAGGCTTCATGGCCGGAGGCTTTAGCGCTTGCGGCAAAGGGATTAAAAGGAAATCGCTCTGCGGTATTAGTTGGAGGAAGAGCAACTCTTGAGGATGCCTATGGATATTCCAAGTTTGCTCGCATCGCCCTAAAGACAAACGATATAGATTTTCGCTCTCGAGTAACATCAAAGGAAGAGAAGAATTTCTTAGCTTCACATGTTGTGGGAACTCAAGTTAATTACAAAGACCTTGATAGAGCAGATCATGTTCTTCTTCTTGGCTTTGAAGCTGAAGAAGAATCACCAATTGTCTTCCTTCGCCTCTATAAGCAGGTCAAAAAGCGTGAATTGAAAATTACAGCTGTTGCTCCTTTTGCATCTCGTGGAAATAAGAAGTTGAAAGCAGAACTAATCTCAACCCCAGCTGGCAGCGAAGCTTCAGTAATTTCAAAAATCTCAAATCTTTCTAATAAATCAGTAATCCTTATTGGAGAGCGTCTCTCTGAGAGCTCTGGTGCAATTTCTGCTGCAGTGGCTCTTGCTGCAAATAGCGGTGCAAAGCTGGCCTGGATACCAAGAAGAGCCGGCGAGCGAGGAGCACTTGAAGCTGGAGCAATATCTAATCTTCTTCCAGGAGCAAGACCGGTAAGCGATAGCGCTGCAAGGGTTGATCTTCAAGCTGCATGGGGTGTTTCAAGTCTTCCAAGCAACCCCGGTCTTGATAGCGATGAAATCATCGGTGAGGTAGAAAAAGGCAATATTGGCGCCCTTTTGGTTGGCGGCGTTGATCCCCTTGATATCTCACCTGATTACCAAGCAATAATGGAAAAAGCTTTTATCGTTTCACTTGAGATTCGCCAGAGCGCGGTAACCCAGATTGCAGATGTTGTCCTTCCAGTTGCGGCAGTTGTCGAAAAGAGCGGAACCTTTATTAATTGGGAATCCAGAGCAAGATTCTTTGAAGCAGCTGTACCTGATTCTCTAACTAGAAGTGATGTGAGAATCCTTTCCATGCTTGCAGATGAGATGGGATCTAGCATCAATCTTCCAACCGTTAGCTCTGCAAGAGATGAATTTAACTCACTCGGTACTTGGCATAACCGTGAAAGCTTTACTCCGGTAAATGGTGAAGCAACAAAAATTTCAAACGGAAAAGCAAATCTATGCTCCTGGAGATTGCTTCTTGACTCTGGATCTATGCAAGATGGAGAAAATAATTTAGCGGGAACAGCCCATCCATCAGTTGCGATTATTTCTAAGAATCGCGCAGATTCTTTGGGTGTTTCAAATGGAGATCAAATAAAGATTTCAACGCCAAGAGGTGAGATAACACTTGCCTGCCAGATTGATTCAATTGACGAGGATTCTGTCTGGGTGCCTCGCAACAGTACTAATAGCAAAATAATTGAAAGCCTCGGTATAACTTCTGGTGAAGTATCGGTGGTGAGAGCATGAATAATGCATCGATAATTCTAGATGATCCAACCTGGGTAATAGTTGCCAAAGGCGTTCTTGTATTTGCTCTCTGTGTCGTTCTAACACTTCTCTCGGTTTGGGGCGAGAGACGCATTGTTGCTCGCATGCAGATGCGTATGGGACCAAACCGAGTTGGTCCATTTGGTTTAATTCAAGCCTTAGCAGATGGCGTAAAACTAGCTTTGAAAGAGGACATAATTCCGGCAGCAGCAGATCGCGCGGTATTTGTCATAGCTCCAATAATCAGCGTCACTACTTGCTTTATGGCCTTTGCTGTTATTCCCCTGACTGGCGAAGTTAATTTCTTTGGCGAGCAGACAATCATGCAATTAACTGATCTGCCAGTTGGAGTCTTATATGTTCTAGCAACAGCATCAATTGGGGTTTATGGAATCGTTCTAGCTGGTTGGTCATCAGGCTCGACATATCCACTACTTGGAGGTCTGCGCTCTAGTGCTCAAGTTATTTCCTATGAAATTGCTATGGGACTTTCATTTGTTGGTGTATTTATCTATGCCGGATCCATGTCAACTGGAGACATAATTGCTGCGCAATCAACATGGTGGAATGTTGTTGTTCTTTTCCCTTCATTTGCAATTTATGTCATTTCTATGGTGGGTGAGACAAATCGCGCGCCATTTGATTTAGCCGAAGCAGAAGGTGAATTAGTTGGCGGCTTCCATACTGAGTACTCATCGCTTAAGTTTGCGCTTTTCTTCTTAGCTGAATATGTAAACATCATTGCAGTCTCTGCTCTTGCAACTACCTTATTTTTGGGAGGACCAAGTGCTCCTCCAGGACTTGGCTTCACCTCAGCTTGGCTCGGTGGTTGGTTTAGCTTCATCTGGTTCTTCCTCAAAGTTCTTGCATTCTTCTTCTTCTTTGTCTGGCTGCGAGGGACGCTACCAAGATTGCGCTATGACCAATTTATGAAATTTGGTTGGAAAGTATTAATTCCAGTAAATGTTGCTTGGATTTTAGTTGTTGCCACACTTCGCCTTCTAACTCAGCAAGGAGCTTCACAATTTGTTATTGCAGGATTTACCGGAGCTGTTGTTTTAGCAGTTCTCGGGGCAATGACTATTTATGATCGTTCAAAAATCAAGGCTGAAGAGTTAGCAAATCAAGTTGGTCCAATGCCTGAGCCATCATTTCCAGTTCCAGCCCTTCCGACATCTCTAGCTTTAAAAGAAAAGGAGGGCAATTAAATGAGTGAATTTCACTTAGAACCAAAGCCTTCAGGGGCGATCCAAAAGGCCGCCGAACAATCAGTTCCTGTCACTGGAACTGAGCCCTCTGGCTTTTTCACCCAATTAAAAGGCTTCTGGGTCACCTTCAGCACCATGTTTAAGAAACCCAACACCATTGAATACCCTGAAGTTAAACCGGAAGTTGCGCCACGCTTTCATGGTCGCCATCAACTAAATCGCTATGAAGATGGTCTTGAAAAGTGCATTGGTTGTGAGCTCTGTGCTTGGGCCTGTCCTGCAGATGCAATCTATGTTGAAGGCGAAAATAACACTGAAGGTAATCAAATCTCCCCTGGCGAGCGACATGCCAAGGTTTATCAGATTAATTACTTGCGTTGTATTTTCTGTGGTCTATGTATAGAAGCTTGTCCAACAAGAGCCCTGACTATGACAAATGAATATGAAATCGCTGATGACACACGCCAGAAATTAATCTGGGAGAAAGAAGATTTACTCGCTCCACTTCGTGCTGGAATGTTGATTCCACCACATCCGATGTATCCAGAGTCTGATCATCACAATTACTATCGAAATGAAATTAAAGAGTCACACCCATCCCAAGATACAAAGGCGGGTGGGCAGAAGTAATGAGCGGTGAATCAGCTTTATTCTGGGTACTAGCACCTCTTGCTGTTCTGGCATCGGTTGCTATGTTATTTATGAAAAAAGCTGTTCACTCCGCAATTCTGCTTGCTTGGGTGATGATTACCTTAGCGATTTTCTATATTGCTCTTGAAGCACCATTTCTTGGAATTGTTCAAATTGTGGTCTATACCGGAGCAGTAATGATGCTCTTCCTTTTTATCTTAATGTTAGTTGGAGTGGATTCATCAGATTCATTAGTTGAAAAGATCAAAGGGATTCGCTCAGTTGCAATCTTTACAGCTCTAGCCTTTTCGCTAACACTAATTACCTTCATCGCTCGCGCAGAGCTTGGAAGGCCGAGCGTTGGCTTAGATGAAGCCAATAGCGGTGGAAATGTCGAGGGCTTGGCTCAATACCTATTTAGCGATTATGTCTGGGCTTTTGAGGTCATTTCAGCACTTCTCATTACCGCAGCTCTTGGCGCTATGGTTCTTGCCCACTCCGAAAAGAGTGATGTTGCTAGAACTTCTCAAAAATCAAGATCTATTGCGCGCTTTCGTGGAAAATCAATTGCAACTGCAGCAGGCCTACCAGGCTCTGGCGTTTATGCCAGAAATAACGCGCTAGATCTTCCGGCCTTATTGCCGGATGGAAAACCATCTGATCTTTCAATCGCAGAAGTGCTCCATCGCAGAGGTGATGTAGCTGAATCTAAGAGCTATCAATTAGAGGGATTGCCAAAGATTGATGATGAGGGCAACAAGTAATGAATCCAACAAATTATCTCTATCTCTCAGCAATCCTGTTTTCAATAGGTGCTGTTGGAGTTATTGTTCGAAAGAATGCAATTGTTGTTTTCATGTGTATTGAACTTATGCTCAATGCTGCCAATCTAGCTTTTGTTACTTTCGCTAAAATTAATGGAAATCTAGAAGGCCAAGTAATGGCCTTTTTCACCATGGTTGTAGCTGCATGTGAAGTTGTAGTAGGTCTTGCAATTATTGTCACTATCTTCCGCTCTCGTCGATCTGCATCAGTTGATGATGCAAGTTTGTTGAGTCGATAAATGACTTCAGAGAACTTAGTTTATTTAATCGCTCTGCCGCTTTTTAGCTCAGCGCTTTTGATGCTTCTTGGTCGGAAGGCTGATAAATGGGGGCATGTGTTTGCAACCTTGATCTCTGCAAGCACTTTTGTAGTTGGTGCAATGGAATTCTTTGCAATGATAGATCGCCCAGAGGCATCACGGGCTGTGACCCAGAAGCTATTTACTTGGATTTCGGTTGGTACATTTAATGTGGATGCTGGGCTCTTGCTTGATCAGTTATCCATAGCCTTTGTTCTACTTATTACCGGAGTTGGAACTCTCATTCACGTTTACTCCATTGCCTATATGTCCCATGACAGGGACAGAAGGCGTTTTTTCGCATATTTAAACTTCTTTATCGCAGCAATGCTCCTACTAGTTCTTGGGGATTCCTACCTAAATCTCTATGTGGGCTGGGAGGGCGTTGGTCTTGCTTCATACCTTCTTATTGGCTTCTGGAATCAGAAACCTGAATATGCAACTGCTGCCAAGAAAGCATTTGTGGCTAACCGTGTTGGTGACTTTGGATTATCAGTTGCGGTAATGATTGCTTTTGCTAACTTTGGAGCAGTTTCATTTATTGGAATTGAAGAAAAAGTTAGTGGAGCTAGTGAAACCGCTCTTACCGCAATGGGTCTGATGCTATTGCTAGCAGCAGCGGGCAAGTCAGCTCAATTCCCACTTCAAGCCTGGCTTGGAGATGCGATGGCTGGCCCAACCCCCGTTTCAGCTTTAATCCATGCAGCAACAATGGTAACTGCTGGAGTTTATTTAATTACTAGATCTAATTTTGTATTTGATAATGCACCAACTGCGCAACTAGCAGTTGTATTAGTTGGAACTATCACTCTGCTCTTTGGCGCAATCATCGGTATGGCAAAAGATGACATTAAGAAGGCACTTGCTGCCTCAACCATGTCACAAATTGGATACATGATTATGGCCTCAGGCTTTGGTCCTGCTGGATATGCATTTGCAATTATGCATCTTCTAACTCATGGTTTCTTTAAAGCTGGAATGTTCTTAGGTGCAGGCTCAGTTATGCATGGCATGAATGATGAAGTAAATATGCGACGCTATGGTGGACTTGCTAAATTAATGCCAATTACATCAATTACTTTTGGTCTTGGATACCTAGCAATTATTGGAGTCCCACCATTTGCAGGGTTTTATTCAAAAGATAAAATAATTGAAACTGCATTTAATGCAGGAGGCGTGCAAGGCGTTCTCTTCGGCTCCGCAGCTCTATTAGGGGCAGTCATCACGGCCTTTTATATGACTCGCCTAATGCTCATGACCTTCTTTGGTAATAAGCGCTGGGCAGAGGGAAGCGAGCCTCACGAATCACCATTTTTGATGTGGGCTCCAATGGCAGTTTTGGCTGTTGGCTCAGTCGCCTCTGGCTACCTTCTCTATAGCGGCAAAGCCATTGTTAAGTGGCTGGCGCCAGTTGTTGATAAGGATCATCATGAACATGCAGAGTTTCTACCTCCCATTGTTGTCACAACCCTTGCCGTAGTTGCTGTGATAATTGGAGTTTCAATTGCCTTTATTAAGTATCGCGGAGAGTTATCAGAGAGAGCACCAAGTGAGGTAAGTATCTTCACCCGCGTTACTCGCAGAGATCTTCTCCAAGATGATGCAAATGAATTCCTATTTATGCGCCCTGGTCAGAAATTAACTCAGCTACTAGTCAAGACCGATGAAAGCGTTATCGATGGAGCAGTTCGGGCAGTTGGCACCAGCGCGCTAGGAAGTGCTAGAGGAATGCGTAAGCTTCAAACTGGATATGTAAGAAATTATGCTCTACTAATTCTTATTGGAGCACTTGTTGCTCTCTTTGCTGCTCTGGTGGTAACGCTATGAACCTTTTAACAAGTATGGGAATACTACCTTTAATTGGCGCTGGATTAATTGCTCTTCTTCCTGTAAGTAATGCAAGGCTAGTTAAGCAAAGCGCTCTGCTGGTATCGCTTTTGGTTGCAGCTCTTGGAATTACAATGACATTTGGCTTTGATCGAGGCGCTACAGGCTTTCAATATGTTGAGAGATATTCCTGGATTCCATCTCTTGGTATTAGTTATCAACTTGGAGTCGATGGAATATCCCTAATCCTTATTCTCTTATCAGTTCTATTAGTTCCAATTGTGATTCTAGCGGGATGGAATGAGTCAGAGGGTGGTCGATTTGGCGTTAAGACTTTCTATATCCTGATACTCGTTCTTGAAACGATGATGATTGGTGTCTTTGCAGCAACAGATCTCTTCCTCTTTTATGTTTTCTTTGAAGCGATGCTAGTCCCGGTCTACTTCCT
>JBMTBW010000017.1:0-16054 GCA_049430265.1 Candidatus Nanopelagicaceae bacterium | reverse complement strand
GCCCCCCTTTCAACTCTTGAATCCTTGTTTTGCGCTTTGAAGTAGCTTTCGGCATCATCTGCCCATGCGCTTAGACCATATCTCTTATGCAGCAACCCATGATCAACTAGTAGATGTAGTTCAAAGGATTGGCTCTCGGATTGGTTCAGCCTTTACAGATGGTGGAATTCACCCAAGATTTGGAACTCGTAATTTCACACTCGCTCTAAAAAATGGTCACTATCTTGAAGTTGTCTGTCCTTTAGATCATCCAGCTGCTGATGCCTCACCATTTGGTCGCGTAGTTTCACAGCGCGCAAATGAAGGTGGAGGTTGGTTAACCTGGGTAGTTTCAACCGAGGATTTATCACCGATTGAAAACCGCCTTGGACGCTTAGCAGTTGATGGTTCTAGAAAGCGTCCTGATGGTTCTGAGTTAAAGTGGAAGCAGCTAGGAGTTCTCGGAACTCTAGATGATTCACAACTACCTTTCTTCATCCAATGGATGTCAAGTGATCACCCTTCAAATGACGGGAAGGCAGTTGCTGAGATAGTAAAGATTGAGATTTCAGGAGATGAGAAGACAATTGAAGAGTGGCTCGGCTCAGATCTCTCCAAAGCATTTGATGGCGTTGAAATTCAATGGGTTTTGCCAGAGGCTAACGATGGTCAGACTGGGCTTGTGGCGGTTCATCTCGCAACGCCTAATGGCGTTGTACGCTTGGATTAAATCCTAATTTAATAGCCTTTAACGCATCGCCGCCCTAGCTCAGTCGGTAGAGCGTCGCTCTCGTAAAGCGAAGGTCATGAGTTCGATTCTCATGGGCGGCTCGATAAATGTTTGTAAAATAAATAAGTTCTTTAGATAATCCCTCAGGTATTGGCATAAGCGCTCTTATTTTCGGCTAACCTTGGCTTAAATAAGAAGGAGTTGAGAGCATGGGTTCAGTAGTCAAAAAGCGCCGCAAGCGCATGGCTAAGAAGAAGCATAAGAAGCTTCTAAAGAAGACTCGTATTCAGCGTAGAAATAAGAAGTAATTTAGATCTTTACTAGGACGAGCCTCTTATCAAATGAGGTAATCGCATAGCGGATCTTATTTATTGTCACTATGGCGCTATCTTTAACACCGTTAAGGATGGCGCCATTAGTTATTTTTGGAGTGGAGCTATAAGAGCCAAGAGAACAGAGTCTCTTTTGACATCCAAACAAAAGCCCCTTGGCATCAATTAGTAGTGGAGCACCCGGAGTTCCATGAGCTTGGGTTGTAACGCGGGTAGGAGATTCATCCTCATCAATGAGTGTAAAACTCACCTCATCAGGGTTTGGTAGACGAAGGCCGCTAGCACTTAACCAACTAGCAGCAACTCGATTGCCATAGCTAGCAATAGAGACGTCATAACCTGCAACTGCCACTCCATTTTCTGGACCATCTAAAGTGCTGTATCGCCAATCTTCAGGAAATATTGAATTTCGTTTAGCCAATCTAACTTCACCTTGGGTAGCAAAATTAGACGAGGAAAGAGTTAGAACTGAGTCATATAGAAGATATACGCTCTTACCGCTAGATGTAGCGCTAAGAGAGAAACCAACATCTCCTGTTGTTCTATTATCACTTGTGCGATCTCCATCAACAATTTCATATATCCAACCAGATTTACTTAAAGCAGCTCCTAGTAATATTCCTTGAGATTCATCGCGATAGAAGACTTGAAGACCAGCTGGTGTAACAGCGCAGGCATTAGCGATACTTACATCACTTGCAGTTTTGCGCCTTGAGCTCTCTTTATAATCTTGGACATCTTCACCATTGCCATCGACCACCTCATAACGCCACTTTTTGCCATCAAAGGAGGCATGGCGAAGATCCTTATTTTCGGTATCGGTATAGAAAATATGGAGTTTCTCATTGCTCTTACTTCCTGAGACGCAGAGAGATACTGGTCCAGCTAGATTTCTATCTGATCTCCCGCCCGCAGTTGATATGCCATCAACTATTGATACTTTCCAAGAGTTATTAACTAGTGTTGCTAGTTTTAGATTGCCAGTTATGGCATCAGAGTAGGCAATAACAGACTGCTTTTTATATATTCCAGAGGCAAGTGATTTAACATCAGCTCTGCTATCAATAGTTTTAGCTTTCGAGCCAGCCTGCGGCTTTACCTCATTACTGGTCACGGCATCTGATTCGCCATTATCGTTTTTAGCTTTGATAGTAAATGAGTAACTCTGCCCATTTGATAGCCCAGTAATCCGGGCAGGGCTTGAGGTAAATTCTCGCTCTTGCCCACTTGGATTTATCGTAATTTTGTATCCTGTGACTCGATCTAGCCTTCTACAGTTTGGTGAATCAAATGTCAGGATCACATACTTATCGCCAACTAAGGCTCGCACATCAACAGGTTTTGCAGGAAGTGATTGCGCTTTATTTGCAGGAGGCTTAAGCAACATATCTTCAATCATCGCTAGAGCAATACTTCCTGGGCTTCTAAAGACCTCGCCACGATCTAGCACTGGAGTCATAATTGAATTTAAAGAAGAATTTGAAAAGGTGGCTTCATCAAGATGGGTTATCGATGACCCCTCCTCATAGGGGCTTGGAGAATAAAGCCTTGGCTTAACGCCATTATTTGCAGCAATGCCTTTAGCTCCACTCCAAAATAGCGGAGCGGTCATAGCTTTACCAAGCTCAACTGAGCGGGCACAAAAGTCAGTAAATAGTCGACCATCTGGGAGTTGAACATAGGCATCATAGGGAGTGGGCTGGATTAAATAGCCAGTATTAAAGAATCTGTCATATTCAGCGTTAGAGAGAAAACCTAATCCATGGCCGATTTCATGAAGGACAGTGCTTGATAGATCATAGGCAAATCTGCCTGGCTTTCCATCTAATTCAATATGCCACATGGCGTTGGAATTAAAACGTAAAATAATATCTGCCTTACCAGGAGCAAGATCTTTTCCAGCAAGTCGATCTGCAAAAATTGATGGATACCAGAGATCATTATCAGGGGCGCCATCAAATGAGTTAAAGAAGTCTCCAGGCCTAGCAGAACCTAAGACTCCGTTTATCTCCAGCGGCTCCCAATAAGCTTTAACTTCGATTGGAACGCTTGATTCAAAATATGATGCCCAAATATCTACCGCATATTTAAATGCTGGCTTTGCATCATCTGGAACTCCAATATATTCCAGGTTCCATTTAGAGAGCGCTTTACCAATCTCAACTCTTGGGCTTTGCGGTGCGGTAGTTAAATTTGCACTTTTGCCAGAGCCATAGATATATCCCCATTGAGTGGCTGGAATACTTTTAAAAGTTAGAGCTGGGGCGGTAATTGGAGTGATGAGCGTTAAGGAGAATGCGAAGATCAGAAATACTGCGCGCAAATACAATCTTCTGGCCCTCATAAGCACAAATGCTATCGGTCTGAGAGGATAGGTGATTATGGACTCAGTAAATCTTAAGGCGGCCTACCTCCGTGCTCAGCGTGAGAAGCCCTCGCTAAGTATTAATACGGGTCAGCGAGGTGAAGTCTCTCTAGATGAAGCTAGAGTTGAATTGGCAGGGGCGATAAGCAGGACTTTAACCAACCTATTTCAAGATAAATATGGCCCACTTCTAGGCTCATTAAGTGAGCCAGCAATTGTTGAAATCTTAAAAGGATTTGAAAGTAATCTAAGCAAGGCTAAAGGTGATGTAACTTTAGTAGCGCAAGAATTATTAGATCGAGTAATGCCACCGGTTTCTCGGCGCAGGAAATAAAAAGCTATCCCTTAGCAGCCTTTGTTGCTGGGTGAATCACATATAGTGGCAAGTGTTTAATCTTACGGTTATTCATCGCTGCAATTCTTGCGCTGCATAGTTCTGCTAATTTCTCATAGGCCGGCAGATTCATCAACTTAATTAATTCTTGCTTATTTGAGAGATAAACCGGCTCTGCTCCATCATGAGCCTGGGTATTTGAGGAGCAGTACCAATCCATATCCGCTCCACCATCACCCCAAGCCTGGCGGGTGTACTCACCAATAACTATTACTTCATACTTATCATCACCAACACTTCTACTCTCCCAAGAGCGGCGTATCGGAAGCTGCCAACAGATATCAGGCTTAGTCTCAATAAAATGTTTATCTTCTTTTATTGCTAAATGATGGAGAGCGCAACCAAAGTACTCTTTACTAAACTCTGCTTCATTAAAAAAGATGCAGGTCTTATTAACCTTCTTAGTTTTACGATCATTATCTAAACCGAGCTCACTAATTTTAAACTGCTTACCCTTTCGAGCAACGTCATAGTTTTGCCAGAGCGATTTAGTAAGTCGCTTAGCTACTGCTGTTACACGGACTTCATCTGCTTTGTCATAATAATAAGCGCCATCACTACAGCAGCCGTGATCTGCTAAGTCTTTATCTATTCCTTGGCAGCCATTTCCGAAAATACAATTCCAATAAGAGGTAAGCCAGGTAAGGTCGCACTTAAATATCTCAGCTGCGTTCTCTGGGTTAGGAAACTCTGCCCATTCGCGGGCAAAAGTACTGGGGAATTCACTCATGGGCGGCAATAGTAGGGCTCGCGTGTAGCCTTGTCATATGGCTTTTTCAAAGATAGGCATTATTGGCACAGGGGTAATAGGTGAGGCATTAATTGAAGTATTACTCCGCTCTGGCCTATCAAAAGACTCACTTTTTATCGCCGAAAAGAGAGGCGAGAGGCGAGATGAAATTATCAAGAAATATGGAGTTAAAGAGCTAGACCAGCAGCTCTTATTAGATGCAGTTTTAATTGCTGTGAAACCACAAGACTTTCTAACTACCATTAAAGAACTTCCTAGCTCTGCCACTGATTCGGCGCTAATTGTCTCCTTTGCTGCTGGAATTAGGATTAAGGCGATTGAAGAGAATTTAGGTGGGGGCTCACGAGTAATTAGAGTTATGCCAAATACTCCAATGGTTATGGGAGCTGGAATGTCAGCTGTGAGCCTTGGAAGTAATGCGACTTCAATAGATCAAGAATGGGTAAAGGGATTTCTTGCAAAAGCTGGCGAGGTAATAGTTGTTGATGAGAAACTTCAAGATGCGGTGACAGCAACTAGCGGATCAGGGCCGGCATATTTCTTTGCATTTACTGAGGCAATAATTAAAGCAGCAGAGCGTTTAGGTATTAGTCGCCAGGATGCCACAACCCTAGCTAGCCAGACGCTTATTGGAGCTGCGTTGATGGTGGAAAAGAGTGGCAAAGAACTAGCAACACTTCGAGAAAATGTCACCAGCCCTAATGGCACAACAGCTGCTGCGCTAAAGAGTTTTGCCGACTCATCTCTTGATGAGTTAATTTTTCAGGCGATGAAGGTAGCTCATGATCGCTCAATAGAATTGAGTTCATGAAGGCAAAGGTTATTATTTTCTCTAGGCAGAACTGTCATCTCTGTCATGAAGCAGAAGAGATTGTTAGAGAAGTTTTATCAGAGATATCTTTTGATTTAGAAGTTATTAATATTGATGGCAATGCCGAGCTGGAATCACTCTATGGAGAGGAGGTCCCAGTAACTATGATTAATGGGGCCAAACATGATTATTTCAGGGTTGATAAGAAGCGCTTTAGCGAGGCAGTACTTCGTCAGCATCAATAATGCGATATGAATAACCCTGCTCTGCTAAGAATCTCTGCCTATTTTGAGCAAAGTCTTGATCAATAGTGTCTCTTGCCACCAGTGAGTAGAAGCGCGCTCCTCTGCCATCTGCCTTAGGTCTAAGTATTCGCCCTAACCGTTGAGCCTCCTCCTGTCTTGAACCAAAGGTGCCAGAGACTTGGATAGCAATAGATGCTTCTGGTAAATCGATTGAGAAGTTAGCGACTTTGGAGACAACTAAACATTTAATCTCGCCACTTCTAAATAAGGCATATAACTCTTCACGTTCTTTTACTGGAGTATCACCTTTAATTATTGGAACTGATAAGTCAGCTGCTATTTCATCAATCTGTGAAATGTATTGCCCAATAATTAATACCTGATCATCTTCATGCTGCTTTGCTAAGGCAAGGACTACATTTTTCTTGGTAGCTGTCGTTGCGCAGGTGCGATATTTATCTTCTTGTTCAGCTGTGGCATAAGTTAATCTCTCATGATCAGTTAGCGTGACTCTAACCTCAACGCAATCTGCAGGGGCGATATAGCCTTGAGCTTCAATCTCTTTCCAAGGAACATCAAATCTCTTAGGGCCAATTAGAGAGAAGACTTCACCCTCCATCCCATCTTCGCGAACTAAGGTTGCAGTAAGGCCTAAACGGCGACGAGATTGAATATCTGCAGTAAATCTAAAGATAGGGGCGGGGAGAAGATGAACCTCATCATAAATAATTAAGCCCCAATCATGGGAATCAAAGAGGTCTAAATGAGCGTATAGACCCTTCTTTCTTGTGGTCATCACTTGATAAGTAGCAATCGTTACTGGGCGAATTTCTTTCTTTGCTCCTGAGTATTCGCCAATCTCATCTTCATTTAGCGATGTGCGCTTTATCAACTCATCTCGCCACTGTCTTGCAGCAACAGTATTTGTTACCAGAATCAAAGTTGTGGCTTGAGCATGAGCCATCGCAGCTGCTCCCACAAGAGTTTTTCCTGCCCCGCATGGAAGTACCACAACACCAGAGCCACCATGCCAGAAACCTTCTGCAGCAAGTCTTTGATACTCCCTAAGTTTCCAACCATCTTCATTAAGTGAAATAGCGTGTGCTTGCCCATCAACATATCCTGCAAAATCCTCAGCTGGCCAACCTAGGCGAAGGAGGGCTTGTTTTAGATGTCCTCTCTGACTTGGGTGAACAGTTACAGTTTCATCATCAACTTTTGTCCCAAGAAGCGGAGCTACTTTTTTTGCACGCATAACTTCAGTTAATACTGCTACATCAGTTGAGATAAGAACTAGACCGTGTACTGGATGCGATTCAATTCTTAACCTGCCATATCGTCCCATTACATCTGCGATATCAAGTAGTAGAGCGTGCGCTACGGCATATCTTGAGTATTTAAGTAAGGTATCAATAACTTGTTCTGCATCATGTCCCGATGCTCTTGCATTCCATAAACCTAGTGAGGTTAAGCGATAGGTGTGAATATGTTCAGGTGATTTCTCAAGCTCTGCAAAGGGAGCAATTGCTTGGCGACATTCTGCAGAGAGTGGATGATCAATATCTAGAAGCAGAGTCTTATCACTTTGAACTATTAAAGGACCTTGAGTCATAGAAGTATTTCTTTAATAAGAGCAGCAATTAGATTTGAGCGAGGCTCAAGATGAGAGACCAATATATGCTCATTATTTGCATGGGCTCCACCGCCAAGTGCTCCAAGCCCATCAAGGACTTTGGTGTGTATTGCTGCAAAGTTCCCATCACTTGCCCCGCCAACACTTGCTGATCCAAGGGGAGCCATTGCTAGCTTTACCGCAACCTTCTCAGCTAGCTCATAGAGCTCGCTACTTGCAGTGGTTTCCATTGGAGGTCGATTAATTCCGCCAGTAATTTCAATTCGAGCATCTTTATTTTCTGGCCTTAAACTTCTAATTGCTTGCTCTACTCGCTTCATCTCAGCCATTGTGAAAGATCTAGAATCAACATCAAGGCTTGCAAGAGCTGGAACAGTATTAGTTGTGCTTCCTGAAGTCATAACAGTTGGAACAACGCTAGTTCCTAGCTCTCTATTTTCTAGAGCAATTAATTTGCCAACAATCTTAGAAATCTCAACAGTTGCATTAATTCCTTTTTCTGGTTCAAGACCAGCATGAGCTGCTCTGCCATGAATTGTTATTTGATACATAGAAGTTCCCTTGCGACCAATCTTTAACTTTCCATCAAGAGATGCTTCCATCACTAAAACTGCTTTTGCTTTTTTACTAACTTCTTCAATTAATTTGCGTGAAGTAGCAGAGCCAGTCTCTTCATCCGTTGTTGCAATAAGAGCAACACGGTTAATGTCTTGGCCACGCATTGCATATAGCGCTTGAATAAAACCTGATTTCATATCAAAGACTCCAGGACCAGATGCAATATCACCATCGACTCTCCAGAGCGGAGCAAAGGATCCAATCGGCCAAACGGTATCAAGATGAGTTAAGAGAACAACTTCTGGGTTCTTGCTTCCCAGCCAGTAGACCGGCCTTCCTGATTCTTGAATTATCTCTGCGCTTGTGCCAATTACTTTCGCTGTAATTTGATTTGCAACCTCTAATACTTTTGCGCAAGCAGCAAGATCACTACTTGGGCTCTCGCACTCAACAAGCGTTTGTAGGTCTTTGAGCATCTCTTCTCTCATAGGTGAAGTCTGCCGTAATCGTTACTCATGCTGTAGTGACCCCCGTTATTCGGGCTATTTTGAAAGGGGTTATGGCATTAGTGGCATGGTCTCTAGCTACCAAGGTTCCAAGCGAAATCGAGAGTGGGTCAATGATTCGAAGCGAAACCCCACCATTGGTATCGGCATAGCCAATTCGCAGTGAAACGCCTTTCCCTAAATACTCATTGAGTAGATCCATTGTTTCATTAGCGGTGGTTCTAGGGATTTGGCCAACGGGGCGCTGCTCAGCTGCTCGCTCGCCAGTTCTAAGTGTTCTAATTGCAACACTTAATATTGCAGATGAAGGTCTACTTAACTCTCCAATTACTCGCGGTGGTTTAGGTCTTGATTTGGAACGATTAGCTATTGGCATGTTAATCACACTTCCTTTGGCATTTTCTCCAGCAGGAAAATATCCAGCCCCTCTTAACTCCTCCATTAATTCGCCACTTTCGCTATCACATATCAAAATCTCTGGAGCAATTTGTCGAAAAGTTATGTGAGAGAGTCTTTTGTCACCTGTAATTGCTGCAATCAAACTCTGATCTTCACAGCGAATATAGGTATTGGCGTAACCAACTCTAAGCTTTCCATGTTTCTTTGCCACATCTCCAATCAAATACTCCAACGGTTGAGGAATTGCGCTCTTGGAAACTTTATTCAAGAAAGCTCTAATCTCCTCACCTGAATGTCCATGATCAAGGCCGCGACGAATCGAACTCTCACTAAAGCGATAGACAGTTGCACCGCCTCGACTTTCAATATCTGCAAAAGTTGAGAGCATTCGAGCAACCTCGATTGTTAACGGCCCTGGCGCGATAGCTGTGTTATCTGCCTGAACTAAAATATGTTCAACTGGTTTTGGAAGCGCGCCATTGATCCCTAAGTTTTCTTCATCTTTCAAAAGGCTCTCTCCATATGGCGATAGCGCTCCACCGCCTGTAATTCCCAACCACTCAGCTTCTCGAAGAGTCCATTGCACTAACTCTGGAGTTATTGAAATACCTCGCCTGTGTGGATAGCGCCATAGAACAGCTGCTTTCACACTCTCGGGGCTAGCTGATACTCCAGGGTTTTTAAGAAGTAAATCTAAAGTTAGATTTCTTATCAAACTTGCATTACCTCTATCTAGTTCGCTGCTCAAAGCAGTTAAATTTCTAGATTCACTTCTGCCGACAAGGCCTGCAACTCTTGAAGTTACTTTCCAAAGACTTACCAGCTCAATCCATTGAGCCTCTGGATCTTTGTTCTGCCAGAGATCAAAGAGAGTGGTGGGAATTATCTGTCCATCCGCCTCTAGGTTTATTAATCCAGAAAGATAAGCAATCTCTGCAATAAATGCAGCACAGCTCTCCTCAACTCCAAGATGATCTGCCGCTTTCTTTAGATCTCTTACTCCAAGCCCACCAGATTGGCGAGCACTTGGTGATTCCTCTGACCAGAAATTAAGTAGCTCAGCAACCCAACGCAGAGTATTTGAAATCGAGGCTAGCGCTGCCCGTTGAGTGTCCACATCTTTAGTAGCCACTCCAGTAATTTTTGGCTCTGTTGTTAATAGTTCTTTATGAACTTTATTTCCTCGAAGATAAATTCCAACCTCTCTGGCAAGAGCAACAGTCGAGGTATCAATAGGAATCAATAAATTATTATCAAGAAGCCAATTTATTGGTGTTCCTTTTTTTCTGATGTCACCAACTTGCCCTCTTGGCGGGCCCCAAGTTAATTTCTCTAAAATTGCTTTAGCACCTGCTGGCGCCTTATCGATTAACTTCAAATCAATTTTTGTAGCTGACTCCGGTCCAAGACCGGCAGGCTCATTTCCAAGCAAATCTCTTACAGCTCTCGGTAATCTAAAACCAACGCCATCTGAATAGATAAGAGCAAGTGATCTCAAGTGAAGAATTACCTCTTGGCTTGCTTTGTCGCTAAGTGCTACTACTTCCTTAATTGTGAATGGATCTCTTAGCGCAGCACATACTTCAAGTACTTGGTATTGCCATTGATTTAGCGTTTCAAGGGCTCTAAGCAGGCTAGGAGCTGAGCAGGCTCGGGTTGCAAGAGAGCTCATATCTGCAGGAATGGGGGTAATTAAATCTGGGCGGAGAGTAAATAACTTCTCTAAATCTTCATCACTTCGCTCTCTAAGTTCAGCAGCAAAGGTAGGGCCAAAGCCGGATGAACTATTTAATACACCTGTTAGCGACATAACTGGCTTACATTACCGAAGAAGTAAAGCCTTTGTCTGCTTGGAAGATTATTTGGAAGATCTCTTCTGTCTTGAGGTTACATAAACCCAAAATCCAGCTAGACGAGAGATAAAAGGACCAATGAATCGATTTAACCAGCGTAGCCTTCTAAAATCATGTACCGGCCAGCTCTGAGAAAATGCAATAATACGAAGTTTGGCATCAGGGTTAATCGCTCTGGGATAGCCCACAGCACTTAAAAGCGGAAGATCGTTGTGAGAGTCAGAGTAAGCAAAACAATCTTTAAGATTAATCCCCCGCGCTTTTGTTAATTCAGTAATTGCAATTGCTTTTTCTTTGCCATGAAGAAGTTTTCCATTTAGATTTCCAGTGTATTTACCATCTTTAATTTCAGCCTTTGTTCCAATGGCTCCAGTAAAACCAAGGCGCTCTGCAATTAAATTTGCAAAGTCCTCAGGGGATGCTGTAACTAGCCAGACTTCATCTCCAGAACTTAAATGCTCTTTTGCAAGCTCAATTGTTCCTTGCCAGATAGATGGCGAGACAAATTCACCATAGATTTGCTCTCCAATTATTCGAATCTCTTTTACATCATGGCCACCAATGAAATCTGTTGCAGCCTTTTGAAAGCGGCTAATAACTTCTGACTTTTCAGTTCCAGTCATACGAAAGCGAATGTTGGCAAGAACCCATGCCCCGATATCTCGCTTGGTGAAAAAACCTCGGTTATACATACCCTTACCAAGAAAATAGAGGGTCGATCCACGGGTAATTGTGTTATCTACATCAAAGAAAGCTATCCGTGGCATGTAGTCAGAGTAGCGAAAAGCGCGGTATTACTTCTGCCTTTATGCTTAAGGCTATGAGCGATGAGGCAGCAATTTCACAGAGTGTTCATCTCCTTCGCCATGGCCAAGTTGAGAACCCAAAAAATATTCTCTATGGCCGCCAACCTGGCTGGAAACTTTCAGAGCGAGGCCATGAAATGGCTAAGGCTGTAGCGGCCTGGAGTAAAGAGCTTTCACTCGGAGCAATTTATGCATCCCCACTTGAGCGAGCACAGCAAACTGCTGCGCCGATTGCAGCGCAACATGGCTTGGAAATTAAAACAGATGAAAATTTAATCGAAGCTGAAAATATCTTTGAAGGAAAACCATTTGATGTTTCAGGTGCATTAAAACACCCAGCCACCTGGCGCCATCTTTGGAATCCTTGGCGCCCGTCTTGGGGCGAGCCTTATAAAGCGCAAGTATCTCGAATGAGTAAGGCAGTTAACGATGCCCGTCTAGCAGCAGACGGAAAAGATGCATTACTTGTTTCACATCAATTACCGATTTGGATTATGCGTTCATCAATAGAGGGAAGATCTTTTCTTCATGATCCAAGAAAGCGTCAATGCACTCTCGCCTCAGTGACAAGTATTCACTTTGATAAGAATGGGAAAGTTCTAGGTCTTACCTATAGTGAACCTGCAAGGCATCTACTTCCAGATAATAAAAAATGAGAAAACTTTTAATTCTACTTCTTATTCCACTGCTAATGGCGTGTTCAAGTAAAGGAGTTACTAGCGGTGATGAACAGGCATTTATTTCAGGAAACGGTGTTGCCACATATATCTCGCCGGATAAGAGAAAAGAAGCTCCAAATATTTCTGGACCAACTTTAAGCGGTGGAAGCTTTAAATCAGATCCAGGGAGGCTATTAGTTCTCAATGTTTGGGCCTCTTGGTGCTCTCCCTGCCGAGCAGAGGCAGAAGCTTTGCAAGAACTATCCCTTGCCTATCCAGAGGTCCAATTTCTAGGTGTTCTAACTAGGGACACAAAAGTTGCTGCGCAATCATTTGTTGATCGCTTTGGCATTACCTATCCCTCGCTAACTGATGATGCTATTTTGCTTGAATTTCATGGGCAGTTGATCCCAAATGCCATTCCAACAACATTAATAATTGATAGCAAGTCCCGTGTTGCTGCAAGAATTAGTGGCGAAGTCACCTACTCCTCTTTGAAAGAGTTGATTGAAAGAGTGAAGAGCGATGAGTGATTTTTTAGTAAATCAGGTTTTTGATGGCAGTCTTCTAGCTGCAAGCCTAGTCGCACTTATTGCAGGGCTAATTTCTTTTGCTTCTCCATGTGTTTTGCCACTTCTTCCAGGTTATTTAGGTTATGTCTCAGGAGCTTTTGCATCTAAAGGGCGCCTTCTTCTAGGTTCCTTCTTATTTGTTCTTGGATTTGCATTTCTATTTATGACCTATGGCCTAGCTTTTGGCGCGCTAGGTGATGCAATATTGAGTAGGACATCAGGTCTTACTCGCCTACTTGGAGTCTTAACAATTTTCTTCGGATTAATCTTTCTTTTTTCCGAGAAGTTCTATAGATCCTTTAAATTCCCTTTTGTTGCCTCAACAGGGTTAATAAGTGCGCCAATTCTTGGGTTTATGTTTGGACTTGGTTGGACTCCATGTATTGGCCCAACACTTGGCGCTGTGCAGACCTTAGCCTTAATTGAGGCAAGTGCCATGCGTGGAGCAATTCTTTCACTCTTTTATTGCATCGGCCTTGGCGCCCCATTTATCTTCTTTGCACTCTTTCTAGAGCGCTCTACTAAGTTTCGTCGCTATCTAATCCAAAGAGGTCAGTTAATTTCAATTATTGGAGGAGTGTTTCTGATAGCCATTGGGTTACTTCAAGTATTTGGCCTCTGGGAAGATTTAATGGCATCGCTACGCGGCACCATTAGCTCCTTCATTCCGGTGATCTAATGAGTGCGCCAGAGCTAGGAACTACATCACTTCTTCGCTATCTATGGCGTCAATTAACAAGTATGCGCACAGCTCTGATTTTGCTTCTATTGCTTGGCATCGCCTCAATTCCTGGATCGATATTTCCGCAGCGAACCCAGAGTCCGCTAAAAGTTCGCGAATACTTTGATGATGATCCAGCTGGGGCAAAGTGGCTAGATCGCTTCTATTTATTTGATGTCTATGGCTCGCCATGGTTCTCTGCCATCTATCTGCTTTTATTCATCTCTCTAGTTGGCTGTGTATTACCTAGATCTTTTCATTACTTTAAAGAGATATTTAAAGCTCCTCCTAGCGCTCCTTCACTTCTAAACACTATGGAGGGCTTTCAAGTAAGCCCTGCCAGCCTAGAGAGAGCTGAAGCGTGGTTAAAGAAAAATAGATTTAGGATTTCAAAAACAGGTGATTCAATAGCAGCAGAGAAAGGCTACTTAAGAGAGACTGGTAATTTGCTCTTCCACCTTTCTTTGATTGTTGTGCTATTAGGCATTGCTGGAAGTTCAGTATTTGGTATGCGAGGTGAGGCAATAGTTAATGTTGGTGAGCGATTTATTAACACGCCAACAAATTATGACAATCTCACTCCAGGGCGCTTTTTTTCGCTTGAGTCGCTACCACCATTTACGATTAGAGTAGATAACTTTTCAGCCACCTATGATCGTAAAACCACTCAAGCCTTAGATTATGAGCTAAGTGTCACTACTAAAGAGTCTTTAGATTCATCTGAAGTAAATCAGATAGTTAAGGTTAATAAACCACTTACCTTTGGCTCAACAAGGGTTTATCTCCAAGCTAATGGATATTCACCTCTTGTTACAGTTAGAGATAGTGCAGGTCTTGTTAAATTTGAAGGTCCGGTTCCATTTCTTCCCCAAGATTCAAATTTAAGTTCAATAGGTGCAATCAAGGTTCCGGATATGGATCCACAAATTGGCTTTGTAAGTTCATTTTTCCCAACCGCTGCAAGAGATGAAGTCCGTGGTGGGTTTTCTTCATTTCCTGAACTACTTGATCCAAGGCTTTTACTTTCAGTTTGGAAGGGAGATTTGAAGATGGATGATGGCGTTCCACAATCCATCTATCGAATCGACACTACAGATATGGAGCGAATTGGGCTCTGGGCTCTTAGCATCGGTGAGAGCTACTCCTTTGAGGTGGGGTCAATCACATTTAATGGAGTAGTTCCTTGGGTAAACCTTCAAGTAGTTAGAGATCCCGGTAAGCAATACGCTCTCATTGGAAGTATTCTCGCCATCACAGGTCTTCTTATCTCTCTCTTTATTCGCCAGCGACGAATTTGGGTTAGAGAAGTTGGGGGCAAGTTAGAAATAGCTGGCCTTGCTCTCAATAAGCTACCAGGGCTAGAAGATGAGATAGGCAAGATGATTCAAGAGTTAGGTGATCAAAAGTGAGTCAGAGCGATTGGGCATATTTATCAAATGATTTAATTTATGTTGCTCTTGCTCTATACGCGCTCTCATTTCTCTCTTATACCTATGAAACTGCCTTTTCACTACGTGCCAATAAAATTTCAGGCGATAAGCATCTAGATCGAAGTATTACTACTAAATCAAGAAAAGTAGCAAGCATCGTATTCTTATTAGCTACAGCATCCCTAACTCTGGCAGTAATTGCGCGCGGAATATCAGCAGAGCGAATACCACTTGGAAATATGTATGAATATTCAATAACTGGAGCAATGACCTTTGCGCTGGCATATCTCATTATTGGACTTAAGTTTGATTTAAGTTGGCTTGGTCTACCTAGTTCAATTCTCATTCTTTTAATTCTTGGAACAGCTATAACTCTTTTATATCGACCAAGTGCTCCATTAGTTCCAGCGCTGCAATCTAGCTGGTTAGTAATTCACGTATCTTCAGCAATTCTCTCTGGAGGAATCTTCTTACTATCAAATACGGTCGCCGGTGCTTATCTCTGGCTTGATCGTATTGAAAGAAAAGGCGAGCGAGGAGAGTTTGCAAAGAAGTTTCCATCTCTTGAAAGCTTAGATCAGCTCTCATATCGCTTAGTAGCATTTGTATTTCCACTATGGACTTTTGCAGTTATCTCTGGTGCTATCTGGGCAGAAGCTGCATGGGGTCGCTACTGGGGATGGGATCCAAAAGAGACGTGGGCTTTTATTACATGGATTCTTTATGCCTCATATTTACATGCTCGAGTGACCGCGGGATGGAAGGGAAGAAAGGCAGCCTGGCTCTGTCTAATTGCCGGCTCTTCTTATCTATTTAACTATGTTTATATCAATGTATGGGGAAGTGGAAGACATACCTATAGCGGTCTATAGATTAAAGCTGGCCCGCTTGCTCTCTGGAACTAAGTGAAGATACTTCTCGCTACTCTTCTTTATATAGGCAGAGACAAAAGAACAGTAAGGCGCAACTTCAAGATTTTGCTCAAGTGCTTCATCTAAAACTTCTTTGATTAGTTGACTACCTAACCCTTGACCTCCAAATTTAGGATCTATTTCTGTATGGGTATAGGAAATCATTTGGTTTTCAATTTTAAACTCTGCAAACCCAGCTAGCTCTCCATCAGAATAGATTTCAAATCTATTTAGCCCATCATTTTTCAAGATAGAAATACTCATAAGAGCACCTTATCAAAAGGACTATTGTTGATTAGAACTCGGCCATGCTTCATAATTCTTATATGTCTACCGAGATAACAGTTGCAGAACTCTCAAGTGATGATTGGGCTCGATTAAGAGATCTGCGATTAGCAG
>JBMTBW010000016.1:0-16110 GCA_049430265.1 Candidatus Nanopelagicaceae bacterium | reverse complement strand
GAGCCTATACCCTTCACTTTATGAGCCAGAGCACACATCGCTCCCCTGTGTATGCCAGAAATGGCATCGTTGCAGCGAGTCAACCACTTGCAGTCTCTGCCGGTATTGAAATTCTTACTAAAGGTGGATCTGCAGGTGATGCTGCGATTGCAACGAGCGCGGTTTTGGCAGTTGTTGAACCTGGCGCATCTCATCTTGGCGGTGATGCATTTGTTATTTCCCACAACTCAGCAAGAAAAAAGAATTTAGCTTTTAATGGAAGTGGTGAGGCTGCCCATAGCGCTAGCGCTGATCAGTTCAAAGACGAAATCGATCATCATGGATTTAAAAGTGCAACTGTTCCAGGACTTGTCTCAACTTGGTTTGAGATACATAAAGAATTTGGTCTTTTATCGATGGATCAGATTTTGGCACCTGCTATTGATTATGCAAGAAATGGCTTTGCTGCTAACTCTGGATTTGTTAAGAGAATTTCAGGTCATCTTAAAATGTTTCCAGATACGCAAGTTTTTAAAAGCCTTGGCTTTGATACCAACCTAAAAGTCGGTGATTTAGTCGTTCAAAGTGAGTTAGCAGATTCCCTAGAGGCGATAGCTCAAGATGGGCGAGATGCCTTCTACTTGGGAGAGATTGCCAGAAAATTAGTTGAAGCCAGCGATGGCTGGTTTAGCCTTAGAGATTTGGCAGAACATAGAACTCGAGTTCTACCGCCATTAAGCGTTAAATATCGCGACTATTTAATTCATGGCCAGCCCCCACCAAGTCAAGGAATGATTTTGCTTGAGGAGCTATTAATTGCAGAGGGTTTCGATTTGGCAAAGATGCAAGAGGCAGATCGCATTCACTTAATGGTGGAGGCAAAAAAGATTGCCTTTGCAGATCGCTACTTACTTCTTGGAGATCCAGAGCATATTGATATTAATTTGGAAGAACTCTTTGCATCTTCCAGTATTACTGCAAGGCGCAGCCAAATTGATTTGGGTAGAGCAAATTTGAAAGAACCTTCAGTATCTAGCGAGGGAAGTGATACCACCTATTTTCTAGTTGCAGATCGAGATGGCAATGCTCTCTCCTGGATTCAAAGTGTCTTTCATGGTTTCGGAGCCTCATGGGTGATTCCAGGAACTGGCATTCTGCTTAACAATCGCTTAACCGGATTCTCACTTGATCCAAAGTCGCCAAACTTTATTGCGCCAGGAAAGCGCCCCGCTCACACACTAAATGCCTGGTCTGTAACTAGAGAAGATGGTTCTCTTGCTTACATGGGAGGAACTCCTGGGGCAAATATTCAAGTGCAGAGTAATTTCCAGCTAATTGTTAATGCCATTGATTTGAAGTTGAATCCACAGGAAAATGCTGAAGCTCCTCGCTGGCAACACTTAAACAAGGCAGGTGGTTCATCACTTGATGAGAAATATGAAGGGGTATTGCAGGTTGAAAATAGAGTGGAAAAAGAGATTCTTCAATCCCTTAAGGAAAAGGGGCATAGCGTTGAGGAACTTTCGGCCTATGGCCATGGCTCTGCAGTTCAATTGCTTGAAGTCTTGCCAAATGGAACCTATATCGCAGGTTCTGATCCAAGATGTGAAGGTCACGCAGCAGGAATCTAGGCTTTCTCTATACTTATCTCTATGAAATTATTTGATGGCGATGATTTAGGTGGACCATTTGATCTAATTGCTGGACTTCCACTTCATCCTTTAGCCTCACATGCCCCAGTTGTTTTAGTGCCACTAGTGGCCTTTGCAGCTCTTGCTATGTCTTATTGGCCAAGTTTTTCAAGAAGATATGGCCTTCCAGTTCTGGTTCTTGCAGTAATTTCACAACTATCTTTGTTTCTTGCCAAAGCAAGTGGAGAATCTTTCCAAGAAAGACTCAACAAGGAAGTTGAACGACATGAGAGCTATGGCGAAATTGCGCCATTTACCTTCATTCCACTTTTAATTCTGTTATTTATTCGATATCGGATGGATAAAACAGGCGCTGGTATTGGTTCGCCGGTTTTAAGAAGGCTGGTTTCAATTCTTCTTGCCCTTGCTGCAATCTTGGCTCTGGTCTATATCTTTTTAACTGGCCACTCAGGAGCAGAATCGGTCTGGGGCTGGCTAGCTAAAAATTAAATCTTTGAGCGCTTTAAAGTTTTAAAGATAAGCAAGCTAATCAGAGCACTAACCACAGATCCCATAATCACTGAAAAGATTGCTAGATTCACAATCTCTGGGCTATCAAAAGCCAAGCGAGCAATAAATATTGCAACCGTAAATCCAATTCCTGCGGCGCTTCCCGTGGCAATTAGATCAAGATTCCTAGCACCTTGTGGGTATTCGGCAATCTTTATTTTTCTTGCCGCCATGGTTGCAAGGAGCACGCCTAGCGGTTTGCCAATTACTAGACCGAGGAAGATTCCCCATGCAATAACTGAGTTAAGTGCGCTATTTATTGACTTGCTTGAAATCTCAACTCCAGTATTTGCAAAAGCAAAAATTGGCACGATTACATAGCTACTAATCGGATGAAATTTATGCTCTAAGTATTCAATAACGGAAACAGATCCATCTTCGCTATCGGCAAGATTTGATTTGGTCCGTGCAATATTCGGGGTGAGCAGACCCAAAATAACTCCAGCAATTGTGGGATGTATCCCGAATCTGTATGCGCAATACCAGAGTGATAAGGCTAGCGGCAGATAGACCAATGCAGATTGACTTCCAAGCTTTCTAAATCCCAAGATGGCAAAGATTGTAAGGAGGCCTGCAAGGCCCCAGGAGAGATTAACTCCAGTTGAGTAAACCAGGGCAATAATTAATATCGCTCCAATATCATCAATTACAGCTAGCGCTAGTAGAAATGATCGAAGCGAGGCAATTGCGCTACTTCCAACCAAGGCAAGAAGTCCAACGGCAAGTGCAATATCGGTTGCCACCGGAACTGCCCAACCATTTGGTTCCACTCCCCCGGCAATTGCTAGATAAATAATGGCTGGAAGGCTCATTCCGCCAATTGCTGCAAATAGTGGAGCTGCCGCTGCTTTAAAGGATGCAAGATGGCCTGAAGTTAGCTCTCGTTTAATCTCAAGGCCAACGACAAAGAAAAATAGGGTCATTAGTAAATAGTTGATGCTCTTTAATATTGTGAAATCAAGAGCAAGGCTTTCTGGTCCAATTTGAAATTTAAGATCTAGAAAAGAAAAGTAGCTATCTGCAAGGCCAGAGTTTGCCGCAAGTAAGCCAAGGGCTGAAGCGATAAGAATTAAAGTTCCGCTAGATGACTCTCTATGAAGAAAGTCTCTCAAAGGGGCAATCACGCGCTTCATAATCTAAAAGATATCACCTTGAGCTAGCGCTGCTTGCTGCTCTATCGGCGCTTAATATCTCCTTGACCATCGGAACGACCTGGGTGGCATAAAGTTCAATTGAATTCATCAATTTAGAGTGCGCCATAGGTCCATTTGAATATTTAAAATCAAATCGCTCAGCTCCTATGGACTTCATCGCATAGGCAATCTTTCTTGCCACCTCTTCAGGTGTTCCCACATAGAAGGAGCCATATTTCACTTCGTTAATGAAATGCTCCTTTGTGACCTGCCCCCAGCCGCGCTCTCTGCCAATACGGCCAAACATCACTTGATAATGTGGCCAGAGCTCTTCAATTGCAATCTCTTGTGAGGCAGCAATATGGCCAGGTGAGTGAATTGAGATAGGGCGAATTGGATGACCAAATTCATTCATTGAACTTCGATAAAGATCTGCAAATGGAGCAAAGCGCGCAGGATCACCGCCAATGATGGCAATTGCTAATTTGGCATTAAGCCTTGCAGCTCTTACAACCGACTCAGGAGTTCCACCAACTCCAACTCGAAGTGGAATGCTGCCGCGCTCAGTCTTTGGATAAATCTCCTGATTAATTAGCGGCGCTCGCATCGTTCCTGACCAGGTCACTGCATGCTCTTTTAAGATTTCAACTAATAACTCAAGTTTTTCTTCAAATAGCGCGCCATAATCAGATAGCTCATAGCCAAAGAGTGGAAATGATTCGATAAATGATCCTCGCCCTGCAGTAATTTCCGCTCTTCCACTTGATAGCGCATCAATTGTGGCAAATCTTTGATAGACCCGAACCGGATCATCACTTGATAAAACAGTAACTCCGGTACCGAGTGTGATCTGCTTAGTTCTAGTTGCAATTCCAGCCAAAACGGTATCTGGCGAGGAGATTGCAAAGTCATCCCTGTGATGTTCGCCAATACTGAAATGATCAAGACCTAATTGATCTGCCAGGACTGCCTGCTCAACCACATTTCTAATCGTGGCTGCTGCAGAGATCGGCGCCCCAGAATCATCGTTTTGAGTATCGCCGAAGGTATCGAGGCCAAACTTCAGATTCTCTACATCCATAGAGCAAAATCTATCAGGGTCAATACAATTGCGCGCATGATAGAGCGCATCCTCTACATTGGCTTTGATCAATTAAATGCCAAATACGGGGTTCTAAAGAGCGCTGATGTCAAAAGTGATGTCATTGCACTGATTCAAAGCGAGCCAATGACTACCGGCAAAAATTGGCATCCTGAGCGGCTCTATTTCTTAATTTCAAGTGCTAGACATTTTGCTCAAGAGCTAAGAGAAAAAGGGTTTAAAGTCGAATACATAAAAGCTAGCAGCACAACTGCGGGCCTTGATGAGCTTTCAGAGAAATACAAGAATGTAAAGATTTTTGCAGCAGAGCCTTCTTCTCATCGTCTCTTTCAATCTTTGAGTGAATATGGCGTAAGTTTTGTTGAGAACGACTTCTTTCTAACTTCTCGTTCACTCTTTGCTAGATGGGCAGATGAACAGAAGAGCTTTTTAATGGAGAACTTCTATCGCAAACAGAGAGTTCGTCTAAATATTTTGATGGATAAAGCAAAGCCGCTAGGTGGGGCCTGGAACTTTGATAAGGAAAATCGCTTGCCGCCACCGAAGAATTATAAATGGCCCAAATATTTAACCCACTCCCCAGATGAAATAGATCTAGAGGTTGCTAAAGAGCTAGGACATAGCCCTTCCACCAATTGGGCTACCTCAAGAGCTGGCGCACTTAAACAACTCGATAACTTTCTAAAAAACCACTTCGCAAACTTTGGTCCCTATGAAGATGCAATCACCGATGAGAACTGGGCGCTTCATCACTCACTGCTTAGCCCATATTTAAATAACGGCCTACTTCACCCTGAGGAAGTTATCAAGGCAGCGCTAAAAAGATTTGAAAAGGGAGATATTCCAATTGCCTCGGCAGAGGCATTTATTAGGCAGATCATCGGCTGGCGCGAATATGTCAATGGCATGTATTGGTATTTAGGAAGTGAGTATCGCCAAAAAAATGGCTTGCATGCAAAGCGAGAGCTGCCACAATTATTTAGAGATCCAAGTAAGACCAATATGAACTGTATGAAAAACACCATTACCGATATCAATGATCGCGCCTGGGTTCATCACATTCCGCGCTTAATGATCTTAAGTAACTTTGCGCTAATTGCTGGCATTAATCCGCAGCAATTCTTGCAATGGATGAGAGAGGTTTTTATTGATGCTAGCGATTGGGTGATGGTTCCAAATGTAATTGGCATGGGAGTTCATGCCGATGGTGGAATTATGATGACCAAACCTTATGCAGCAGGGGGTGCATATATTTCAAGAATGAGCACCCATTGCAAAGGTTGTTTCTTTGATCCAAAAAAGCGCACCGGTGATGATGCCTGTCCATTTACAACTCTTTATTGGGACTTTCTAGATCGACATCGCCAGCAGTTTCAAGGAAATCACCGGATTGCTCAACAACTATTTGGCCTAGATCGACTTAAAGATATAGATGAGGTGCGATCTAGAGCTAAAGAGGTTTTTAAGAAACTGGAGCAAGGAAAACTTTAACGAGGGCAGATGCAAATCTGATCTTTTTTTATCCCAGCAAGTGCCTGAGCAATATGTTCTCCGCAGCCTTCCCAAGTCCACTTGCCACAAGAGCGACATTTGACTGCGCTACACATGATTTAAGAATCCTTTCTAGAAATGATTTAAATGCAGGGCAATAGTTTAGTAGAACTTACCCATTACTAATCTCATAGCTCCATAAATCTAAATCATCAAGATTTACCGGCTTAAATCCCTTGGCCTCAAGGGCGCTAGCAATTTGTGCTCGATGCTCTGTTGCATGGTGGATTGATTGGGAGAGAATTGTGGAGCGCCATCTTTTTACAAGGTTTCCTGAGTAGTTTTTAAATTCAAGGAGCTCATCATCTAGCTTTGCAGATTCCAATAGTGCAGCATCGATAGCTGCTGCCTGCTTGGCAAGTACTTCCAAATCAGCAATTTTGCCTATCTCTTGGATTGACTCGCCAGAGACTTCTGGATGTTTGCCAGTTATGCGAAATGCATACGCATCAGCTGAATCCACTATGTGATGAGTAATCTCAGCGACAAACCACTCTGGATTTGTGGCAAAAGACTTTAACGCAGCTTCAGGAAGGGTTGCTAGATGCTCAATCGTTAATTGATTAGCCCAAGCCATATGCCTTAATAAACGCTCTAAACCAATAGTCATGGTTTTTTTCCTTTTCTAAACCTTGGAAAGAATGGTGGAATTGATTTTTGAAACTCAATACTTTCTGGAAATTTATCTCTCAAAATCTGATCTTCATACCTTGCCTTATATAGCAATAGGGAAGTTAATAGCAGGGCTGCAATTAAAACACTGCCACTTTGTTTCCAGAGATAAGCAGCTAGAGCCAGAATAAAGAGAGCAGAATAAATTGGATGTCTTATCTTTGAGTAGATACCACTTGTTACTAGATCTGCCCCCTCTTTACTCTCAGGAAGAGGTGTCAGCGCGCTTCCTAAATCTCTAAAGGCGCGAAATAGAATGAGTACTGCAAGAAGTGCTAGTAGAGCTGCCAAAGCAGATCTAAGTTGCGAACTCTCTTTAGATCCCGGCAATAGAGCCAAAGCAAAGAGCAGAATGAATTGAAGCGTTACAACTAATTTACCCTTCATGATTAAAGTCTAACTAGCAAAGGGGCTTATCTAGCTCGCTTAGAGCGTGGAGCACTTCTCTTGTTTCGAGTCTGATCATTTCCAACTCTCTTGCGCTTTCGACCGCCCTTAGGCCTTGGCCCGCCGCCTCGCTCTGGGGACTTACTTACGACCTTTTCTTTAGCCTCTGGAGTTGGAACTCCACTTGGCATTCTCGCCCCAGCAATCTTTACCAACTTCTCATCCATTGGAGTAATTGCCATAACCCAAGTTTCAACTCCAGCTCTTAAAGCAATTCCCGCCATAGTTCTCTGCTCTTGATGGGTGGCAAGTGAGATTACTTTTCCAGATTCTCCAGCTCTGGCAGTTCGCCCAGATCTATGTAGATAATCTTTATGATCTGCTGGAAGATCAACATGAACCACTAAATCAATGCCATCAACATGGATTCCTCGAGCAGCAACATCGGTTGCAATCAAGACTGCGCTCTCTGAATCTTTAAATCTTGCAAGAGTTCTAGTTCTAACGGCCTGTGATTTTCCGCCATGGAGAGTTCCGACTTTAACGCCAACATGGGCAAGATTTGAAGCTAACTTATCAGCACCGCGCTTTGTTCTAACAAAGAGCAGAGTCTTTCCCTCTCTAGCTGCGATTTGATTGATGATATTTGATTTATCACCCTGTCGATAGACAAAGACATAATGCTCAGCTTTATCTTTTGTTCCTTCAATTTCTTTGATGGAGTGAGATCTAGGCTCTTTGAGATATTGCTTTACTAAACCATCGACGCCTCTATCAAGGGTTGCAGAGAAGAGAAGACGCTGTCCGCCTTTTTTAGTCTGATTCAAAATCTCTTTGACAGCCGGAAGAAAACCCATATCAGCCATTTGATCTGCTTCATCTAAAACAGTGATCTCAAGGTGATCGAAGCGAATATCTTTTCGATCAAGTAGATCTATTAAACGACCTGGAGTGGCAACAACGATAGAGATAGATTTCTTCAAAGCATTAACTTGTTTGCCATAAGGCATTCCGCCAGCAATGACTACGCATTCATGGCCAACTGATCTTGCAAGAGGGCGAAGGACCTCATCTATTTGCTGGGCTAGCTCTCTAGTTGGAGCAAGGACAAGTGCTAGCGGTTGATGAGCCTTTGCTCTCATGCCATAAATGTTATGAAGCAGAGCAAGGCCAAAGGCGAGAGTTTTTCCAGAGCCAGTCTGGCCCCGACCCAAAATGTCATGGCCAGCAATCGCATCGGGAATTGTTGCTGCTTGAATTGGAAATGGGTTGGTTATGCCTTGCGCATCAAGGGCTTTAATTAGAGCAGGGTTTAGCCCAAGGGACTTAAAGGTTATTTCTTTTGTTGCAGGTTTATCGGACATGAAAAATACAGACCAATCATCTAGACATGTATGTCTCTAGTGACTTGTCGCATGAACGAAAAGATAAGACCTACATATAAGCCGGCGCTAGGGCCTGGCTTTGAGTTTTCTCGACGCAAGACGCATCAAGACAGAGCTAAGAGTATCTCAAAGCCTCACTTTTTATCTAATCTAGCCCTATGGAAGATCTCTTAAAGGGCGAATCAGTCAATAAACGTCCAATCCTGCGCCTGAGATGCAATCTGAATGATTTAAATTTAGCGGAAAGTAATTTGCAATCAGAGTTTGAACTAGAAATTTTTAAGAGAAATAAAGATGAATCAAGATATCTAGATTTAAATAACCAAATCTTCAAGGGCCACCCTGATCAGAGCGATTGGGATCTCTCTAAACTTCTTGCCAAAATGGGAGAAGTCTGGTTCCGCCCCGATCGTCTTATATTCATGAAAAAAGATGGAAGAGATTTAGGATTTTTCTGGCTTAAAGAACATCAATTAATTGGAGAGAGAGTCTGCGAGATCTTTGTAATAGGCATTATTCCTAGTTTGCAAGGAGAAGGGTTAGGAAAGAAAATACTAACTCTCGCTCTTAAGCAGATGATCTCAGATGGGTATAGCCAAGCTTGGGTCTATACCGATGAATCAAATGAGCGAGCTTTAAAACTTTATCGAAGCTTTGGCTTTGAAATTGATTTAGTCACTGAGCTTTGACAGCTGGCGCAGACTCCAAATACCTCTAGGTTATGGCTAACATCTTGATAACCATGCTTCTTTGCAATCTTGCTAGTAACAACTTCTACCGCCTCTAAATCAAACTCCTGAGTAGCCCCACAAATCCGGCAGATTAAATGGTGATGATGGCCGCTATCTTGCCCACACCTTCTATAGAGGCGCTCGCCGCTGGGACTAATTAAGGCATCAACTTTTCCCTCCTGGCTCAATCTCTCAAGACGGCGATAGATAGTGGCAAGGCCGATGGAACTTCCCTGCTCATTTAAGATTTTATGAATCTGTTGGGCGCTTAAGAATTGATCTAGCTCATTAATTACCTCAATCAGACGCGATTCACGACTGCTCTTGCGACGAAGAGCCTTAGGTGGTGAAACTCGTTTCATACTGGCATTATCGCAACATTGAGCTAATTGCGCGAGGCAGTAGGCTTAAAAGCAGGAAAGATTTGTAAGTAGTGAAGGAGTGGTGATATCTCAACTCTAGAACTTGGGCTAATACTGGCTCTGCTATCTGCTGCTGCAACGCTTTTGGGCTGGATATTGATAGCCTTGAAAAAAAATCCATCAGAGCGCTTCATCGCTATCACGCTATTACTAGTTGCTGGAGCGATGTTGACAGTAAGTGCTCTCTCATTAATTCCATCAGCTCTTGATAGCGGTCTTAGTTTTATTCAGGTATTACTCACCACCTGCCTTGGTTTTGCTTTAGTTATTGCCTTATCCAGTGTTAAGTTTGATAAAGCAGGAGCCAAGGCTAAAAACCCTGCACTTCTTATCACTATTGCCTTATCGCTTCACAATCTTCCAGAAGGGGCGGCCCCTATTGGAGCAAGCTTGGTTGATATTCAAACTGGGCTTACAACATCAGTTGTGTTAGCGCTTCATAACATTCCTGAAGGAATAGCAATATGTGCAACAGCGATTCTTGCTGGCTATAACCGCAAGATAGCTCTATTTCTAACCCTTGCCGCCACCTTAGCTGAGGCTCTTGGAGCCTTTGCTGTTTATTTCAGCGGCTCTCTCTTGCTCTCTGATCGCTCAATCGGGCTTCTTCTCAGTGGAGTTGCAGGAATTATGATTGCAATATGCGCCAAAGAGTTAATTCCTTATTCACTCAAAGCCCTTGGTAGCAGAAGAAATTATGCAGATGATTAAGCCCTTAAGAAGAGTCGCCCTATAAGCCGGATTCTGTCTTGCTATTGCTAGCGAGATCACCATCCATCTAGATCTGTAATTACTTACAGATTCAAGCAACCTACCCGGTGACTCGTGTGGGCACACTCAAACGCCACCTGCATGGTCTTGCTCCAAGTTGGGTTTACATAGCTACGTATATTGCTACACGCACTGGTGGTCTCTTACACCACCGTTTCACCCTTACCAATATTGCTATTGGCGGTTTACTCTCTGTTGCACTAATCCCGCGGATTGCTCCGGGTGGGAGTTACCCACAACTTTGCCCATTGGAGTCCGGACTTTCCTCGGTGCTTAAAAGTTAATTAGGCTCTTAAGTAACGCAGTGATCCGGGCGACTCTTCAAGGGTGATTCTACCTCTCCTGCCAATATCTTCATAAATCACTGCCCTTCTTGCCTAAATCGCAATAGCCAATAGGGTTTGGCAATGGTCAATACCGTTGATGCAGACTTTCTAGCTCTTCCGCTAAGCGCCCTCTCAGATGCAGCTATTGATGCAGCAAAATCTGCCGGGGCATCTCATGTTGATGTAAGAATCGAGAGAACTAGAACTGGATATCTCTCGCTAAGAGATGCAAAGCCTGAAACACAGAGCGATGAATCAAACCTTGGAATTGGCGTCCGAGTTATTGTTGATGGCGCCTGGGGTTTTGCCTCCTCCCCTGATCTCTCAACTGATACCGCTAAGAAATTAGCCTTAAGCGCAGTTGCTATGGCAAAGACATCAAAGCCGCTATCAACAGATGAAATTAAATTAGTTAGTGAGCCCGTATATCCCAATAAAACCTGGGTCTCTTCATACAAGATCGATCCATTTCTCATCTCTGATAGCGAGAAGAAAGATCGCCTAGCATCACTTAGCTCAAAGCTTCTTGCATCCTCAAGTGTTAATCACACCAGCGCTCACACTATGTTTGTTAAAGAGCAGAAGCATTACCAAGACTCAGCAGGCACTAGCACAACGCAGCAGAGAGTAAGAGTGCAGACCCAGATTGAAGCAATCTCAATTGGCAGCCATGGCTTTGAAGCGATGCGAACTCTTGCCCAACCTGCCGGATATGGCTGGGAGTGGATGGATAACTCAATCTGGGATTGGGATAGTGAGATAGCAGAGCTTCCATCCCTTCTTGCAGAGAAAGTTGCCTCACCATCTGTTGAACCTGGCCGATATGACTTACTTATTCATCCTTCAAATCTCTGGCTAACTATTCATGAATCAATCGGCCATGCCACAGAACTTGATAGAGCCATTGGATATGAAGCAAATTATGCTGGAACTTCTTTTGCCACTCCAGACAAGCTTGGCAACTTAAAGTATGGCTCCCCTCTTATGAATGTCACCGGAGATCGCGTAACTGAGCATGGTTTAAGCACTGTCGGTTTTGATGATGAAGGAGTTGCTGCTCAGAGCTGGGATATCGTTAAAGATGGAATCTTGGTGGGCTATCAACTAGATCGAAGAATTGCTGCGGCAGTCAATAAGGAGCGGAGCAATGGCTGCGCCTATTCAGATTCACCATCACATGTGCCAATTCAGAGAATGCCTAATGTCTCACTAAAAGCTGATCCAAATGGCCCTGATCTAAAAGGCTTAATCGAATCAATTGATGATGGCATTTTTATCCTTGGTGATAAGTCCTGGTCAATTGATATGCAGCGCTATAACTTCCAATTTACTGGCCAGCGCTTTCATCGAGTTAAAGGCGGAAAGATTGTGGGTCAACTAAAAGATGTGGCCTATCAGGCAACTACCACCGATTTCTGGGGGGCGATGAAGAAAGTTGGCGGCCCATCAACATATGTTCTAGGTGGCGCATTTAATTGCGGAAAGGCGCAGCCAGGACAAGTTGCAGCCGTTAGCCATGGCTGCCCAGCAGCTATCTTTGAGAAGATAAACATTCTAAATACTGTAGCTGAGGTGGGCAAATGATCTCTGCTCAAGATTTAGTCGAAAAGATTCTTGCTAAGGCAACCAGTGATGATTGCATCGTTTTAGTAAGAGATAAGACGCAGGCCAATCTTCGCTGGGCTAGTAGCACTCTAACTACCAATGGCGTAATTGCTACAAGATCTGTAACTGTAATTGCATTTATTGCAACAGGATCATCAATGGCATCAGGCGGGGTTACTAGAACAAGTGTTGAAGAAAGTGATATCGATTCAATACTTGCTGAAGCTCTCGCTGCTGCCAAGGCATCAGGTGAGGCAGATGATTACGCCCCACTTGCTAAAGATGTTAGCCATGGAAACTGGAGTGATAAACACGCTCCAACTGGGCCAGAGGTATTTTCTAAATTTGCCCCAGATCTAGGTGCAATGATGCAGGCATCTAAATCAGATGGCATTGAATTATTTGGCTACGCCGAACATACCCATGAGAGCATCTGGGTTGGCTCCAAAGGCGGGATGAGACTTCGTTATGACTCACCTGTTGGAAGAGTCGAGATGACTGGAAAGTCTCATGGCCGCTCAAGATCTACCTGGTCTGGCGTTGAAACTCATGATTTCAAAGATGTCTCTGTTGAGCGAATTGATAAAGAGATTCGACAGAGGCTTAACTGGCAAGAGCGCAAAGTCGATCTTCCTGCTGGGCGCTACACCAGCATCGTTCCATCGGGCGCTGTAGCTGATCTCTTCACCTACATGATGTGGGTTTCAAGTGGCCGTGATGCATTTGAAGGACAGAGCGTATTTTCTAAAAAAGGTGGCGGAACTAGAGTTGGTGAGAAGTTATCTAATAAGAGCTTGCAGCTCTATAGCGATCCAAAAGATCAACAGCTTCCTGGATCGCCATTTATCTCTGCAGCAGTAAGTTCGCCATTTACCTCTGTCTTTGATAATGGGCAGGAGGCAAAGAGAGTTGATTGGCTTAAGGATGGAGTTCTTACTTCTCTATTACAAACGAGAGCAAGTGCGAAGTTAACTTCTCTGCCCTACACCCCACTTGGTGATAACTTGATTATGAAAGTTGATGGAGCAAGTGGAAATCTAGAGGATCTAATTAAGAAAGTTGATAACGGCCTTCTTCTCACCACGCTCTGGTATATCAGAATGGTTGATCCCAATACCCTCTTGCTTACAGGACTTACTAGAGATGGGGTTTACCACGTCAAGGGCGGCGAAGTTGTGGGAGCTACAAACAATTTCAGATGGAATGACTCTCCAGTGAGCGCACTTTCTCGAATTGCTGAGGCCTCAGAGAGCGCTTGGACCCAACCAAGAGAGTGGGCTGGAGATATAACAAGTATGAAAGCTCCAGCACTTGTTATCAATGACTTTAATATGTCAACGGTTAGCCCTGGAAGCTAGGACTTAATATCCATCTAGAGCAAGGTTTACTAAGCGATCTGCTTGGTAGTTCTCATCTCTTGGAATCCAGGTAAAGGTAATCAACTGCGGTGAGTGAATCTTCTTTGCCTCCATTGCAAGTTTTGCTAATGGAATATTTTTAATCTTCCATCGCCCGCTCATCTGCTCAACTACCAACTTACTATCTAGGCGAGCCTCAATCTGGGCTGCCGGATCGATTTTATTAGCTGCTCTTATCCCAGCAATTAGCCCTTGATATTCAGCAACGTTATTGGTGGCAATGCCAATTTTTTCTGCAATCTCAATTAAGACCGTCTCTCCCTCGCAGACCAATGCTCCATAGGCAGCTTGCCCTGGATTTCCCCTTGATCCACCATCTGCATAAATTATTAACTTTCTTGCCATTTAAGTAATCCTTATAAGAATTCTGCGACACTCTTCACAGCGCACTAACTCATCTATTGCTAATGAATTAATCCTAGTTAGCTCTGCTGCGCTCATCGTTAAGTGGCAGCCCTGGCACTTTCCATCGGAAAGGCGAACTGCTGCAAGACCATCACTTGTTGATCTAATTTTCTCATAGAGCGATAGGAGCTCTGCTTCAATATCTTTAGCTAGAGCATCTCGATCTGATCTTGTAGCGCTCATCGCTTGGCTAATCTGCTCAAGTGCTTGATCGCGATCTTTGGTAATTGCTTCAACTTCTATGGCTAATTCATCACGTCTCTTTGCTAGCTCAGCAATTCTGCTATCAAGTCCTTCTAGGCGAACCATCACTTCAAGTTCAATATCTTCCAGCTCTGCTCGTCTTTTATTGAGTGATTCCAATTCATGTTGAGTCTGCTCTAGCTCTTTTGGAGTTCCGACACCCGATGACAAGCGCTTTTCATCTTTTTCAATGCGAGATAAAACTTGCTCCACATCAAGCTCTGATTTTGAAAGCTCATGCTTGATATCACTTCGCTCAGTGCTGGCAGCAACTGCTAGATCTCTAGCGCTAGCAAATTCCAATCGCTTTTCTTCAAGGAGCTTTGATAGCGGCAGATTATTAGCTTTGTGTTCGAGTTGCATGAGAGATGAATCAAGGTCTTGAAGCGCAAGGAGGCGCTCTTGGGATAATTTCTCAGCTTTCATCACTTCCCCACTTTAGGCTAAGAAGGGAAGGGATCTATAACTAGCGCTCTCTTCTCTGCTGTTTTAGGCTTACTCTCCTGATGAGAAGAAAACACGCAGCCCTTATCTCACTTTCTCTGATCCTCTGGATTCTTCCTGCCACCACCGCCGCAGCTGCAAATCCAAAGGCTGGAGCAAAGTGCAGTAAAGCCAAGCAAGTAAAAATTTATAAGGGCATGAGTTATACCTGCATTAAGTCAGGAAAGAAGTTGGTTTGGAGCAAGGGTAAAAAAGTAATTTCTGCAAAAACCTCATCCACTCCGACACCGACGGCATCACCTTCTCCGACACCGACTCCAACTCCTACGCCGACTCCAACAAAAGTTGGTTACACAATGGATCAAGTTAAGGCTAATAACACCAGTGCTAGCTGCTGGACCGTAATTGATAATTACGTCTACAACTTAACTAATTGGATTTCATCTCACCCAGGAGGAGCTGGGGCAATTCGCTCTCTCTGCGGAGTTGATGGCACTGCCTCTTTTAAAGCCCAACATGCAAATCAATCTAGCCCGGCATCACGCCTAAACTCTTATCTTCTAGGGCCGCTTTCTAGATAGTTCTCTTTACTTATTTAGGAACTGGAGATTTAGTTTTATCATTTTAAGCAGTAGTTTCTCATCTACTTTCCAGTCAATGGGTACTTGAAGAGTTTTCTTATTTACTTTGTATCCCTGTAAATCCTGCTTCATAGCTGATAAAACCTTGGGGTTCCAGGGAGCGATAAGGATGTGATTTTTAAGAATTGATGCTCCAAAGAGATACTCACTTCCCATTTTCAACATCGGTTGATTCCAAGCAATTACTAGCTCCAATTTTGGATATTTCTTTTGAATTACCTTAAATATCTTCTTAATGGTTTTGCTCTTTACTTCATCCTGGCCCTTTAGATATCCCTCTAAATCTTCAAAGCGCTTAGAGCTCTTTGAGCCTCTGGAATACATAACTAGGGCATTGGCGTGAGCTTGGCTAAAGCCATGTTCTTCTCTTAAATAAGAGATCTGCTGCGGGTATTTAAGATCAGAAATATCTTTCATAACAGCAAACCAATAGCGCATTGGTTGGCCATATTTTGCTTCTATCTTTGGAAAATAAGCCTGGCGACTTCCGTTATCTCTTGCTGGCACTTTTTTAGCGAGGTCCTGCAGCTCTATGGCCACAACCTTGAGGTTTACTGCAACAACAGGTGCAGTTACCTTCAGGGCATCCGCAAGGACATTTAAATTCTTGGCTTGAATCACTCATTGATCTAATCCTTATCTATCAAGCTGGTAAAGGCCCAGCCCCAAGCAAGACAGAAGAGAAAGACTCCAA
>JBMTBW010000015.1:0-18279 GCA_049430265.1 Candidatus Nanopelagicaceae bacterium | reverse complement strand
ACTGCGCCAGCTGGATATGAAGAGCAATTCAAAGCGCTAGTTGGTCAAAGCGCTACGGTAATAACTGGCGGGGTATTAAGAAGTGATTCGATAAGAGTTGCCCTAAAGGCCTTATCACCTAGCGTTGAGAGCGTTTTAATTCATGATGCTGCAAGAGCCCTTGCAAGTAGCGCTCTGGCAGCTAGAGTTTTAGGTGATGTTCAATCAGGCCAGAGCGCAGTAATTCCAGTCTTAAAAGTAATCGATACCATCAAGGAAATTGATAGAGATGGTTTTGTTCGAGCAACACCTGATCGCTCATCACTTGTTGCAGCGCAAACACCGCAAGGCTTTAATCGCCAAGTATTAGAGCGAGCCCATAGCGCCTCAGATGATGCCACCGATGATGCGGCCCTGGTTGAGGCAATTGGTGTGAAGGTAAAGACAATTGAAGGTGAGATTTCAGCTTTTAAAATCACAACTAAAGAAGATATTGGCCAAGCACTGCTACTTCTAAGCCCAAGTAATAGAAATTTCAAAGTTGGAATGGGTGTTGATGCTCATGCATTTTCAAGTGATCAAGATAGAAAATTATGGCTTGCAGGGCTTTTATGGCCAGATCAAATTGGCGTTGATGGATACTCTGATGGAGATGTTGCAGCACATGCAATCTGCGATGCTCTCTTTAGCGCAGCAGGACTAGGTGATCTTGGTTCAAACTTTGGCGTAGATGATCCAAAATATCAGGGCGCAAGTGGTGAAACGCTATTGAAAGAAGCTCTTAAGAAAATCACCAGCGCTGGATATGAGATAGGAAATGTCTCAGTGCAGATTGTTTGCAATAGACCAAAGATTGGTCCAAGAAGAGCTGAAGCAATCCAAGCTCTTGCAAAGGCCTTAGGTGGAGCCGAGATTTCCGTAAGTGCTACTTCAACAGATGGCCTAGGTTTTACTGGGCAAGGACTTGGGATCTCCGCTCTTGCAACTGCGCTATTGATTGAGAAGAAATAAGATGGCAAATATGAAGAAGCTGCGCCTATATGACACCGCATCACGAAAGGTTTCAGAATTTAAGCCAATAGTTGCTGGCCAGGCTTCAATTTATCTATGCGGAGCAACTGTTCAAGCATCTCCTCATGTTGGCCATATTAGAAGTGGCATTAACTTTGATATTTTGCGCCGTTGGTTAATTGCCTCTGGCTATAAAGTCACATTTATTAGAAATGTTACTGATATTGATGACAAGATAATTCATAACGCAGGCCATGAAGATATGCCTTGGTGGGCACTTGCTATGAAGTATGAGCGCTCATTTAGCGATGCTTATCGAGCTTTAAATGTGATGGCGCCAACCTATGAGCCAAGAGCAACTGGGCATATCACGCAGATGATTGAGCTAATTGAAAAATTGATTGCTAATGGATCTGCCTACGCTCCAGGAAATGGCGATGTTTATCTTGAGGTTCGCAAATTAAAGTCTTATCTAACGCTTTCAAATCAGAAACTCGATGATCTTCTCATTTCTAAAGATGGCGAAGAGAAATTAAAGCGTGACCCAAGAGACTTTGCGCTTTGGAAGGGTGCAAAAGAAGGTGAGCCGTCTTGGCCAACGCCATGGGGTGATGGCAGACCAGGTTGGCATATTGAGTGCTCCGCAATGGCTCATGCTTATCTAGGGCAAGTTTTTGATATTCATGGCGGAGGTCTTGATTTAATTTTTCCACATCATGAAAATGAGATAGCGCAATCTGAGGCAGCTGGATACAAATTTGCTCGTCTCTGGATGCATAACGCCTGGGTGACAACATCGGGTGAGAAGATGAGTAAGTCTCTTGGAAACTCACTAAAGGTTGATGAAGTATTAAAGAAAGTTCGCGGTATTGAACTTCGTTGGTATCTATCCAGCGCTCATTATCGCTCGATGCTTGAATTCTCATTTGAAGCACTTGATGAAGCAGTAGTTTCCTTTAAGCGAATTGAGAATTTCTTAAATAGAGCTAAAGAGTTAATGGGAAACACTCCCGAGATAGAGATAAGCCAAGAGTTAAGCGATGCGCTAAATGATGATCTAGCAGTGCCTCAGGTATTGGCGCAGATTTCAGAGTGGTTAAAGCTTGGAAATAGCGCGCTTAGCGCCTCTGATAAAGCTCAAGTAGCAAAATATGCAAGCTATATCAGGGCAGCCCTATCAATTATTGGCACCGACCCCTTTGATCCAGCCTATTCCAGCTCATCTAGCGCTGATTTAACTGGCGCAGTAGATGGACTTATTTCATTACTATTGGAGCAGAGAAGTGCAGCAAGGGCTAGAAAAGATTTTGCTGCGGCAGATCAGATCCGTGATCAAATTATCGCAATGGGGATTTCCATTGAAGACCGAGCAGATGGCGTGAGATGGAGTATCAATGGCTAAGCCAGATCGTAAACCACCAAAGAAATCAACAAGATCGCTTAGAGGCAAAGGACCAACTCCAAAAGCTGAAGATCGCCCATACCATAAGAAATATAGGTCAAAGGAAGATTCAGCTAGAAAGCGCACTGAGAGAAAACGGATTGATTCTAAGCGCGGCCCTAAAGGTGAAAAGAAATTTGCCCAAAGGCGCGACTTTCGTCGTAATGAACGTGAGCATGTAGATACAGTTGCTGGAAGAAATGCTGTTCTTGAAGCGCTTCGCGCTGGTATTCCAGCAAAAGAGCTGATCTTGGCAGTTGGCGTTGATGTGGATGAAAGACTTAATGAATCTATTCGCCTTGCTCAGAAGATGGCGATTGGAATTAAAGAGGTTGAAAGACGCGCAATTGAGAATATGACTGGTATTGCCAACCACCAAGGCATTGCACTTGTCGTTAAGCCATTTCAATATTCATCTCAGAAAGAGATTTTTGCAAGAGCTAAAGATCCTGCCCTCTTTATCGCTGTTGATGGAGTAACAGATCCAAGAAATATTGGCGCAATTGCAAGAAGCTCAGCAGCATTTAGCGCAGATGGTCTACTTATTCCAGAGCGTCGCAACGCCTCACTCACAGCTGCTGCTTGGAAGAGCTCAGCAGGTGCCGCTGCAAGGCTTCCGATTGCTCAGATAACAAACTTAGCTAGATCTGTTGAGGATGCTAAGAGCTATGGCTGTTTCATTGTTGGCCTTGATGGCGATGCTGATACCAGCGTAGAGGCGATGGAAATTGCTGATCAGCCGCTTTATTTGATCGTTGGTAGCGAAGGCAAAGGCCTATCGAGGTTGATTCGCGAGAAGTGCGATCTTCTTGTCTCTATTCCAATGAGTAGCGCGGTTGAATCTCTAAATGCCAGCGTTGCCGTATCAATTGCGCTCTATGCAGTTGATAGAAAAAGAGCTATTAGTTAAGGATTTGTAATGACTTATAACCGCTTTATCGCACTCGGTGATTCAATGACTGAAGGCATGCAGGATGAGAAGATTAAAGGTAATTACCGTGGTTGGGCTGATCGCGTAGCTGATGAGATGGCCAAAAATTATGAGAACTTCACCTATGCAAATCTTGCAATACGAGGAAAAAAAGTTGGCCAAGTTTTAAGAGAACAAGTTCCAGTAGCCATTGGTTTAGTTAATGGGCCAAGCACAATTATCTCCTTTCATGCTGGAGCCAATGATGTAATTAGACCAAAATATGATCCAGTCAAAACCTTTGCAGAGTATGACCAAGCAGTGCGCGCACTTATTAAAAGCGGAGCAACAGTTATGCTCTTTTGTGTCCTAGAGGATTCAGGTGCTAAGACTCGCGCAGCAAAGGTTTGGAAATTGAGATTTGAAGCATTCAATGCAAATGTGCGAAAAATAGCTAGCGAAGTTGGCGCTATCTTGTTAGATCCAAATCAAGAAAGTTCCTGGCGCCATCCAGGTTTTATCCATGAAGATCGCCTTCACTTAAATTCTCTTGGACATTATCGCGTTGCTCAAGCAGTCTTAGCCAGATTAAATCTTCCTCATGATTCAAGCTGGCGAACGCCTCTGCCACCGCCAGTAAAACTGCCTTTGGTAGATCAAATCAAGCAAAATCTTCGCTGGTTTATTCTCTATGGAATTCCCTGGGCGATAAGAAGGATTAGAGGGAAATCATCAGGAGATGGACGAAGCCCTAAATATCCAGCGCCAACTATTTGGAAGCCTTAAAAAGTAACTACGCTCCAGCTCCATTTATAAGTTCCAGGCTTAATTAAGTACTTTGCAAGAGTATCTGGCCCACAAGAGGCAGTCCCAATTCCGCGATGTGCTCCATCGATAGTGATAACTGTATTTCCACAAGGATTAACAAATACGTTATGGGTGGCATTTGCTAGATCTTCAGAGCGCATAGGGGTGACAGTGACCATTCTTGGTTTATCTAATTGGAAATAGAGTCCGTGGCCGCTTTGATTAGTCAGGCTAAACCAGCGCATCCCCATATGTCCGCCATTTTCCTGTGGCTTTACATATGGCACATATTGCTGGTCAACAGTTGAGCTATAGCGATGAACCTTTCCAATCTTTCTATCTGGAGCAGTCTCATTTGGCCCAATACCAAAGTAGGTGAAGTTATTTAGCGCTCCATCTACCTCAAAGTTGATACCAACTCTTCCTAGATCATTTAGCTCTTTTGGAAGAGTTACAGTTTCACTAACTCTAAATCCTGAATCAACGCTTTCAACAAGTTGAATATGCTTAATAGCAGCTCCACCTTGAGCCCTCCAGAGATTTGTTATCTTGGTATTAGTTGAGGTGCGCACCACCTTAGAGCTCTCTAGCTCTAACTTTCTAACGCCCCACTCATCCCATTTTTGGGAGATATGGCCAATCAAGTCATTATCTGTTGGCGCTCTCCAGAGCGTTAGCGCAGGAGCTATCTGTCCAAATGGAACTTGAATCTGGCCTTGAGAATTAACGTATTGGATTTTGGCCTTAGCGCTTTTTATCTTTGGTAGTGGCTTTGAAACAAGTGCTATCTGCTCCCAGGTGACTTCATGGCCAATATGAGCCCAAGGCTTACTACTAGCAAGTGTGAGTGAGAAGTTGATAAAGCGCTCACCGACTGATCCATCACCCTTTAATACTTGAGCAGGCAGGGTAAAGGGCTTTGATTGACGGGGTTTTACTAGCCCTAGCTTTACCTCGCCAGATGAGGAGGCCTTTCCATTAACTGTTACTTCATATTTAAGCTTGTAATCTGAGAGATTTACAAAGAAGTTCTTATTAAAAATCTCAAATCTTCCACTCTTTAAATTCTTTGCCTTTATCTCAATTGGCGAGGCAATATATTTAAATTCACTTAAAGCAGGCTTTGGGCTTCGATCAGGAAAGAACATTCCATCGCAGCAGAAGTTGCCATCGTGTTTAGCTTCACCAAAGTCGCCGCCATAAGCCGAGCGGATACTTCCATCTTCCAGTCTTTGATCTAGTCCGTGATCCCACATCTCCCAGATAAAACCGCCTTGTAGAGCAGGAAGGTTATGAATTGCTTGCCAGTATTCGGCTAAGGTTCCATTGCTATTTCCCATGGCATGGGAGTACTCACACATAATTAGAGGGCGATCTGCTTTTTTAGACTTTGCATAAGAGATAATCGCTGAGATATCTGGATACATAGGAACTACGACATCTGTGATGTCATGTCCTTTAGTCCAATTTCCTCTAATCGCACCTTCATAATGCAGTGGGCGAGTAGGGTCAAAACTTCTAGCATATGCAGCTGCAGCTCGATGATTAATTCCAGAGCCTGATTCATTGCCAAGAGACCAGAGAATCACCGATGGATGATGGATATCTCGTTGAATCATTCTGGCAACTCGATCAACCCAAGCATTTAGATATTTCTGATCATCACAGAGCGTGTTTTGGAATGCATGAGATTCAATATTGGCCTCACCTACTACATAGAAACCAAGCTCGTCACAGAGATCAAGAAAAGCTGGATCATTTGGGTAGTGTGAGGTGCGAATGGCATTAAAGTTCCATCGCTTAAGTTCCAATAAATCCTGTCGCATCAAATCTCGGCTTAACACCCGCCCGCTTCTGCGATTGAAATCATGGCGATTGATGCCGTAGATCATCACGCGTGCGCCATTTACTAGCAGGTCACATCCTTTGATCTCAACGCTTCTAAAGCCAATTCTCTGCGTAGTGACCTCAATTACTTGGCCAGAGGGATCAATTAACTGATACTCAACGTCATAAAGGCTTGGCGATTCAGCAGACCAAGGGGAGATGTTTGGCACTCTAATGTTTAGTTCTAATGGCCCTGGAATTATTGGCTCAGTTGCTAGATATGCCAGATATTTATCCTTAGGCATATTGCCATCCCAGTAGGTGCCTAGAAAGAAATCATCTCCTGCTTGCTTTTCAGTCGCACTTTTTTGCGTCCAATTTGGCGCTTTGCGATTGGTAACCGTTGCACTTGCCTCAGCGCCCTTTACTCCAATGACTTTTACCTTGAGTCGGTATCCAGCAATCTCTTCTTCATTAATTGAATTGATATGAGCTCTGATTTTAAGAGTTCCAACTTTATTATTTTTTTCAAGCCCTGGGGTGGCATAGAGCCTTTCAATAAATACATACTCGGTAGCAAATAGTTTTACAGATCTTGTAATCCCGCCATGCCACCATTGATCTTGATCTTCAATAAATGTTGAATCAGACCATTTAATGACTCTGATCTGAACTTTATTTGAACCATTGGTAATAAAATCTGTAATATCAAATTCCGATGCTAGGCGAGAGTCTTTAGCAACTCCTACCTCTTTGCCATTTATGGTAAGGATTGCTAGGGATTCAAATCCCCCAATTGATAGAACAACTCTTTTATTCTTCCAAGATGAGGGAAGTGAGAACTCTCGCTCATAGATTCCAGTTGGATTATCAAGTGGAACACTTGGTGGCAGTTGATCAAAGGGCATCTGGGTATTGGTATAGATCGGCTTATCGCCAAAGGGTTGCTCGCCATCAACCATGGTCCAAAGCCCTGGAACTGTGATGCTCTGCCATCTCTTACTTGGCTCTTGATCAGCTCGATCTAATAATTGAAAATTCCAAACGCCATCAAGAGAAATACTCATCAGATGGGCGATATTGAGCATAGGCAAGCGATTAACTGAGGTAGTCTCAGGGCTAGACCAGATTGGCGTTGGCATGGTTGGCGCATTGTTCCATTTTCTTGCTCAATGCCATACTTACTCGCTGAAAACGCCTCCCTAGCTCAGTGGTAGAGCATCCGCCTTGTAAGCGGAAGGTCGTCAGTTCAATCCTGACGGGGGGCTCCATCTAATTGCTTAATTCCTCATTTAAAAAATAAAAGATTGCCTTTGAGAAGGTGCGTTGTAGCCTTATCGCTATGGCTAGCAAAGAGCAGGAATTCGATGTTGTTATCGTCGGATCTGGCTTTGGTGGATCGGTTGCGGCCCTGCGTTTAGTAGAAAAAGGTTATCGAGTCGCTGTCATTGAAGCAGGGCGAAGATTTGAAGATAAAGACTTTCCTAAAACTTCTTGGAGACTATCTAGATTTCTCTATGCACCGCGTTTAGGTTTGAGAGGAATTCAACGGATTCATGCCCTGCCCGATGTTTTGATTTTGGCAGGAGCAGGAGTTGGTGGCGGTTCTTTAGTTTATGCAAATACTTTATACACCCCACCTGATTCATATTTTGAAGATAAACAATGGGCAGGCATAACTGATTGGAAATCTGAATTAACGCCTTGGTTTGATCAAGCATCAAGAGTATTAGGAGTCACGCAAAATCCTTATTTCTCTGCCTCTGATCAGGCAATGAAAGATGTTGCCCATGAGATGGGAGTTGGCAGCAGTTTTAAAATGGCGCCTCTTGGCGTGCACTTTGGTTCCGGGCCTAAAGTATTAGAAAAAGATCCATATTTTGGCGGGGTAGGACCAGATCGCCATGGCTGCCAACAATGTGGTGGATGTATGACAGGTTGTCGCTTTAATGCTAAGAACACTCTGCCAAAGAATTACTTAGGTCTTGCTGAAAAAGCAGGAGCAATAGTCTTTCCAGAGCTAACCGTTGAGAGCTTTGAACAGGTTGAAAATGGAGATTGGAAGATAAGTGCCAGAGGAAGCTCATCTTGGTTTGGTAGAAAAAAAGTATTTATCGCTCAAGATTTAGTTCTAGCAGCTGGAACTTATAACACTCAAAAATTACTTCATAAAATGAAAGATAAGCAACTACTTTCAAAGCTCTCACCCACTCTTGGCAGCTTATCTAGGACTAACTCTGAAGCGTTAACAGGGGCCATAATGCCTAGAAATAGCGCAATTGACTTCTCAAAAGGTGCTGCGATCACCTCATCATTTTTTCCTGATGAAAATACCCACGTTGAGCCAGTTAGATATGGCAGAGGCTCTAACTTAATGGGCCTACTTCAAACGATTATGACTGATGGAAGCGCAGCTAAGCAGAGACGTGCAAATTGGATCAGAAATGCAATTAGAAATCCTTTATTGTTTTTTAAGATTTTTGATGTACGACGATGGAGCCAGAGAACTGTGATTGCACTTGTAATGCAGAATGTGGACTCCTCAATCAAAGTCTCTTCAAAGAAGGGATTATTTGGCTGGCGTTTAACTTCTAAAAATGATGCTGATAGACCAAATGCCACATATATTCCAGCGGCAAATGAAGTAGCAAGAAGAATTGCGGATAAATATGGCGGAATTGCTGGTGGCCATGTTGGCGATCTGATTAGCGCTCCCTTTACTGCTCACTTTGTCGGAGGTTGTGTAATAGGAAGTGATGAAAGTAAGGGAGTGATAGATCCATATCACCGCGTTTGGAATTATCCGAGCCTTCATGTAGTTGATGGCTCAGCCCTTACTGCAAACCTTGGAGTTAATCCATCTCTAACTATTACGGCGCAAGCCGAACGCGCATTTTCGCTCTGGCCCAATAAAGGAGAATTGGATCCTCGCCCGGCGCAAAAGAGTCCATATAAAAGAATTAACGCTGTTCTTCCCAATAAACCGTTTGTGCCAGAGCATGCCTATGGCGCGCTAAGAGTTACTAGTGGTTCCTAGTCCTTGTTTTAGCCTGCGATTTGGCGAGAGAGTTAACGGCATCCCTGGATTTTTATAGAAGTCTTTCAATATTTGCTTCACTAATTTAGGTTTTTCTTTTAAAACAGCATGGGATGTGCCAGGAAGTATTGCTAACTGAGCCCCTGGAATTGCTTCATAAAGTGATGCAGTATGTTCGGTTGAAAATGGCTCATCATCGCCAGCTAAAATCAAGGTAGAGCACTTAATTTTCTTTAATTCTCTCTTAGTCATCTTAGGCTCACTTGCCCAGACTTTATGAGCCTTGGCAGTTATCTCAACTAGAAGTTCTCTTGGCTGGCCAGTTCTCTGGGCAAACTTATCTTTTTCAATCTCATCTACTTGACCATTAAATGTTTGAAGATTAAGTCCGCAGTCAAAGTGATAATTTGCACCAATTGCTACTAGTGTCTTTACTAAATCTGGTCTTGCAATCGCCACCATCAATCCGATAATTCCGCCATCGCTATGGCCAATTATGTGCGTTGGGCCCTTTATTACATCTTCAATGTAGGCAATAGCTTCATCTCGCTGGAAATTAAAGTGGTAGTAACCCTTGCGCACCTTTGTTTTTCCATGGGCGCTTCTGTCGTAGCCATAACTATGGTGAGTTCTTTTCACACTTGGAAGAATTTTTGGCGCAAAACTCTTTGTTGAACTTAAACCCCCGTGGAGAAGCAATAGTGGTTCTTTTTTTCTTTTACTCCACTCCTGATGCCAGATCTGATGGCCCCTTAGATCGATATAACTCATGAAATATCCATGATGTGACGATTTCCGCGATCAAAAGTTAAATAATTCCAAGTCCAATCTGCCATCGTTCCAATTTTGTTGCGCCCGCCAAGGAGATAAAAGAGATGAAGCCAGAGCCAGGCATACCAAGCAATAGTTCCAGTAAGGCGCAGGCCTTTGACTTCAACTACTGCTTTATGGCGGCCAATGGTGGCCATTGAGCCTTTATCTATATAAGAGAACTCTTTTAGCTGCTCATTCTTAACTAATCTTGAAATCTGTTTTGCAACAAATCTTGCTTGCTGCATAGCAACAGGTGCAACCATTGGTAAATACTTGCCATCTTTTCCTGTTGCCCCGGCAATATCTCCAATTGCAAAAACATAAGGATAATTACTAACCTGCAAGCTCTTATCAACAGCAATTCTTATTCCATCTTGAGGAAGTGCCAGCGCTTTCATAGCAGGCTCACCCTTAACACCTGCTGCCCAGATAGTTACTTCAGCAGGAATGCTTGTTCCATCGCTAAAGAGAATCTGCCTTGGTTTTACTTCAGCCACAGCAGCTTGAGTTAGGACGGTTACGCCCAATTTTTCTAGATCTTTTTTGGTGCGAATTGATAACTTCTCAGAAAGGGAAGGCAGCAGCCTTGGACCAGCTTCAATTAGATAGACGCTAATATTTTTTGCAGCTTGAGCATTATCAGAATTTAGGGGGCCACGTTTTAACTCTGCAATCGCGCCAGCCATCTCAACTCCCGTAGGCCCGCCACCAACGACCGCAATGGAAAACTTTGTATCGTCTTCAAAGCGACAGAGATCTTCAAATCTACGCATAATTTCAGAGCGAATATTTAGAGCCTCACCCACGCTCTTCATACCAAGGCTATATTCGGAGACACCCTTTATTCCAAAGTCATTTGTTGCAGAACCTAGGGCCACAATTAGATAATCAAATTCTAGAACTTCACTGGAATCTAATTTAACGCTCTTATTTTTGTGATCTACTGAAATTGGCGAGCCCATACGAAACTTCACTTTAGTTTTTCTAAGTGCGCCTCGGATGGGATAGGCGACATGATCTGCTGCTAGACCTGCAGTGGAGACCTGATATAGCAGAGGCAAAAAGGTCTGAAAGTTATGGCGGTCAACGAGTGTGACATCGGCGATTGAATCCAGGGCGCGGGCAGCGGTAAGCCCACCAAAACCTGCCCCCAGAATTACTACCTTTGGCCGCATAAGGTGGATAAGTCTACTGTTCTACCTATGGCCCAGGTGAGACGAATACTAGTTACTGGCGCATCTGGCTATGTGGGTGGCCGTTTAGTTCGCGCACTCCTTGGTGAAAAAATGAAGGTGCGCATATTTGTCCGCGATAAACAAAAAGTTGCAGGCCAGCCTTGGATTAACGCCGTTGAAGTAAGTGAAGGAAACGCTAGTAATTATGATCAGACCTTAGCGGCTCTTAAAGGTGTTCACACCGCTTTTTATCTACTTCACTCAATTGGAGTCGGATCTCACTTTGATGAAATAGAAGCTGCGATGGCAGATAATTTCTCTAGAGCCTGCCAAGCAGCAGGAGTTTCTCAAATCGTTTATCTTGGTGGAATTGCTAATGATAAGAAAGCTAGTAAACATCTTGCATCAAGAGCGAGAACTGGTGCGCTATTAGCTAGTGGAAAAGTTCCAGTTATGGAGCTTCGCGCTGGAATCATTATCGGATCAGGTTCTGCATCTTTTGAAATGCTTCGCCATCTAACTCATCGACTTCCAGTTATGACCACTCCAAAGTGGGTAACCAATTTAACTCACCCAATAGCAATCCGTGATGTGCTCTGGTATCTAACAAATGTAGCTAAACTAAAAAAACCTGTCTCTGGGGTATTTGATATTGGTGGCCCTGAGATTCTCTCTTATGCCGACATGATGCAAAAATTTGCTAAAGCATCAGGCCTTCGTCGTCGCTGGATCATAAGAGTTCCAGTATTAACGCCAAAGCTTTCAAGTCTTTGGATTGGATTTGTAACTCCAGTTCCCACCGGCCTTGCTCGCCCGCTAGTTGGCTCCCTTATCAATGAAACAGTTGCCGATCCAAATAAGAGCATCGATGCAATTGTTGCCAAGCCAAAAGAGGGCTTAATTGATGTTTCAACTGCAATTAATTTAGCCCTTTCAAAAACCAGCGCCAATCTTGTTGAAACTCGCTGGTCAGATGCAACCGCCCCGACTGCGCCCTGGCAGAAAGCCCAAGGAGATCCAGATTGGGCCGGTGAGATGATTTTGCGCGATAAACGTGAAGTTTTAACCGATGCGCCAATAGATTGCGTTTGGAAATCGATTGAACAAATCGGTGGCAAAACTGGTTGGTATGGCGCAGATTTCCTCTGGTGGGCAAGAGGCGTGGTTGATCGAATGGTGGGTGGAGTTGGTCTTAGGCGAGGTCGAAGAGATCCAAAACACTTAAGAGTTGGAGATGGCCTAGATTTCTGGCGAGTTGAAATCGTGGAAAAAGAAAAAGAACTTCGTCTCTATGCAGAGATGGTTTTACCAGGCAAGGCTTGGCTTGATTTTAGAATTAGTAAAGAAGGGGAGAAGGTAAGAATTATTCAAGAAGCAACTTTCTCACCTCGTGGTTTAGGTGGCCAGCTCTACTGGTATTTAGTTTTGCCATTTCATAGCTTTGTATTTCCCACAATGCTAAGAAATATTGTAAGAAGCTCTAAGCGAAAGGCGTTATTCGGGGATGCATGAGTTCGATGAAGAAATCGATGCCCTGGCTGCAAAGATTTTAGAGTACTCATTAATAAGACTTAAGAAAGATCCTCCACTTGATGGGCCATGGAGTTATGAAGAGCTCTATAACGAAGTTGGCGAGACCATTACAGCAAAAGGTCTTGGCGGTGATAAGGCTCTAGACATCTTCAAACATGTCCTTGCTCAAGCCTGCATCTCAACAGATCATCCAAGATATTTAGCATTTATCCCCTCTGCTCCAACAGAGTCAGCAACGCTCTTTGACTTAGTAGTTGGCGCATCAGCTCTTTATGGCGGTTCATGGCTGGAGGGAGCAGGAGCAGTCTTTGCTGAGAATCAAGCCCTTAGATGGCTCAGTGATTTAGCGCAATTTCCAAGCAGCTCTGGGGGAGTATTTGTTCAAGGGGGAACGATTGGAAATCTCTCAGCACTTGTTGCCGCTCGCCATAGCGCTAGAGGTAAATTTCCTGGCGTAAAACGCTGGGTTATTGCTGCTTCAAGCCAGGCTCACTCTTCAATTAAATCTGCAGCAGATGTTATGGATGTTGAGTTACTAACAATTCCCACAGATAAAAATGAGAAGATGCAAGGCAGCACAACTGCCTTTGAAATTGATAAATACCACCTTGCAAATCCAGATCACAGAGTCTTTGCCGTTGTTGCAACTGCGGGAAGCACAAATCTTGGAATCATTGATGACTTAAAAGGTGTTGGGCAGATAGCAAATGAACGTGGCATTTGGTATCACATAGATGGCGCCTACGGTCTTGCTGCCCTTGCTTCGCCAAGAAGTAAGGCGTTATTTAGTGGAATTGAATTAGCAGATTCATTTATTGTCGATCCTCATAAGTGGCTCTTTGCTCCCTTTGATGCTTGCGCCTTAATTTATAGAGACCCAGAAATTGCAAGAGCAGCACATACTCAACATGCTGGATATTTAGAGCCTTTGGAATCAGGGCAATGGAATCCATCTGATTATGCAATTCATCTAACAAGAAGAGTGAGAGGACTTCCATTCTGGTTCTCACTTGCAACCCATGGCACTGATAAATATGCCGAGTCGATGGATAAGACAATGGATCTGGCAAGAGCAAGTGCGCAGTTAATAAAAGAGCATCCCAATCTAGAACTTCTTATGGAGCCAGAACTTTCAATTGTGGCCTTTACAAGAAAAGGTTGGCAGATAAGTGATTATCAAAGATGGAGCGATAAATTATTGGTAGATCAAATTGGCTTTGTCACTCCCTCATCTCACCAAGGCGAGCCGATACTGCGATTTGCCATAGTAAATCCCTGGACCTCAATTACTGATATCAAGGTAATCCTGGCCACCCTCTAAATCCCAAAAATTTAGCAATTCTCTAGTTCAATAGAGCCATGGAAGAAGCCTCACTACAACTTGGCTCAAACCTTTCAGATCTTGAGGTGCGGATTCTGGATTTTGAGCGGCAATGGTGGAAGTACGCCGGGGCAAAAGATGCTGCAATCAAAGAGCTCTTTGATCTATCGACTAGGAGCTATTACGAACTGCTCAATAATTTAATTGACCGAGAAGATGCCCTGGCCGCCTCTCCTCTTCTAGTAAAGCGCTTAAGGCGCCTTCGCCAGGCTCGAATTTCAGCTAGATCCCGCTAAGGCCAAGGCAGGGCCAGCCTGGCCCTAAAGAACCTGATTTGAGAACGGGAATAGAGCCCTCTAGGCTTGGCGTTAGCACTCGGCAGGTGAGAGTGATAAGTCACCTGAAGCTCGAAAAAACTGGTTAATTAAATGAGGAGTAAATAGAACTATGGCAAAGATGATTGCCTTTAACGAAGATGCTCGTCGCGGCCTTGAGCGCGGAATGAATACCTTGGCTGATGCAGTCAAAGTAACCCTTGGGCCCCGTGGTCGAAATGTTGTTTTAGAAAAGAAGTGGGGAGCTCCCACAATCACCAATGATGGCGTCTCAATCGCTAAAGAGATTGAACTTGATGATCCTTGGGAGAAGATTGGCGCAGAGTTAGTTAAGGAAGTTGCTAAAAAGACAGATGATGTCGCAGGCGATGGAACAACTACTGCAACTGTTCTTGCTCAGGCACTTGTGCGCGAAGGGCTAAGAAATGTCGCTGCCGGTTCTAATCCAATGGCACTTAAAAAAGGTATTGAAAAGGCCGTTGAAGCAATTTCAACCGAGCTCTCTGCAATGTCAAAGCCAGTTGAAACTAAAGAGCAGATTGCAGCAACTGCATCTATCTCAGCTGCTGACTCCACAATCGGTGAGATGATCGCAGAGGCGATGGATAAAGTTGGCAAAGAGGGAGTTATCACAGTTGAGGAGAGCAACACCTTTGGTCTTGAGCTAGAGCTCACAGAGGGAATGCGCTTTGATAAAGGATATATCTCCCCATATATGGTCACAGATACTGAGCGCATGGAAGCGGTAATGGAAGATGCTTATGTGCTGATCTGTAACTCAAAGATTTCAAATATTAAAGATCTAGTGCCAATCCTTGAAAAGGTAATGCAATCAGGTAAGCCGCTTGCAATTATCGCTGAGGATATTGAGGGCGAAGCACTTGCAACCTTGGTTGTAAATAAGATCCGCGGCACATTCCGCTCTGTTGCGGTAAAGGCTCCTGGATTTGGTGATCGCCGCAAAGCGATGCTTCAAGATATTGCTATCTTGACTGGTGGAACTGTTGTTTCTGAGGAAGTTGGTCTAAAGCTTGAGGCTGCAACCCTTGATCTACTTGGCAAAGCTCGCAAGGTAGTAGTTACCAAGGATGAGACCACAATCGTTGAGGGCGCAGGCGATGATGAAATGATCAAAGGCCGGGTCAATCAAATCCGCTCCGAGATTGAAAAAACTGACTCTGATTATGATCGCGAAAAACTTCAAGAGCGCCTGGCAAAACTTGCAGGAGGAGTTGCAGTTATTAAAGCTGGAGCTGCTACTGAAGTTGAGCTAAAAGAGCGTAAGCACAGAATTGAAGATGCTGTTCGAAACGCTAAAGCAGCCGTTGAAGAGGGCATAGTCTCAGGCGGCGGCGTAGCACTTCTCCAAGCTTCAAAGAAAGCATTTGATAAGTTAAAACTTACTGGCGATGAAGCAACGGGGGCAAAGATTGTTGAGCTTGCAGTTGAAGCGCCGCTTAAGCAGATAGCGATGAATGCTGGTCTTGAAGGCGGAGTAGTTGTTGAAAAAGTTCGCAATCTTGCAGCAGGCCATGGCCTAAATGCAGCAACTGGCGAATATGTTGACATGATCAAAGCTGGAATCATTGATCCTGCAAAGGTGACACGCTCTGCGCTGCAGAACGCCGCCTCGATTGCAGCGCTATTTTTAACCACTGAAGCTGTAATTGCTGATAAGCCAGAACCTAAATCTGCGGCTCCTGCAGCCCCAGGTGGGGATATGGACTTCTAATAAATATAGATTCAAAATGAGTCAAACGCCCAGTCAAAAACTGGGCGTTTACTTTTTTTCTGAGTAATTCTCAACTCATCAATAAATACAGAGATTTTCTAGCCCAAGGACCTTCGACATTGCCTACTTCTTACTCTCGCCAATACACTTAACTCATGTCCAAAGCAAAGAAATCAAAGGGCGCAGATCCCTTCCAAGCGGCAGAGCTAGCCAGAAGCGCTGCGCTGGAGGATGCTAAAGATCAAAAATATGTGGGATCTCTGCTTTCCGTCGAAGCAGATGATGAGCGAATTGCAACCTATCTTTTTGAAGCAAATCTTCCAGGCTATCAAGGATGGAATTGGGCGGTAACAATTGCAAAGGTAGATAGTCAGAGCGCTCCAACAATTTGTGATGTAGTTTTACTACCAGGTTCTGGAGCTTTACTTGCACCTGATTGGATTCCTTATAGTTCAAGAATTACCGCAGGTGATGTTGGAGTGGGAACAATTGTTCCAACAGCTCTTGATGATCCACGTTTAGTTCCGGCAGCTAGCGCGCTACCAGGTGATGAAGAGTTAGATCTCCATGAATTATTTGAATTTGGCGCAGGAAGAAATCGCATTCTCTCTATTGAAGGGCGCGATCAAGCAGCAAAGCGTTGGATAAGTGGAGATCGCGGTCCTGATACTCCAATGGCGCAATTTGCTCCAAAGAATTGTGGAACTTGTGGCTTCTATCTACCTATCGCTGGCTCATTTAGGGCGGCCTTCGGAGTCTGTGCCAATGCGATATCCCCTGAGGATGCTCGCGTAGTTGCGGTAAATCATGGATGCGGCGCCCATTCAGAGGCGATAAACTAGAGCCCTGTCCGCAGAGCGCGGCGCACACGACACTTAAAAAGAATTTATAAATAAGGAGGTTGCTCTCATGCCAGTTGGACGCGTGAAATGGTTTAGCTTGGAGAAAGGCTTTGGCTTTATCTCATATGATGAGGGCGAAGATGTTTATCTTGCCGCCTCAGCACTTCCTGAAGGTGTTAGCACTGTAAAGCCTGGAACTAAGTTGGAATTTGGTGTTGCAGAGGGACGCAAAGGACCACAAGCGCTATCAGTGCGAATAATTGAAGCGCCACCATCTCTTGCTAACACAAAGGCTGGAGCTGATGATTTAGCGGTAATCATTGAAGAATCAATCAAGATGCTAGATCGCGTTGGTAATGGTCTGCGCCATGGTCGATATCCAAGTGATGCAGAGGCTGCTCGCGTTGCTAAAGTCTTGCGCGGTATTGCTAAAGAAATTGAAGGCTAACGACCCTTTTTCTCTCTAGCTTTTGTGTAGTAGATACCGATAAAGCCTAAAAGTATTGCAAGCAAGCAGGTAAGAATAATTTTTGCTACTGCGTTTACTACTATTGCAACTACTAAAGCAATACTCCATAAGACGATTCCAAAGATGATTACTCTAATTGCGCTCTGCATATCGATAAGCATACTAGAATACGCAGATGGGAACGCTGCGATCATTTAAGCATCGCAACTTCAAGATTCTCTTTAGCGCAAACTTTCTCTCAAATATCGGCACCTGGGCTCAAGGCGTTGCTCAAGCTTGGTTGATTCTTGAGCTAACTGATAGTGGGACCTATCTTGGAATAGTGACTTCTTTGCAGTTTGCTCCAATACTTTTCTTTAGTATCTCTGGTGGAAAGATTGCTGATAAGTTCAATAAAAGAAAAGTTCTAATGCTTACCAACTTAACTGCTGGAATTTCGGCGCTCTCGGTTGCCACCCTAGTATTAACGGAAAATATCAAGATCTGGCATGTGATGTTCTTTGCCTTCATGCTTGGGATGGGAAATGCCATTGATGCCCCGGTTCGCCAGAGCTTTAATGTTGAAGTTGTTGGTAAGCAAGATTTACCAAATGCAGTAGGGCTTAACTCAACAAATTTTAATATTGGTCGCTTAATTGGTCCAGGTTTATCGGGTTTATTGATTGCTGCCTATGGCACTGGGGTCTCATTCCTGCTCAATGGAATTTCCTATTTAGTTGTAATTATTGCGCTGATTAATATTCGTGAGAGCGAACTATTCATTGAGGAGAAGAAATCAAGCTCGACTAAGATAAGAGAGGCGATGGCATATGTTGCCGCTCGCCCAGATATTCTGGCAGTGATGATCACAGTATTTTTTGCAACTAGCTTTGGTCTTAACTTCAATATTTTCAACACAATGATGGCAACCCAAGTCTTTGATAAAGGTGCAGCAGAGTATGGCGCGCTGGGAAGTATTTTGGCAGTTGGATCACTTTCTGGGGCAATTATCTCTGCCCGACTTGAGAAAAAGCGTGGCCCAAGATTTGTGATGATTGGGTCGATGAT
>JBMTBW010000014.1:0-19048 GCA_049430265.1 Candidatus Nanopelagicaceae bacterium | reverse complement strand
GGTCCCATTCCGAACCCGGAAGTTAAGCCTCTCAGCGTCGATGGTACTGCACGGGTCACCTTGTGGGAGAGTAGAACGCCGCCGGACTTATATTAGAAACGAGGGGTTGCAGTTTACTGCGGCCCCTTTTTTCTTTTCATCTCTAACATAGACTTCAAGATATTCGTTAAGGAGGAGCTAATGGTTGAAAGACCTGCACGTCCTTCCTATAGCAAGAGCTCTGATCGCAGGCCTTCATCAAGAAAACCAAGTGATAGAAAACCAAGTGATAGAAAACCAAGTGATAGAAAACCAAGTGATAGAAAACCTAGCGATAGGAAACCAAGCGATCGCAGAGGTTCAGATAGAAGCAGTCCAAGACCTGCAAGAGGTGGAGTTGGCCGTGAGAGAAATGACTTACGCGATGAAAATAGAAGAGTAAGAAAATTTGCAGAGCCTGATATTCCAATAGAAGTAACTGGAAAAGAGCTAGAGAAGAGAGATGCATTTGCACTCGGCACACTTGCTGCTGAAAACGGAGAAGTTGTTGCAAAGCATTTAGTCTGCATAAATCTATTTCTTGAAAGTGATCCGGAACGAGCATTTTGGCACGGCCAGGCAGCAGTATTTAGAGCAGGGCGAGTTGCAATTGTTAGAGAGCGGGCTGGAATTGCAGCGCTGAATTTTCAGAAATATGAGATTGCTCAAAAAGAGTTAAGAGCGGCGATAAGAATTTCAGGCTCTCAATCTGCTCTGCCATATCTAGCCCAAGCAGAGCTAGCCCTGGGAAATCCCCGAAAAACCCTTGAAATTGCCGGCTCTATCGATCCCAAGCTGCTAACCCAAGGCGAGCGAGTAGAGCTTCGCATTGCCGCTGCCGGGGCAAGAAGCGCTCTTGGTCAAAGTGATGCAGCTGTTGTGACTCTAACCTGTCCAGAGCTAACACTTAGCGATGCCAGTTTTGCTGCCAAACTTCAGGGCGCATATATCCAGGCCTTAATTGCAGTCGGGCGCTTAAAAGAGGCTGAGGAATTTAGAGTTAAATATCAAAAGATTGAACCCTCTGAAGAATCAAAGGGCTAAGAGAGAGCCAATTGGCTATCGTTGACCTATGGCAAATGATCTCTTATCAGCACTTCGCACCTATCTCACCAAGCTCTCATCAGGAGAGAAGAGTCCGCAGGAGATAGCTGCAGCCCTGAATCAATGGGCGAAGGAAAGTGGCGAGGCAATTAAAACTCGCGTTGAAGAAGAGGTAAAGACAAGTGTTAAGAAGATGGGTTTTGCTAAGCAAGAAGATTTAGATCGACTCGCAAGAGAAGTTGAGCTTTTAAAGACAAGGCTTGTAACAAGTCCAAGAGCAACAAAGCCAGCAAAGAAGAAAGCCCCAGTAAAAAAGAGCGCTGTAAAAAAGAGTGCGAGTAAGAAAAAATGAGTGAAAATATTGAAAATCTAGAGCAGATCTCAGCTATTAAAAAGAGAATTAATGAGATTGCCTTTGCTCCTTTGGCCGAACATGGAGCGCTATTTGATCAAGTTAACCAAGATTTATCAGCAGCGCTAACTCATGTTGAAGGTATTTCTACCCAGAGTCCATCTTAAAAAAAATCTGACCACCCCATCTATCTAGAACTCCAGGAAGATTTATGAGAACTCGTCTAGATGCTGAGTTAGTAAGACGAGGCCTTGCAAGATCTAGAGAGGATGCAGTTGATCTAATTGAGTCCAGATCAGTTCTTGTTCGGGGAATTCCAGCTACAAAGCCAGCAACGCAGGTCGATCCAGAGACCTCTATAACGCTTGCAGGCAAGCGAGAAGATTATGTTTCAAGAGGTGGTTACAAATTAGCCGGAGCACTCGATGCCTTTAAAGAAATAAGCGTTAGCGGGGTTACCGCACTTGATGCTGGAGCGTCAACGGGTGGATTCACCGACGTCTTACTAAAGAGGGGGGCAGCAAAGGTCATCGCTGTTGATGTCGGATATGGACAACTTGCTTGGGAGCTTCAAAGCGATCCAAGAGTTGAGATACATGATCGCACCAATGTGCGAACTCTAAGTAGCGAGATCATCAAAGAGAGCGTTGATTTAGTGGTCGCTGATCTCTCCTTTATTTCACTATCCCTAGTTATCCCCGCTCTGCTTTCAGTGAGCAAGAGCAAAGCAGATTTTCTCCTTATGGTTAAGCCTCAATTTGAAGTTGGGCGAGAGCGATTGACAGATGGGGGAGTTGTGCGAGATCCAGAGCTTAGAAAAGCTGCAGTTAGGGATATTGCAAGGAGCGCCTTTGATGCAGGTTTGGGTACCGTTGGAGTAGTGGCCAGCTGCCTTCCGGGACCTTCTGGAAATGTTGAATATTTTCTCTGGCTTAAATCTGGAGCAGAGATGATTTCAGATAAAGAGTTAGATTTGGCGATAGCGAAAGGACCGCAGTAGATGACAAAGCGTGAAGTTCTACTTGTCCTTCATCCAACTCGCCCTGAAGCAAAAGAGCTTGCTGGATCTATTGTTAAAACTCTCAGCGCAGAAGGTTTTAGCTTTATCTCAAGTGCGGATACTGGAATATCTGGCGTCACTCAAGTTGCAAGCGAGCAAGTAAAGCAGAGATTTAGCGGGATTGAACTGGTTTTAGTTCTTGGCGGCGATGGAACTATCTTGCGTGGGGCAGAACAAATACACGGCTCTAACATCCCAGTGCTAGGAATCAATCTGGGACATGTTGGATTTCTGGCAGAGATTGGCAAACCAAGTCAGACAGAAATTATCTCGGCCATTAGAGATAAGAAATATAAGACTGAAAAGCGTATGACGCTGGCATATCAAGTATTTAGAAGCGATGAGTTAGTTACTAAAGGTTGGGCGCTAAATGAAGTGACAGTTGAACGAAGTACTGAGGCGATGATTGAGCTCTTTGTTCAAGTTGATCACAGACCACTTTCAAGATGGGGCTGCGATGGAGTTATCTGTGCAACGCCAACAGGATCAACAGCTTATGCTTTTAGCGCAGGCGGTCCAGTTGTTTGGCCGGAGGTTGAAGCCCTAGTTCTTCTGCCACTTGCCGCTCATGCGCTCTTCTCAGATCCAATGGTTATTGGCGCAGATTCAGAGATTGCCATCGATGTTGAAAGTGATGAGGGCGTTTTATCCGCAGATGGTCTTCGCAAGTTTGCTTTGAAAGAAAAGGATCGCGTTGTTCTAACCTCCGATAAAAGCTATATAAACCTAGCCCATATTGATGCAGCGCCATTTACTGATCGCCTTGTTGCCAAGTTTAAATTACCGGTTGATGGCTGGCGCGGTGAGTAAAAAGGGCGAGCGTAAAGGCTCACTCTTAGAAGAAATCAATATCCGCTCACTTGGGCTAATTGATAGCGCAACAATTGAGTTTAAAGAGGGCTTTAATGTAATTACCGGTGAAACTGGAGCTGGTAAAACAATGCTTCTAAATGCCCTCTCTTTGATCCTAGGACAGAAGGCCGATGCTGATTACATCAGACAAGGCCAGGAGAGAGCAGTGGTAAGCGGTCGTTTTAGATTGCCAGAGAAAATCGGTCAAGATTTAAAGGCACTCATTCAAGAGCATGAGCCTGAGATAGAGGAATCTTCAATCCTTCTTTCAAGACAGTTGGGAAGAGATGGAAAATCTAAAGCTCAACTATCAGGCTCTGCTACAACGGCGAGCACGTTAATGTCTTTTGCAGATCAACTAATTGAAATTCATGGCCAGCATGCAAACTTAGTTTTGACAAAAGCAAATAAGCAGAGAGAGATTCTAGATATCTGCGCAGGTCAAGGACTTTCAATTGCTCTTCATGCTTATCAAGAGGCGTTGAAGAACTACCAAGTGCTACGTAGAGAGATTGCAGAACTTAAGAAAGCTCTAGGTGATAGAGATAGCGAGATTAAATCACTTGAAGAGTTAGTCAATGATTTTGCCAAATTAAAACCACAAAGCTCCGAGCTATCCCAGCTAGAAGCTCAAATTTCAAAGCTTGAAAGCGTGGAGGATTTAAGGATTGCCTCTCTTGGTGCCCAACAAGCACTCTCAGATGAAGAAGTGGGGGCGCTAAACTCGTTGCATAGCGCTAAGAAATCTCTAACTAGTGCAAAAGGTCGAGATACTCAATTAGACCAAATTGCAGATGCCATTTCAGAAAAACTCTTTGATTTGATTGATGCAGCATCAGACCTTGATAGGTATTTAGATTCACTCTCCGCAGATCCGCAAGCGCTGGAGTTGGCGCAATCACGTAGAGCTGCCTTGAGTTCTTTTGCCAAAAAGTATGGCAAATCAAGTGATAAGAACGAGGCGCTAGCTGAGGCAATTGATAAGGCAGAGGGAGCAAGAAATCGAATTAAGGATTTGAGTGGGGGAGATGATCGTTTAGCTGAAATGGGCAGAGAGCTGGAGGTGTTGCGAGCAAAGCTTTTAGAAGCAGCAAAGACGCTAAGCGAACTTAGAGTGCAATCCGCAAAAAAGCTCTCCTCATCTGTTACTAAAGAGTTAGTGGAGCTTGCTATGGCTAAGGCAGTATTTGAAGTAAGAGTCGAAAGTAAAGATGGAAATAGCGATGATCATTTCTCACCTTTTGGGCTAGATGAAGTTTTCATGCTATTTACCGCTCATAGCGGTGGGGAGTTGCTTGCAGTGTCAAAGGCTGCAAGTGGTGGGGAGCTATCTCGTTTGATGTTGGCACTTGAAGTTGTCCTAGCTGGCTCTTATCCACTGGGCACATACGTATTTGATGAGGTTGATGCTGGCGTTGGAGGCAAGGCTGCACTTGAAGTTGGAAGAAGGCTAAGAAAACTTGCTATTAATTCACAAGTAATTGTCGTTACTCATCTGCCACAGGTTGCGCTCTGGGCTGATAACCACATCTTGGTTGAGAAAGATAGCAACGGTCTTCTCTCATCTACTTCAATTAAATCCCTAAGTGATCAAGAGCGTGAGATTGAGATAGCTCGAATGCTCTCAGGCATTGAAGAATCAGAACACGCCCAAGATCACGCTCGGGAGCTGCTCAATTTACGCTTCAGCGATGTTGGCTGATAAGTTTGCCTTCCATGACCGCCCCTCATGTGACCAAACATCTCTTTGTCACCGGCGGAGTCGCCTCAAGTCTTGGTAAAGGTCTTACCGCATCTAGTTTAGGTCGGCTGCTTGTCGCCCGCGGCCTTAGAGTCACAATGCAAAAGCTTGATCCCTACATCAACGTTGATCCAGGCACGATGAATCCTTTCCAGCACGGCGAAGTATTTGTTACCGATGATGGAGCAGAGACCGATTTAGATATCGGCCATTATGAGAGATTTTTAGATACCAACCTTCATGGTTCAGCCAATGTCACAACTGGTCAGATTTATCAAAGAGTTATTGCAAGAGAGCGCCATGGTGAATATCTAGGTGAAACGGTGCAAGTTATTCCTCATATCACCAATGAGATTAAAGAGCGCATTCGTGCGATGGCAGCTCCCGATATCGATCTAGTTATTACTGAAGTTGGTGGAACTGTTGGCGATATTGAATCTCTACCATTTTTAGAGGCAGCAAGACAGATTAGGCAAGAAGTTGGTAGAGATAACGTCTTTTATCTTCATGTCTCACTTGTTCCATATATCGGCCCATCAGGGGAGTTAAAGACAAAACCAACACAGCACTCAGTCCAAGCTCTCCGCTCTATTGGAATATCTCCAGATGGCATCGTTCTTCGCTCAGATCGAGCAATCCCGCAAGGCGTTAAGAAGAAAATTTCACTTATGTGCGATGTTGATTTAGAAGCGGTAGTTGCAGCAGTTGATGCTCCATCAATTTATGACATCCCTAAAGTACTCCATAGCGAGGGGCTTGATTCCTATATTGTCAGAAGGCTTGATCTAAAGGCCCATGAAGTTAAGTGGGGGCAGTGGGATTCACTACTTGAGCGAGTGCATAACCCCGCCCATAGCGTTAAGGTTGCTTTAGTTGGAAAATATGTCGATCTTCCAGATGCCTATCTTTCGGTCACAGAAGCTCTAAGAGCTGGCGGCTTTGCTAATAACGCTAGGGTTGAAATTAAGTGGGTAGCAAGTGATGAATGTGCAACAGAAGCTGGTGCAAAAGCAAACTTAAGTGAGGTGGATGCTATCTGTGTTCCGGGCGGCTTTGGAGTAAGAGGGATTGAAGGAAAGCTAGGAGCTCTTAAGTATGCAAGGGAAAATAAGATTCCCTCACTAGGCCTCTGTTTAGGTCTGCAATGTATGGTAATTGAGATAGCTAGAAATATCCTCGGTTTAAAGCGGGCTAACTCTGCTGAATTTGACCCAGATACTGATGCGCCAGTTATTGCAACTATGGCAAGTCAGGTAAAAATCGTAAATGGCGAGGCCGATATGGGTGGAACTATGCGCCTAGGTCTTTATAAAGCAATTCTTGCCAAAGGCTCAATTGTTGAAAGTTGTTATCAAGCCCCTGAAATATCAGAGCGTCATAGACATCGCTATGAAGTCAATAACTCCTATCGCAAAGAGCTAAGTGAAGCAGGGTTAGTCTTTAGCGGCACATCGCCAGATGAGAATTTAGTTGAATTTGTTGAGCTTCCAAGAGAGGTTCATCCATTTTATGTGGGAACTCAAGCTCACCCAGAATTTAGATCAAGGCCTACTAGAGCCCATCCACTCTTTGCTGGCCTAATTAAGGCCGCGCTAGAACGTGGATGATAGATCCTCGATTGAAATATTCCTCAATCACTGCGCAATAGAGCGAGGGCTAGCTAAGAACACTCTTTCTTCTTATAGAAGAGATCTCGAGAAGTTTTTAAGTTATCTTAATCAAAATCAGAAGAAACTTTCGAGTATCACTCCAAGTGATGTAGCCGCCTTTCTTCACACTCTAAGAGAAGCGAATCTAAACGAGTCAAGTATTGCTAGAAATGCTGTTGCTTTGAGAAGTCTCTTTGAATTTCTGGCCAAAGAAAGCGGCGTTGAAAGTATTGCTAAAGAGATTCTTGTCCCACGCAGTGCTAAGAGATTGCCCAAAGCTTTAAGTATTGATCAGATTGCAACACTTATTAATAGCTGCGCCGATGATTTATCGGGTATTAGAGATAGGGCGATATTGGAGCTGCTCTATGCAACAGGGGCGAGAGTTAGCGAGATAATTGCATTAAATCGATCTGATATTTCCCAAAATAACCAAGAGGGCGTTGAAGCCATAACTATTCGAGTCCGTGGCAAAGGGGGAAAGGAGCGTTTAGTTCCAGTTGGAAGTTATGCCAGATTGGCTTTGGATCAGTATCTAACGAGATCTCGTCCGGTCTTTGCCAAAAATCTAAAGGAAGAAGCCCTCTTTCTTAACGAAAAAAGAGGAACTCGTCTCTCGCGCCAGAGCGCCTGGCAGATTGTTATTGATGCCGCAAAGAGATCGGGGCTAGATGAGGCGATTTCTCCGCATGGATTTAGGCATTCTTTTGCCACCCATCTTCTTGATGGGGGAGCAGATATTAGAGTGGTGCAAGAATTGCTTGGACATGCCTCGGTAACAACTACGCAGATCTATACCTTGGTAACTATTGATAAATTACGTGAGAGCTATGCAAGCGCTCACCCAAGATCAAAGTAGAGCTATCTACCTCGAAGTCTTCTAGCAATAATAGATTGATCGCCCTTTGCCTCTAAATCTGCAATAACAATTGCAAGAGATTCACGAACGATTCGACCTCTATCAACAGCAAGACCAAGATCTCCTCTTAAGTGAAGTCTTGCTTGCTCTAAATCAAAGAGTTCTTCAGGAGATAGATAAACGGTAATTTTCTCATCATGTTTCTCTCGTCCTGATGGTCCTTTATCTAAACCAGTTGCGCGACGTCTTGGGGTTTGTCTAACTCCAGTGGATTTTTGAGCAGCTTTTGCAACGGTGGCAGTTGTTGGACGGTTGGTGTGAGCAACTTCAACCTCTTCAACGCTTTGATCTGGAACAGCGCTAAGAGTCGTCTTTCTAAATAACTCATCTGCTCCTGGCAAACTAATACGTCTTGTCATCGAACTCCTCCATTGGCAATTATTTCTCTGGCAAGTCTGCGATAAGAAGCAGCTCCAACTGAGGAGCTGGCATAGGAAGTGATTGGCTCGCCAGCAACAGTTGTCTCTGGGAATCTAACGGTTCTAGCAATTGTGGTATCAAATACTTGAGTTGGGAAGGCTTCACTGATTCGCTCTAAAACCTCGCGACTATGAACAGTTTTCCTATCAAACATTGTTGGCAAGATTCCGAGAAGCTCGATATCTGGATTGGTATTGGCCTTTACTTTCTTGATGATGTCATCAAGGAGAGCCACACCTCTAAGCGCAAAATACTCACATTCCAGGGGCACTAGAACCCAGTGCGATGCGGTGAGGGCATTAACGGTTAGAAGGCCAAGTGATGGCTGGCAATCAATCAGGATGACATCATAGAAGTCAGTGACAGTAGAGAGAACTCGCTTTAAAATCTTTTCGCGAGCAATTACATTTACTAAGCCACCTTCAGCGCCAGATAAATCCTCATGAGCTGGGATCATATCCATGCCAGGAACACTGGTTTTTAGAAGGAAATCTGAGACCTGCGTTGATTCATCCATAAGCAGGTTATAGACAGATCCCTCGATATCTCTGGTTGAAACATTAAGTCCAATGGAGAGTGAGTGTTGTGGATCAAAATCTATAAGAAGAACTCTTCTTCCAAGTTCTGCAAAAGCTGCGCCGAGATTAATCGTAGTTGTGGTTTTACCAACGCCACCTTTTTGATTAACAACGGAAATAATCTTGGCATCGCCATGTTCTACTAATGGCGCTGGATATGGAAAATCCTTAGCAGGCTTTCCCAGTACTGATGAAGATGTGACAATTTCAGAATCAGCTTTTGAAAATGTCGATTTAGCGTTCAAGCGAGATATCTCTGAAGCACTTTTTGCCATGGCCAGACTTTAACCACCGCTTATCGCGATATTGGCTGCGACACGCATAGACTTGCCAGACTATGAATGAAGTTTCTGCGCAACCCTCAAGTAATACTTTAGCCTCTCCTGCGCAAAGTATTAGTGAGGGAAGAGTTGCGGGTTTCTCGGTTCACTTAGAAAACTTCGATGGACCCTTTGATTTATTGCTTCAACTTATCTCAAGACATCGAATGGATATCACCGATGTTGCAATCGCCACAGTAACTGATGAATTTATTGGTTATATCCGCGAACTTGAGAAAACTGAAGCGGGCTGGAAATTAGATCATGCCAGCGAATTCGTAGTTGTTGCCGCTACTTTATTGGACCTTAAGGCTGCTCGGTTATTGCCATCTGGCCAAATTGATGATGAAGAAGATCTCGCACTTCTTGAAGCTCGCGATCTGCTCTTTGCTCGCCTCTTGCAATATCGCGCTTTCAAAGAGATAGCTTCAATCCTTTCGGAGCGCATCCTTGAACAGGAGAAGACCTTTGCCCGCGCAGTTTCCCTTGATCCAGTCTTCGCAGCTCTACTACCTGAGGTTTTAATAGGCGTTACGCCAGAGAGATTTGCAGCTATCGCAAACCGCGTTCTAACCCCCAAAACCGCTCCAACCCTTTCTGTGGAGCATCTCCATCTGCCGCTAGTTAGCGTCGCTGCCGAGGCCCTTGGGGTGGTATCGGCTTTAAGAAGGCATAAAACAATGAGTTTTAGGGCCCTAGTAAGCGATGCAGCAAATACCTTAGTTGTGGTTGCAAGATTTCTAGCTCTCCTTGAACTCTTCAAAGAGGGTTCAGTCAGATTCGAGCAGGTAGTTGCTCTAGGAGAGCTGCAGATCACCTGGGTTGGAAGCGTTGAAGGAGAAATTAGAGTTAGTGATGAGTTTGATCGACCAGCTTTAATTGAATCAGGCGAAGACGGGGTAGAAGAAGGGGGCGAAAATGTCTAATCGCGAACTTGAACGTTCAATTGAAGCTATCTTGATGGTTGTCGAAGAACCCGTCTCAGAAGTAGTCCTCGCCCAGATAATCGAAGCCCCAACAGAGCAGATCCTTGAATCGCTCAATGCTCTTGCAGCCTCCTATGAAGAGCAGGCACGGGGTTTCACTCTCAAGCAGATATCTGGTGGTTGGCGCTTTTATAGCCATCCTGACTTGGCGCCATTAGTTGAAAAATTCGTTTTGGATGGCCAGCAAGCAAAACTCACACAAGCAGCTCTGGAAACACTTGCTGTAATTGCATATCGCCAACCGATTTCAAGGGCTCGAGTCTCAGCAATCCGCGGAGTTAATGTAGAGGCGGTTATGAAGACTCTTGTGACTAGAGGGCTAGTGGAGGAGTGCGGAATTGAGCATGAGACTGGAGCGATTCTCTATCGAACTACCCATTACTTCCTGGAGAGAATTGGACTCAATCGCGTTGAAGATCTTCCGGCTTTAGCGCCCTTCTTGCCTAATATCGATGGCTTAGATGAGGTAATTGCTTCTCTTACTGAGTGAGTAGGATGGGCCGCTATGGCCGAACTAGTAAGACTTCAAAAATTTATGGCCGATTGTGGCGTAGCTAGCCGCAGAGCCTGTGAAGAACTCATCGAACAGGGCCGGGTTAAGGTTGATGGCAAGGTAATTCGCACTCAAGGACTCAAAATCGACCCGATAAAGACTAAAGTTGAGGTTGATAATGAAACGATTACAGCCGTAAAGACCAAAACTTATCTCGCGTTTCATAAACCTTTAGGTGTTTTGTCCACCATGTCAGACCCAGAAGGTCGCCCCTGTCTAAGTGATTTTTTTCTTGACTGGCAAGAGCGCCTATTTCATGTAGGGCGCCTAGATAAAGAGAGTGAAGGTTTAATCATTGTCACCAATGACGGCCAATGGGCTCATGAAGCCACACATCCATCTTTTGAGGTTAAGAAAACCTATCTCGTTGCCACAGAGGAAACTCTGCCAAGGGCAGCATTCGATCTTCTCTCTAGAGGGGTTGAATTGGATGATGGTTTAGCTCGCCCCTTAGCAGTCAATCGTTTTGGTGGCTTTATTGAAATCGTCATTCATGAGGGAAGAAATCATGTGGTTAGAAGAATCTTTGATGAGATTGGATTTCCAGTTACTCGCTTGATCAGAACAGCCTTTGGCTCGATAAAGCTGGGGGAGCTACCTAGTGGCAAATGGCGAGCGCTAAATGAAGTTGAAATAACAAATCTATAAGTTGCTTAAACGTTTAATAGTTTTAACCATTTATTAACATTAGGAAATACTGCTTTATCGATATAACCTTTTTTTGAATAGGTATTAATTATGGATATATCGACATTGTCGAACTGATTCTGCGTGACTAAAGTCGATATATGGTTATTTGCCCTGAACTCTCTGCCTTCGGAAAATTGTCGATAATTTCTAGCAAGAGCGCTGAAACAGAGATAGCTATAAGTCGATAAAACACTATAACGGCTTCCCACGAGAGAGAGGGCAAGACGGGTAAAATCTGAAAGTGTTCGTGCGAGCAATACGAGGAGCTATTCAGATAGACCGTGATGATCCGGTCTTGATGCAAGAGGCTGTCGTCGAACTAGTTTCAAAAGTTCTTGAGGCTAATCGACTCACTAGTGCCGATCTGATCTCTCTGCTTTTTACCTGCACCCCAGATCTGGTTAGCGACTTTCCGGCTGCTTCAGCCAGAGCCATGGGCCTTGAGAAAGTTCCTTTAATCTGCGCGGTTGAAATGGCTGTGCCAACAAGCCTTCCAAGAACGATTCGTTTGATGCTCCACTGCCACACAGAGCTGAACCAGGATCAAATTTCACATATTTACCTTCGCGGCGCGGTCACTCTTCGCAAAGATATAGCTCAGTAATGAGTGCGCAGGCTTCTCCTCAGATTCAGTCAGTAAAGATTGTAGGTGCTGGCTTAATTGGCACTTCAATCGCGTTAGCTCTAGCGCATCAAGGGGTATCTGTATCCATAGATGATGCGGATCAGAAAGCTTTGGCTCTTGCCAAAGATCTCCTGGCGCCGTATTTAAAGGCAGAGGGCGAAGAGAGAAGCGAATTTGATCTAGTTATCATCGCAACTCCGCCAGCATCTGTCGTTTCTGCGCTTAAAGCCGAATGGGCTACAAACACTGAATCAATATTTATAGATGTTAGTAGTGTTAAAACTAACCTTATACAAGAGATAGAAGTATTACCGGCTCTTGCAGAGCACTTTGTTGGAACTCATCCAATGGCTGGCCGCGAAGTTTCAGGGACATCTTCAGCTCAAGCAGATCTCTTCAATGGCAGAGCGTGGATTATTACTCCAACTACCAACTCTTCGGAGCGCGCCATTGCAATGGCAAAAGCGCTAATTCAAACTCTTGGGGCAAGTAGTTATGAAATGAGCGCCAGAGAACACGATCATTTAATGGCCAGAATCTCACACCTTCCTCAAATCGCATCCACGCTAATAGCAAGTGAAATTCAAGAGTTAGGCGCAGGTCTTGAGCTCTCAGGACAGGGCCTTAGAGATATGACCAGAATTGCTGGAAGTGATGGTGCGCTTTGGAGCGAGATACTTTTAGAAAATAAAGATGAAGTTCTAAGCACTCTCGATCAATTCATTTCAAAAGCGCTGGCACTTAAAGGCGCAATTTCTGAATCTAAACCAGAAGAGATTAAGACTCTCTTTCTCAAGGGAAATTCAGGACGAGCAAAAGTTTCTGGCAAACATGGCGCTAAGCCAAGAAATTATCTTCATCTATTGGTAGTCATTAAAGATGAACCAGGAGCTCTTAGCCAACTATTTACTGAATGCGCTCAAATCAAAGCCAATATTGAAGATCTATCGATTGAGCACTCACCCGGTCAAGAAAGTGGTTTAATCACACTAGCCTTCTCTCCTGAAGATGGCGAGCGAGTTGAAGCTCACCTAAAGAAGCGAGATTGGAAGGTTCATCGCCGATGACAGTAGTAGTTGCGATGGATGGTCCAAGTGGATCTGGAAAATCATCCACTGCAAAAGCTATTGCAAAGCGAGCTGGTTGGTTATATCTAGATACTGGCGCGCTTTATCGCGCAGCTACCTGGCTTGCAATTGAGAAAGCGATAGATAGCGCAGAGGAATTATTAGTGGCGCTTAAAAGTTCGCCAATTCTTTTTAAAACCGATCCTAGTAATCCCATCACGCTATGCGGGGGAGTAGATGTATCCGAGGCGATAAGAAGCGCTGAAGTCACCTCAGCTGTTTCAAGAGTGAGTAGTTGGCCGGAGCTAAGAAAAGAATTAGTAGCGCTGCAGAGAAATATTATTGAGAGCGCAAAAAATGGAATTGTTGTTGAAGGCAGGGATATTGGAACTGTTGTTGCCCCTGGTGCAAACTTAAAGATCTGGCTACAGGCAGATATCAATGCAAGAGCAATTAGGCGCGATTTAGAGGATAAATCAAGGGGTTTAGAGACAAGCTCGCCGGATAGCGTTGCAGTATCTCTATCAAGTAGGGATCAGGTCGATAGCACCCGGGCAGTTTCTCCACTTAGAAAGGCAGAAGATGCCATCGTCGTTGATTCAACGAATCTAACTCTTGATGAAACTGTCGCCTATATCTGGAATATTCTAAAGAGCAGAAGTCTTATTGGACTTCCAAGAGTTGTAATAGTTGGAAGGCCAAATGTTGGTAAATCCACATTAGTTAATCGCATCATCGGCTCTCGTGAGGCGATTATTGAAGATACCCCAGGTGTAACAAGAGATCGAGTTAGCTATGAGGCAGAGTGGAATGGCAAAACCTTTATGGTTATTGATACTGGAGGATGGGAGCCAACCTCTGAAGGTATTGCTCTTAAAATCTCAGATGCTGCAGAGTCTGCCATCTCAGATGCTGATCTTGTTCTCTTTGTAGTTGATGCTCAAGTTGGCCAGCAATCAGATGATGACGCTCTAATATCTGTGCTTCGCAAATCTAAAAAGCCTGTGATGTTAATTGCCAATAAAGTTGATTCTGAGAAAGATGAACTAGATGCCCATTCGCTATGGAATCTTGGTTTAGGTGAACCACATTTTATTTCTGCAGCTCATGGAAGAGGTAGTGGTGATCTTTTAGATTTAATCGTTTCACAGCTACCAGAGGTTGGGGCGAGTCGAATCGATGATGGATATCGAAGAATTGCAATTGTTGGCAGACCAAATGTTGGCAAGAGTAGTCTTTTAAATTCTTTTGCTGGCTCCACTCGCTCGTTAGTAGATGATGCAGAAGGAACAACAAGGGATCCAGTAGATGAGCTAATTGATCTCGGCGATAAAACCTGGCGCTTTATTGATACAGCGGGAATTAGGAGAAGGGCCCATCAAGCCTCAGGCTCTGAGTATTACGCAGCCCTTCGAACAGAGCGAGCCATTGAAAATGCCGAAGTGGTCATCATGATTATCGATGCCTCAACCCCTATTACTGAGCAGGATTTAAGAATCATTACTATGGTTGAAGATTCTGGAAAAGCTTTAGTTATTGGTTTAAATAAGTGGGATCTAGTTGATGAAGATCGGCGAGTAGTTCTAGATAAAGAAACTGAGCGAAATTTCGACCAAGTTGAGTGGGCCGAGCGCGTCAATATTTCAGCCAAAACAGGTTGGCACAAAGATAAATTACTTCCAGCTATTCAAAGATCTCTGGAAAGTTGGGAGTCAAGGGTTCCTACTGGCAGGCTTAACTCTTTTCTTGGTCAGCTAATCGGGAGTAATCCACCTCCTATTAGAGGCGGAAAGCAACCTAAAATTCTCTTTGCTACTCAAGCTGGTATTGCTCCGCCCACCTTCATTGTCTTTGCAACAGAATTTCTTGAAGCCTCCTATCGTCGGTTTATTGAAAGGCGGCTACGGGAAGAATTTGGGTTTTCAGGCTCACCAATTAGAGTCTCTGTTCGCATAAGAGAGCGTTAAGAAGGAAATTAAGTAGTATCTGTCTAAGTTTTTGCGGGACGTAGCGCAGCTTGGTAGCGCACATGGCTGGGGGTCATGTGGTCGGAGGTTCAAATCCTCTCGTCCCGACGTGTTTACTTTTCCAAATCTATTAACCATGGCTCGCGCCTTGGGTATTCCGTTATTTCTCTATCTTGTTTTAGTAAAAGAAGAGATGGGCCTTGCGATTCTCACCCTAGTTATTGCTGGAGCTACTGATTATTTTGATGGAAAACTTGCAAGGGCTTGGAATCAAGAGTCTCGATTAGGCGAGCTAATGGATCCAGCTGTTGATCGCCTCTACATAATTTCGGTTCTCATTGCCATGTTTGCAACCCAAGTTGTTCCGCTCTGGGTATTAGCTTTGATTGCCGGTAGAGATCTTCTGCTTGGCCTTCTTCTAATAGTGATGAAATCAAAGGCAATTCCGCCCTTTAAGGTTACCTACCTTGGAAAGGCAGCAACTTTTAATCTGCTCTATGCCCTTCCATTACTGCTACTTACCGATTCCACTTCAGGGTCAATCTCTGATGCCGCCTATATTTTTGGGTGGGGTTTTGCAGGGTGGGGAATTGGGTTATACCTATTAACTGGTTTAAGTTACGCTCGCTCCGGTATTAAGAGCTTAAAGAGGGGATAGTTGTGGCAAACGTTCCAGATCAGTTGAAATACACCAAAGAGCATGAGTGGGTTAGTGAAGTTTCAACTAATCGCTACCGGGTAGGAATTACTGATTATGCTCAAGTAGCACTTGGCGACATTGTCTATATTCAATTACCAAAACTTGGCGATGAGATAGGCGCCGGCAAAGTTTGCGGGGAAGTTGAATCAACTAAGAGCGTCTCTGAAATCTACGCCCCACTAAGTGGCAGCGTTGTCTTGGTTAATGAATCATTAGATAGCGCCCCAGAGACTTTGAATAAAGAACCTTATGGTCAAGGCTGGATCTTTGAAGTCGAGATTTCTACTCCAAGTGAGCTAGAGAGCTTGCTCTCGGCAGGGGATTACGCCTCACTCACCGCTTGACTCACCCCTTATCTCGCGCCTAGTGTCAGCCTCAAGATAACGGTGAGGCTCTCTTGAGCCTTAGCCTTTGGTAGAGAGTAAAGGGGGCGCGATGGAGCAAGAAGATCGCCAGCGCGACCTAACTCGAACTATCAATATGGGCTCACTAAGGCCGGTTTCAGATCAGCTCTCACTACTGCTTGATAAAACCAGCCAAGAAGAGCGAGATGTAATCAACGCACTTGGCGAGGGTTCTGCAATGTTAATTTCGCTAAGCGGTCCGGGAAAAGGCGCTCGCTTTTTAATTAATTCAGATAGAACTGTGATTGGTAGAGCAGTTGATTGCGATATTTTCTTAGATGATGTAACGGTATCTAGAAAACATGCGGAAGTTATTAGAAGTGGAAAGAGCTATAGCTTCAAAGATAGTGGAAGTTTAAATGGAACTTATCTCGATGGAAAGATAAGTGAGCAGGGCGAGCTACAAGATGGATCAGAGCTACATATTGGAAAGTATCGTTTACATTTCTTTATTGGGGGAAGGGTTAGAAGATGAGCGTTCCAGCCAGAGCGTATTTAAGTATTGGTGAGGTATTAGGTAAGTTGCGTTCAGATTTTCCAGATGTGACTATCTCAAAGATACGCTTTCTTGAATCAGAGGGACTCATTGAGCCGCAGAGAACGCCATCGGGATATCGCAAGTTCACATCAGTTGATTTAGAGCGACTTCGCTATGTTCTTCTTGCCCAGCGTGATCAATATCTGCCACTTAAGGTCATCAAAGATAACCTCGATGCTCTTGATAGAGGCCTTGAACCAGCAGCTAGTGTTAATGGAGCTCCAATAGCCCGCCTATCAAGTGTTGATAGCGCCCTATCTGCCTCTGCCTTCATTGAGCAGAGCGAGATGAAACTCTCCAGAGATGAGCTCATTTCAAATTCAGGAATTAGTGAAGAGCAATTGGTAGAGCTTGAAGGCTATGGTCTTATTGAATTAAAGGGTCGTCATTATGACGGCGATGCACTAACCGTTGCCAAAGTTGTTGCGGAAATCTCTAGCTTTGGTATTGAAGGAAGGCATCTAAGAGCCTTTAAAACCGCTGCTGATCGAGAAGTTGGATTAGTTGAGCAAGTAATTACTCCACTTCTTCGCCAGAAGAATCCTGATTCAAAGGCAAGAGCGCAAGAAGTTTCAAGAGAGATTGCATCTCTATCTGTAAGACTTCACGCCGCGCTAGTTCGCTCTGGTCTGAATCGCGCAAGATGAATTTTCACGCCCTTGATGTTATCGGGGTGAGAGTTGAGATGCCCTCTAATCAACCAATCGTTCTCTTAAAAGAAATTGGTGGCGAGAGATACTTACCTATTTGGATTGGCGCAGTTGAGGCAACAGCGATCGCTTTTGCGCAGCAGGGCGTGACACCGCCTAGGCCACTGACTCATGATCTAATGAAAGATGTTCTAGCTTCACTGCAAGTTTCTATCGACTCAATACATTTAACAGAGCTCAGGGATGGAATTTTCTATTCGCTTATCAATCTACAAGGGGGAATCAGCGTCTCATCTAGACCCAGTGATGCTATTGCACTCGCCTTGAGAACCGGCTCTCCCATTCTTGCAAGCGAAGCTCTTCTAAGTGATGCTGGTATTGAGATTCCTGATCAATCAGATGATGAAGTTGAAAAGTTTAAAGAGTTTCTTGATCAGATTAATCCAGAGGATTTCCTGGGATAGGAGAGGAGATGTTGGCAAAGCGCCTGGCATTAACCCTTCGTATGGGCGCGATAGTTTTTGCCCTCTCAGCTCTAGCTCTTGTTGCCGCTCCTGAGTTTTTCCTTGAGTTTCTAAAAATAGCTAAAGAACAATCTGGTTATAGCAAGGAAATAATTTGGGCGATGAGAATGATCGGCGTCTGTTTACTTATAGCCTCGGTGATGATGCCTCTAGTTGCTGCCTTTGCGCCGGAGCGAGCTCTGCGACAAGTTGGAGTTTTGATGGTTGGGATTTGCAGCCTTTTAACTCTGCTTACCTTCCTTACTCCTGCCCCATGGGGGATAGGCAAGGTCGCCTACCTTCTTGTGGGAGCCCTCTTTACTCTGACCTATATCTATGGGTTGAGAGGAAGAAGGCGAAACCATTAACCTCAACTTTAGGTTTGGAGAGTGTCGGTCATTGATTCCAAGCATCCCTGGCCTTACCGTTACTTCCTTACACGCAGAACTTCCCTGATTGAATTGCGAGGCTGACTTATGGAGAAGAATCAAGAGCTCTCTCAAGAACTTGGTTATCGCGGCGCATCTGCCTGCTCAGCAGCCGGAATCTCATATAGACAGCTCGATTATTGGGCAAGAACTGGTTTGGTTGAACCAACTGTTAGGGGAGCAAGCGGTTCTGGAAGTTCAAGGCTCTACGGTTTTAAAGATATTTTGGTGCTAAAAATCGTTAAACGCCTTCTTGATACTGGTGTATCGCTACAAAACATTAGAAGCGCAGTAACCCATCTTCGAGAGCGCGGGGTTGAAGATCTTGCCAGAATCACGCTAATGAGCGATGGAGCCTCAATCTATGAGTGCACTAGCTCTGAGGAGATCTTTGACCTGCTGCAGGGAGGCCAAGGGGTTTTCGGTATCGCAATTGGAAAAGTTTGGAACGAGGTTGAAGGCTCGCTCTCTCACCTTCAAGCCGAGAATGTCAGCGATGGAGCCATTGCCCATAGTGATTCAGATGAGCTGGCTGCAAGACGCAAACTCAGAGGGGCGTAAGTAAAGCCCAGCCTCTATCCTTTCCGCCATGGCGCGGCAAGATTTTTCAGATCGGCATATAGGTCCATCAGGTGATGAGATCTCAACAATGCTCCTTGAGCTTGGATACCGGGATTTAGAATCTTTTACCCAAGCTGTTCTTCCAGATTCAATCAAATTAGCATCTAAGTTCGGCCCGTTACTTCCAAAACCAATATCAGAAGTGGAAGTAATTGCGGAGTTAAGAAAATTAGCGTCAGAAAATCGCAAGATGGAATCTCTAATTGGCCTTGGATATTACGCAAGTATTACTCCGCCGGTAGTGCTTAGAAATGTTTTGGAAAATCCAGCTTGGTATACCGCATACACCCCTTATCAACCAGAGATAAGCCAGGGAAGACTTGAGGCTCTCTTTACCTTCCAAACTATGGTTAGCGATCTAAC
>JBMTBW010000013.1:0-21058 GCA_049430265.1 Candidatus Nanopelagicaceae bacterium | reverse complement strand
TGCTGCTAAGGGTTTTTTTGCAATTATCGATCAACTCACAAAGCGAAAGAAATCTCTAGTTGGCGTTCCGCTGGGGGTCTCTACATAACTGCCGTGCAAAACCAAAACCACACCCAGATGCCCAGTGGTCGTGATATTCCATTATTACTTCTCGGAGTTATTGGAATTGGAACCTCTGGACCAGTAATTGCCTTGAGCGCGATGCCAATTATCACTCTAATTTTCTGGCGAAACCTTGGCGGAGCGCTAATCATGGCGCCCTTTGCTTTGAGAAATGGCCAGTGGTTAAAGAGTGAAAATCGTCGAGGTCTTGCCTGGTCAATGGCGGCAGGATTTGTTCTAGCTCTTCACTTTATTGGATTTTTCATAGCAATGAGATACACCACTGTGGCGGCAGGAACTGCCCTCACCGCTCTTCAACCAATTTTTGCTGCCTACTTTGTTAAAAAACTCGGCGGCCATATTCCAAGGCGAGCTTGGATTGGAATGGTTATTAGCTTCATTGGAGTTTTAATCATTACTGGAGTTGATTTTCAGATTTCAACTAGAGCTTTCATTGGAGATATAGCAGCAATAATCTGCGCTGCTCTTGCTGCGTTATATGTTTTATTGGGTTCAAAAGCGCAACAAACGCTTGCAACTTCGACCTATACCACTTTATGTTATTTAACTTGTTCGTTAACTGCTCTTCCTATTGCACTTATCAGCGGAGTGCAGCTTATGGGTTTTGAAGCCAAGCAATGGTGGTTATTGCTTGCATTAATTTTAGGAGCACAGATTCTTGGACACACGATGTTTAATTTTTCACTAAAGAGAGTATCGCCAGCAATTGTTTCCTTAATAGTTTTCTTTGAAGTTCCAGTTGGCGCTCTTCTTGCCTTTTGGTGGCTGGATCAATTACCTCCACTTGGAACTGTTCCAGGGTTGATTCTTTTATTAGCAGGGTGTGCGATTTTTGTTATGCGTAGCAAGGATGGAGAAAAAGGGTAGCCTTACCCTCATGCTTATTGATTTACATACCCATACCAATGCAAGCGATGGGACTGATACGCCTTCTGGGTTAATCGATAAGGCAATTGCTGCAGGTATTGGGGTCTTAGCGCTAACAGATCATGACACTACTCGCGGCTGGCAGGAGGCATCTAGCGCTCTGCTCAATCATCCCTCTGGCTCTGATATGGAATTGGTCTTGGGCTCAGAAATTTCTTGCCAAGATGAAGATGGGCTAAGTATTCATATGCTCGGTCTGCTCTTTGATGCAAGCCATCAAGGGCTAATTGATGAACTTGATAAGACTAGAGAGCATCGCCTATTTCGCATGGAGAAGATAATTACACGTCTTAATGAAGCTGGAATTGAAATAAGCATAGATGAGGTCTATGCCATGCGAACTGGTGATGCCACACTCGGCCGGCCTCATCTCGCGGATGCTTTAGTTGCTAAGGGGCATGTGGCATCTCGCCAAGAAGCATTTGAAATTTTCTTACATAATAAATCTAAGTACTACGTTAATCACTATTCTCCAACACCAGAGGCTGCAATAAAGTTAATTAAGCAGGCTGGAGGTGTTGCTGTAATTGCTCATCCATTTGCTTCAAAACGTGGAAAGACTCTAAAAATTGAAGCATTTGATAATTTAATTGCTGCCGGACTTGATGGAATTGAAGTCGATCACCCAGATCACTCAGAGAGTGAGAAATCTGAGCTAGTCTCACTTGCAATCGCGCGAAACCTTGTTATTACTGGCTCTAGTGATTATCACGGCGATGGCAAACTAAACCGATTAGCGCAATTCACCACAAATCCTGAACAATGGGCCCATCTTGAATCAAAGGCAAATCAGAGAAGGGTTGTGAAGCGATGAGTGATATCAGCACAATTACATTTGGTCTCCAAGCATTTGTAACCCTACTTGTGATTTTGGATCCGCCAGGTGCTACGCCAATATTCTTATCTGTTCTAGGCGATCGCACTCGTCGGCAGAGAACTCTTCTTGCCTGGCAGGCTGCTGGCACTTCACTATTTGTAATTACTTTATTTGCCCTATTTGGCCAATTTATAGTTGATTATCTAGAGATTTCTATGCCAGCGCTAAGAGGGGCTGGAGGGCTACTTCTTCTATTGGTTTCACTTGATTTACTAAAAGGAAGCGACTTTAGTGGCGGCGGAAAAATTCCAAAGAACTTGGCTTTAGTGCCTCTTGGAACACCACTACTAGCAGGCCCTGGAGCAATTGTGACAATCATGCTCTTTAGTCAAGAAGTTTCGAGCACTTCTATGACTTTCGCACTTTCACTTGCTGTACTTGGAGCGCACTTAATAATTGGAGTTACTTTGATGTTCTCACTTGGCATTGTGAAAATCATAAAAGAATCTGGAGTGGCACTCCTTGCAAAAATTGCAGGTCTTTTAACTGCGGCAATTGCATTTGAGATGCTAATGACTGGAATCAAGGATCTCTTTGCCTCATGAGTTTAGGATTTTTTTCCCCTGATTCCATAACCTGGAAGATACATTCAGATCCTTCAATGTTTGTGGGAGGAATTAGAGCGCTGCTTGAGCAAGCGCTCCATCCTGAAGCGATGGCGGGGGTGGCAGCGCACTCTAACTTCCGTGAAGATGCATGGGGAAGGCTTGAGAGAACTGGAGATTATGTTGCAACACTTACCTTTGCTAGCAAGGAAAAAGCCGAAAAGTTAGCGGCAAGAGTCAGAGGAGTTCATGAGAAGTTAAAACTTGATGATCAAAGGCTTCTGCTCTGGGTTCATATGGCGATGGTTGATTCTTTTCTAGATACAGCGCTTCGCTCAGGACTTGTTCTGAGCGAAAAAGAGCGTGATCAATATCTAGAGGAGATGGTGATATTTGCTCGCCTAGTAGGTATTGATGAAGAAAAAGTACCAAGAAACGTTGCTCAACTAGATAAATACTTCATAGATATTAAAGATGAGCTCTATGCCAGCGATGACGCCAAACGAGCTGCGTTATTTATCGCCCTTCCTCCACTTCCTCCACTTCTTCGCTTTGGAACTCCAATCGCTCCGCTATGGGGAGGCATTACTTCCATTGCGGCAGCATCTCTTCCTAGATGGGCTAAATCTTTATATGGCTGGCCAACACTTCCTGGCCAAGATATTGCTACAAATATCGCTCTTAAATCTTTGCGAAGCGCTCTTCTCTTAGTTCCAGAAAGTTTAAGACAAACTCCTGAAATGAAGTTTGCATTTGCTCAAGTTGGTGCAGAGAAGTGAAAACTCTAGTTATTGCTAATAGCGCTGGTGGTGTTGGTAAGAGCACAACTGTTCATTGCATAGCGGTAGCGGCTAGTGAGTATGGCAAGAAAGTTTTGGTAATAGATGCAGATCCATCAGCCGGGCTAACTTTTGCTTGCGGTATTGAAAATCCTAGAGTGAGTACTAAAGAGTTCTTAGCTGGCCAGTTCTCACTTGAGGCCTCAATAATTAAAAGCGGAGAGCGATTTTCAATCATTGCCTCATCTAGTCGCCTATTGGCTTTAGATATTGATCAGGCAATCTCACCTACAAAACTAGTTGAGCTTCTAGAAAGCTTTGATCTAGTAATAATTGATACGCCAACTGGAGTTTCTAGAATTTCTACCTACTTTATGGCTGTCGCAAATCTAATTCTGCTACCCAGCACAACTGAAATTCTCTCGCTTCGGGGAGCGCTAAATAGTAAAGATTATGCCCAGAGCGCTGGCTATGGTGGAGAACTACAGCTTTTAATAACTCAAACTACGCAAGAGCTTGATGAAGAGTTTAAGGCATTGATAGGTGATGATTTTTCACTCCTTGAACCAACAATTCGCTCTTCTTTGCAAGTATCTACCGCTCAGAGCCAGGCTATGAGCATATTAACTTTAGATGCTAAAAGTGAAGTTGCGGCCGATTATCGCGAAGTTACCTATTCACTATTGGAAAAATTAGAACTTATTTAATTTAAGCGCCAGCAAATCCAACTCGACGCTCAGCAATGTCGCCAATCTCTATTGAACCAATTTTTCCTGCAGGAACTACAAACTGCCGACCTCTAATATCAGTTAGAACAAGTGGTGCTGAAGAAGTCAGTGCTTTATTTACTAGTGCAAGTACTTCATCACGATTAATGGAAGTCTCTATCGTTAATTCACGAAGTTGATCAGCAACAGATATACGAACTTCTGATTTTGCAGATTCTGATTTTCCGCTCTTTTTTGTACTCATAGCCCCATCCTAAAGAGTTTTAGTAGATTTTGCTTATTCAAATTTTCTAAACTCTCCTAACTTTGTAGCGGGAAGCCAGAAATTCCTCGCCAGAGTAGATTAGTAACTAGCGAGGTTGCTTCGGAGCGATTAATTTTTCCATCCCGCTCAAGCCAGTGGCGGGCGGTTATTTGGGCGCAACCAATAAGCCCAATTGCCAGCACCATAGATTCCTCTTTTGGAAAACCAGTATCTAATGAGATAACAGCGCTAACTGCTACGGCGCAGTCATAGGTCATGCGATCAAGCCTCTGTCTTACTTGAGGTTCTGCGCTCATATCGCTTTCAAATAGCAGACGAAATGCGCCGCCTTCATCATCAATGAACTCAAAATAAGCACCAACGGTTGCCTTGACTCGATTCTTATTCTCTTTATTTGAGGCGATAGCTTTTTGAATCGCAAAGACCAGAGAATCGATATGAACATCAAGAAGGGCAAGATAAAGATCTAGCTTTGACGGAAAATGCTGATAGAGAACTGGCTTACTAACTCCGGCCCGATCTGCAATTTCATCCATAGCGGCTGCGTGATATCCCGAGACGGTAAAGACCTCAAGGGCGGCGTTTAGTAGTAGAGCGCGTCGCTCATCGCGCGGAAGGCGAACCCGATTATCAACTTTCTCGCTATTGCTCATCGGTGTCATGGTACGAGGTTTGGCAAGATTTCACTAATAGATCTCGTGTAGCCTTCCCAACCTGTATGAGAAAACCACGCTTACTTCTAGTTCACGCCCATCCAGATGATGAGACTATAAACAATGGTGTAACGATGGCTAAGTATGCTGCCATGGGTTATGGCGTAACTCTTGTTACCTGCACCAGAGGTGAAGAGGGTGAAATTTTAGTTCCAGAACTCCAACATCTTGCAAGTGGAAAAGAAGATGCTCTTGGTCCAATTCGCGAAGTCGAATTAGCAAATGCAATGAAAGTTTTAGGAGTGGTAGATCATCGCTTCCTTGGTTCTCCAAGTAAATCATGGCGTGATAGCGGGATGATGGAATCGGAGCCAAATTCTAGGAAAGACAATTTTTGGAATGCTGATGTTGATCAAGCTGCGGAATCTTTAGTTGAGGTTATTCTTGAGATTAAACCCGATGTAATGATTACCTATGATGAAATCGGTGGCTATGGACACCCCGATCATATTCAAGCCCATAGAGTTGCGATGCGAGCAAGTGAATTGGCAGCTCAGCGCGGCTGGCAGATTCAAAAAATTTATTGGAACACAATTCCGATATCAATTATTGAACAGGGCATTGAGGCAATGAAAGGCAGCGGAAGTGATTTCTGGGGAGTTGAGAAGGCTGAAGATTTCCCTTTTGCTCAACCAGATAATTTAGTTACAACGGTAATTGATGGCCAAGACTTCGTTGAAAAGAAAATGGATGCGATGCGGGCTCATCCCACTCAAATTGCAGTGGATGGACCGTTCTTTGCTCTCTCCGATAATTTAGGCTTTAAAGTTTGGGGACAAGAGTATTACCGCTTGGTCTATGGAAAAGCTAGCGCACCGTTTAATGAAGAGGGACGCGAGACCGATCTCTTTTCAGGAATTCAGCTATGAAGTCATTAATTAGTTTGCTCTTTGGAGCCTTAGTTGGGGTATCTGGAACATTTCTGCATAATGCATATAGACCTTTTGGGTTAATAGTTTCATTACTAGCGCTATTTATTGGACTTCGTTTAGTTAGAAATATGTATCTCTCGAAGTTATCACTTGCACTCTTTGCCTTTGGTTGGCTATTTGTAATTGTTAGAGCTTCAAGTCTTGGTAATGGCGGCGAAGTTTTAATTGAAGCAAATGCTTATGGCAATCTTTTTGTATTTGGGGGAGCAGCGCTAATTTCCTGGCGCCTACTTAAGAGAATTTAAGTTCTAACTCCTCCAGCTCCAGCTCTGGCCCGATGGTGAATCGTTTATTGCAATCCCAAGTAAGAGAAGTTGATCTCGTATCTGATCACTTAAAGCAAAATCCTTGTTTTCTCGCGCTCTCTGTCTTGCCTCTAACAAGACTCTGGCTTCATCGGGAAGCTCTTTAATAGGCATCTCTTCCAGTAGTTTTAGAGCAAGAAGTGGTTCGAGATTTTCTAAAATCGCTGCCTTCTGGCCATCTGAAAAATTATCATCCTTTTCAAGGGATCTGAGCTTGATCATCACTTGGGGAGTATCTAAATCTGCTTGAAAGTGAGCAAGAATTGCCAGTACAAATGCGCTAGCTTCATCTGAATAATCCCTAGGCGCCAATTTCCATTGTTGATATTTAGCTCTCAAGCGCTGCAATGTTGAGTGCGCTGCGCTTATTGAGTTCCAGGATAAATCCATCTGAGAGCGATAACGGTTTTCTAGAAAGCAAAAACGCAATGAAAGTGGATCAAATCCACGCGTGATTACATCAGAGAGCAGAACCACATTCCCAGAACTCTTTGACATCTTTCTTCCTTCAAACAAGAGATGCTCGCCATGAAGCCAGGCACTAACTGCTTCACCTTTGACTAAAGGATTTGATTGGGCTCTCTCGTTTTCATGATGGGGGAATCTAAGATCAATGCCACCAATATGTAGATCGACATGTCCTTGCAGATAGTGAAGGGACATAGCAGAACATTCAATATGCCAGCCAGGAAATCCTGGACCATAAGCTGTCTGCCAGATCATCTCTTTACGATTACCGGCCGCTTTCCAGAGGGCCCAATCGGCATGAAATCTCTTTGCTCCAGCTTCAACATATTCATAGCGATGGCCAGGTTTGAGCGCATCGAGGCGATTTCCACTTAACTGGCCATAACTATCAAATTTAGTGCTATCAAAATAAATTGAGGAATCATCACCTTGATAGGCAAGTTCAAGTTCAGTTAATTTCGCAATGTGTTCAAGCATCATTTCGATGCACTCACTTGCTCTGGGATAGTTATGAGCTGGGAGAATATTTAGCCTTGCTAAGTCTTTATGAAACTTCTCTTCATACTCTCTTGCAATAGAGTATGGATCACGCTTTTCAAGTTTAGACTGGGCCAACATTTTATCTTCTTCAAAATCTTCACTCATATGGCCAACATCAGTAATGTTCTGTACCATCTTGACTTTCAAACCAGAGAACTCCAGAGTCCTGCGGACTAAATCACTAAGCAAAAAAGTCCTTAGATTGCCAACGTGAGCGTCGCGATAGACAGTTGGTCCGCAGCAGTAGATTCTCACCACTTGGCCATCACTTGCAGTAATAGGCAGCACTTTTCGCTCTAAAGTGTCATAGATATGTAGCCCATTATTTGGTTTTGGCTCGCGCTTCACCCCCTTATTTTGTAGGATTAGGCCCTGCAATGTAAGCATCGCTTATGCCAATTCGGTGTTTATATCTTTTAGATTTTCTCTGAAAGGAGTCTCAGGTGACATACATCATCGCCCTTCCCTGTGTAGATGTAATGGATAAATCATGTATTGAAGAGTGCCCTGTTGATTGCATCTATGAGGGCGATCGAATGATGTATATCCAACCTGATGAGTGTGTGGATTGCGGGGCATGTGAACCAGTTTGCCCCGTGGAGGCGATTTATTATGAAGATGATGTTCCAGCGCAATACAGTGAATATAAGGAAGTTAATGCAGAATTCTTTGACGAATTAGGCTCACCTGGTGGGGCCGCAAAAGTTGGAAGAGTTGGCAAAGATCATCCGGTCCTTCTGCAGATTCAGAAAAAACCTGCAGGCGAGTAAGTAGGCGAAGATAAAACTCCCTGATTTTCCTTGGGATGCCCTAGCGCCTTATGGGCAAAAAGCTCGAGCCCATAGCCAGGGAATCATTGATCTCTCCCAGGGAACTCCAGTTGATCCCACCCCAGATTTCATTCAAGAAGAACTTAAATCAAGTAGTGATTCACCAAGCTATCCATTAACCACTGGAAGTGCAGCGCTTAGAGAGGCGCTAAAGAAATATTGCATTGAAACACTTGGCGCAAGTGGCGACTTTGATGTGCTACCAACAATTGGTTCAAAGGAATTAGTAGCCCTGTTGGCATATCTACTGGAGGCTAAATCAGTTTTAATTCCAGAAATTGCCTACCCGACTTATAAAGTTGGAGCGCTCCTGGCTAGAGCAGAAGTCCTTGAAGTTGGAATTGATGCCGGTACTTGGCCCAAGAAAGCTGATTTAGCTTGGATCAATTCACCATCAAATCCAACAGGTCGAGTTCATAGCAGGGAAGAACTCGAGGTCTGCCTCACCTGGGCAAGAAAATCTGGCGCAACTCTGGCAAGCGATGAGTGTTATCTGCCCTTTACCAATGGAATAAAGGCGCACTCTATTTTGGCGATTGCAAATGGAGATAACACCTCAGTGCTGGCGGTTCATTCGCTCTCAAAGCGATCAAATATGGCGGGCTATAGAGGGGCATTTGTTGCTGGCGATCCTAAGTTAATAGCGAAATTACTAGAGATTCGAAAACATATGGGGATGATGCTTCCGCTGCCGATTCAAAGTTCAATGGCCATCGCACTTTCAGATCAGAGCCATGTTGATAAACAGGCAGGAAAATATCAAGCAAGGCGAGAGGTGCTAGCTAAAGCGCTAAAAGCAGCAGGATTTAAAATTGAGTTTTCAGAAGCTGGGTTATATATCTGGTGTAGCAGAGATGAAAAAGATTGGGATAGCGTGAATTGGTTTGCAGAAATAGGAATACTTGTTACGCCAGGAAGTTTCTATGGAAGTAAAGGCAATCGATATGTGCGCATCGCCCTAACTGCTAGCGATGAGAATATTTCAAGTGCAGCCTCTCGTATCGTCGCGGCAGTAAATCGATGATAAATAAGGCTATTTTGCTCGTTGGTGGCAGAGGAACTCGCCTTGCAGAACTTACAAAAAATACTCCAAAGCCGATGTTAAAAGTTGCAGGAGCGCCAGTTACGGAGCATCAAATTGCTAGAGCTCAAGCAGCTGGAGTAACTGAGATAGTCCTTGCAACTTCATATCTAGCTGAGGTTTTCGAGCCTTACTTTGGCGATGGCTCAAAGTTTGGCATTTCAATTAAGTATGCAATAGAAGAACAACCCCTAGGAACTGGTGGAGCAATATCAAATGCTGCAAAAGCTTTGAATCTGGCAAAGGATGAATCTGTCTTTATTTTTAATGGTGATGTTCTAAGTGGCCATGATTTAAAAGCGCAGGCGCAGTTTCATGAGAGCAAGGGCGCTGATGTGACTCTGCATTTAGTAAGAGTTGATGATGCTCGCGCTTATGGCTGCGTTCCACTTGATTTAGATGGCAAGGTTTTAGAGTTTCTGGAAAAGATGGATCAGCCAAAGGTTAATACTATTAATGCTGGTTGTTATATTTTTAATAGGAGTGCAATTGCGCAGATCCCACAAGAGAGCGTCGTAAGTGTTGAGAGGCAGACTTTCCCAGAACTTTTAAAGAGCAAGGGCGCCTTATATGGTTATATCGATGACTCATATTGGATTGATATGGGAACCCCAGGTTCATATATCAAAGCTTCAAAGGACTTAATTTTAAATCCTGCGATATCACCTGCAACTAGGGGAGTAGTTGATGGAGTAATGATCGCTAAAGATGCGGCGGTGGATGCCACAGCAATAATTTCTGATGGTTCTGCAATTGAATCAGGGGCAGTAATTGGAGCGAACTGCCAAATTAAAGGGTCAATTATTTCGGCAGGGGCAAGTATTGGTAATGGATCGATAATCGATAATTGCTATATCGCACCTAATGTTTCAATAGCAAGTGATGAAAAAATATTTGAGAAAATAATCAGTAATTAGCCCACTTTTGCCCCAAAATTAAGGGAAAAATCGACAAATTGGGGATTAATTTCTACCCAAAAAAAGTGGCCATCAACTTGACACATCCGAATAACAAGCGTGTAATTAGGCCCTAGTAGGCCCACCATCAGGCGTGGGCTCTGTTTTTTAGGGGTATAACTGATGACTGATGCTCGTCGAATAGAGCAGACTTTCATTCCTGGTCCAAGTATCCAATTGGGAAATGGCGAGATCGTTGAGCTATCGTGGCAAGAGCGAGCGCTATGTGCCCAAACCGATCCGGAAGCTTTCTTCCCTGAAAAAGGTGGTTCAACCCGTGAGGCTAAGCGAGTTTGTCTCTCATGTGAGGTCAGACAAGAGTGTCTTGAATACGCTCTGGCACATGATGAGCGCTTTGGAATCTGGGGCGGACTATCAGAGCGTGAACGCCGTCGCCTTAAGCGCCGGCCAGCTTAAATCTAATAACTATAAAAAAACTAAGTTATTAATTCAAAGAGTTAAGGGAAACTGGTCTAACTTTTTATTTAAACAAGAGGCGGTGTAATGCCTACTTTGGATAATAACTTTGTCACCGCAATCATCGTCTCTCACAATGGAGCACTCTGGTTACCTGAAGTTGTTGCATCTCTTGCGAAGCAGAAGCGGGCAATAGATCAAATAATTGCTATCGATACTGGCTCTGAAGATAGTTCTGTGAAGTTACTACGAGGCGCTGGCATTGCCACAATCTCCACTGCGAAAGAAACTGGCTTTGGCGCAGCAATTAAAGAAGCTCTTGGTAATTCAAGAGTGAAACGAGGAAATGAATCAGAAACTGAATGGCTCTGGCTAATTCATGATGATTGCGCCCCGGATGCATACGCGTTAAAAGAGCTCCTAGCAGCCCTTGATGAGCGACCAGCAGTTGCAATGGCTGGGCCCAAATTGCGCGGCTGGCATGATCGAAACCACTTATTAGAGCTAGGAATAAGTATCGCCTCAAATGGTGCTCGCTGGACCGGACTTGAATATCGCGAAGCAGATCAAGGCCAGCATGATGGAGTCAGTGAAGTTTTAGCTGTTAGCACAGCTGGCGCATTAATTCGCCGCGATGTCTTTGAAGAGTTAGATGGATTTGATCCAGAACTTTCTTTATTTAGGGATGATGTTGATTTTGGTTGGCGCGTGCATACTGCAGGCCACTCAGTAATCGCTGTTCCAAAGGCGGTTGCATATCACGCTGAAGCAGCTTCTAATGAACGTAGGCGAATTGATGTCTCAGATGCATTTCTACATCGCCCACTCCTTCTAGATCGCAGACATGCGGCCTATGTTTTGATGGCCAACACATCTTGGTGGCTTCTGCCGCTAATCGCCCTACAACTTCTCTCAGCATCTCTATTTCGCGCAATTGGTTATCTGCTAGCAAAACTTCCAGGATATGCCTTAGATGAAATTGCAGCTGTTGCTCTGGTTATTTTGCAGCCGCAGGACTTATTTAGGGCGAGAGCAAAACGAAAGAAGAATCGCTTAGTTTCATCAAGAGTTATCTCGCGCTTCGTTCCACCTAGAGGATCGCAGCTGCAATTAGCAATTGAGCGAGCTGGCTCTGCTATTTCTCGCAGTTGGCGCCGCTCATCTATATATGAAGAAAGTGGGGTTACTAGCTCGGCCCTAGATCTAAATGATGAAGCTCTAGAAAATGCCGATATTGATTTAGTTCAGGCTCCATCACCAATTAGATGGCTAACTCGCCGACCAATACTTAGCGTTTCACTACTTGTTATTTTATTGACCTTAATTGCCTCCCGTAATCGTTTTGGAGCAATAGTTGGTGGCGCTCTAGCAGCAACTCCTACAAAAGCCTTTGAACTATTTTCAATGTATTCCGATTCTTGGCATACCGTAGGTCTTGGCTCAAGTACAAGTGCGCCGCCTTGGGTTGCCTATATTGGATTTGGCTCATTACTTACTGGGGCAAACTCCTCACTATTTATTACTGGATTATTTCTGTGCGCAGTTCCACTAGCGCTTTGGGGTTCATATCTACTTGCAAAGAAATTTACTAATCTCCACTTCCTTGCTCTCATTGCAGCTCTGCTTTATACCTTTTCGCCAACCACGTTAAGCGCTATTAATAGCGGCAGAGTTGGAACCTTAGTATTAGTGGTAATCGGACCTTGGTTGATTAGATCGCTATTTGGACTCGAGCAACTTGAAAATCTATCTTGGCGAAAAACTTTCTGGATTGCGCTGTTATTGACCTTTGTCTGCGCCTTCTCACCAATGACATTTATGTCAATTCTGCTCTGGCAGATTATTTTGGTGATCTTTGATGTAATTGCATTTAATTCTAAAAATAATGCGATGGATAAATTAGTCTTTGATAGAAGAAATGCCCGTCGTATTGCGGTGACAATTACTCCTCTAATTGTTAACGCCCCTTGGTCTATTGAATTTATTCTTCATCCTTCAAGAATCCTTCTTGATCCCGGTTTAAGCCTGGCTGGAGGCGAAGTCCTCTCATTGCTTCTAGGAAATCCTGGTGGAGTTGGAGCTCCACCGATTTGGATAATTTCACCGATACTTCTTATTGCTGTAATAGCTATCTTTGTTAGTAAGACAGCAAGATTAGGAGAGGTGGCGCTATTTTTTATCGCCATTGCAGCGCTACTTGGTTCAAGGCAGGTCTCAGGCCATGGCAGTTTCACCCCAGAGCAACTCTGGGTTGGATCTCTACTGGTAATTCCAACTTTAACTGCGCTACTTGCAGCAGTAATAATGATTGATAACTATCTACCTAGCCTTAGCCAATCTAATATTGATTATCGCCATATTCTTCTTGGCTTTACCTCCCTGATTTCCGCGCTCTCCATTCTTGCGTCAGCTACATGGTGGTTGGGATCGGCTAACAGCGCGCCAGTTCAAGCCAATTCAAAATCTGCACTTCCTGCCTTTTTAAGTGCTAGCGCCCAGACTGAGGGACGTTATAAGACTTTAGTTTTGAGAGCAGAGTCTTCAAAGGTGAAATATTTCATCGCTCGAGATAAGGACCTGCAACTGGGACAAGCCGATGTCATAACAGGACTTGCTCCAGTAGTAACTAAGGCAATAAATGATTTAATCGCTGGATCTGGAGTTAGTAGCAGTAAAGTCTTTGCTGAATTTGGAATTCGATATCTCTTCTTAGCAAATCCGATTAATGAAGAGCTAGTAAGAACTATTGATGGCGCAGGAGGATTTACTAGAGCTGCCTCAACTGATGAGGGAATAACTTGGAAAGTTCCAGGAGCGCTAGGCCATATCTCATTTCTATCTCAAGATGGAAGCTATTCAGTCCTACCAAGTGGTGAAGTTGGTGCAGCAGGAACACTTTCATCTGCTGGCGTAATAATAATTACTGAAAAGTATGACAATCGCTGGAAGATGCTTCTTAATGGAACTTATCTACCTTTAACCCAAACTGAAAATGGAGTACCAAGGTTTTATGTTTCAGAACCGGGAGATTTCCTAATCTTCCATGACGGCACCTCAAGAAGAGCTTGGGTCTCACTACAACTTTTGACCTTTCTGACCTTAATTATTCTCGCTCTTCCTGCTCGCCGCAGAAGAAGTCAGATGAGTGAGCAGGAGTTGGCATGAAAGAGACGCGCGCCAGCTTTGCACTTTTGATTTTTATCATAATTGCCCATATTGCTCACCTGCTGCCTCAGAGCTCTTCTAATTCTGTTGTTACTCAGTCATATCCAGCAACGGCGTGTCCTGCCGGAGTATCTGGAGCGAAAGCAACTGCCCTGCTTGCGACTAAAAATATTGAGATAAGAAATATCAATCAGCCAAATGTAGAGCTAAAGAAGAATGGCTCGGGAAGCTATCCACTTAATCGTGGAGCAATTTTGGTGGCTGGAAATCCTGCAAATACCAATGTAATTATGACCAGATCTGGCAAGTGGAGTAGCGCTGCTACCTGCACCATTAGCGGCCCGATAAATTGGTTTGTTGGTGGTACAGCTAATGTCACCAGTCAATCAAAGTTAATTATGATCAATAGTGGTTTGAGCGATGCCCTAATTGATCTAACCGCTTACTCTGAAAGTGGGGCTAGTCAGAGCCTTCCAGTAACAGTTAAAGCATCATCTGAGAAAGTTGTTCGAATCGACTCGCTCTCACCTGGTTCTGAGCGAATAGTTTTAAAGGTTGAAACTCGAAGTGGTCGCATAACTTCATATCTATTAGATGAGCGAGTGCGCGGATTAAGCAACATCGGTGGAGACTTTGTTCCGGCAATATCAGAGGCAGGTAAAGAATTAGTAATTGCAGGTCTTGCCGTCAAACTGGGTTCTAGTAGCTCGATTAAACATACCTTGAGGCTGATGAGCGTTGGAGAAGTTGATGCTAGCGCTAGCGTTGAAATCATCTCACCTGATGGCGTCTATGTTCCGGTTGAAATTGGCGAGATATCACTTAATGCTCGCGAAGTTACAGATATTGATCTAAGCAGCGTTGATTTCGGTAGTAAAGCATTTGCTCTAAAAGTGAGCGCAACTGAGGAGGTAGTTGCATCGGTTCTATCTGAGGTTAAGAGCGGATCAGTTTCAGACTTTTCTTGGAGCGCTCCAAGCCAGAGCTTTAATACCGTTTCATTTAATATTTATGGCCTTGAACCAGTGATTAGCTTTGTCGGGGAGAGAGTAATCCTCTCCATAGTTTGGAGAGATAGACAGGGCAAGAGCAATAGTGAATTGATTCGAGGCGATGAGATTGTTAATTGGCGAGTTCCACCAAATGCCAGGCTATTAACTATTAGTAGCGCAACCCCGGTTGTTGCAGCGATGAGTTGGATAAGTGGTGATGGGGTTGCTCGCCTTGGTATAGCGCCAAGTACAAACCTTGAGAGTGCCACAAAGCCAATTGCTGACATTGCAGTTATTCAGCCTCGCGGCTAGTAAATCCCATAAAAGTTGGAGGTAAGCGACTAATCTCGCGCCATGTCATCAACTAATAGCTCAAGGCCAAATTCTCGCCCTAGCGCTGTTGGAAGACGATGCACGCGATCTGGATGTAGCGCACATGCAATTAAAACTCTTACCTATATCTACTCTGACTCCACAGCGCTGATCGGACCACTTTCAACATATGTTGAACCACATGCCTATGATCTCTGTATTGAGCACTCAGCTAAATTAACTGTGCCGCAAGGCTGGAGCGTTATTGAACATAATCCTGATCGAGAAATAGTTGAACCATCTCCAGAAGATTTAATCGCAATTGCTGATGCAATTCGCCAGAGTTTTGCTGAAGAGATAGCGCCAAAGGCAGTAACTCCTGAAGTTGGTCGTCGTGGCCATCTTCGCGCAATTCCAGATAATAAGTAAGAGCGCTAAGATTTAATAGTGGATCAAGAGCTGCTTGATAAAGTAATTAAGGCCTATGACATTCGTGGCCTGGTTGATGAAGAGATAAGCGCTGACTTCACCTTTGCACTTGGAATCGCTTTTGCTAAATTTATTGAACGAGAGCGCGAGCCAGCAACCATTGTTGTGGGAGAAGATATGCGCCCATCATCTCCTGATTTAGCTACTGCATTTTCAGATGGCATAACCTCACAAGGACTTGATGTAATTCGAATTGGACTTTGCTCTACTGATCAACTCTATTTTGCATCAGGAGCTCTCAATATGCCGGGAGCAATGTTTACTGCTAGCCATAACCCAGCGCAATACAATGGAATAAAGCTATGTAGGAGCGGGGCTAAGCCAATTGGCCAAGAGTCAGGGCTGGCTTGGATTAAATCGGCAATCGCTCAAGGATTTCCCATTCCAAATCGCCCTATGGGAAAAGAGCGGAGCCAAGATTTACTAGCCGATTACGTTAAGTTTCTATTCTCACTCTTTCCAGAGAAGTCTTTTGCGCCAGATTTTCAATCCAGACCGCTACGGATTGCAATTGATGCGGGAAATGGGATGGGAGGGCTTACCGCGCCTGCAGTTATGCGAGGGATTAATGCAATCGTTGATGGTATCTATTTTGAATTAGATGGGAGTTTTCCAAATCACGAGGCAAATCCGATCGATCCTAAAAATTTAGTTGATCTACAAAATCTAGTAAGGGAGAAAGGCTCAGATATTGGTTTGGCATTTGATGGAGATGCTGATCGCTGTTTCTTAGTTGATGAAAAAGGAAATCTTGTCTCACCGTCTGCCTTAACTGCGCTAATTGCAAAACGAGAACTTGTTAAAAATCCAGGTGCGTCAATTATCTATAACTTAATTAGCTCCAAAGCTGTTCCTGAAGTAATTGCTGAGTCAGGTGGTAGACCGCTTCGCTCTAGAGTTGGACACTCATATATAAAACAGATGATGGCAGATGAAGGCGCAGTCTTTGGGGGAGAGCATTCAGGACATTTTTATTTTAAAGACTTTTGGTCAGCCGACTCTGGAATGCTTGCTGCCCTTCATGCAATAGCAGCACTTCTTGAAAGTCAGATTCCGCTATCTGAGTTAATGCAGAGCTTTAATCGATACAGCCTAAGCGGTGAGATAAATACAACCGTTGTTGATCAGGGCAAAGCGATAGATAAGATCAAGTCCCACTTTAAAGATTATGAGCCAGGCTTAACTTTTGATGAGCTTGATGGTCTCACTGTTAACGCTAAGAGTTGGTGGTTTAACCTTAGGTCTTCAAATACTGAGCCGTTATTAAGGCTAAATGTTGAGGCAGATACCCAAGAGCAGATGGCTTCCATGCGAGATCTGGTCTTGCAGTTAATAAGAAACGGGTAAACTACGCCTTCTAATCAGAGGCAAGCTCTAAACCCATCAGGAGAGAAATTTAAGTGAATCCAACAACTATGACTACGCCAAAACATGACATTGCCAATGCTTCACTTGCTGCTGAAGGAAAGAAGCGGATTGAATGGGCTGAGCGCAATATGCCAGTACTTGCTCAAATCAGAGAGAGATTTGAAAAAGAGCAGCCATTTAAAGGTGTTCGCTTTGCTGCCTGCATGCATGTAACAACCGAGACTGCCAATCTGATGAGAACTCTAAAAGCTGGAGGGGCAGAGCTTGCGCTATGTGCTTCTAATCCACTCTCAACTCAAGATGACACAGCAGCAGCTCTGGTTTATGAATATGGAATTAGCGTATTTGCCAGAAACGCAGTTGATCGTGATGGCTATTACTCACATATTAATGCTGCTCTTGATATTGCTCCGCACCAAGTCTTCGATGATGGATGCGACTTGGTAAACACCCTACACACCACAAGAACTGAACTACTTCCAAATATCACTGGAGGATGTGAGGAGACAACTACTGGAGTAATTCGTCTTCAGCAGATGGCAAAAGATGGCGCACTAACTTTCCCAATGATTGCTGTTAATGACACCGATACCAAGCATATGTTTGATAATCGCTATGGCACAGGCCAATCAACTATTGATGCAATTTTTCGTGCTACAAATCAATTAATTGCTGGAAAAGTATTTGTAGTTTCTGGTTTCGGTTATTGCGGCAAGGGAGTAGCCGAGCGCGCTAGAGGAATGGGCGCCGAAGTTGTAATTACTGAGATTGATCCAACTAAAGCACTTGATGCCCTGATGCAGGGATATCGCGTAATGCCGATGGCAGAGGCAGCAAAAGTAGGAGATATTTTTATTACTGTCACTGGCAATCGCACCGTTATTGCAGCCGAGCACTTCCAATTAATGAAAGATGGAGCAATCTTGGCTAATGCTGGTCACTTTGATATTGAAATTGATGTGGCCTGGCTTGAGAGTAATTCACAGAAAAACCCAAAGATTCGCCATCAAACCGATGAGTACCGACTAGGAAATGGGCGAAGAATCCTTCTAATTGCTGAAGGCCGTCTAGTAAATCTAGGAGCTGCAGAGGGACACCCTGCTGTTGTTATGGATATGTCATTTTCCGATCAAGCTCTTACCGCTGAGTGGTTGGTAAAGAGCGCAAAGGGACTTGGCGCTGGAGTACATATGGTTCCAGTTGAAATTGATAAAGAAGTAGCTCGTCTGAAATTGAAGTCAATGGGTGCAACTATTGATACTTTGACTCCAATTCAGAATGAATATCTAAACTCTTGGAAGCACGGTAGCTAATGACTTCGGTAATGGTCGTTGATGACGATCAAGACCTTGCCGAAATGTTGGGAATTGTTCTAAATGGCGTAGGTATTGAAGTCGACCTCGTTAGTCGGGGCGATGAAGTACTTGAAGTCTTTCGCAATAATCCGCCAGATTTAGTTTTACTTGACATCATGCTTCCTGGTCTTGATGGAATTGAAGTGTGTAAAGAGATTCGTAAACACTCTATGCGGGTACCAATCGTGATGCTCACTGCAAAGAGTGATACCCATGACATTGTTAGAGGGCTTGAAGCAGGCGCTGATGACTACATGGTCAAGCCATTTAAGCCATCAGAGTTAGTAGCACGAATTAGAACAAGGCTGCGTAGAACAGGAGGGGAGATCTCAAGCACTCTTACTATCGGTGATTTAGCTATTGATATTGTGGAGCACACAGTCACTCGAGCAGGAAAAGAGATTCCTTTAACGCGTCTTGAATTTGATCTCTTAGTTTCCCTTGCGAAAGAGCCAGGAAGAGTTTTTACTCGAGAAGCTTTACTTGGTGAAGTGTGGGGATATCGCCACTCAACCGATACCCGTTTAGTCAATGTTCATATTCAAAGGTTGCGCGCCAAGATTGAACATGACCCTGAAAATCCCACAATCATTGGCACGGTTCGCGGCATTGGATATAAGGCAGGCGCGCTAGGTAATAGAAGTTAGAGACTCTGAAAAAAGTGAAGATAACCCAATACTTTAGAACCTCTTTATTTAGAAAAGTATTTTCAGTATCAAGCGTTATATCGATAGCTTTAATCTATTTTCTTGGCTCCAACCTCTATAACCGCATCTCTGATGGGATTATTGAAGAGAAGATTTCGGCAGCAATTTCTGAAGGTGAAGCTGCAATTCAATATGCTGACTATCGATTTTTAATTGGTAGCCTCAATAAAAATACCGATTACAAAACAATTGTCGATGAAATTGTTAAGTCTACAAATGTCAGTGCAAAAGCCTCGGGCCGAGAGATTGCACTTCTTAGTAGCACTGGCAAAAGGGTTGCTGGCATTCCCTCAAGATCTACTTCAAACTTCCTTGAACCATCTTCAATTCCAAGCGAGTTAAGGCAACTCGTTAAAGAAGATGATGAGATTCATTGGCAGCGCACCAACTTACAGTATTTCAATGGAGAGAGCGTTGCTGGAGTTGCTGTTGGTCATCGTATAGATATTAAGTCTGTAGGTCGCTATGAAATGTATGTACTCTTTGACTTTTCATCCCAGCAGCAAACCATTGATCTCATTGGTCGTTCGATGTGGGGCACAGGGCTCATTCTGATGGCGTTGATTATGGTTATTGCCTCAGTAGTTTTAAGGCAAGTTATTAAGCCCGTCAGGTATGCCGCTGAAGTAGCTGAGCAACTTTCCGCAGGCGACCTTTTAAAGAGAATGCAAGTTAAAGGAAGTGATGAAGTTGCCAGACTTGGGACTGCTTTCAATGATATGGCAGATACTCTTGCCAAGCAGATTACTCGTCTAGAGAATCTCTCAAGACTTCAGCAGAGATTTGTCTCTGATGTCTCGCATGAGCTGCGAACTCCACTAACAACTATTCGTATGGCATCTGATGTGATTTTTGCAGCTAGAGAGGGATTTGATCCAACTATTGCAAGGAGTGCTGAACTTCTGCTCTCTCAGATAGATCGCTTCGAAGAGCTATTAACTGATCTTTTAGAGGTCAGCCGCTTTGATGCTCAAGTTGCCACTTTGTCTCTGTCAAAAATTGATCTAGTTAAGCTAGTTAATCGCTGCGTAGAAGATTTAGCGATGGATGCGAAGCAAAGAGATGTGGAAATTCGAATCGATGTCCCAGAGGATGAAGTTTTAATTGATGGGGATTCGCGACGTATTGAGCGGATTATGCGCAATTTATTAGGAAATGCGATTGATCATGCTGAAGGAAATCCCGTGGACTTAACAGTCAAGGCTAGTTCGAGCGCAGTTTCACTTGCAGTTAGAGATTATGGAGTTGGCATTGCCACACATCACCTAGAGCGAGTCTTTGATCGTTTCTGGCGCGCAGATCCGTCGCGCTCTCGCATTAGAGGTGGAACAGGCCTTGGCTTATCAATTGCTAGAGAGGATGCAAATCTTCATGGCGGCGATATCAAACTCTGGTCAGAGCTAGGCGCTGGCGCACAATTTGTTTTGACTCTTCCATTGACTCAAGGTCAACCCATAACTGAAGTTCCCATAGCTGAGTTACCCACACATTGAAGTTCTAAGCACTTAGTTTATTCACATGCTTTGCTAAAAATGTCTAAGTGGACTTTGATAAAAGAAAAGAAGGAATATTCTCAGCTCTAACCTCATTAGTCTTTCCAAAAATATGTATTTACTGTCAAGTTGAGTTTGCACCACTTTGTTTAAAGTGTCAGCAGTTTTGGCTTGCACCTGTGCAGCGGCGATATGTCAAAGGTTTAGCAGTTAATTCAACCCTTGCTTATAACGCAGCAAGTTCTAGAATTGTAATTCAAGCCAAAGAGAGTAGAAATAGAGTCGCACAATTTTGGATGGCAAAAGCTTTAAGTACTGCTTTAGAGAAATTTGAATTAGATAATCCAGCGCTAAGTATTTCGCACTCTCTATTGGTACCTATTCCCTCAAGCAGAACTGCGATAAGAAGAAGAGGTGGATCTTTTCTCCACCCAATCCTTGATAAATTAGTTGAGCTGCAAAAGCAAAAAAATGGAGTGCGCTGGCGCTGGAAGGAACTCTTGATTCATCAGAAGAGCGTTAGAGATCAGAGCAAGCTTTCCTATACTGCGCGCCAGAGCAATATGGCCAGTGCCTTTAGGCTTATAAGTGATGATTTAGTAAGGGAAAGACCAATCTTGCTCATCGATGATGTACTGACCACCGGGGCTACGTTAGATAACGCTTTTCGGGCTTTAAGGGAGAGAAATCT
>JBMTBW010000012.1:0-23482 GCA_049430265.1 Candidatus Nanopelagicaceae bacterium | reverse complement strand
TTATGATTCTTAAGCGCCAATTCGTCTCTGGTTTAACTCTAGGTTCAACAAAGGGTTAGTGATATGAAAGCTATCTATATAACTGAGTTTGGCGGCCCTGAGGTAATGAAGTATCTAGATCTTCCTGAACCAGTTCCTGCAGGTAGCCAAGTTCTTTTAGATGTCACTGCGATTGGGATTAATTACGCAGATACTCACCAGACTGAGAATTCATATCTATCAACTCAGAAGCTCCCTCTAATTCCTGGAATGGAAGTTGTGGGAAAGATGCCTGATGGATCAAGAGTTCTAGCACTTGCTGCAACCGGGGGATATTGCCAGAAGACTTTAGTAAATCCAAAGACAGTAATCCCGCTGCCAGATAAAGTCAGTGATGGTCAAGCACTTGCAATGATGGTGCAGGGCAGTACTGCTCATATGATCTTAAAGAAGATGGGCCAGATAAAAGCTGGCGAGAGCGTTGTTATTCATGCTGGCGCAGGCGGGGTTGGAAGCGTTGCAATTCAACTTGCCAAACTATGGGGCGCATTTGTTATCGCTGTTACTTCAAGTGATGAAAAGAAGAAATTATGTATGGCACTTGGCGCAGATGTTGTCGTTGATGCAGGAGAGGCCGATTTAGCGCAGGCTCTTATCAAGGCTAATAACGGAAAAGGTGTTGATTTAATTCTTGAGATGGTTGGCGGAACTACATTTGATCAATCACTTGATGCACTTGCCGCCTTTGGACGAATAGTTTTCTATGGCATGGCATCAAGAAAACCACCAAAGACTCTCCATCCTGGCGCGCTAATGCCTAAATCACAGAGCGTTATTGGATTCTGGCTAGTTAATGCCTTGGCAGATAAGGAGTTAATGGCAGAGGTTTTTATGGATCTATTTGGAATGATTATTAGCGGAAAATTAAAGCCAGTTATCGGAAGTACTTATCCACTATCAAAGGCTTCTGATGCTCATCGCGATATGTTGGCACGCAAAACTGTCGGCAAAATCGTGCTAGATCCAGCGAATTAAGTGAGCTTTAGAATCAGGTATTCTTAAGCCTCGCTTTTCTAATCGGCCCCCCTAGCTCAGTCGGTAGAGCGTTTCCATGGTAAGGAAAAGGTCATCGGTTCGATTCCGATGGGGGGCTCGCAGTAAAGCAAGAAACTCTTGGCGGGGTAGCTCAGCTTGGTAGAGCAAGCGGCTCATAATCGCTGTGTCGTGGGTTCAAATCCCGCCTCCGCTACCAACTAATCGCGCGTTCAGGAGTAAATCCAGAACGCGCGACTTTCTTTTTACTTCATTAGCTAGCTCTGGGTCTAATAGCGCTGTTAGCTCATGTAGATATGCATGATCACGGAATAAATCTCGACGCAGAATCGGCCCATGATGGGCAATAACATTTCGAAGGTTTCTTATCTCACGGGCCTTGTTGTAGAAGTCTTTTCTTCGCTCTAGCAATGAAGGAATTTCCACTTCTAACTTCTTCCAAATTTTCTCGTAGTAACGCGAGCTGCAAAGTTCAACCCAGAAAGACAAACTAATTCTTTCCATAACTTTATACGAAGAAACCGAAGCCTTATCGGAAGGCAGTTTTTGCTCTATACGCATTATGTCTAAATGATCTCTTTTTGAAAGTAAATTCGGGGTGCGCCACCAAAACTCAGAACCAGAAATCTTGGTTAGTAAACTATGAATTGAGTTACGCAAGGTAACTTCAAAAACAGCAATGTGTACCCAGAGCGCAGCTGATATTTCTGAAATTAAGATAAATAGTTCGTATTTGCTTAAATTCAATTGTCCTTTTTGATTCTCCATAGTAAAGTTTGCACCAGAGCCCCAGGTGAACTTGAGAAATCATTTACCGCCTGGGGATAGTCTTTTCTTGTGGATATAACTAATGCTTCTTATGATAAAGTTTGCTCAGAGCCCCGGACGGAGTTGCGAAAGCAATTAGCGCGCCGGGGATTTTTATTTGGTTTAAGTGTTGTAATATTCATCCCAGAGCCCCAGGTGAACTTGAGAAATCATTTACCGCCTGGGGATTTGTTTTTCTCATCGCTCCATACGGGAAAAATCCCCTTTTTTGCCATAGTTGGAGCTGCTAGGTATTCTCACGCCCCTAACAAGAAATTCTTCTTACAAAAGGAGTCACCATGGCCAGCAAGAGTGCGGATGTCCGCCCAAAGATCACTATGGCCTGCGTTGATTGCAAAGAGCGTAATTACATCACCAGGAAGAATCGCCGCAACGATCCAGATCGTATGGAACTTAAGAAGTTCTGTCCTCGTTGCAAGGCTTCAACTCTTCACCGCGAAACCCGTTAATTAAGGGCCAGCTATGGCTGGATCAATTCGAATCTGCTTAATTGCAGATAATTTCATTGAAGACTTTGCTAAATGTGTTTCATCAATTAGAAGCTATAGCGATGTTCCAATCACAATATTTGCCTCAGGCAAAGAGCTAGCAAGCTATCAAGAGCGCTTTAAAGATGAGAACGTTATTTTTCAGAAGAATAAACTCGGCTGGGGCCATAGCATCAATTACTTTCTAAATAATTCAAGTGAGAAGTATTTAGTAATTATGGATCCCTCAACGATATTTACCTCAGATGCCATTACCCCAACTCTTGAATATCTTGATAAGGGCTATCAGGGCGTCGGCTGGCGCGGCGGGCTAGTAAATGTTGATGATCAATGGCGAAGCGTTGATGATAAAGGAGCTGGAGAAGTTGATGTTTTATTTAGTTATTTTCTAGCACTTGATAGGCAGTTTGCACTTAGCGCAGGGGGAGCAAACCCATCTGCTACTTACTACCGAAATGCCGATATCGAGCTAAGTCTTGCCTTAAGAGCAGCTGGGGCAAAGCTTTATCAGATAGATCTAGGGCTCATTCAGGAGCGCCATCATGGCTATCACGATAGCGATCCTGATTTTAGGGAGAAGAAATCTAAGGAAAATTACAACCGAATCCTTGAAAAATATCGGGGACGTAGCGACATCTTGAGTGCGCGGAGATAACCTTCTACTTATGAGCGAGCTACTTGCCAATTACACCAGCCTTAGAGTTGGTGGGCCGGCGAATAAATTTGTTCGCGTATCAAGTGAGAGTGAGCTAGTTGAAGCTATAAAAGCTGCAGATAGCGCTGGCGATGAAGTATTAATAATGGGCGGGGGATCTAATGTTTTGATCTCTGATGCTGGATTTAGCGGCACAGTAATTCACGTTGAAACCAAGGGAAATACCTTTGCTATCGATGCCTGTAGTGGGGGAATGATTAGCGTTGCATCTGGTGAGAATTGGGATGAATTTGTGGCATTTATGATTGAAAAAGGTTTTGCTGGCCTTGAGAGTATGTCTGGAATTCCAGGAAGTGTGGGAGCTGCTCCAATTCAAAATATCGGCGCATATGGCCATGAGATATCAGAGGTTGTAGCAAGAGTTAGATGCTGGGATAGGAAAGAGAGCGCTTATAAGACTTTCTCTAATTCAGAGTGTGAGTTCTCTTATCGCTCATCTATTTTTAAGAGAAGTAATGGAAGATATGTCGTGCTTGAAGTAACTTTCCAATTAAGACAGGGCGAGATGAGCCTTCCTATTACTTATAGCGAGCTTGCCAATTATCTAAAGGTTAAATTAGGCGAGCGAGTATTAATTACAGAGCTAAGAAAAGCAGTATTAGTTTTAAGAGCTGCTAAGGGGATGCTCCTTGATGAAAAAGATAGCAATAGCTGGTCTGCTGGTTCTTTCTTTGTTAACCCGATATTAGATGCAAAAGATGCAGAGAAGCTTCCAGAGAGCGCGCCTAGATGGCCCCAAGAAGATGGGCGAGTAAAAACATCTGCTGCCTGGCTTATGGAAAATTCTGGAGTGAAAAAAGGTGAGAGCCATAATGGCGCAGGTATTTCTAGTAAGCATGTATTAGCACTTGTTAATACTGGAAGTGCTAGCGCAGATGACATATTAGAGCTGGCGAGACGTGCAAGAAAGGCAGTAAAGGATAAGTTTGGAATCTTGCTAGAGGTAGAAGTTGCTCTAGTTGGTTTAAATCTATGAGAAAGCTCTTTCTTGCACTCCTTCTAATTCTTTTACCGCTAAGCCCTTCTTATAGCCATAGCTCTTTAGTTAGCGCAAGCCCTAGTAGTGGATCTGTTTTAGTGGATTTTCCTATGGAGATAGTTCTTGATTTTAATGAAGAGCTATTGGTAATTGGCCAAGATGATCCCAATAGCGTTGAAGTCTTTGATGCTGCTGGAGAATTAGTTTCAGGAGAATCAAAAGTATCTGGGGCAAGAATTAGCGCAGGACTTTCTATTAACGGCAATGGCAGTTATAGCGTTAAGTATCGAGTGGTTTCAAAAGATGGCCATGTCATTGAAGATAGTTATGGATTTGAAGTTCAATCACCGATTGCAATCTCTGCTCCAATTAAAGAAGAGGTAGTTTCTATCCCTAGCTCTTCGCCTATTCCAATTACTTCAGCCCTTGTTCTTGCGCTAGTTATTGGGCTAATAACCTTGATTAAAAGGAGAAAGTAGTTAGCTAAGTAGCTTCTTTATTCTTGTCACACCTTCAATAATGTCTTCATCTGATGTGGCATAAGAGAGCCTGATATATCCAGATGGCCCAAAGGCCTCACCAGGAACAACTGCTACTTCGGCCTCTTCCAATATGATCGTAGCAAGCTCAGCAGAAGTAGTTGGAGTGCGGCCATTAATCTCTTTGTTAAGAACACCTTTAACAGACGGATAAGCATAGAAAGCTCCTTTTGGCATCGGACAGGAAATTCCTGGGATTTCATTTAGAAGTTTTACGATTAGCTTTCTTCTTCTATCAAAAGCCTCACCCATCTTCTTAACTGCGCTTAAATCGCCATCGAGCGCGGCAATTGCAGCTCTTTGTGCCACATTTGAAACATTAGATGAAAGATGTGATTGCAGATTGGTAGCAGCTTTAATTACATCCTTTGGTCCGATCATCCAACCAACTCGCCAGCCAGTCATGGCATATGTTTTAGCAACGCCATTAATAATAATTGTCTTATCAGCCATTTCAGGAACGATAACTGGAATTGAGGCAGCGCTCGCACCGTCATAGAGCAGATGTTCATAAATCTCATCGCTAATAATCCAGATGCCATGCTTTGCGGCCCACTGACCAATTGCTTTAACTTGCTCAACTGAATAGACAGCGCCAGTTGGATTAGAGGGAGAGCAAAAGAGCAGCGCTTTAGTATTTTCATTTCTTGCTGCCTCAAGCTGCTCAATACTTACTAAATAATCTTGGGATTCATCAGCAAATACTTCAATCACTTTTCCGCCCGCTAATTTGATGCACTCTGGATATGTGGTCCAAAAAGGCGAGGGGAGAATTACTTCATCGCCAGGATTAATAATTGAAGCAAATGCTTGATAGACCGCTTGCTTACCGCCATTTGTTACTAGAACTTGATCAACGCTAATTTCATAATTTGAATCACGCTTTGTTTTATTAACAATTGCTTGACGAAGCTCAGGAAGTCCTGGAGTTGGTGAGTAGCGATGATTAGCAACTACTTTTGTTGCAGCAGCTGCTGCCTCAACAATGTAATCCGGAGTTGGAAAATCTGGTTCGCCTGCGCCAAAGCCGATTACCGGCCGGCCGGCAGCTTTAAGGGCCTTTGCTTTGGCATCAACGGCTAAGGTCGCCGACTCTGCGATAGCGGCAATTCTTGAAGAGATTCGAGGCTTACTCATAGGCGGTAAGTCTTTCACAGGCGCAGGTGAGCGCGAGTTCTCTCCCCTTTTCATGCGGGTTTTACCTATCGGGGGTGGCTCACCTACACTTGCCCATCCTGGCGCTTGCTTGATCGGGTAATTAAAAAAATCTGATTATGAAAAGTCCATGCTTTGTCATGTTCGAAAGCGCCATATAGGGCAGTAGCTCAACTGGCCAGAGTTCCGGTCTCCAAAACCGGCGGTTGGGGGTTCAAGTCCCTCCTGCCCTGCGCAGTTGTAAGAAGTAACGAAGTTAACGAAAGAGAGAGGAAGGATGCAAAATGAGTGAGAACTCAGAGAGTAAAGAATTAGGTTTCTTTTCTCGCATCGCCCTGTTCTATCGCCAGGTTATTAATGAGCTACGTAAGGTGGTCTGGCCATCTAGAAATATGTTGACCACATATACCGGAGTAGTTCTAGTTTTCGTGGCCTTTGTTATCGCAGTCGTTTCAGTATTTGATCTAGGTTTAACCAAATTAGTTTTCTTCATATTCGGCGAGTAAGAAGGTAAGGAGGGATGATGAGCGAAGAGCAATTAACTGCCGCTACTGATGAAGTAGTAGCAAGTGATGTAGCAGTAGATACAGATATTGAACTTGAAGAGGAAGAAGTTCAAGAGATCGTATCTCCTGAGGTCGCCGCATTCCGCGCCGAGTTAGCAGCAAAGAGCGGGGATTGGTATGTCGTCCACTCTTATGCTGGTTTTGAAAAGCGAGTAAAGGGCAATCTGATGCAGCGCATCACCTCACTTCATATGGAGGATTTCATCTTTGAAATCCAAGTTCCTGAAGAAGAGGTAACCGAGATTAAAAACGGTCAGCGCAAGCAGGTTAAGCGCAATGTTTATCCTGGTTATGTATTAGTTCGTATGGATCTATCTGATGAGTCTTGGTCCTGTGTGAGAAATACTCCAGGAGTAACTGGCTTTGTTGGAAACTCTCATCATCCAAGCCCGCTGCCACTATCTGAGGCAGAAAAAATGCTGATGCCAAGAGAGCTTAAGAAGACTATGAAGCCTGATATTAAAGTTGTTGATTTCACTGTTGGTGAGTCAGTAACTGTTATGGATGGCCCATTTGCCACTCTTCCAGCATCGATCTCAGAGATCATGCCAGAGCAGGCAAAGCTAAAGGTTTTAGTATCAATATTTGGCCGTGAGACTCCGGTTGAGCTCTCATTCCACCAAGTTCAGAAGATTTAAAGAGAAAAGGTAAAAAAGGGGAGAAGAAGATGGCACCGAAGAAGAAGGTCCAAGCACTTATCAAGTTGCAGATCCAAGCTGGAGCTGCCACACCTGCACCACCAGTGGGTCCTGCCCTTGGTCAGCATGGTGTGAACATCATGGACTTTGTTAAGCAATATAACGCTGCCACTGAGAAGCAAAGAGGCGAGATCGTTCCAGTTGAAATCACTGTCTATGAAGATCGCTCCTTTACCTTTATTACTAAGACTCCTCCTGCCTCACGTCTACTACTTAAGGCAGCAGGACTTGAAAAAGGATCTTCAGTTCCACATAAGGATAAAGTCGGATCAGTTACTTGGAAGCAATGTGAAGATATTGCCACCTTGAAAAAAGATGACTTAAATGCCAATGATGTTAAGCAGGGCGCCAAGATCATTGCAGGAACTGCAAGATCAATGGGAATTATCGTCAACTAAAAAATAAGTCGTGGGAGGACCGCGCTGGTCCGCTACTACCACTACTTCCAACTAAGGAAAAGAGAAGAAGATATGAAGCGCAGTAAGAAATACACCGCAGCAGCGGCGAAAATAAATGCCGATCAGCTCTACACACCACTTGCTGGTATGAAGCTGGTTAAAGAAACTAATGTCACCAAATACGATGCCTCAGTTGAGGTTTCAATGGTTCTCGGCGTTGATCCTAAAAAGGCCGATCAAGCAGTTCGCTCCGTGGTTAATTTGCCACATGGAACCGGCAAGACTGCGCGAGTTCTAGTTTTTGCAACTGGACCAAGAGCAGAAGAGGCTAAAGCAGCAGGAGCAGATATTGTCGGCGGCGATGAGTTAATTGAAGAGGTTAATAAGGGCCGTCTTGATTATGACGCAGTTGTTTCAACTCCTGAGTTGATGGGCAAAGTTGGACGCCTTGGAAAGGTATTAGGACCTCGCGGTCTTATGCCAAATCCAAAGACTGGAACTGTTACTACTGATGTTGCAAAAGCTGTTGGCGATATCAAAGGTGGAAAGATTGAATTCCGCGTTGATAAAGATTGCAACCTACATTTCATTATTGGTAAGTCCTCATTTAGCGCAGAGGCGCTAGCTGATAACTATGCAGCTGCATTTGATGAGATCTTGCGCGCAAAGCCTGCTTCATCAAAGGGTCGCTATATTAGAAAAGCAGTTGTCTCAACAACTATGGGACCTGGTGTAACTCTTGATCCAAGCTATGCCCGCGAAGGTGGACCAGCAATAGAGTAAGTAATAATTCTTTAAAGAGACCCCGCCACTTAACTGTGGTGGGGTTTTTTAATTCCTAGCCGTTAACCTCCACTAATTCTCTGAGTTGAAAAAAAGATATACTGACAGTGATCATCAATTTTCTTTTTAACTATTGCGCATTTTCAAAAAGGTGAGAAGATTGACGTGAATGAGTTGGTTTGACTCTATTCAAACCTGGTATCGGCTATGAATCGATTAAGTTAAGGGCCTCAGACTTTGAGGCCCTTAACTTTTTAACAACCTTGAGTTATCCACTAATTGAGCAATTTCAAATATCTAAAGTTCTAGATCAAGCCAGCATTTGCGCACGTATCGGTTTGGTGTAGTGGTTAGCGCGCTCGACTTTGAATCGAGAGGAATGGGTTGGATTCCCGTAGCCGATACGCTTGATTTTGACCTAAAGCCCCCTTTGCTTCTAATATCTGCCCTCTCACCAGAGACTGCTGGTTTCAAATCGCAAGATTTGAAGTAAATGTCGAAAGACAACCCGCATAGGTTCGAGCGGATTACCCCGCGCGTCTCTATGCGTCGGGGTTTTTTTATATTTATCACCCAATCAGTAGGTACTTCTTCTGGGGAATATAAATAGAAAGGAAGCTAGATGGCACGCTCTGATAAGGCGGCATCAGTTGCTGAATTGGTTGAAGACTTTAAGTCTGCCGATGCAACTGTTGTTACCGAGTATCGCGGTCTAACCGTGACTGCAATTAAAGAGCTACGTCGCTCACTTGGTGTTGGCACTAAATATAAAGTTGCTAAAAACACCTTGGTAAAGATTGCTGCAAAAGAGGCTGGAGTAGAGGTCGCTGACTCACTACTAACTGGCCCAACTGCTGTTGCCTTCGTTCAAGGTGATTCAGTTGCAGCTGCAAAGAGCTTAAAGAATTTCCAGAAGGAAAATCCATTCCTAATTATTAAGGGTGGAATCTTTGAAGGAAAAGCAGTAACAACAGCTGAAATCATGAAACTTGCCGATCTTGAATCGCGCGAAGTTCTCTTGGCCAAGCTTGCTGGCGCTATGAAAGCATCTATGGCAAAAGCCGCTAGAGCATTTGATGCGCTGCGTATTAAGAGAGAAGCTGAATCTGGAGCACCTGCTGCGCCAGAGCAGGCTGCCCCCGCTGCAGAAGCAGCAATAGTTGCAGAGGCAACAACCCCAGAGGTTGTAGCCGAAGCAGCGCCAGTTGTTGAAGCAACAAACGAGGAAGTTGTTGCTGAAGCAGCACCAGAGACTTCTGCGCCAGTAGAACCAACAGAGAACGCTTAAAGAAAAGGAAATACGAAAATGGCAAAACTAAGTAGCACAGACCTATTAGCTCAATTCAAAGAGATGACTCTTGTTGAGCTCTCAGATTTCGTAAAGGCATTTGAGACTGAATTCGATGTTACTGCCGCAGCGCCAGTTGCTGTCGCAGCAGCGGGCGGGGCAGCAGGCGGCGGAGAAGCTGCAGCAGCTCAAGATGAATTCACAGTAGTAATTGAAGAAGCCGGCTCACAGAAGATCGCGGTGATTAAGGAAGTTCGCGCCCTTAACTCAAGCCTCGGTCTAAAGGAAGCAAAGGATCTAGTCGATTCAGCTCCAGCCACCGTGCTTGAAAAAGCTGATAAGGCAACAGCTGATAAGGCAAAGGCAGCCCTTGAGGCAGCTGGCGCAAAGGTCAGCATCAAGTAAGCTCTTTGATAAGCGAGCCCCCCTTATACAGGGGGGCTTTGCTATTTATTGCGCCCTGCCCCTGATTAGACAGCGGCGTGTCGCAAGGGCTATCCTGCCCCCTCGCTCAAAAATCACAGGTCAGGCATATAGCGGCTGAGGCCTTACGTTTGCTGTGCGAGCACGAAGAGATTTAAGAGTTATCAAAAAACTTAAAGAAGTAGTGACTAACTTTGGAAGGAAAACTCTTGGCCGCGAAAACGAAATCAACAGCTCCTAACCGCATTTCTTTCGCCAAGATCCGCGAACCACAAGAAGTTCCAAATCTACTAGCTCTGCAAATTGAGAGCTTTGATTGGTTACTTGGCAATGATGCCTGGCGCGCGAGACTTGGTAAGAATGAAAGACCAGATCGAGGAGAAATTCCTAAGACCTCTGGACTTGAAGAAATATTTGAAGAGATTTCACCGATTGAAGATTTCCAAGGCTCGATGTCACTCTCCTTCCGTGATCATCGCTTTGAACCTTCCAAATACACAATTGCAGAGTGCAAAGAGCGTGACATTACCTATGCCGCTCCACTATTTGTTACCGCAGAATTTACTAACAATGTAACTGGCGAAATTAAATCCCAAACCGTATTCATGGGTGATTTCCCGCTAATGACTCCGCGCGGAACCTTTGTTATCAATGGAACTGAGCGCGTAGTTGTTTCACAGCTAGTTAGATCTCCTGGAGTTTATTTTGAAAGAACAGTTGAGAAGGCATCTGATAAAGATATTTTCACAGCAAAGATTATTCCTAGCCGCGGAGCATGGTTAGAGTTTGAAATTGATAAGAAAGACTTTGTTGCTGTTCGTATTGATAGAAAGCGTAAGCAATCAGTAACTATCTTCCTTAAAGCACTTGGCTGGAGCAATGATCAGATTCTTGCTGAGTTTGGCGAGTATCCATCAATTAAAGAGACTCTTGCTAAAGATAACGTTTCAACTCAAGATGAAGCCCTGCTTGATATCTATCGCAAGATGCGTCCAGGTGAACCACCAACTAAAGAGGCTGCACAAACCCTTATTGAAAACCTCTATTTCAACCCTAAGCGCTATGACCTAGCAAAAGTAGGGCGTTTTAAGGTCAATAAGAAGCTTGGCCTAGATCTTGATCTTGGTAAATCACTTCTTGCTATCGACGATATCGTCGGAGCAATTCGCTATATCGCAGCACTTCATAAAGGCGAGACGCTTATTGATTTAGGTAAGCAGGTTCGCGTTGAGATCGATGATATCGACCACTTTGGAAATCGCCGCCTTAGAACTGTTGGCGAGTTAATTCAAAACCAGGTTCGAGTTGGTCTCTCTCGTATGGAGCGCGTTGTTAGAGAGCGTATGACTACCCAAGATGTTGAAGCGATTACGCCACAGACACTTATCAATATTCGCCCAATTACTGCATCTATTAAAGAGTTCTTTGGAACCTCGCAGCTCTCACAGTTTATGGATCAGACCAATCCAATTTCTGGTCTTACTCATAAGCGTCGTCTATCAGCACTCGGACCTGGCGGACTTTCAAGAGATAGAGCGGGCTTTGAAGTTAGAGATGTTCATCCATCTCACTATGGCCGCATGTGTCCAATTGAAACACCAGAAGGTCCAAACATTGGTCTGATTGGCTCTCTTGCAACTTATGCTCGCATCACGCCATTTGGTTTCGTTGAGACGCCATATCGCAAAGTTTCTAAAGGCAAAGTTACAGATGCAGTTGATTACTTAACTGCAGATGAAGAAGATGAACACATCATTGCTCAAGCAAATGCTCCTCTTACTGAGGATAACCACTTTGCTGAAGCAAGAGTTTTAGTTCGTCGCCGCGGCGGAGAAGTTGAATACATCCCAGCTGAAGAAGTTGATTACATGGATGTCTCTCCTCGCCAGATGGTTTCGGTTGCAACTGCGATGATTCCATTCCTTGAGCATGATGATGCTAACCGCGCTCTTATGGGAGCAAACATGATGCGTCAGGCAGTGCCACTACTTCGCGCAGAATCACCTCTGGTTGGAACCGGTATGGAATACCGCGCAGCAGTTGATGCTGGCGATGTTCTTCTTGCCATTAGAGGCGGAGTAGTAAGCGAAGTTGCCTCAGATCTAATCGTTATTAAGACCGATGATGGCGAGGAAGATACTTATAACGTCGATAAGTTCATCCGCTCCAATCAAGGAACTTCTCGCAACATGCGAGTAATTGTTAGCCAAGGACAGAAGATTGCTGCCGGCCAAGCTATTGCTGATGGTCCAAGCACTGAACTTGGTGAGATGGCTCTGGGTAAGAACTTACTTGTGGCATTTATGTCATGGGAAGGTCATAACTATGAAGATGCCATTATTTTATCCCAGCGTTTAGTTCAAGATGATGTGCTCTCCTCAATTCATATTGAAGAGTATGAAGTTGATGCCCGCGATACCAAACTAGGAGCAGAGGAAATCACTCGTGATATTCCAAATGTCTCTGAGGAAGTTCTTGCAGACCTTGATGAGCGCGGAATTATCCGCATCGGAGCAGATGTTGTTCCAGGCGATATCTTGGTTGGAAAAGTTACGCCAAAGGGTGAAACTGAGTTAACTCCTGAAGAGCGCCTACTTCGCGCAATCTTTGGTGAGAAGGCAAGAGAAGTTAGCGATACATCGCTAAAGGTTCCTCATGGTGAGGGCGGAAAAGTAATTGGCGTAAAAATATTTGATCTCGATGATGGCTACGATCTAGCAGCTGGAGTTAATCAAGTAGTTCGCGTCTATGTTGCACAGAAGCGCAAGATTCAAGATGGTGACAAGCTTGCAGGACGCCATGGAAATAAGGGCGTTATCTCCAAGATTTTGCCAGTTGAAGATATGCCATTTCTTGCTGATGGAACTCCAGTTGATGTAGTACTTAATCCACTCGGTGTTCCAGGACGTATGAATGTTGGTCAGGTTCTAGAGACTCACCTTGGTTGGGTTGCAAAGAGCGGCTGGCAAGTATCAGGCTCGGATAAAGGATGGCAAGAGCGCTTAGGCGCAATTGGCGCACTCTCTGCAGAGCCTGGAACTCGTGTAGCAACACCAGTTTTTGATGGCGCAAGAGAAGAGGAGATCACAGGACTTCTTGGATCAACTCTTCCAAATGCTGATGGTGATCGTTTAGTTGGAGAGCAAGGAAAAGCGATTCTCTTTGATGGCAGAACTGGTCAGCCATATCGCGAGCCAATCACTGTTGGTTATATGTATATCTTGAAGCTACATCACTTAGTAGATGACAAGATCCATGCTCGCTCAACTGGTCCTTACTCCATGATTACTCAGCAACCACTTGGTGGAAAAGCTCAGTTCGGTGGACAGCGATTTGGTGAGATGGAAGTTTGGGCCCTTGAAGCATATGGCGCTGCCTACACCTTGCAAGAGCTACTAACAATTAAATCTGATGATGTTCTAGGTCGCGTTAAGGTCTATGAAGCAATCGTTAAGGGTGAAAACATCCCAGAGCCTGGAATCCCTGAATCATTTAAGGTTCTAGTAAAAGAGATGCAATCACTCTGTCTCAATGTAGAAGTACTTTCATCTGAAGGTGTTGCTATTGAGATGCGCGATACTGATGAAGAAGTATTTAAAACAGCCGAAGAGCTAGGTATCAACTTGTCACGAGTTGAACCAAGTTCTGTAGAAGAAGTTTGACAGGGGGAGAAATAGATATGTTAGATGTCAACTTTTTCGATGAGTTAAGGATTGGACTTGCCTCTGCAGGCAATATCCGCGAATGGTCATTTGGTGAGGTCAAAAAGCCTGAGACTATTAATTACCGCACCCTAAAGCCGGAAAAAGATGGTCTCTTTGATGAGAAGATCTTCGGACCAACTAGGGATTGGGAGTGCTACTGCGGTAAATATAAGCGCGTACGCTTCAAAGGAATTATCTGCGAGCGATGCGGAGTTGAAGTAACTCGCGCCAAAGTTCGTCGTGAGCGTATGGGACATATTGAACTTGCTGCCCCAGTTACTCATATCTGGTACTTCAAAGGCGTTCCATCACGTCTTGGCTATCTTCTAGATCTTGCTCCAAAAGATCTTGAAAAGGTTATCTATTTTGCTGCCTACATGATCACTGAAGTTGATGTCGAGGCGCGTGAGGAAGATCTTCCAAAACTAGAGAAGAAGATCAACTCAGATCGCAAGAAGATTGAAACCAAGCGCGATAACGATCTTGCTCTTCGCCAAGAGAAGATGGAAAATGATTTAGCAGAGCTCGAAGATGAAGGAGCAAAAGCTGATCAGCGCCGTAAGGTGAGAGAAGCTGGCGAGCGCGAACTAAAAAATATTCGTGAGCGTTCCCAAAAAGAACTTGATCGCCTAGAGGAGGTCTGGACTCGCTTTAAGAATCTAAAGGTCCAAGATCTTGAAGGTGATGAGAATCTATATCGCGAGATGCGTGATCGCTATGGCATCTACTTCAAGGGATATATGGGAGCTGCTGCAATTCAGCGCAGACTTGAAACCTTTGATCTCCAAGCCGAGTTCGACAAGCTAAATGTTTTAGCTGAAACTGGCAAGGGACAGAAGAAGACTCGCGCCATTAAGCGCCTTAAGGTGGTTAACTCATTTCTAACTACTTCTAACAAGCCAGCTTCAATGGTTCTAGATTGCGTTCCAGTTATTCCGCCAGATCTTCGTCCGATGGTTCAATTAGATGGCGGCCGGTTTGCTACCTCTGATCTAAATGATCTCTATCGCCGCGTTATTAACCGTAATAACCGCTTGAAGAGATTAGTAGATCTTGGAGCGCCAGAGATTATTGTCAATAACGAAAAGCGTATGCTTCAAGAAGCAGTAGATGCGCTATTTGATAATGGTCGTCGTGGTCGCCCAGTAACAGGTCCTGGAAATCGTCCACTTAAATCACTTTCCGATATGTTAAAAGGAAAGCAGGGACGCTTCCGTCAGAACCTTCTTGGAAAGCGTGTGGATTACTCAGGTCGTTCGGTAATCGTCGTTGGTCCACAGCTAAAACTTCATCAATGCGGTCTGCCTAAGCAGATGGCACTTGAGTTATTTAAGCCCTTTGTAATGAAGCGCTTAGTAGATCTAAATCATGCCCAGAACATCAAGAGCGCAAAGCGTATGGTTGAGCGTTCCAGATCTGTAGTTTGGGATGTATTAGAAGAGGTTATTGCTGAGCATCCAGTGCTACTTAACCGCGCACCAACTCTGCACCGCCTTGGTATTCAAGCATTTGAACCACAACTAATTGAAGGAAAAGCAATTCAGATCCACCCTCTAGTTTGTACTGCCTTTAACGCAGACTTCGATGGTGATCAGATGGCGGTTCACGTTCCACTATCTGCCGAGGCTCAAGCAGAGGCTCGCATTCTGATGCTCTCCTCAAACAATATTCTCTCTCCCGCATCTGGAAGGCCGCTAACTGCGCCAACTCAAGATATGGTGCTAGGTCTTTATTTCCTAACCTCACTTCGTGAGAAGCAATTGGGTGAGGGACGTAGCTTTACCTCAATTTCAGAGGGTCTAATGGCCTATGAGCAAAATAGCCTCTCACTACAAGCCAAGATAAAGATTCGCGTCAATATCAATGGCGAGCTAGTAACAAAAGAGACAACTCTTGGAAGAGCAATCTTTAATGAAGTACTTCCTGAGTCATTCCCATATGTTGATTACGATGTAACTAAGAAAGCACTTGGTTTAATCGTTGATAATTTAGCTGAAGGCTATCCAAAGGTAGTTGTAGCAGCAGTACTAGATGCCTTGAAGGAACTTGGTTTCACCTGGGCAACTAGAGCTGGAGCAACAATTGGAATTGTTGATGTAGTAACTCCAGGAAGAAAGCTTGAAATCCTTGAGGGCTATGAGACAAAGGCCGATAAGGTCCAATCTCAATATGAGAAGGGTCTAATTACCGATGATGAACGTCGTCAGGAGTTAATTGAGATCTGGACTCAGGCAACAAATGAAGTTGCTAAGGAGATGGAAGATAATTTCCCAAGAACAAATCCAGTCTGGATGATGGTTTTCTCTGGAGCCCGTGGAAATATGATGCAAATTCGCCAGATTGCAGGTATGCGCGGACTTGTGGCAAATCCAAAGGGTGAAATTATCCCTCGTCCGATTAAATCTAACTTCCGTGAAGGACTCTCAGTTCTTGAGTACTTCATCTCAACTCACGGTGCTAGAAAAGGACTTGCAGATACTGCTCTTCGCACCGCAGATGCTGGTTATCTAACTAGACGCCTCTGCGATGTGGCTCAAGATGTAATCATTAGAGAAGAGGATTGCGGAACTGATCGCGGTCTAACTCTAAAGATTGGAAATATCGTTGCTGGAAAACTAACCCGCGATGATTATGTTGAGACTTCAATCTATGGCCGCACACTTGCAGATGATGTAGTGGTAGATGGCAAGACCATCGTTACATCAGGTGCTGATCTTGGTGATCGCTTAATCAATGAGTTAATTGATGCTGGCGTTAGCGAGATTAAAGTTCGCTCCATTCTTACCTGCGATAGCAAGGTTGGACAGTGCGCTAAGTGTTATGGCCGCTCAATGGCATCAGGCAAGTTAGTTGATGTGGGCGAAGCAGTGGGAATCATTGCAGCGCAATCAATTGGTGAACCAGGAACTCAGTTAACAATGCGTACCTTCCATACTGGAGGAGCTGCAACTGCCTCAGGTGATATCACCCATGGTCTGCCTCGCGTAGTTGAGCTCTTTGAAGCGCGCACTCCAAAGGGCGTTGCTCCAATTGCAGAGACTGCTGGAGTTGTTAGCTTCCTTGAAGATGCTAAGGGTAAGAAGATAATTGTTACCCCAGAAGATGGCTCAGAAGCTGTGGCTTATCCAATTACTCGCCGTCAGAAACTTCTAGTTGAAGATGGCCAGAAGGTAAGCGTTGGTCAACAGATGGTTGTGGGAGCAATTGATCCTAAGCAAGTACTTAAGATCCTAGGAGCAAGATCAACCCAGACCCATCTAGTCCATGAAATTCAAGAGGTTTATCGCACCCAGGGCGTTGGTATTCACGATAAGCACATTGAAATCGTGGTTAAGCAGATGCTTCGTCGCATCACGGTTCTAGAACCAGGAGATACTGATCTATTGCCAGGTGAATTAGTTGATCACCTAAGGTTCCAATCTGCTAACCGCGAAGCGGTGCAGAAAGGTGGCAAGGCTGCAAATGGTCGCCCAGAACTTATGGGTATTACCAAAGCATCACTTGCTACTGAATCTTGGCTATCAGCGGCTTCCTTCCAGGAGACAACTCGCGTCCTAACAGATGCAGCTCTTTCTGAAAAGAGTGATCCACTTCTTGGCCTTAAAGAAAACGTCATCATTGGAAAACTCATCCCAGCAGGAACAGGACTTGCTCGTTATCGCAACGTTCGAGTTGAACCTACTGAAGAGGCAAAGGCTGCCGTATATGCAGCTTATGAAGAGTATGACTATGCGCCATTTGATACCACAGGATCAGGAGAGGCAGTTCGCCTTGATGATTACCAAGTTGGAGAAAATCGCTAGTTAATAATTTAAAAATTATCCCCGGCCATAACGGCTGGGGATTTTTTTTAAGGTTTTAAAACAATACGAATTGGATTTCCTATTTTCTTCTCGAGTGTTTCTAGCGCAAGGCCTGCTTGGTCAAGTGAGAGAATTTGAGTTACTGAATCCGAGAGCTTTAATTTTCCATCCTTAACCATATCGACAAGTTCTTCGGTGTGATGGCGCTCAGATCCATAATGTCCTAGGAGCTGGGTTCTTAGATAGGTAAAGGCCATATCATTTGGAATAGTGATCGCTTCATTAGCGATTCCAATAATTACCAATCTACCCAGCTCGCCAAGTAGTGAGAGTCCCTGCTTTCTTACCGCTGTAACTCCGGCAAAATCAAAGACCGCGTTTAGGCCCCGATGTTTTTTTAGCTCTTCATCACTTGGGTCAAAGGCAAAGTTGGCCCCTACTTTTAAGGCTTTTTCACGGGCCTGCGGGCGAGGATCAATAGCAATTATTTTGCTACAACCAACAATCTTAAGAAGTTGAACTGCGTGAATTCCAAGGCCGCCAATTCCAAATACTGCAGCGCTCTCACCTTTCTGCATCTTTGCAGTTGATGAAATCGCAGCCCAGGGAGTTGATACTGCATCAGGGATGATTGCGGCTTCTTCAAAGGGGAGTGAGTCAGGAATCTTGACGATAAGCGAGCCTTTAGTGATTACATATTCGGCATAACCACCATCGTAATCAAAACCTAGAGTTGTAATTTGATTTGCAACATTTCGCTCTCCGGCGATAACAATTACTCGATCTCCAACTTTACAATCAGAGACTTGGGCGCCGATTTGATCAATGGTTCCTGCCACCTCATGGCCAATAGTTACTTCATCACCTTTTAGATAGCCGGGGGAGAGAGTGCCATCAAGTAAGTGAACATCAGAGAGACAGACTCCAGCTGCCCCTACTTTGATGCGAACCTCTCCAATGCCAGCTGTGGGAGTTGGAATTTCTTTTACTTCAAACTTTCTAGTTGAAATTGTGATCCGTCCAGCTTTCATGAGATCAATCCTTGCGCACGATTAATCAAAATATTAACTCCCATGCCGAATCCTTTAAAGGCAGGATTTGTGGTCTGACCTGCTCTATATCGAGCCCAGATTTGTTGGATAATCACGGTTAATCTAAATAAACCAAAGACTTCATAGAATGTGAAGTCATCACATTTTCTATTGCTTAACTCAAGGTACTTTGCAATGAATTCTTTTCGTGTCGGCATTGCCTCAAGATGGCTAGGTTGACGACGAAGTGAGGCAAACATTGGCTCATCATCTTTATCGACCCAATAAGCAAGGGCGGAGCCTAGATCCATAAGCGGATCACCAACTGTGGCCAGCTCCCAATCCAGCACTCCGACTAGCTTTTTCTTGCCTAGATCAAAGACCATGTTATCTATCCGCCAATCACCATGAATGATGCATGAGCCAACATCATCTGGTTTATTAGCATCAAGCCAGGCCATTACATCTTCGCCATCATAAACATCATCGGTTAGTGCGTTTCGATATCTTCTTGACCAACCCTCAACTTGGCGAGCTACATAGCCTTGCCCTTTATTGAGTTCTGCTAGGACTGAGGCATCAACGAAGTGAAGCTTGGCAAGACCGGAAACTAGAGAGTCAGCCATGATGGAAATATCTTCTTTTGTTAGCGTCTCTGGAACATCTCTTCGAAATATTTCGCCCTTAACTCTTTCCATAACATAGAAATCAGAGCCGAGAATTTGATGATCCTCGCAGAGCGCAATTACATTTGGAACTAAGTCAAATACCGGCTTTAAACGAGATTGGATTAGAAATTCTCGCTTCATATCATGAGCTGAAACTGCTTTTGTTCCCACTGGTGGACGGCGAAGGACTAACTCACGATCAGGATATTTAAGTAGATAAGTTAGATTTGATGCGCCAGATCTAAATTGGAAAACTTCTGGTAGATCACTTTGAGCTATATATGGGGCAAGCCAGGTGTGAACTTTGCCGATATCAAATGCATCTTCATCTCTAACTGGAGTGAGATCACTCATGGCAAATAGGACTTGAGCTCTAACCTTGCAACATCGCGTAGATGCACTTCATCTGGCCCATCAACAATTCTTAAGGTTCGAACTCCGGCATACATTGCAGCTAGCGGAGTATCTTGGCTAACACCTGCTCCGCCATGAGCCTGAATGGCGTTATTGATTATCTCCTCTGCCATTCTAGGAACGACTACTTTAATGGCAGCAATTTCTTTGCGCGCAGCCTTTGCTCCTTGATTATCAATGATCCACGCTGTTTTTAAGACAAGTAGGCGAGCCTGCTCAATATCAATACGCGCCTTAGCAATCCATTCTTGAATTACTCCTTGGCGAGCTAGCTCTTTTCCAAAGGGAGATCTAGTAAGGCTTCGCTTAATCATTAACTGCAGCGCTCGCTCTGCCATTCCAATAGCTCGCATGCAGTGATGGACCCGGCCCGGACCAAGGCGAGCTTGAGCAAGAGCAAAGCCCTCACCTTCTTTTCCTAGAAGATTACTTGTAGGCACTCTTACATCTGTGAATGAAACCTCGGCATGGCCATGTTGATCCACATATCCAAAGACAGTCAAGTTTCTAACTACTTTTACTCCCGGAGTATCAATTGGAACCAGTATCATCGATTGTTGATGATGATCATCTGCCTGCGGATTAGTTTTTCCCATCACAATTAAAATCTTGCATCGCTCATCCATAGCACCAGTGGTCCACCACTTAACGCCATTGATGATGTAATCATCACCATCTCGCTTGATGCTGGTTCTAATATTTCTTGCATCACTTGATGCAACATCAGGCTCAGTCATAGCAAAGCCAGATCTAATCTCACCTGCTAATAGCGGCTCAAGCCATTGCTTTTTCTGCTGCGGGCTTGCAAACATATCTAGCAGCTCCATATTTCCAGTATCAGGAGCTGCGCAATTAATTGCCTCTGGTGCAATATCGGGCGACCAACCAGTGATTTCAGCAAGGGTTGCATAATCTGTAACGCTTAAACCATGGTCAAGATGAGGCAGGAAGAGATTCCATAACCCTTGCGCTTTAGCTTTTTGTTTTAGCTCTTCAATAATTGGTGGCAACTTATGTGGCGTTCCAGCTTTCATAAATTCTTCGCGCTGGCTGTAATAAGTAGCTTCGGCTGGAAAGACCTGCTGATCCATGAAAAGTTGAAGTTTCTCGGCGTATTTGCTGGCCTTGTCAGTGAGGCTAAAGTTCATGCCTATACCGTACGCATACTTGCTCGAAATTAGGAGAGGGAAAATGGGTGTTCTTGATCGCTTTCGCCTTGATGGCAAGGTTGCTGTTGTTACTGGAGCTTCATCAGGTCTTGGAGTTGCCTTCGCTAAGGCACTTGCCGAGGCTGGAGCAGATCTTGTCTTAGGAGCTAGGCGCGAGGAGAGATTGCCTGAGACTGGAAAATTAGTAGAAGCTGCCGGGCGAAAATTTGCCTATAGAAAAACTGATGTCACAAATCCAGAGGATTGTGATGCGTTAATTGCTCTTGCAATTGAGAAATTTGGCAAGGCAGATATCTTGGTTAATAACGCAGGCGTTGGAACTGCAGTGCCAGCAACTAGAGAAACTCCAGAGGCATTTAGAAATGTAATTGATGTTAATTTGATGGGGGCTTATTGGATGGCTCAAGCATTTGCTAGAGCAAATAAAGATGGCGGAGTAATAGTAAACATCTCAAGCATTCTTGGAATTAAACCTCAAGGACTTCCGCAGGCTGCCTATGCTTCAAGTAAAGCGGGGCTAATTGGATTAACTCGAGATCTGGCAGCGCAGTGGACCGGGCGAAAGAAGATTCGCGTAAATGCTCTTGCGCCAGGATTTTTTCCCTCAGAGATGAGTGATGAGCTACCAAAAGATATGGTTGAGATGTTAAAGATGTTTACTCCAGCAGGGCGCCTTGGAGAGCCAGAGGAGCTAGCAGCAACTCTAATTTGGCTAGTTAGTGATGCCTCAAGCTACGTCACTGGAATTACAGTTCCAGTTGATGGCGGCTTAGTAATGCCTTAAGTAATTAACCCTTAAGTGCTGCATGGAGTGCGACTTCAACCATATCGTTAAGGGTGCGCTCTCGTGCCTCTGAATCCATTGCTTCATGAGTAAAGACATGATCTGAGATAGTCATAATTGCTAGCGCGCGGCGCCCTTTTCTAGCTGCAATTGAGTAGAGCTGGCTTGCCTCCATCTCAAGTGCTAAAACGCCATGGGCGGCAAGTTTCTTAGCTGAATCAGTCTCATCATAGAAAAAGTCCATCGAGGAAACCCCTCCCACATGAACTCGCTCAAACTTCTTTGATGCTTCATAGGCAGCCATAAGTAAATGGAAATCAGCGTGCGGGGCAAAATCAAGGCCATTAGTCATTCGTCTATTGATATTGGAATCAGTTGAGGCGCTCATTGCAAGGATTAAATCGCCGACCTTAGTCTTATCTTGAATTCCGCCAGCAGTGCCAATTCGAATCGCAACTTGAACATCATATTCATTAAATAACTCAGTGACATAGATAGAGGCAGAGGGAAGTCCCATACCAGTTCCTTGCACTGAGATTTTCTCTCCTTTATATGTTCCAGTAAAGCCAAACATATTTCTTACCGAGTTATATTGTTTAACATTTTCTAGATAATTCTCAGCAACCCACTTAGCTCTTAATGGATCTCCAGGAAGAAGGATTCGCTCGGCGATCTCGCCTTTTTCTGCTCCGATATGTACGCTCATAGTTATCCAACTATAACCAGAATTGCAGCGATAAAGTGTGAGATAAATGCAGCTGCGGTCATGGCGTGAAATAACTCATGGAAGCCAAACCAGTTAATAGAAAAATTAGGCCACTTAACAGCATAGATAATCGCCCCAAGTGAATAGAGAATCCCGCCAAAAGCAACTAAGAGAAAGACAATAAGCCCGCCATTTCTATAAAAGTCAGGCAGATAGATAAGCGCGGCCCAACCAAGGGCTAAATAGATCGGCACATAGAGCCAGCGCGGAGCGCTAAGCCAGAAGACTCTAAATACTCCAGAGAGCAGGGCCCCGCCCCAGACTAGAGATAGCAGTATTACCGCTTGGCTCTTATCTAATAAGTAGATGGCAAAGGGGGTGTAGGTGCCAGCTATTAGAAGAGGAATATTGGCATGATCGATTCTGCGCCAGATTGCTTTGGCTGAAGGCCCCCAAGGAACGCGGTGATAGATAGCGCTACAAGTAAATAGCGAGACTGCAGTGAGAGTAAATATCGTTAGAGTAATTCTTCCCCGAAGCTCTGTTGTAATTGTGATTAAAACCAGCCCAGCTACTAGTGCCAGCGGGGACATAACTAAATGAATAATGCCTCGCAGCCTTGGTCTACTTATTGCGTTCATGGACCGCTTTCATATTCTTATCGAAGGTAAGAAGGTCACTATTTTGATCGAGGGCTGAGGCAATAACAATTGCATCACCCAAGGTTATCTTGCTACTTGAGCGAATCTTTGCAGCGCTAATTGCAATTTCTTTACTTAACTCTACGATAGGCGAGAATGACTTTTCAATCTCTTGAAGAGTTACTGGGATACTTCCAATATCGCTTTTTTCAAAGCTAACCATGAGCTCAGCTAAGACAAAAGTACTAATCGAGGCTGGGGCATTTAGCTCTTCAAGTTGACGAAGTGCTAATTTGTGAGAGACATCAACAGGATTCAATAACGCAATCAACCAAGAGGTATCTGCGTGGCTTTTACGTCCCACTCTTGGCGCTCCTTTTTGTAATCAAAATTTGAGCCAAGCTCTGGCATACTTCCAGCGAGCTCCATTAAGCTCTTTTTCCAAGTTGCTTGATCACTTGGAGCAAGAATTATTCGCTCTTGTTTATCAATCATAAATTCCACTTTATCTCCAGGTTTTAAATTCACCTCTCGAAGCACCTCCACCGGAATCGTTATCTGGTTCTTAGAACTTATCCGAGATGAAGTAGCTCGACCGCGCCGGGGGCTCTTAGCTGTGGATTTCTTGCCTGCCTTCTTAGCCTTTACTTTGCCTGCCATAAGTAAAGGC
>JBMTBW010000011.1:0-23816 GCA_049430265.1 Candidatus Nanopelagicaceae bacterium | reverse complement strand
TGACCACCGGGGCTACGTTAGATAACGCTTTTCGGGCTTTAAGGGAGAGAAATCTGACAGTTTTGGGCGCTGCAACGGTATGTGCGTCAGCCCACCGCCTACTAATACGATAGAGCCCTAGTTCATCAAGTGGAAGGTTGATCCGTGGTTGCAATTCTCGACAAGATTCTGCGTGCCGGAGAAGGGCGCGCACTTAAGCAATTAGAAAAGATTGCTGATCTTGTTAACTCACACGAAGCAACTTATGTCGCGATGAGCGATGAGCAACTGCGAGCTATGACTGAAACCTTCAAAGCACGACTTGCGGCAGGAGAAGATTTAGATGACCTTCTTCCAGAAGCTTTTGCTCTAGTCAGAGAGGCATCAAAGCGAACACTGGGACAGCGCCACTACGACGTTCAAATTATGGGAGGCGCTGCACTTCACCGCGGAAATATTGCAGAAATGCGAACTGGTGAAGGAAAGACTTTGGTAGCAACTCTTCCTTCATACCTAAATGCTCTCACTGGTCTAGGGGTTCACATTGTTACTACTAATGATTATCTAGCAGAGCGTGATAGCGAGTGGATGGGACGCATCCATAGATTTTTAGGTTTAAAGGTCGGGGTCATTCTGGCTTCGATGAGCCCAGCAGAGCGCCGCGAACAGTACAACTGTGATATTACCTATGGAACAAATAATGAATTTGGTTTCGATTATCTTCGAGACAATATGGCTTGGAACTTGGCCGATTGCGTGCAGCGTGAGCATAATTTTGCCATCGTAGATGAAGTTGACTCAATCTTGATTGATGAAGCTAGAACCCCTCTGATTATCAGTGGACCTGCTGATAAGGCAACGAAGTGGTATCAAGAATTTGCCAATATTGCATCGCGCTTAACTCGCGGTGAGCATTATGAAGTTGATGAAAAGAAGCGTAATACTGGAATTCTTGATGCTGGAGTTTCAAAGGTAGAAGAGCTACTAGGTATTGAAAATCTCTATGAAGCAGTAAACACTCCAATGATCGGCTATCTAAATAATGCTCTTAAGGCTAAAGAGCTATTTAAGCGAGATAAAGATTATGTAATCATGAGTGGAGAGCTCTTAATTGTTGATGAACATACCGGCCGAGTTCTCTCTGGCCGTCGCTATAGCGAAGGTCTACATCAAGCACTGGAAGCAAAAGAGCGGGTTGAGATCAAAGATGAAAACCAGACTCTGGCCACAATAACCTTGCAGAACTACTTCCGCATGTACGACAAGTTAGCTGGTATGACCGGAACAGCGATGACAGAAGCTTCAGAATTTATGCAGATTTATAAGCTTGGAGTAATTCCAATTCCAACTAACAAAGTCATGCAACGACTTGATCAATCAGATCTGGTCTATAAGACAGAGGATGCCAAGTTTGAAGCGGTAGCTAACGATATTGCCCAGCGCCATCGAAGGGGACAACCAGTTTTGGTTGGAACTGTTAGCGTTGAAAAGTCAGAGGTTCTCTCAAGTGCTCTTCGGCGCAAAGGTATTCCGCATGAAGTATTAAATGCTAAGCAGCATGAACGTGAAGCGGCCATTATCGCAAGAGCAGGAACGGTTGGAGCTGTAACAGTTTCAACAAATATGGCAGGTCGTGGAACTGACATCATGCTTGGTGGAAACCCAGAATTTATGGCTGATTATGAATTACAACGTCAGGGAATCTCGCCAGTTGAAAACCCTGAAGAGTATGAAGCGATGTGGCCAGCTGAAATTGAAAGACAGAAGGCTGCCGTCTCCAAAGGCCATGATGAAGTTGTTGCACTTGGTGGACTTTATGTTTTAGGAACTGAGCGACATGAGTCACGCCGTATCGATAATCAGCTCCGTGGCCGATCTGGTCGCCAAGGAGATCCTGGTGAATCTCGTTTCTATCTCTCGCTTCAAGATGAATTAATGCGTAGGTTTAACTCAGCACTTGTCGAGCGTTTCCTAAGCGCTGCAGGCATTCCGGAAGATACACCGATTGAATCAAAGATGGTAACTAATGCCATTAAATCTGCGCAGACTCAAGTTGAATCACAGAACTTTGAGATGCGTAAAAACGTTCTTAAATATGACGATGTGATGAACCGTCAGCGCGAGGTTATCTATCGCGAAAGACGTGAAGTATTAGAGGGCGCTGATATTAAGGAGCAAGTCACAGGATTTATTGAAGATACTATTCGTGGCTATATTGGAGCAGCAACTAATGAAGGATTTCCTGAAGAGTGGGATCTAGATCAACTCTGGACCGCTCTGAAAGCAACTTATCCCATCTCATTTAAAGTTGAAGATATTGAAGCTGAAGTTGGTGGCAGAACTGGCTTAGATACTGATTTCCTCACCGCTAAAGTCCTAGATGACATCTTTGCTGCCTATGCAAAACGTGAGCAAGATCTAGGCGCTGAAGTCTTGCGAGAACTTGAGCGAAAGATTCTCCTTTCTGTATTAGATAGAAAGTGGCGCGAGCATCTCTATGAGATGGATTATCTCCAAGAGGGAATTGGTCTTCGCGCTATGGCGCAGCGAGATCCACTTGTTGAGTATCAGAAAGAGGGATATGAACTATTTTCTGCGATGATGGATGCAATTAAGGAAGAACTTGTTGGATTCTTATTTAATGTTGAAGTCAAGGTTGAGAATGAACACGTCGAAGCAAAGGGCGTTACTCCAGCTGCTCCAAAGCAAGAGCTTCGTTACTCATCGCCAAGTGAAAGTGGTCAGGCTTCAAGCTCATCACCTGCAGTAAATGGTGGAGTATCTAGAAATTCGCCTTGCCCATGTGGTTCTGGAAAAAAATATAAACGCTGCCATGGAGCTGCATAGCTTTCTATATAAGGCTTAACTCAGTACAGAGCCATTTGTGATCGACCCCTTCAAAGCGTGCAACGAGAGCCCTAATTCTCTCTTTGAAAATCAATGTGGCGTTTAGTTCAACGACTCCAACTATTGGCTGGCTTCTTCTAACACTTTTGATCTTGGGAACCTCCTTCAAGCTTCCTACTTGAGTAAGTAGTGAGTTATAGGTGTAGCGGTGTGTGGTGCGAGCAACCTGAGATGCTGGGCGCCTTGCAGCCATAATCTCAAGAGCGGTAATCAAATAAGTAAGAGTCCAGCGCGTGGCATTGGGAAGTTCTGCAAGAGAAGAAGGAGTGGGAGCAAAATCTGCTTCATAGTTCTCACCATGGCTAGTTGGAATTAGATAGAGCTTATTGCTTGTCGGTAGATCGCCTCTTCCAAAGAGTGGAGTTGAATAAAAGTTCCTCTGCCCAAAGAGCTCTAGAGATGGATGATCCAATAAATCATAATCAGAAAGATCAAATCTTTTATTGCTTATTTCTGCTTCATTTTTCATAGCCAGAGCATGGTTATTAAATGCGAAATAACTATCCTCTAAAAGGATGAGGCATTGTCCACAGCTTGTTAATACCTGCGTTTTGGTTGTGGAAGTAGAAGCTCATGAGGGCAAGAAATTGGGTATTCATTGCCAATGAAAAACACCAATAAGCTTCAGAAAAATTCCTTTAACTTCTCTATCCGTAGTTATCTTAAAACGATTTTAGGGGGATGCTTAATCGCTGCTTCATTTATCTCAGCTCTAGTCATCTCCAATTCATCGAGTCGGATGATCACGGTTTGGAGCGCAGCAGTTGATCTTGGCAAAGGAGAGGTAATTACGGCAGAAGATGTCGTTATCAGCAAAGTCTTATTGCCAAGTAATGCAGCAAATTACATCGATGGGCAGGTTTCAATCATTGGAAGCTCGGTGGTTAGAGCAATTGGAGCAGAGGAATTAATACCAGCTTATGCGGTAAGTGAGCAGATAGATGAGCAGCTCCAGCAGGTTCCAATTGCTATCGCCTTTTCTCAAGTACCAAAAGATATTGGCAGCGGACAACGAGTTGATATTTATGGAATCACTAAATCTGAATTGCGCTCTCAAAACCTTGAATCTGGCAGATATAAAAGTCGCTTGATTGCAAGTGATTTGGTCATAGATCAAGTAGATAACCAGGCAAATACTCTAGGAGGGGACTTAGTAATAACACTTCTTGTCCCAAGGACAATAATTCCAAACCTGATTGAGGATATGGGAAATTACGACTTTATTCTGGTAGGAAATCGGTGAAAATAAATTTAATCACCGCACTAGGCTCTCATCAAGTTGAAGACCAAGTTATTGAAGTTCTGCTGAAACATGACTTCCAGCTCCAAAAGCGTCTACTGTCGCCATCAGATTTTGATTCAAAGTTAATTGCAAGTACAACTTCTCTTCGCATCTTGATAATTTCTGATAAATACTTTGGGCTAGATTGGCGCGAGATAAGAAGAGAAAGTGATGAAAATCTTTCAATTCTTATTCTTGATGTGGATAAGAGATTTAGTAGTGATGAGATATTGCATCAAGCTAATCAGGCTTTAAGAGGAAGTAATGAGGTTCTCCCAACTGGAAACTCATTCCGTAGAGATTCTTGGGTTTTATTCACTGGCTCTGATGGCTCTCCAGGAATTTCAACTCTTGCGCTAAATACGGCCCAGGAGTATTCGAAACAAGCCCAGATGTTGCTCATCGATGCAGATCTTTCCAAGCAGAGTCTGTCTCAGATGGTGGGGGAGAGAATGAGTTATCAGCGAAGTGTTCTTAATAACGCTCTATCCCTTCAGAGTATTACTTCATTTGATGAGATTGAATCTAGAGAGAAAGAGAGCGTTTTTATTGATGTGGGAAGCGCGCCGGTAATGAGCCAGGCGGTATCTGATCGACGCACAAGAGGAAAGTTTTTTATGCAGGCCCTGAGTAGTTGTTCTCATCTAATTTACATAATTCATCAAGATAGCCGCGCCCTCTATCAATTAGAGCAATTCGAAGAATCATTAAAGATGTTCTCATCCGAGCTAAATGTAATTTATCTACTCAATAAAGAGAGTAGTAGCTCCAGCCGCCCCCTTTTCCGCAAAAGCTTTAGAAGTAAGATCGACGGCAAGCCTCACTTCTTTATGCCCTATGAGTATGGCAATTTAGAGCGTGCTCGCAATCGATATGCCACTTTGTCTGAAGTCAACTCTCGCAGTAGCCTCTCTCGAGCGCTACGAGAGTTAGCCATTTATCTCCATAAAATAATCTGAAGTACTCTTTCGCCTATGCCTTTTCGCCATCTACTCTCAGACCAGAGTTCGCTAACGAGTGATGATGTATTGCGTCTTGGTGAATTAACAGCTGAATGGCAATTGCTTGCAGATATCTCATTTGCAGATTTAGTTTTATGGATACCAAAGCGCAAAGATGAAAAGAGTTGGCCGGAAGGACATCGCACTATCGCCCAGATTCGCCCCATGACTGCAGCAACGGTTTTTACTCAAGACTTAATTGGCAATGATGTGGCATGGGGATCTAGACCAGATATTGATCAAGCGCTATCAAGTGGTGAGATTGTTAGAGATAGTAGGGCTGAGCAAGTTGGAGAGATAAAGATAAAGGTTGAGTGCATTCCAGTCTTTTTTGCTGGTCGAGTAATAGCAGTAATTTCACGTCATAGAAATCTAGAGACGATGAGAACGCCGTCACGACTTGAACTAAATTATCGCGAGATTGCTAACCATATCTATCGAATGATTGCTGAGGGAAACTTTCCCGTAAAGGACAATGTCTATCTGGCAGAGGCTGCTCCAAGAGTTGGCGATGGTTTGGTAAGACTAAATGCTGCAGGAGAAGTTCTCTTTGCTAGTCCAAATGCTCGATCTGCATTCAATCGAATTGGTTGGGATAAAGATCTTGAAGGGCAGAACCTTGGTCGAGTTTTAGATTCTCTTGTCAGCCAATCTTCACCGCTTAATCCACGGGAGGAGAACTGGCAGATAACTATGAGTGGTAAGCAATTGAGGCGAGATGAGTTTGAAAACAGTGGTGGGGTATTGGATCTTTTAGCAATGCCATTAACTGAAGGTGATAATCGAATTGGAGCTGTAGTTCTTGTTCACAACGTTACAGAGCTAAGAAGGAAAGATAGAGCTTTAATCAGTAAAGATGCCACCATTAGAGAGATTCATCATCGAGTAAAGAATAATCTGCAGACTGTTTCAGCTCTGCTTCGCCTTCAAGCAAGGCGAATTGACGACCCAAAAGCTAGCGCTGCTATTGAAGAGGCGGTTAGAAGGGTGGTTTCAATTGCTTTAGTTCACGAGACTCTCTCTGCTACCGCGCAGGATTTAGTGCAATTTGATGAGGTTATTACCAAGATAATTCAAGGCGCATCAGAGTTAAATATCAGGCCAAATGAGATCCGGATAAAGAAGGTCGGCGAATTCGGCCTTATCTCTTCAATGGTTGCAACACCTCTTGCCTTGGTATTAACAGAGTTGATTCACAACGCTTTAGAGCATGGTTTGAGTCAAAGCGGTGATTTGGTAGAGCTAAGAATTGATAGAAGTGGAAAATCTATGACTGTAACAGTTTTGGATAATGGAGCCGGCATTCCAAGCGACTTCTCGCTTGAAACAAACACAAATCTCGGTTTGCAGATTGTGCAGACTCTAACTAAGAATGAGTTAGCTGGAAAAATAGAGTTTATTAAGCCAAATATTGGAACTAAGGTTCAGATTTCTTTTCCGCTAGAGCGTTAAAGAACTACTCCTCGAAGTTATTTTCGGATAAACGTGCACGATTTCTAGCAGCGCGGCGCTTCATAGCTCGTCTTTCATCCTCAGATAGCCCGCCCCAGACTCCAGAGTCTTGGCCACTTTCAAGTGCCCATTGCAAACAATCTTGCCTAACTATGCAAGGCATACAGACTTTCTTAGCTTCTTCAATTTGAGCAATCGCAGGCCCAGTATTTCCAACCGGGAAGAAGAGTTCGGGGTCAATATCGCGGCAGGCAGCGCGGTGGCGCCAATCCAAGCTCATAAGACCTCATCAATCTTCAGGCAAGGGGCAGTTCGGGGAAACCGAGATTGACCATTCTTGCGTCTTTGGGTGTAATGCGAACCAGATTTGGGCGCGATTACTGCCATATTATCCCCGCTAAAACATCTTAACTCAAGAGTCTTGCCCCGCGATTTCACAGAAAGTTAGTGAGATAGAGCGCTAGAGCTCTTAAATTATTTTGAATTTTGAATAATTCTTAGATCAAGTGCCCCCGACAGGATTCGAACCTGTGCACCCGCCTCCGGAGGGCGGTGCTCTATCCCCTGAGCTACGGGGGCGCTTTGGAAAAGATTATCAGTGATTCCTCTGCCAATATTGGCCCATGAAAGAACGAGCGTATTTTGCAACTGGTTGCTTCTGGGGAGCAGAGCGAAGATTCTGGAATCTATCTGGAGTGATCTCAACTTCAGTTGGATATATGGGTGGAAATACTAAATCACCAACATATCAAGAGGTCTGCACTGGAAAAACTAATCATGCTGAAATGGTTGAGGTAGTTTTTGATCCAGAGCTAATTTCATATCAGAGACTTCTGGAAGAGTTCTGGGTGATGCATGATCCAACGTCACTAAATAAGCAGGGCGGAGATATTGGAACCCAGTATCGCAGCGCAATATTTACAACTACCGCTGAGCAGTTAGAAATGGCCCAAAAAACTCGTCAGGTTTACAACGATGTGCTTAAGAGCGCAGGACTTGGTGAAATTGTCACTCAGATTCAGAGCGCAGAGGGGCATGAGTATTTTCTAGCGGAGGAGTATCACCAAAGATATTTAGAGAAAAATCCAAATGGCTATGACTGTCACTCAAGTACTGGGATTGCATATCCTGCTTTGAAGGCTTAAGGAGAAAGTAATGTCTTATAGCGAATCTGAACTTCCTAAAATCAATCCCAAGACTGGAAAGGCATTTCCAGTTCAATTAGATGATGAAAGTTTAGCTAAGAGCCTAGATCCACTCTCCTATGATGTATTGCGAAAAGCTGGAACTGAGGTTGCATTTACAGGAAAGTATTATGAGAGTGAAACCATTGGCGTTTATAAGTGCAAAGCATGTAGCGCAGAGCTATTTAGAAGTGAAACCAAATTTCATTCAGGTTGCGGCTGGCCCTCTTTCTATGCCCCAAAAAGTGATGATGCAGTAGTGCTATTGGAAGATCGCTCACTTGCTCCGCGAATCAGAACAGAAGTTCGTTGCGCTTCTTGCGGTTCACACCTTGGACATGTCTTTGAAGGTGAAGGTTATGCAGTTCCAACTGATCAACGTTGGTGTATCAACTCAGTAGCGCTAACGCTTGAACCAAAAAACTCCTAGAGAATTTCAGTAGCTCGCCAGCAATACCAAGCTAAATGGCTGCGATATGGGCTATAGATTTCACCTAATTTAAGAAGCTCGGCTGGCTTTATCTCACCTCTCATGCGATGAACCTTCTCCCAACCACGCCTGACTCCAAGATCTCCCACCGGCCACACATCCTGTCTGCCTAGTTGAAACATCAAAAACATCTCAACAGTCCAGACTCCAATTCCAAAGAGCGGCAGAAGCTGCTCTCTAATTTCTTCATCATCTAGGCGATGAAGAGAGCTCATAGATACCTTTGAGCTAAGGGCGGCTTGAGCTAACTCCTCTAAAGCTCTCGCCTTTGCCGTTGAGCAACCAGCTTGCCTTAAATCACTTCTACTTATTCGACTGATTCCACTCGGCGAAATTCGCCCCCCAGAGAGGTTCTTAACTCTTCCAATAATTGTTGCGGCAGCTTTAGTAGATAATTGCTGAGAGAGAATTGATGAAGCAAGTGTTGAAAAATTACTTTCCAAGGGTTTCTTTGTTTTAATACCAAGAGGACAAGGCCCAGATTGCTTGATTATGGGTTTAAATCTGGGGTTTTTCTTTGCAATCTCCGCGGAGATTTTTCGCGATTGCGCCAGCGTGATTGCCATGAGAAGGCAGGGTAGCCATTTTCAGTTTTACAGTCTATTTTTAGCCGCTTACAGAGTTTTACAATCTCTATGTAGCTCTTTGCATTAAGGGCTTTGAAAGGTTTTCATGGCAGCCGGTATTAAGGAAGTCGCAACTGAGGCTGGAGTCTCTATCGCCACCGTTTCGCGAGCTCTTCGAGGTTTAAATCATGTTAATCCTGAAACTCGTAAGAAAATTCTCGATGCTGCAGAGAAACTTGGCTATCCCATCCCGCAAAGCTCTGCCAAAGCTTTATTTGGAAGAACTAATTCAGTTGGAGTAGTGGCTCCATTTATCTCTAGATGGTATTTCGCTCAAGTTATTAATGGCGCAGAGCAAGCTCTTAGAGAGGCAGGCCTTGATCTGCTGCTCTATAACTTCTCGCAGATGAAAGGGCGCGAGCGATTATTCCAACATCAATTGCTAAAAGGTCGAGTAGATGCCCTAATTGTTATTAGCCTTCCTCCAACTGAGGAAGAGTTTGATTCGATGTTAAGCCTTGGAATTCCAATCGCACTTGTTGGAATGCATCATGCACAGTGTTCTAGCGTGGCTATTGATGATGTTGCAGGGGCAAGGACAGCAACTCAGCACTTAGTTAATTTAGGCCATAAAAAGATTGCACTTCTCTCAGGCCGGCCGGATGACCCATTTGGTTTTAGCGTTCCACAAGATCGCCGCAAGGGATTTATGCAGGTTCTAGCTGAGAGTGGATTGGAATTTAAGCCAACTCGTGAAGTCTTTGGTGACTTCACAATGTATGGTGCAAGTAGAGCGATGGATGATTTATTGGCAAGAGCTGATAGGCCAACAGCAATATTTTGCCAATCAGATGAGATGGCACTTGGCGCGCTACAAGCAATTAGAAGAAATGGCTTAAAAGTTCCAGATGACATTTCAATTATTGGCTTTGATGGCCATGAAATGGCAGAGTTTTCAGACCTAACAACTATTGAGCAGCCCGTCTCTCTGATGGGGGAGATGGCTGCATGGTCGATTATGGAGCGCTTAAAACTTCCCAAGAGTGAATCTCATTCCTTAACTCTTCCAACTACCTTGGTAGTAAGGAATTCCACTAGGCGCTTGGAGGCATAGAAATTAATAGCCAAAAAGAATTGGATTGGTGGTCAAATTCTGCGATTTATCAGGTTTACCCCCGCTCTTTTCAAGATACTAATGGTGATGGCGAGGGAGATTTAGTTGGCGTAATTTCACGACTTTCTTACCTTAAATCACTTGGCATCGATGCAATATGGCTAAGTCCTTTTTATCTCTCACCAAATAATGATGGTGGTTATGACGTCGAAGATCCAAGAGCGGTTGATCCAAGATTTGGCAGCATGGAAGATGCTGTTAATTTGATAAAGGCAGCGCATAAATCTGATTTAAGAATCATTGTTGATTTAGTTCCAAATCACTTCTCGACAGAGCATCAGTGGTTTAAGGCAGCTCTTCAATCTCTGCCTGGATCTCTAGAGCGTTCACGTTTTCATTTCTATGATGGACGAGGTGAAAGTGGAGAGATTCCTCCAAATAATTGGTGCTCAATATTTGGAGGTTCTGCCTGGAGCAGAGTTAAGGAAGTAGATGGCAAACCTGGCCAGTGGTATCTACATTTGTTTGATTCCACGCAAGCTGATTTGAATTGGGAAAACGATGAGGTAAAAAAGGATTTTGAAAAGACGCTTCGTTTTTGGCTTGATAAGGGCGTTGATGGATTTCGAATCGATGTTGCTCATGGTCTAGTTAAGGAAGAGATTTTTAAAGATCATAGAGATCCAGAAGGATTGACTAGGGCCCTTCGCCTTGATGTTAGTGATATGGATAGAGTTGAGCGCGAATCACTTCTTGCCGATGTTCCATTCTTTGATAGAGAGGGAGTACACGAGATATATCGCAGTTGGCGAAAAATCCTTGACTCCTACGAAGGCCAGAGAATGAGTGTTGCTGAAGCATGGGTTCATCCCAGTTCAAGGGCCATGAGATATGTAAGAAGTGATGAACTCCATCAGATATTTAACTTTGACTTTCTCATCGCGCCTTGGGATGCAGAATTTCTAGTAAGCGCAATCAAGAAAACGTTAGATGAAGTGAGGCAAGTTGGCGCATCTCCTACTTGGGTTCTTTCAAATCATGACTCTCCAAGACTTGTATCAAGACTTGGCGGCGGAGAATTAGGAAGGCAGAGAGCAAGAGCTATGGCGCTACTAACTCATGGCCTTCCTGGTGGTATTTATATTTATCAGGGCGAAGAGCTGGGGCTTGAAGATGGCCAGCTTGAAGATAAAGATCGCCAAGATCCAGTCTTTTTTAGAACTAAGGGAGTTGATAAGGGAAGAGATGGCGCACGAATTCCACTTCCTTGGAGTTCTCAATTACCAAATTATGGATTTACAACTACAAGACCTTGGTTGCCAATTCCAAGTACTTGGCAAAAACACTGCGTTGAAGCCCAAGTAGATTCCAATAGCCATTTAACGCTCTATCGCAAGTCAGTTCATATGAGAAAACTTTTATCACGCCAGCTACCTGCATCAAATGCGATTACTTGGATTGATACTCCAGAAGGAGTTCTAGCTTTTAGCCGGGGGGATGATTTTTTCCTCTATGCCAACACCACAGACCAGAGCTTTGAACTCAAACTTGAGAGCGATAGCCAGATCATCCTGGCCTCATCTACGCAGGCTCATTTAGAGGCAAAGACGCTCACCCTGCCTGCTGATAGCACCGTTTGGCTGGGGAAAATAACAAAATAGTTAGTTATTTACCGCCCGTTTACAGGGGCTAACTATTGCTTGGTAAGGGGCCCCAGAGAAAGATGGGCCCTAACTTCCTCAGAGAAATCTGTGGAACTTCTATGGTCCTTTCGAAAGGGGAAACTATATGACCGCATCATTGCGGCGTCGTCGACTTCTGTTGGCGACATCTTTATTCGCAGCGCTATCACTTGTATTAAGCGCATGCTCCAGCTCAGATGATTCTGCTGGTGGCGCAAACTGTGATGCCTACGAAGCGTATCAAGGCTATGACGGAACAGAGGTAGAAATCTATTCCTCTATCCGTAGCCCAGAGGCAGAGATTTATCAAGAATCATTTGCCGAATTTGAAGAGTGCACTGGCATCACGATTAATTGGAATGGAACTGCTGAATTTGAAGCACAACTTCCAGTTCGTGTTGAAGGTGGCACAGCTCCAGATCTTGCAGTCTTCCCACAACCAGGTCTACTAAAAGCAATGGTTGCTACTGGAAAGATGTTCCCTGCAACTAGTGCTGTTTCAGCTAATGCAGATGAATTCTATGGACCAGATTGGAAGGCATATGGAACCGTTGATGGAACCTTCTATGCCGCTCCACTTGGTGCAAACGTAAAATCATTCGTCTGGTATTCACCAAAGACATTTGCTGATAACGGATGGACAATTCCAACAACTTGGCCAGAGTTACTAGCTCTCTCTGACAAGATTGCAGCTGAAGGCAAAGTTCAACCATGGTGCGTTGGCTTTGGCTCCGGAGATGCAACAGGTTGGGTTGGAACTGACTGGATGGAAGACATCATGCTCCGCGTTAATGATGCGGCAACATATGATGCTTGGGTTAATCACACCATGCCATTTAATGATCCAAAGGTCGCAGCTGTTCTCAAAGAGGCCGGTAAGGTTCTTAAGAATGCTAAATATGTAGGAAATGTTTCAGCAATTGCCACAACTACCTTCCAAGAGGGTGGAGCTGGAATTGTTGATGGTTCCTGCGCAATGCACCGCCAGGCTTCATTTATCGGTGGCATCCTTGCCGCTGACTATGGCGCAACCATTGTTACTCCAGAAGATACTGATGTTGAAGGCGGAATTACTACCTTCTACTTCCCAGGTGTGACTGCTGATCAACGCCCTGCCCTTGGTGGCGGAGAGTTCGTTGGCGCATTCTCAGATCGCGGTGAAGTTGGAGCGGTTCAGCTTTATCTAACATCACCTGAATGGAATAACAAGAAGGCAGCACTTGGTGGCTGGTTCTCAGCTAACAAGGGTCTAGATACTGCAAATGTTGCAGATCCAGTAAATAAGAATGCGGTTGAAATTCTCAAGAATGCAACCATCTTCCGTTTTGATGGATCAGATGCAATGCCTGCAGCTGTTGGTGCCGGTTCATTCTGGAAAGAAATGACTGCTTGGGTTGCAGAGAACAAGTCCGATAAGGCTGTTCTTGATGCAATCGAGAAGTCCTGGCCTAAGTCTTAAAAAGACTTTGGTATCTCAAGGAGCCTAAAAGCTTCTGAGAAGTAGTAGTTGTAAGGGGTGTAGCACTTAGAAAAGTTGCTACACCCCTTACGCAAAGTATCGCTCTTTGCAATAATGCTTATAGAAGTTCTAGGAAATTCAGTAAGGAATGATTACTTAAGGGGAGTTGAGGCTTGATGCTTGAGTTAGCAGCACGCCAATCTCAACTTGAACAGGCTGCCTCAAAGTTAACTGGGCTTGTAATTACGGTAATTGTCTTTGCCATTGTTGTTAGCCTTGCCTTTTACTTAGCAGAGAGAACTTCAGAGCGAGTACAGAGATTAGTTAAATACTTACTCTTTTTAGCTCCTGCGCTCATTTTTCTCTTTATAGGATTGATAGCCCCTGCTATTAGAACGCTCTATTTATCTTTCAGGGATGCAAGAGGAGATAATTTTGTTGGGTTAGAGAATTACATCTGGGCGTTTACTCAACCTGAAATTCTTCAGATTTTGCGAAATACCGGAATCTGGATGGTTGTAGCTCCCATCGCCTCAACTGCTCTTGGATTAACAATTGCAGTTCTTACAGATCGGATGAAGAGGCCTGGGTTAGTTAAATCTTTGATCTTTATGCCAATGGCAATCTCATTTGTTGGAGCTGGAATTATCTGGAAATTTGTCTATCAATTTCAACCAAATGAACGAGTTGCTGAAATTGGCCTTCTTAGCCAGATAGCTGAGTGGTTAGGCTTTGTTCCAACGAATTGGATTTTAACCGCTCCCTTAAATACCTTCTTACTCATCGTGGTATTTGTGTGGATTCAAACTGGTTTTGCCATGGTGATTCTCTCTGCCGCAATCAAGGCAATTCCTGAAGAGATTATGGAAGCATCAATGCTTGATGGAGCAAGCGGCTGGAAGAGATTTGGAAAAGTTACAGTTCCAATGATTCGAGGAACCATTATCGTGGTTTTAAGCACTATAACTATTGGGGCACTTAAAGTCTTTGACATCATCAGAACCATGACTGGTGGAAACTTTAAAACCAGCGTTATAGCCAATGAGATGTATAACCAGTCTTTTAGAGCGCTTAATTATGGTACTGGAAGCGCTCTGGCAATCATTTTATTCCTTGGAGTTATTCCACTAGTTGCCTATAACGTGATGCATCTGCGACGTGAGAGATCGGAGCGGTGATGGCAAAGGCGATAAAGCAAGGCAAAGTAGAAACAGTTAAGAGCCATCTAAGCTCTCCGTGGGCAAGCTTTGTAGCAATTTTGGTAGCAGTTCTTTGGACAATTCCTACCTTTGGCCTCTTTGTTACATCACTTAGACCTCAGACAGGTATTAACTCATCTGGTTGGTGGACTGTACTTACCAAGCCAGAATTTACTCTTGAGAATTACAGCAGAGTCTTATTTGAAGGTCGCGGCGCAACTCCTCCTTTGAGTCAATACTTTGTAAATACCTTTGCCATTGTTATCCCGTCAACGATTATTCCAATAACCATTGCAATCTTTGCAGCTTATGCAATTGCTTGGTTTGACTTTAAGGGAAGAAACTTTATTTTCTTTGGAATCTTTGCTCTCCAAGTAATTCCACTTCAGATGTCTCTAATTCCTCTGCTACAGCTCTTCTCAGGAGGACTTCATATTGGAAGCGTTACTGTAATTCCAAGTTTTGGCATTACTGGAACCTTTATTCCAATATGGCTAGCTCACACTATGTTTGGACTTCCGCTTGCGATATTTCTGCTCCATAACTTTATTGCGCAATTGCCGAGAGAGTTAATGGAGGCAGCAAGGGTTGATGGCGCAGATTACTTCAAGCTCTTTAGACAAATAGTGCTGCCACTTAGCATTCCAGCAATTGCCTCCTTTGCAATTTTCCAATTCCTATGGGTCTGGAATGATTTGCTAGTTGCTCTTACATTCGGTGGCGGCAAACGTGAGATTGCACCTCTTATGGTCAGACTAGCCGAGATGACTGGAACTAGAGGGGGAGATTGGGAGTTATTAACAGCAGGCGCTTTCGTTTCAATATTGGTGCCGGTAGCTGTTTTCTTTGCGCTACAGAGATATTTTGTGCGCGGATTGCTCGCTGGATCTGTTAAGGGATAGCACCTTTTATTTATTTTGATTGCAGTGGCATACTCCTACCCATGGCCGAAGTTGTTAGAGCTCCTGGACTAAATGAGCTAAGAGGCCGCAAAAGCGCTAAGTGGCGATTTTTTCCCAGCGATGTTCTGCCCCTGCCAGTTGCTGAAATGGATTTCCCGATAGCAGAACCAATTAAGCAAGCACTTCATGACATGGTAAATCGCTCTGATACGGGCTACTTAGGCCCAATGCCAGAGCTATTTGAAGCTTTTTCTAAGTTTGCAGATACGCGATGGGGATGGAAAGTTGATCCTGCACATATTCGCACCGCAACTGATGCTGGAGTTGCAGCAGTTGAAGTAATTCGAACTCTATTAAAGCCTGGCGAGAAACTGATGGTTAATTCTCCAGTTTATGAAAATTTCTGGACCTGGCCTAAAGAAGTTAGCGCAACCTTAGTTGATGTTCCACTAAAGCAAGAGGGGGAGAATTACTGGCTTGATTTAGATGGAATTGAGCGAGAGTATAAAGCTGGAGTAAAAGTTCATCTGCTCTGCCATCCACACAATCCAGTAGGAGTTATCTTTGCAAGAGAAGTGCTAGAAACACTTGCTTCATTGGCTAAAAAGTATGGCGTAGTAATTATTAGCGATGAAATCCATGCACCGCTTGTCTATAAAGGACGCGATTTTCAACCCTTTATGGCCATTAGTGATGATGCCCGCGAAGTATGTGTGGCTATCTCTGGCTCTGGAAAAGCTTTTAATCTAGCTGGACTCAAATGTGCTCTAATCATTACCGGATCAGATGAGCTAAAGCAGCGAATTAACGCTATGCCTGAATCTGTTGGCTATCGAGCCTCAATATTTGGAGCAGTTGCAGCAACTGCTGGCTTTAGTCAATCAATTGATTGGCTCGATGGCGCTATTGCAACACTTGAGGAGAATAAGGTTCTAATCAGGAATCTAATTGATAGCAAGATTCCCTCGATTACCTATCGAGAGCCCGACTTTAGCTATTTGGCCTGGCTTGATCTCTCAGCTCTTAATTTAGGAGATGACCCAGCAAAGCACCTATTAGAAAGAGGAAAAGTAGCGTTCAAAGGTGGTTATATGTATGGGCCAAACCATAAGCAATATATTCGCTTTAACTTTGGAACCAGTCCTGAGATTATTACTGAAGCATTTGATCGCATCCTCAAATCTCTATGAAGCGCTATGACGCAATAGTCATTGGCAGTGGTCATAACGGCTTAGTTGCAGCTTGCTATCTAGCGAAAGCTGGAAAGAGCGTTTTAGTTCTGGAGAAAAGCGCCTCACTCGGGGGAGCAACAACTAGTGTGAAAGCCTTTAAAGGAGTTGATGCCAAACTCTCTAGATACTCTTATTTAGTCTCACTTCTACCAGATCAAATAGTTAAAGATTTATCACTTAACTTTGAAACTATTGGCCGAAAAGTATCTTCCTATACCCCCTACTTTGATGGTGAGAGTGATAAGGGGCTATTGATTAATTCAGATTTTGATCAAGAAAGTAGAGATTCACTCTCCGAGCTAACAGAAGGTGATGATGAAGCAATCGCTTGGGAGAGCTTCTATCAATCCATTAAAGAGTTTGCTGAAGTTGTTGCCCCAACTATGTTAAAGCCAGTGCCAACAGAGTCAGAGATAAAGGAGCTGGTTGATCCACTTACCTGGGTAGAGCTCGTTGAAAACACCCTAGCCCAGAGCTTAAATGATAATTTCTTTGATGATCTAGTAAAAGGAGTAGTCCTTACCGATGGACTTATCGGCACCTTTACTAGCGCTGATGATCACCTGGCTAATAAGTGCTTTATCTATCATGTTATTGGAAACTCAAGCGGTCAGTGGCGAGTTCCCAAAGGCGGTATGGGCGTTCTAGTTGATCAACTTCTAATTAGGGCCAAGCAATTAGGCGTTGAAATAGCTACTAGCCAAGAGGTTACTTCAATTACTCAAGGTGATAAGCATCTACTGATTAAGACTGTAGATGGGCAGAGCTATGAAGCAAGAGTTGCGCTAGCAAATTGTGCGCCTAGGGTTTTAGAGAAAGTTGCTGACTTTAAGGCGCCACCACTTCGCGATGGTTCACAGGTGAAGATAAATATGGTTTTGAAAGAGCTTCCTAAGCTAAAAAGTGGCGCTGATCCAAAAGTAGCCTTCGCTGGAACATTTCATGTCAACGAGAGCTACTTTGAATTAGAGCAGGCATTTGCTCAGGCAAGCCTTGGTCAGATTCCCGATGTCATTCCCTCTGAGCTTTACTGCCATACCCTCACTGATCCAACAATTCTTCATCCAGATTTGATAGCTGCTGGATATCAAAGCCTTACTCTCTTTGCCCTGCATCTGCCGGCCTCACTCTTTGATAACGATCATGACCGGATTAAGGCTGAAGTGAGTAAGAGAATTTTGGATGGTTTTAGCCAGTATCTAGAAAGACCTATTGAGAATTATCTAGCTAAAGATAGTGACGGCAATCTCTGTATTGAGGTAAAGACCCCACAAGAGTTAGAAAAAGAGCTAGGACTGCCCAGAGGCAATATCTTTCATAGCGATCTCGAATTTCCTTGGAAGCAGGATGGGGATAGTAGAAAGTGGGGAGTTGAAACTAATTCAGAGCGAATTTTCATAGCCGGCGCCGGCGCGCTTCGCGGCGGCGGGGTTAGTGGAATTGCTGGACATAACGCTGCTATGGCTGCGTTGGAAACTTTAGCAAGGCTGCCATAGAATTAGGCTATGTTTAAAGCAATCAGAAGAATTACAGCGCTCGTTGCTTTAATTGTTGTTGCTATAAAAGGCGCTCTCTCATTCTTATCTTGGGTTGAAAAGCAAGAAGATGTTGAAGCAGTTTGGTCCGAAGACGAGGATTTAGAAGAAGCTTTCTAGTGAGCGATACTTATATTCCTGGAACTTGTAATCTAGGCAAAGCCGAAGTTCGTAGCCGCCAAATAGTTGCACTTGTTGGTCTTGTTGCTTCCTTAATTCTGGCAACCGGCTTAATTGCGAGCTCTGCTCCTAGGGCCTCAGGATTAACTCTCTTTGCCCCACTTATGGTCTTTGCAGTCGGTTTCATTCAATCTAGGAGAAAATTCTGTCTTGCCTATGGCCTTGCTGGAACTTTCAACTTGGGAAAACTCGGTCAGATTTCAAAGGTCGCAAATCCAGAAGATAAAGCAGCAGATCGCAAAACCGCACTTTCAATCCTTGCTCAAGCAACGGCGCTAGCCTTAGGGCTAACTACAGCTATTACTCTCCTGCTGCTGTAAAAAAGTTCAGGCTTAATTCTCAGTTAATTTCTGCTTATTACTCTTGCCTGCGCTGCAGAGATAGGAGTACGTTGGCATAGTTACAAGCTTGATAATGCTCTAGCGATCGTTAGGAGAGCGATGAAAATCATAATTCATAACCATGGAGATTCATTAGCAATAGATTTTGAAAAGATTGCAGTTGAGCGCTTAGAGAGGTTAACTAGATTCAGTATTCCAATTGAGAGAATTGATGTCGATGTAAAACATGAAGCAAACCCAAGGTTTGGAAAGAGCTCTCATCGAGTAATTCTCACCTCTCGTGGAAGTGGGCCACTTCTTCGAGCAGAGGGTTCAGGCTTTAATGATCTAGCAGCATTTGATGAGGCTGCCGAAGCTGTTGAACTTCAACTACGAAAGCGCCACGAGCGAAGCAAAGATATTGATCGAACTAGCCTTCGAAAGCTGCGTGGCTCGAAGAATTAGCAAGAGTGCTAATAGCAAGGAAGTGCTGCCTTAGACTTATCTTCTAACTGTTCCTCTAGGAAGGCAGAGCGCGTGATTGAAGATCTAGATAAAGCGCTATCGCGCGCGCAGGATGTATTAGCAAGACCTGAATCAATCAGGCGGATCTGCATTTCAGGAAAGGCTAAGGGCAAACAACCAGAGCAAGTGCGGATCGATATTCGCCCAGTTGCTCTTAAGGCAGGGCTACATTGGCAGGTAGTAAGCCATGATGGAAAGCGCGACACAACAAAGAATCTTGCCTTAGGTGAGCTCTCTTTAGCCAGGTTGTTTAATTTAGGTTATTCAAACATTTTGATTGAGAGTACAAGTCAGGAGATAAATCTTAGATTAACAAAGTCTGGTGAGGCTCAATTTTCAACAAAGCGAGTTGAGCTAGATGCAGCTGAGCTATCTCACGATAGAACAAAAGAGCGGCTATTGAGCGCAGATGATGAAATATTTATCGAGCTAGGCATCTCAGACCAGAATGGAAAACTAAAGCCCAGCAGAAGCGATAAGTTCATTCAGGTTCAAGAATTTCTAAAGATTTTAAGTCATAGCCTTAATGAAAAGCGAGATAAGAACCAAGAGCTGAAAGTAATTGATCTGGGCTGCGGCCATGCTTATCTAACCCTTGCAGCCCATAAGTATTTAAGTAAGCAGGGATATAAGGTGAAAACCCTAGGTATTGATGAGAGGCAAGACAGTAGAGAGCGAAATATAGCTCTGGTTGAGAAATTGAAATTAAGTAAAGAAATTACATTTCAGGCAACGAAAATAGCAAACCTAGAGCTAGCTCACTTTGATATTGCAATTGCTCTTCATGCCTGTGACACAGCTAGCGATGATGCGATTTCTTGGGCAGTTAAAAGTGGGGTAGAGATGATCTTGGTTGCCCCTTGCTGCCATCATGATATTCAAAGACAGATGAAAGAGGCGCCAGCTCCATGGAATCTTGCTACTAGACATGGAATTATTAATGAGAGAGTGGGAGATATTCTCACTGATTCAATAAGAGCTGGCGTGCTAAAAATTTTGGGATATCGCACCGATATCATCGAATTTGTTGCTGGGGAGCACACACCAAGAAATCTGATGATCCGCGCTTTCAAAACCGGAGCGCCGGCGCAGCCGGCTGATATTGCTGAGTTAGAGCAGATTATTGAGCAGTGGAAGATTGAGCCTGCCTTAATGGTTCGCCTTAAAGAAGAGCTCTCAGTTAGGCTTGGCTAATGTCCTCAAAGCAATCTGGTGGCAAAGTTTTAGCCTCACTTCCTGTTGGGCAAAAAGTTGGAATTGCTTTTTCTGGAGGCCTTGATACCTCTGTTGCAGTTGCATGGATGAGACAAAAAGGGGCGCTTCCTTGTGCTTACACTGCAGATCTTGGTCAATACGATGAGAGCAACATTGAAAGTATCGCTTCAAGAGCTAAAGAGTATGGAGCAGAAATTGCTCGCCTGGTTGATTGCAAGAACTCTTTAGTTGAAGAGGGCCTCGCTGCTTTAGCATCGGGCGCTTTTCATATTAGAAGTGCTGGAAAGATTTACTTCAACACCACTCCACTTGGAAGAGCTGTTACTGGAACGCTTCTGGTTAGAGCGATGCTTGAAGATAATGTTTTAATTTGGGGAGATGGCTCAACCTATAAGGGAAATGACATAGAGCGTTTCTATCGCTATGGCCTGCTAGCAAATCCTGATCTAAAGATTTATAAGCCCTGGCTTGATAGCGATTTTGTCGCAGAGCTTGGTGGTCGAAAAGAGATGTCAGATTGGCTTAAGAGCCATAACTTGCCATATCGCGATAGCGCGGAGAAGGCTTACTCAACAGATGCCAATATCTTGGGAGCTACTCATGAGGCTAAGAAACTTGAGGAGCTAAGTAGTTCTATTGAGATTGTTGAGCCAATTATGGGAGTTAAGTTCTGGGATCAAGCAGTGGCAATAGCCCAGGAAGATGTGAAAATAACCTTTAAGTCAGGAAGACCGGTTGCAATAAATAATAAAGATTTCAACGATTCCGTTGAGTTAATGAAGGAAGCGAATTTAATTGGTGGCCGCCATGGCCTTGGAATGTCAGATCAGATTGAAAATCGCATCATTGAGGCAAAAAGTCGAGGTATTTATGAAGCACCTGGAATGGCGCTGCTATTTATTGCCTATGAACGCCTATTAAGCGCTGTTCACAATGAAGAGACTCTGGCTAATTACTATCAATCAGGAAGAAAGCTTGGTCGCCTCCTTTATGAGGGAAGATGGCTCGACCCACAATCGTTAATGCTTAGAGAGTCACTAACTCGCTGGGTGGCATCTGCGGTAAGTGGCGAGGTTGTCTTGAGGCTAAGACGAGGCGATGATTATTCAATTATTGATACAAAAGGTGAGAACTTTAGTTATCACCCAGAGAAACTCTCAATGGAGAGAACGCAGGCAGCAGCTTTTGGACCAGAGGACCGAATTGGGCAATTAACCATGCGCAATCTAGATATTGCAGATACTAGGCAGAAGCTTGAAATGTATCGAGACCAGGGCCAGATTGGTAAGGGAAACTTTGATTTAGTAGAGATTGAAAATCAGGAGAAAAAAGAGACGAAGGGTAAATAAATGACAACCAGTGCGATAACAAAGATTCTCGATAACTTTCTAGAGGAGGGAATCAAGCTATCGCCAATTGGGGCAACCATGCTTGGGGTTCCTGGTTTTGATGATCAACTAGATGACCTATCCATGGAAGGCAATGAAAAGCGGGCGGAGCTAACTCGAAAGACTCTTGCTGCAATAAAGAATGAAACTCCGATTAATGAATTTGATCGAATTGCCAAAGATGTGGCAGTAGAGCGCCTAACCTCTGAACTAAATCTCAATGACACCTTTGAGGCGCGAATTCTCTTTAATCTCATCTCATCTCCGGTAACAAGCATTCGTCAGGTCTTTGAGATGATGAAGGCAGATCAAGCAGAAACGGTCTCAAATGTGACAAAGCGCCTTAATGGAATTGAGGCAGCTTTTGCGGGATGGAAATCATCATTAGAATATGTGGCAGATAAAGGAAAATTAAATTCCCGTAGACAAGTTCTTGCAACCGCTGGTCAATTAGAGACTTTTTCAAATGGTGCATTTACTGCAGTTGCAAAGAAATTCAATCCTGCAGGTGATAATCAAGCTTTATTGGCTGCAGCAAAGAGTGCTGAGATGGCTTGCGCATCACTTTCATCCTGGATGCGAGATTCGTATGCGCCTAAATGTCCAGCAGTAGATGGCGTAGGCGAGGAGCGATACAAGATGTGGGCTCGCCATTTCACTGGAGCAAATCTTGACCTGCGTGATACCTATGAGTGGGGAATCAAACAACTAGAGATGATTAATGAGCGGATGTGGAGCGCGGCAAAGAAGCTCTACCCAGATGCAAAAACTCTTAGAGAAGTTGCAGATCGCCTTGAAGCAGATCCGAGATACACCGTTGTCGGCGAAGAAGAATTACTTAAAAAACTTAAGGAGTTCATAGCTGCTGCTGTGGAGAGACTTGATGGAAAAGAATTTGATATTGATCCTAGAATTCGAAACTGTGAAGCACGCCTTGCTCCGCCAGGCGGTGCCTCTGCTGCCTATTACATGGGACCAAGTGAGGATTTATCAAGACCTGGAACAACTTGGTATCCAACCATGGGAAGAAAGACTTTTGGATGGTGGCATATTGTCTCAACTTGGTATCACGAAGCAGTTCCAGGACATCATTTGCAAGTTGCAACAACAAAGATAAACACCGATCGTCTCAATCGCTTTCAACGCAACAGAGTCTGGGTCTCAGGATATGGTGAAGGCTGGGCTCTTTATGCAGAGCGCTTGATGGATGAACTTGGCGCATTTGAAGATCCAGGTTATGAGATGGGATATCTCTCTGCGCAAGGGCTAAGAGCAGCCCGTATCGTTGTTGATATTGGAATGCACTGTGGTTATAAAGACTTTAATGGTGAGATTTGGAACGCTGAGTCTGCATTTAAACTTCTCCATGAGAGAGCTTTGCTTGATGAAATCTCTGCACGAAGTGAAGTTGATAGATATCTTGGTTGGCCAGGACAGGCAATTTCTTACAAAGTGGGAGAGCGCTTCATGATGGAAGCTCGAGAGGATGCAAAGAAGAGGCTTGGAGCTACCTTTAATCTAAAGAAGTTCCACTCTTATGTATTAAATCTTGGACCGATGGGTCTTGATCCATTTAAGGCTGAGATGGCCGCTTGGGACGGAAAGTAATTCTCGGCTAGAATCACCCTGTTGTTTCCGGGGTCGGTGTAATTCCGAACCGGCAGTTAAAGTCTGCGACCCGCTTGCCGCCAGCTATCGGTGGACTTGGTGAAATTCCAAGACCGACGGTTAAAGTCCGGATGAGAGGAAACAAATGCGTGCATCCTTGCGCGCACTCTTTTGCGCACCCCGGAAATCTATTCGGGGGGTGGCGACATTGATAAATGCAGAATCTGCAATGCGCCGTGCCAACGAAATTTCAAAACTTGGTCTTGGTAAGAGTTCTCCTAATCCAATTGTTGGAGCAGTGATTGTTGGCAATGATGGCCAGATTGCTGGTGAAGGTTTTCATCACAGCCAAGATGGTGGAAAACATGCTGAAGTTGTTGCACTTAGTAAAGCTGGACAAAGGGCAAGAGGTGCAACGCTTTTTGTAACGCTAGAACCTTGTAATCATATGGGAAAAACGCCGCCCTGCACTGAGGCAATAATTGCTGCAGGTATAAAGAAAGTAGTTTTTGCAGTTAGCGATCCAAACCCGATAGCCCATGGGGGAGCGCAATCACTAACTGATGCAGGCATAATTGTTGAACCAGGTCTTTTAA
>JBMTBW010000010.1:0-24559 GCA_049430265.1 Candidatus Nanopelagicaceae bacterium | reverse complement strand
TCTCTCATAAGCCTTATTAATGTAATCGGCGCTAATTACCTCAACTTCGCTGACATAGCGGCATAACCTCTAGTTGATGTCATTCTTGCCTCTCTTAATTAAATGGAAGCGGATCACTAGATTGATGAGCCGCGCCCGAGTTTCTAGCAGTCACTTTTCTCATATGGTGGCGACGACATAGAACCTCGTAAGCCACTTCATTTGCAGCATTTGTATCGCCCACAACCACCTGCTCACCTTCAGTAACCATAACCCCGCCAATAGTTCTGGCATTATGAGTCGCGCGTCTTCCACACCAACAGAGGGCTTCAACTTGAAGGGTTTGAACGCGGTCGGCTAGCTCTATTAACCTGGCAGAGCCAGGAAATAGCTTGGTGCGAAAATCTGTAAGGATTCCAAAGGCATAAACCTCGATTCCAAGTCCATCTGCAATTCGGGCTAATTGCTCCACTTGTTCAGGAGCGTAGAACTGGGCCTCATCGCAGATTACATAATCAATTCGCTTTCCCGTTGATAGTTGATCTACTACAAACTTATGGAGATCCATCTCAAGTGAAACTTCTAGCGCCTCAGAAGTCAGCCCAAGGCGAGATGAAATCTTGCCGCTTCCTGCTCGATCGCGATTAGTAAAGAGCAAGCCAGCTCTACCACGGCTTTGATGGTTGTGAGCGGTCTGAAGAGCTAGCGTTGATTTTCCGCTATCCATGGTTCCGCAGTAATAAATTAGCTCTGCCATTTGATGACTCCTAGGACTTACGCCTTTAGTAGCGAGATGATTCCAACATCGCTATGGGTATCACTAATCATTTTACGTCCTTGCAAGAATTCAATTTCGAGCATAAACAAATGCGCAACTACTTTAGCGCCAGTGATTTCAACCAGGTCGTGACAGGCAAGGGCTGTTCCACCAGTTGCTAAAACATCATCAACGATAATTACATTATCTGAAGGATCAAGAAGATCTTTGTGCAGCTCTAACGCATCAAAGCCATATTCCAGCGCGTACTCTTTTCGATAGACATCTCTTGGTAACTTGCCTGGTTTTCTCACCGTGACAAACCCAATCTCTAGAGCTTTAGCAATTGCCCCACCTAGAATAAAACCACGACTTTCAATTCCTACTATCGCATCTACTTTCTTATTTAGCGAGCGAATAGATCTGGCAAACTCATCAATTACCACTCCAAAGCCAACTCCATCGGCAAGCAAAGGAGTTATGTCTTTGAAGAGGATTCCTGGTTTTGGATAATCTGGGACGTCGGTGATGAGTGATAGCGCCCGATCTAGCGGGGTCTGAATACTTTGAGCCACGGCGGGAGCGTATCTATAAAACGTGTCCGAGAGGGGACTTGAACCCCTAATCCCTTGCGGGAACTAACACCTCAAGCTAGCGCGTCTGCCAATTCCGCCACCCGGACAATGCGGGCATACTTTAGCCCATGAAACTAACTGATGCCCAGCGCATAGAACTAGAAGAAGATGTAGTAAAGCTTTGCCAGGAATTGATTCAGATTCCAAGCGTCAATTTTGGCGAAGGCAAAGGCGATGAGAAAGCCGCTGCTGAATATGTGGCTGCCAAGATGAAAGAAGTTGGAATTGAGAGCAGGATTTATGAAAGCGCTCCAAATCGCTGCTCCGTAGTTGCAAGAATTGAAGGTAAAGATAAATCAAGACCGGGTCTTGTCGTAAATGGTCATCTCGATGTGGTTCCAGCAAATGCTGCAGATTGGTCGGTAGATCCCTTCTCTGGAGCAATCAAAGATGGATGCATCTGGGGACGCGGCGCGGTTGATATGAAAAATATGGACGCAATGATTCTTGCAGTTATAAGACTCTGGGCCAGACATAACTATCAACCGGAGCGAAGCATCGTAATTGTCTTCTTTGGTGACGAAGAAGCTGGTGGCATATATGGATCTAGGTGGATGGCTGAGAAACACCCAGAGGTGTTTGCTGGATGCAGCGAAACAATTTCTGAGGTTGGAGGTTTCTCCCTAACTCTTCTCTCTGGTAAACGTGTGTATGCAATTGAAGCTTCTCAAAAGGGAATTGAATGGATGAAGATAACTGCAGAGGGTGTTGCAGGTCATGGCTCCATGGTTAACAATGCAAATGCTGTAACCCGACTGACAGAGGCGATAGCAAAGATTGGTAACTACACCTGGCCACAGAGAATTACTAAAACTAGCGATCTCTTCTTTCAAAAGATCTCGGAGCTTTCTGGGAAGCCATATGATAGAAATAATCTGCAACCATTAATTGATGAAGTTGGCCCAATGGGCAAGATGATTGGCGCCACGCTTTGTAACACCACAAATCCCACAATGCTTGAAGCCGGCTACAAAGCCAATGTGATTCCGCAGAGTGCAAGCGCAGTCGTTGATGGCAGAACGTTGCCAGGCTTTGAAAAAGAGCTTCTCGACACTGTTAAATCCTTAGTTGGCGAGCATGTGAAGGTTGAAAGCCTGGTCTCTGATATCCCGCTAGAGGTTGAATTTGGCGGACCTCTTGTTGATGCGATGATTGCAGCGATTAAGTCAGAAGATCCAGATGGAATTCCAATTCCATATCTTCTAAGTGGTGGAACTGATAATAAAGCCTTAGCAAAACTTGGAATTGTTGGCTATGGATTTAGTCCACTTAAGCTTCCACCAGATCTAGATTTCACTGGGCTATTTCATGGAATTGATGAGAGAGTGCCAATAGATTCACTGCAATTTGGCGCTAGAACTCTCTTTCACTTCCTTGTTAATGCCTAGATAGCACTTATCTCATCAAGTGCTTCGCGAACTGGAACTGGCAGAGTCACAGACTCAGCACTTAACGCTCCGCGAAGCTGCGCTCCGGTTCTTGCTCCAATAATTGCCGAAGTAACTCCGGGGCAATCTCTTACCCAGGCAAGTGAAACCTCAAGTGGCGATAGTCCAAGGCCATCGGATGCAACCATTACCGCTTCAACGATCTTTCTTGAGCGCTCATCTAAATATGGCTCAATGAAGGATGAGAAGTGAGGGGAGGCTCCTCTTGAATCAGAGGGAAGTCCCGATCGGTATTTACCAGTTAGTACACCGCGACCTAGGGGAGACCAGGCAAGAACTCCAACACCGAGCTCTCTAGAAGCTGGCAAAACTTCTCTCTCTATTTTTCTATTGAGTAATGAGTACTCATTTTGAGTGCTGATAATCGCAGCTTTGCCAAAGATTGGATTTTGAAGCGTCACTGCTCTTGCCAATTGCCAGCCAGCAAAATTAGAGATTCCTACATGCCTTGCTTTACCAGTACTCACCGCGTAATCAAGAGCGCTTAATACTTCTTCTAGTGGCGTATTTTCATCCCAGGTGTGAATCTGCCAGAGATCAACATAATCAGTCCTTAAATGCGAAAGAGATCGATCAAGATCAGCAATAAGTGAAGTTCTGGAGTTATCTACAACTCTTTCTCCACTTTTAAAAGATATCCCAGCCTTGGTTGCGATGATTATCTGATCCCTTGGAACCATAACCCCTAGAAATCCACCTAGAACTCGCTCAGCATCACCATTGCCATAGACAGCTGCGGTATCAATGAAATTTCCGCCAGCATCTAAGTAGAAACGGAGTTGTTCTGCCGCTTCATGCTCATCGGTATCCCGACCCCAGGTCATCGTTCCTAGGCCAAGGCGAGAGACCCTAACCCCACTACGACCCAGCTGGCGCAACTCCATGTATCGACCCTAGCAAAGATACTTCGAAAAGAAGTGGAAGCTTTAAAGAGATAATCTTAAGGCTATGACTACTTTCCTTCTTCTTCGTCATGCCCATTCAGTAGCCAACAAAGCAGGAATTCTTGCAGGGCAGTTAGAGGGAATAGGGCTATCTAAAGATGGAATTGCGCAGGTTAAGAAACTCACCTCCTCTTTTGAAAATCTCAAGATTGATCGAATAATTTCAAGTCCAATGCAGCGCTGTCTTGAAACTGTTGAGGGAATTGCTAAGTCCAAAAGAAAGCGGATATCCATTGATAAACGATTAATTGAAATGAATTACGGTTCGTGGAGCGGGAAAAAACTCTCTAAATTAAGTCGGATGAAAGATTGGAAAGTTATACAGACAAAGCCATCTGCATTCAGATTTCCGCAAGGGGAGAGCTTCAAAGAGCTTGAAGAAAGGATTGAATCCCTACTCAAAGATTTGTCTCGAAAATACCCCAAGGAGACAATTCTTCTTATCACCCATGGAGATATTGTTAAGATTGCTGCGAGCCTGACAGTTGGCTCTGGTCTTGATAATTTTCAAAAGTTTGCAGTAGATCCATGTTCTTTAACAACACTATCTTGGAGCTCAAAGGCTCGATTGTTGCTCACTTTCAATCAGAAGATTGTCTCCATCATGTCAACTAATAAGAAAAAAAGAAGAGATGGCAATACTTTGGGTGGTTCAAAAGATGTCGCTTAGACGAATCTATAACCTAGATGAAGTTGATCGATTCATTCTAGGCACTGTTGGCCAGCCAGGAGAGCGTGAGTTCTATATTCAGGTAAAGAAGGCTGGGCAGGTTTTCTCATTCGCCCTTGAAAAGGCGCAAGCTCAAGCACTTACTGATCGTTTTAAAGAGATGCTTCGAGAGGTAAAAAGCAGCCAGGGAGCAGCTCCGAGAGATAACGGAGCACTTGATATGCCAATAGATTCTGAATTTACTCTTGGGGTTATGGCTCTAACCTGGCAGATAGATTCTCAAATGATTAGATTTGAAGGTCAGGCAATTACTGGGGATCAAGGCGAGGAAGTTATCTTTGATGAGTTAGCAAGCGATGAAACTGAGGGAGCACCAGCGATTCTAAGAATTCGCATCACCCCATCACAGGCCCGTAGTTTCATAGACCGGGCATCCAGTGTAATTAAAGCTGGACGGCCGCCTTGCATGTTCTGTGGGGCTCCAATAAATCCTGATGGCCACATCTGTCCCAGAATGAATTAAATGCTTAGTAGAGAAGAACTACTAGTTGGTGAATTGATAGTTGAAGGGCGATTGGTAGATGCATCAAACGCCACACTTTTCGGGAAAGTTTTAACGAGTGAAAAATCTAGCTTCTCTGTTGTTTATAAGCCAATTGCCGGCGAGAGAGCGCTATGGGATTTTGCAGATGGGAACCTTGCCTCAAGAGAGGTTGCCGCATATCTAATAAGCGAGATAGGCAGATTTAATTGTGTTCCTCTAACCGTTATGCGGGATGGACCCTTTGGCATAGGCGCCGTTCAGCTCTGGATAGATTTGGATCCGGACTTGGATTTGATCGCCATTGGTCAGCAGTCAACGCCTGCAATAAGAAATCTTGCCCTCTTTGATGTTGTTATTAATAATACAGATAGAAAGTTTGGACATATTCTCCCTATTTCAGACTCAGAGATTCTTGGCTGTGATCATGGCTTAACTTTTCATGAAGAGTTCAAATTAAGAACGGTGTTATGGCAATATGCTGGCCAAGAGCTAGATAAAGATGAAGTAAGCAAACTTGAGTCACTAAAGCTTCGCATTAACGGAGACATTGGTGTCTCTCTTGGAGAGCTAATCACTAAAGATGAAATTGATTCTCTTCTTGAGAGAATCGATATGCTGATTTCAGAGGGTTTTCCTTATCCTTCGGAGCAATGGCCCGCGGTTCCGTGGCCTCCGGTTTAATCGTGGATAAAAACCTTCAGAGATTTGTAGGCTAGGGCAATGCTCTCTTGGCCAGATGTCTATATGCCACCTGCTTTGGCTGGTATTAATCATCCAACCCTTGCCCTCTTTGATTCTTACAAAGGCAAAAAAGTTGCAATTTCAGGAGAGCAGAACTCAATCTACGTTTGTGGGATTACTCCTTATGATGCAACACATATGGGCCACGCGGCCACTTATTTAGCCTTTGATCTTGTTAATAGATATTTGAAAGCAAGCGGAAAGAAAGTTTCATTTGTTGAAAATATAACCGATATAGATGATCCACTTCTAGAACGAGCAGCGCGCGATAGCCAAGATTGGAAGGATCTTGCCGCATCTCAAATCGATCTCTTCCGTGAAGATATGACAGCACTAAACGTGCTGCCACCAAATGCATATCGCGGCGTTATCGAATCTATGGATGACATCATTTCACTCGTTGAGCAGATGATTGCTATCGGCAAAACCTACGAACTTGAAGGAGATATCTATCTAGATTTGCAGCAAGTTTATGGAGCGATTCGAGATTTACCACTGCCACTTGAGCAAGCGCTGGTTATCTTTAAAGAGCGAGGAGGTGATCCTGAAAGAGTTGGTAAGCGCCATGCCCTAGATCCACTGCTATGGAAAGCTCGAGTCGGAGATGATCCTTACTGGATTGCTCCATTTGGAGAAGGAAGACCCGGTTGGCATATTGAGTGCACCGCGATTGCACTAAAGAATCTTTCTAAAACAAATCCAACTTCAATAACTTTGCAAGCCGGGGGTTCAGATTTGATATTTCCTCATCATTACATGACAGCTCTTCAAGCAAAGGCTCTGACTGGAGTTGAGTTTGCAAGCTGCTATAGCCACGCAGGAATGATCGGTCTAGATGGCGAGAAGATGAGTAAGAGCAAAGGGAATCTAGTTTTCGTATCCAAACTTCGCCAAGATGGTGTTTCTCCAGCCGTAATCCGCCTTGCCTTGTTTGCTGATAAATACTCAAGTGATCGAATGTGGAACAAAGAGCTCTTAGATAGCGCAGCCGAACTACTAGATAGATTGCTTAGCGCTTTATCAAGGCAAGAAGTTGCACCGACTTTTGAAGTAGTTCAAGAGCTTGTAAACGCCCTGGCAGATGATTTAGATACGCCGAGGGTTTTTTTAGCTCTAAATAATTGGTGTGCAAGAACGGAAGCAGGCCAAGTGGGAGGAAGCCCTGGTGAGATTTCAAGGGCCCTTGATACCTACCTTGGAATTACTCTTTAGATTCCTGGATTTCTCCGTAGAAATCGTTCAACTTCTCTAGCGATACTCTCGCCCGAAATTTCCGGTAGCTCTGCTGAATCTTTTGAACTCTCAAGTTGTCTTACATAATCGCCAACCTCTGCATCATCAGCGGCCATCTGATCAACTTGTGCTTCCCAGAGTTTTGCTCTCTCTGGTAGGTCGCCTTGAGGCAGCGAAACTTCAAGAAAATCTTCTAGAGCATTAATAAGTGCTAGCGCCGCCTTTGGACAAGGGGGAGTAGCAACGTAATGAGGAACTGCTGCCCAGAGAGATATTGCATCAATTCCTCTTCTATACGCGCCATCTTGAAGTACTCCGATGATGCCAGTCGGACCTTCATACCTAGATATTTCAAGACCAAAACGTTCCGAGACTTCAGGGTGAGCCCCGCTTATCGCGACATTGAATGGCCTTGAGTGCGGGGTATCTGCAAGGAGCGCGCCAAAAGAGATAATCATCGAGACTTCATAATCATCTGCAAGATCTAGAAGATCTGAAATAAAACCTTTCCAGCGCATCGAAGGCTCTACGCCTCTAACAATTAGGAAGTCATTAGTAAGAGCTGGCGAACTAACTGCATAGACAATAGTTCCGGGCCAGATAATCTCCCTTATATTGCTCTCATCGATTTTTATATGTGGCCTATTGACCTGAAAATCGTAGTATTCCTCGCTATCTACAACAGCGATTTGTTGATGTGACCAAATGGTCAAAAGATGGGTTATTGCAGATGTCGCAGACTCAGCAGCATCATTCCAGCCTTCAAAAGCAGCAATAAGAATGGGGTTTCTTAGGTTAAAGGAGCTCTCACTGAGATGCATAAGCAGAGCCTACGATAAACTCACTTAAGTGAGCGCATCCAAAATTAAAGAGGCTAGTTCGCTCCGTATTGCCCTTGCCAAAAGGGTAGTAATCGCAGATGGCGCCATGGGAACCATGATCCAGAGCGCCAACCCCTCTTTAGATGATTTTCAAGGACTTGAGGGCTGTAATGAGGTTTTAAACATTACCCGCCCAGAGCTAATCGCAGATATTCACAGACAATATTTCAGCGCAGGAGTCGATGCAGTTGAGACAAATACTTTTGGCGCCAATCTGGCTAATTTAGGTGAATATGACATTCCAGAGAGAATCTATGAGTTAGCCGAAGCTGGCGCTCGTATCGCTAGGGGCGTTGCAGATGAATTCACTATCTCTAGCGGTGAACCTAAATGGGTTCTTGGGTCTCTTGGCCCCGGAACAAAACTTCCTACTCTTGGTCACATCACATATGAAGATCTTCGCGCCGCATATCAAGAAGCATCTCGGGGTCTTATTGATGGGGGATCAGATGCGCTACTAATTGAAACTACTCAAGATCTTCTCCAGGCAAAAGCTGCCGTGAATGGTGCTAGGGCAGCTGTTGATAATTGCGATAAAGATATTTTAATTATCGCTCAAGTCACTGTTGAAACAACGGGAACTATGCTCCTTGGCTCTGAGATATCTGCAGCTCTATCTTCTCTGCAATCTTTAGGTGTGGATCTAATTGGGATGAATTGCGCTACTGGTCCTGCTGAGATGAGCGAGCATTTAAGAACATTAAGTAAGAGTAGCCCGGTCGGCATTTCAGTTATGCCTAATGCAGGCCTTCCTATCTTGAAAGATGGGGGCGCCTATTACCCTCTTGGCCCAGATGAACTGGCTATCTCACTGGATCAATTTGTTAAAGATTACTCTGTTGGCCTTATCGGAGGTTGCTGCGGAACTACTCCAGAGCACCTTGCAGCGGTAGTAAGAAAAGTGCATGGAACTGCATTAAAAGAGAGAGCTTTTACCGACGAAGCTGGCGCATCATCACTCTATCAATTTGTTCCATTTCGACAGCAGAACACATATCTTGCAATTGGCGAGCGAACAAATGCCAATGGCTCAAGAGCCTTTAGAGATGCTCTTCTCTCTGAAGATTGGCAGAAGTGCGTCGACATCGCCAAAGATCAGGTTAGAGAAGGAGCTCACATGCTCGATCTCTCGGTCGATTATGTAGGTCGCGATGGTGTAAAAGATATGCGCGAGCTCGCTTCAAGATTTGCGACAGCAACAACGCTTCCAATCGTTCTTGATTCGACAGAACCAGCGGTAATTAAAGCAGGGCTTGAATCTCTCGGCGGGCGATGTGTAATTAATTCAGTCAACTATGAAGATGGAGATGGCCCTGATTCTAGATTTGCAAGAATCATGCCTATTGCAAGAGAACATGGGGCAGCTCTTATCGCTCTAACCATTGATGAGGAAGGCCAAGCACGAACTGCAGAGTGGAAATTGCGAGTTGCTCGTCGTTTGATACAGGATCTCAATGAAAAATGGGGGATTAAGACCTCCGATATCATCATCGATTGTTTAACTTTTCCAATTGCAACTGGACAGGAAGAGACCCGTAAAGATGGCCTTGAAACTATTAATGCGATTGCTCAACTAAAGAAAGAGTTCCCGCAAGTCCAGACCACACTTGGCATAAGTAATGTTTCATTCGGTCTAAACCCTGCCGCTCGCATCGTTTTAAACTCAGTATTTCTTGCCGAAGCTGTTAAGGCAGGTCTTGATAGCGCAATTGTGCACCCGTCAAAGATTTCTCCAATCGCAAGAATTCCCGAAGAACAGAGAGAAGTGGCGCTCGATCTAATCTATGACCGGCGAAAATTTGAAGGTGATGACTGCGTCTATGATCCGTTATCAAGGCTTCTAGAGCTCTTTGCCGGTGTTGAAGTCACCTCAACTCGTCAATCAAGAGCGGCCGAACTTGCAGCCCTGCCGATAGAGCAACGTTTAGTTAGAAGAATAATCGATGGCGAGAAGGCTGGACTTGAGGCAGATCTCGATCAAGCGCGCCTTTGCGGCATCGCCCCGCTAGCAATTATCAATGATTATCTGCTTGAAGGAATGAAGGAAGTCGGCGAGCTCTTTGGCAGAGGCGAAATGCAGCTTCCTTTTGTCCTTCAATCTGCTGAAGTAATGAAGAGCGCAGTTGCTCTACTTGAACCTCATATGGAAAAGAGTGATGCAAGTGATCGTGGTTCGATCCTTCTAGCAACAGTAAAAGGCGATGTCCATGACATAGGAAAGAATTTGGTAGACATTATCTTGACCAATAATGGTTATCGCGTTGTAAACATTGGAATTAAGCAGACCATTAATCAGATAATCGATGCTGCTCAAGAATCTTCGGTAGATGTTATTGGCATGAGCGGCCTTTTAGTTAAGTCAACGGTAATAATGAAAGAGAATTTAGAAGAGCTTGAAAGAAGAGGTCTGGCAGATAAGTGGCCGGTAATTCTTGGTGGAGCTGCTCTTACTAGAACCTTTGTTGAAAAGGATCTTGCAGAGGCATTTCCAGGAACGGTTCGATATGCAAGAGATGCCTTTGAGGGTCTCTCGTTAATGGACACCATAATGGGAGTTAAAAAAGGTGTTGAAGGAGTTTCGCTTCCACCTCTCAAGGAGCGACGAACTAGAGTCACATCCATCGATGCGCCTCTTACAACTGATACAACCAGAAGCGATGTGGCCTCTGATAACCAAGTGCCGAAAGTGCCATTTTTTGGCTCTCGCGTAGTTAAAGGAATTGCCCTTGCTGATTACAGTTCGATGCTTGATGAGCGCGCACTTTACGTAGGCCAGTGGGGTCTCAAGTCAGAGCGAGGCAAATACGAAGAGATGGTCGAAAATCAAGGAAGACCAAGACTTCGCTCTCTGCTAAATGAAGCAGTCTCTCAAGGTTGGATAAATGCCGCTGTTGTTTATGGATATTTTCCTTGCTATAGCGAGGGCAATGATCTAGTTATTTTGCATCACGAAGGAGAGAAGAAAGATAGCGAGAGACTTCGATTTACTTTTCCCCGTCAAAGACGCGATAGACGACTCTGTTTGAGCGATTTTTTCAAGAGTAAAGAATCAGGAGAAATTGATGTTGTTGCTTTCCATGTTGTCACTATGGGGCAATCTGTTAGCCAAGCAACGGCAAAGCTATTTGCGGCAAATGCATATCGAGAATATCTAGAACTCCATGGACTTAGCGTTCAGTTGACAGAGGCACTTGCTGAACACTGGCATGCGCGTATTAGATCTGAACTTGGTTTTGCTGGCGATGACAGTAGGGAGCTCTCCGAGATTCTTGATCAGGGCTATCGCGGCTCTAGATATAGTTTTGGTTATCCTGCTTGTCCAGATCTTGGCGCACAAGTTCAACTCTGTGAATTACTAGAGCCGGAGCGAATTGGTGTTGAGCTATCCGAGGAATTTCAACTACATCCTGAGCAGAGCACTTCGGCAATAATTGTTCATCATCCTGAGGCAAAGTATTTCAATGCTAATTAACGAGTTCCCTTTTAAAGCTGTTTTATGGGATATGGATGGAACTCTCATCGATAGCGAACCGATTTGGATCGCTGAAGAGCGACGGATCATGGAATCTCTTGGAGCAACTTGGAGTCAGGAAGATGCGCTCTATTGCATAGGTGGTCCAATGAGCAGGGTTGATGCCTATATGCGCTCCAAGTTGCCGAAGAATAGACGTGAAGAGTTCGGCGAATATGCGCTTACAAAGATTCTTCTTGAATCGATGGTAGAAAGATTAAAGCAAAAAGTTCCGTTCGCCCCAGGTGCTAAAGCTTTGATTGAGCAGATGAATGAGGCAAAAATTCCAATGGCACTTGTTACAGCTTCTAGTAGAGCGATTATGGAAGGTGCTTTAGCAAGTATTGGAAAGCACTATTTCAAAACCACTATTTCAGATAATGATGTTGAAAGATCTAAACCGGATCCAGAAGGTTATCAATTAGCTGCTGCAAAAATCGGCGTGCCTATCAAAGATTGTTTGATAATCGAGGATTCAATAACTGGCACAAAAGCTGCAATTGCATCAGGAGCTTATCTGTTAGGTGTCACGCACTCAGGACCACTTCCGATGGCTGAGAAAGTCTGCCATGTTGAAAACTTGATTGATTTAGAGCTATCAGGGATAGTTGAACTCTTTCAACCACTACTAGTAAAGAATTGATGAGAAAATGCAAGTTATAGGTTCAGGACCGTTTAAAGAGGGCGACCGGGTTCAATTAACCGATAGCAAAGGAAAGATGTATTCCTTCTATCTTTCAAAAGGTGGTCAATGGCACTCTCATAAAGGTTGGATTAATCATGACTCCATCATCGGAGTAAGTGAGGGAACGACTCTTCTTAGTAGTAGTGGAACTCAGTATCAGGCTATGCGTCCGCTTCTCAATGACTATCTGCTCTCAATGCCAAGAGGAGCAACGATTATTTATCCAAAGGATTCAGCGGTCATCGTTGGATATGCCGATATTTTTCCTGGAGCAAAAGTTTTGGAAGCTGGCGCCGGAAGCGGCGCTTTATCTATCTCACTTCTTAGGGCTATTGGCCAGAGCGGGCAACTAACTTCCTACGAGGCAAGAGATGAATTTCTGGAAAATGCTAAGAGCAATGTTAAGAATTACTTTGGAGAGCTACCTAATACTTGGAAACTGATTCACGGCAGGGTTGAAGAGGCGCAATTTTCAGGGCAATTCGATCGAGTTATTTTTGACATGCTCGCTCCATGGGATTGTTTAGAGAGCGCGTTTCAAGCTTTAATTCCAGGAGGAGTGCTCTGTTGCTATGTGGCAACAACTACTCAGCTCTCAAAGACAGCAGAGGCGCTAAAGGGCCGCGGTGATTTCTCAGAGCCAGAGAGTTTTGAGACTCTTCTTAGGCCTTGGCATCATGAAGGCTTGGCTGTTCGGCCAATGCATTCGATGAACGCTCACACTGGTTTTCTGCTCTTTACTAGAAAATTGGCAGAGGGGAATACGCCAATTAGAAGAAAGCGTAGACCTAGTAAGTCAGCTAGCGAATTAGTTGATGAGGCTTAAGCAACATCAATTAAATCAACCACGAAAATCAGCGTTTCATTTGGCGCGATTGGTCCGCCGCCAGCTGCTCCATAACCTAGATCCGGCGGGATAACTAGAAGACGTCTTCCGCCAACTGCCATTCCAGGAATTCCTTGTTGCCAACCAAGAATTACTCCACTCAATGGAAATTGCGCAGGCTCCCCGCTCCAGGAAGATTCGACGATCTCACCTGTTGACCAAGCCATAAGGGTGTAATGAACTGTCAGAGTCGAATCTGCGCCGGCAACTTTTCCTGAGCCGACAATTACATCTTCTGTAACAAGAGTTGTTGGAGGTGTACCGCTGGGTGAAGAGATTGTGGGAGCTACGCCAGCTTCAGCACTTACCTCTACATATTGATTAGACAAGTTTCCTCCTGTTGATTGATTGCCTTGACCCCTTGGTCCATCTGATGGAGCCCCGCCATCTGTGGTGCAGGCAGAGAGAGAAATAAGAAGGGTAAGACTTGAGAGAATTATGATTATTCGGCTTGATTTCATGGCCCAAGCCTACCAATTAGCGCCGAGCGCGCTAATCTCATCTCCATGTCGAGTGCTAAGACCGAGCGTTTAGTCAATCTTACGATGGCCTTGCTCGCCACATCGCGCTATATGCAAAAAAGTGAGATCTTTCGAAAAGTTGCTGGCTATAGCGGAACTCAAGAAACTAAAGAACGAATGTTTGAACGCGACAAAGATGATCTTAGAGCCCTTGGTATTGAGATTGAAGTTGCCTCTGCAGACCCGCTCTTTGAAGATGAACCAGGTTATCGGATAAAGCCTGAGACATATCAAATGCCCATCAAGACATTTACTCCAACCGAAATTGGAATTCTCTCTACCGCTCTTGGACTCTGGCTAGATAGCAGTTTGGAAGACATCGCACTTGGAGCTGCAAGAAGAGTTAATTCAACCGCGCTTTTTGATCCTGCACTTGAAATCAATTCACTTCGTACAATGAATTTTTCAGCTGAAGGGCTACTTGATGTAACTAAGGCCCTTGCTAATAGATCAGAGATTGCCTTCTCCTATCGCAAAGCAGGGGCTACTAAATCAGATAATCGTCGAGTAAATCCCTTGGGATTAAGTGCTTGGAAGGGGGAGTGGTATTTAGTTGGCGAAGATTTAGATCGAAGCGATATCCGCACATTTAACTTCTCACGAATCAGCTCCAAGATAGATATCTCAAAGAAGCGCGATATGTATGAAATACCCTCTGATTTCAATATAAAAGATTATTTGATTATGCATAACGCCGAAGGTATCCAGATTAGGGCGAAGGTTAAGAGAGCCCAAGTGCAAGCCCTTCGAGCAAAGGCCTTTGAAATCAAAGACTTTGATGAAGAGTGGGATGAGATCTCCTACCGAAGCGAGTCAAATGCTTCCGCCCTTCAGGAGGCGCTCTGGTATTGCGATAGTTTGATTATTGAGCAACCAGAGGAATTAAGGTCATTAGTTGTTGCTTCACTAGAGAAGGTAGCGAAATCTCATGGTTGAAAATGCTGCACTTCGCGCGATTCGCTTACTCGACCTTGTTCCATACATTGTTGCTCATCCAGGAATTTCAATTACTGAGCTGGCCAAAGTGTTCTCAATCAGCCGCGATGAGGTGCTAAAAGATTTAAACCTACTCTTTCTATGCGGACTTCCAGGGTATACGCCATTGGAACTCATTGATATCTCATTTGATGAGGAGAGCGTGGTGATAAGAGATCCTCAAAACCTTGCAGCTCCAAGAAACTTGAATGAGTCTGAGGCTTTGATAGCAAGAATTGCTTTAGCTGCTCTGGAAGAAAGCACACCAAAAACATCAGCAGCCTATCTACAAATCATTGCCCTGCGAGAGAAAATTGCAAAGGCTTTTACTAGCTCTATTCCAGCCTCGGCTATTACCTTCACACTTGATAAAGAACGAGCAACGGTAGAGGCAATTGAAAACGCGATAAAGCAGGAATTAGATTTAGAGATGACTTATAACAACGTGACAAAAGATTCATCATCTAGAAGATCCATAACCCCGATTTCGATTATCGCGGAAGATAAGAGAACGCTAGTTAGTGCTTACTGCCATAGCGCAAAAGCACTTAGAACATTTAATCTTGCTCAAATCTCAGAAGTTTCAACCAAAGAGCGAGGTACGCGCACAGATCTAAAGCGGCTTGAGGATTCTCGCGGGTCAAGTGCTGAGGTAATTATCAAAAGCGGAGATTCCAGATTCTTAAGCGAAAATGCATCATCGCTTAAGGAGCTTTCAAAATCTTGTTATCAAATCGATATCTTTCAGCCAGAATGGATAGTTCGATCCGTTCTAGCTGGCGCTGATTCACTTGAACTAGCTAAACCTCTTGAACTAAGAGCCGAGATTGCAGAGCGGGCTAATAGAGCGCTTCTGGCCTACAAGGGGTAGCAAGACAGGCTGATTTTGCCCGTGGTAGCGTATGGCTCTAAGCCTTACCTAATAGTGGGCCTGATTGCTGGAAAGGTTGATCTCATGTTCGGTCGTAATCCACAAATGTGGCTCTTAGTGATTCTGGTCGTTGTCATACTCTTTGGCGCAAAGCGTCTACCAGATTCAGCACGCTCTCTTGGGCGCTCACTTAGGATTTTCAAGAGTGAGATTAAGGAATTAAATAAAGATGAGAAGAAGAGCGAAGAAGGCGATACTTCAGCTAAATCCTAAGTTGAAATTAAGATTTCAACGGGTGCCTACTTCTAGTAGGGGAGAGATTAATACTCTTTAGGTAAACGGAGCGATATGGCAGCCAGAGAACGCGGCACGATGCCTCTATTGGATCATTTGCGTGAACTGCGCAAGAGAATCATCCGGGCCGCCTTTTTCATTTTAATATTCTCCATTCTCGGCTTTGTCTATTACAACCAGATCATTACTACCTTGGCTGAACCAGTATGTGACTTGAAGCTGGCTCAAAGTAGTGGTTCAAACAACTGCGGTTCTCTTTTTATCAGCGGCGTATTGGGTCCACTTAACCTGCAAGTCAAAGTTGCGTTTTTAACTGGCGTAATTGTTTCTGCGCCTTTCTGGCTCTATCAGCTCTGGGCCTTTATTGCCCCTGCTTTACACAGGAAAGAGAGACGCAAATCTGTTCTTTTCATAATCGCAGCTACGCCTTTCTTTACCCTGGGCGCTGCTCTTGCCTATTACATCCTGCCTATTGCTATCAGAGTTCTCTTTGGTTTCACCCCAGATAGCTTAAATAACCTAGTTAGATTCGATGATTACTTGAGTTTCGTGCTTCGAATCATTTTGATCTTTGGGCTTGCTTTTGAATTACCAGTCTTTCTGGTCTCACTCAATTTAATTGGGGTCCTTTCTGGACGAGGGATACTAAAGCCTTGGCGCTTTGCAATCTTTGGCATCACCGTTTTTGTCGCTGCTTTCTCACCAACTGCAGATCCGCTCTCCATGGCCGCTCTTGCTTTGCCGCTGATCGTCTTTTATTTTGGCGCCGGAGGAATTGCGCTCCTAGTTGATAAAAAACGAGATAAAAAATCTAAACAAATTGGTGATAATCAAGCAGCAGATATTGATGAAGCATCACCAATTGATGAACCTCTTCCGGAATAGATTGATCTCTTCTCATGTGGCTTCTGCTGATAAATCCCAAGTCAGGAAATGGACGCGGAAATAGAATCGGAAAGCTTGTAAAACAAGAATTGAAAACTCTCGGAATTGAATATATAGATGTTTCAGCCGACAGCGCACTAGGGTCTCAGGAGAATCTAAAGAGTAAATTAAAAGAAAGCCAGAAATTCAATGGCCTATTCCTCATTGGTGGCGATGGAACCGTTAACCTTGCATTACAAGAGTTAGTAGGAAGTAATCTTGGTTTAGCTTTAATACCTGCTGGAACTGGAAATGATTTCGCTAGGACGCTCAATCTAAAACTAAAGAACCCAGAGAAACTAATCAGCCATTACCTCTCGAGCCGTCCTTCATTAATCGATGTTGGAAAAGTAGGAGAAAAATATTTCGTAGATGTTCTCAGCACAGGCTTTGATTCAATGGTTAATGAGCGAGCAAATGCTATGAAAAGAATTAAAGGAAGAGCCAAATACAATGTTTCAATACTTATGGTTCTATCAACGTTTAAACCTAAGACTTATCGATTCAGTATCGATGGATTATCTTTCGAGAGTAAAGCCATGCTGATAGCAGTTTCTAATGGAATCTGCTATGGGGGAGGGATGAAAGTCACACCTGATGCAAAAATCGATGACGGATTATTTGACATTCTAATTCTCAGCCCAGTATCTAAATTTGAATTCCTAAAGGTTTTCCCAAAAGTTTTCTCCGGAACGCACACCACACACCCTGCAGTGAAAATTTCACGGGGTAAAAGCGTAGAAATTGATTCTGATGCGGTGGCCTATGCCGATGGAGAGCGAGTTGGGCCACTTCCAGTTAAAGCGCGCGTAATAGAGCGCGGCCTACTAACGTGGCGCATGTGAGTACTCCATCTCCGGCTGAAAGGTATGTAGCCGCCAAGAAGCGCAGTTCGCACCCTCTAACAACTGAATTTATGGCGAACTATGACTTTGGTTTTGATGAGTTTCAAAGCCAAGGCTGCCATCATCTAGAGGATGGCAAAAGCGTATTAGTTGCAGCTCCCACAGGGGCTGGAAAGACAATTGTTGGAGAGTTTGCAACGTTTCTGGCTGAAAAGAATGGCAATCGTTGCTTCTACACCACACCAATTAAAGCGCTATCAAATCAAAAATATCAGGACTTGGTAAAACTTTATGGCGATTCTGAAGTTGGACTTCTTACTGGAGATTCATCCATTAATAGTGAGGCTCGCATCGTTGTTATGACCACTGAAGTTTTGCGAAATATGATCTATGCCGGATCAGATGCAATAGATGATCTTGGCTATGTTGTTATGGATGAAGTTCATTATCTGGCAGATAAGTTTCGAGGGGCGGTCTGGGAGGAGATCCTGATTCATCTTCCAGAGCGAATTCAAATAGTCTCACTATCAGCCACTGTTTCAAATGCTGAGGAATTTGGAGATTGGTTAAAGACGGTACGCGGCGAAACAGAAGTGGTGCTTAGTGAAATCAGGCCCGTTCCGCTCTATCAGCACATCTTGATCGGAAATCGAATTCTAGATCTCTTTGTCGATGAGGGTCGGGTGAATCCAGAGATCCTGCGTATTGAGAAGAATTCGATAAAGAAAGTACCTGGTGGGAGCAAGAGTTGGAAAGAAAGCAAATTTAGCTCCATTAAGTCTCTTACTAGGCCAGAAGTGGTTGAAAAGCTTTCAGAGCGCGGTTTTCTGCCAGCAATTTTCTTTATCTTCTCTCGGGCCGGATGTGATAGCGCTGTTGCATCTTGTATCCGTGAAGGGCTATCGCTAACCAATTCGCTTGAGAAGGAGGAGATAAGGCGAGTAGTAGCTCTGAAAACTCATGAGTTACCTTCTGAGGATTTTGGAGTTCTTGGTTTTCATGAGTGGGCCCAAGCCTTAGAGCGAGGCATCGCTGCTCATCACGCAGGGCTACTTCCGATGTTTAAGGAAACTATTGAAGAGCTATTTCAGCGAGGGCTATTAAAGATCGTTTTTGCAACTGAGACCTTGGCTCTTGGAATCAATATGCCAGCAAGAAGTGTGGTTTTAGAAAAACTCGTTAAATGGAATGGTGAAAGCCATGTCAATGTTTCACCAGGGGAGTACACCCAACTAACTGGAAGAGCTGGCAGGCGAGGGATAGATATTGAAGGTAATGCTTTAATTCTTTGGAATGAACAGATGGATAGCTCCATTGCGGCAGGACTTGCAAGCACAAGAACCTACCCACTTCGTTCATCTTTTTCTCCAACCTACAACATGAGTGCTAATTTGATTTCAAGATTCGGTCATGAACGGGCACGGAAGTCTCTTGGTTTTTCCTTCGCCCAGTTTCAAGCAGATAAGGCTGTTGTTGGCTTGGCTAGACAGATTGCGAAAAATGAAGTTGCAATCAAAGCTCTAATTCAAGGATCTCAGAGCGATCTTGGCGATATGGGTGAGTATATGAAGGCGCGCTTTGCAATTAAAGAGCTCGAGGCTCAATTCTCATCTAGAAGGATTACTAGTGGAAGCCGGAGAAAACACCATGAAAATATCGAAGAGCAGATAAGTGAGCATCGAAGATTTCTAAAAAACCATCCATGTCATAGCTGTCCGAATCGCGAGAGTAATGCCCGTGGTTTTGAGAAAGCAGCTCGGCTTGAAAAGGAGTCAGCGGGACTTAAAGCGCGCATGGAGGGGAGAACCAACGTTATTCCTCGAACTTTTGATCGCGTAAGTGAGGTGCTAAAAGAGCTTAACTATTTAAGTGGCGATCAATTAACTCCTAAAGGAGCAGTTCTTACAAAAATATATGCAGAAAGTGATCTGCTTTTATCCGAGCTAATTAGCTCTGACTTGCTTAACCAATACTCTCCTGCAGATCTAGTTGGATTGTTATCAGCTTTGGTCTACGACGGGCGAGGCGAACGCAGTAGGAGTCCGAGACTTCCAAAGACCCTTGATGTTTCTATTCCGATGGTGATGAAAGTTTGGCTAAATATCGTAAAGCTGGAAGAAGATCACGGAATTACGCCACAGAAGGAACCGAATTTTGATCTGGCATGGAGCGCATATCGTTGGGCTAATGGCCATAGCCTTCAAACTATTTTGAGAGAGACTGAAATTACCGTGGGAGACTTTGTTAGAGCAATCCGTCAGATAATTGATTTGCTTGGACAATTGCTAAATGCCAATCCACAGATGGCTTCAACGGTCAAAGAAGCGGTAAAAAAAATCGATAGGGGAGTTATCGCCTACTCCGCGGTGGTGGCATGAGCTTGCTATTAATCGATAGCGCATCGCTCTGGTATCGCGCCTATTACGGAATGCCAGATACCTTGCTCTCGCCTCAAGGCGAACCAATAAATGCGGTAAAAGGTTTTATCGATATGAGCGCAAGGTTGATTAATCAGTACAAACCAGATCGCCTAGCGCTCTGCCTAGATGGTGATTGGAGACCATCTTGGAGAGTAGAGCTCTTTCCCGGATATAAACTCAATCGCGTAGATGATGATGGTGAAGGTGAAGAAGAGCCAGATCTCTTAACTCCGCAAGTACCTCTAATCCTTGATTTCTTTGAAGCTGCAGGGATAGCGATAGTTGGAATGGATGATTATGAGGCAGATGATGTCATCGCAACATTTGCCACTAGAGAGAAAGGCCCGATTCGCATTGCAACTGGCGATCGAGACCTATTTCAATTAGTAGATGAGAAGCGCGATGTGAAAGTCGCCTACCTTGCTAAAGGCATCAGTAATCATGATTTAGTTAATCACTCCTGGATTGAGAAAAAGTATGAGATACCAGGTGAGAGATATGCGCTATTTGCAATGATCAGGGGAGATGCATCTGATGGATTGCCAGGTATTAAAGGAATTGGCGAAAAAGGGGCTGCTGAGATTGCTAAGAATTATTCCAGTATGGCAGAGTTAATAGAGGCAGCGAAAGGTGAAGATTCTAAGCTTTCGCCAAATCATCGCAAGAAAATACTCGCGGATCTTGATTATGCCTCTGTTGCAGATCGATTAGTGCAGTGCGCAAGAGATGTAAATCTTCCAGATATAGATTTGAGCATTCCAAACTCTGCAAAGAATGCAAAATACCTAGAGACAATGAAGAGTGATTACGGACTTGGCGCGAGCGTCGATCGTCTCCTCTCAGCTTTAAATTGGTCATAGAGAATGAAAAAAATTGGCCTTGCAATTGCCTCAGGGCTACTCCTTTTTGCCGCCTTTCCTCCGTTTTCTCTCTGGCCTGCAGCATTTCTCGGAGCTGGACTCCTCTTTTTTCTATTGGCTGATGAGAAGCTAAGACGACGTTTTCTTCTAGCTCTACTGGCTGGGGGAGCTTTCTTTGCCCCACTTCTACACTGGAGCTCTATCTATGTTGGAGCCTTGCCCTGGTTGATATTGGCTTTAGGGGAGAGTCTTCTTTTTTCATTAATTGCTCTAGCTCCGATAAAGAGAAGTATCTATGGCGCAATTGTATTCGCATCTTCATTCACCTTAATTGAACTACTCCGGATGAAAGCTCCATTTGGCGGCTTTGGATGGGGTCGAATCGGATTTACTCAAGTTGATTCGCTACAAGTGTTCTATCCAATTATCGGAGTTGTTGGAGTTAGTTTTATTGCGTTATCTCTATCGGCCTTAGTAATCGCAAGGCCATTGTTTTCACTCGTTTTCATTCCTATAATTGCCTTAAGTTTTTTTGATGTCAATCAAAATACGGCCTCAGGCAAAAGTCTAAAAATTGTTGCGGTTCAGGGCTCTGTTCCGCAACTTGGGTTGGAATTTAATCAACGTGCATTAGCGGTTTTAAACAATCATATAGATGCAACTCCTAAGCAGAGCAACGCTGATTTAATAATTTGGCCCGAGAATGCATCTGATGTTGATCCAATAACGAATTTAAGGGCGCGTCAGGGGATCGCTGAACTTATTGAAGAAATTAAAAAGCCGTTATTAATTGGTGCGGTCGAGCAGACAATCTCAGGGCCTTTAAATTCCAGTCTCTTATATGGGGCCGATGGGAATTTGCTATCAAGATATGTTAAACAAGATCTAGCTCCTTTTGGTGAATATATCCCGCTTAGATCAATATCGGAGAAGATTTCTCCTCTTGCTAGACAGGTTAGAGATTTTATTCCAGGGGATAATTGGGTAAAGCACAAAGTAAACGGCATAGAGTTCCAATCTTTTATCTGCTTTGAAGTTCTCGATGATGACCACATTCAATCGGGAGCAGTTAACGCAGAATTCCTCGTGGCACAGACCAATAACGCGACCTTTGGTGATAGTTATCAAGCAGCTCAGCAACTTCAAATCACTAGAGCCAGAGCTGCAGAACTTTCACGTCAATTTGCAGTTGTCAGCACAACTGGATTCACTGCACATATTGATCAGAATGGAAATCTTTTAACAGTTGCAGAGCAATTCAGACCGGTTGCTTTAGAGATGGAGATTGAGACCTTTAAAGATCGAGCTACCACCGTAAGAGGAAGCTACACCTGGGTGGGCATTTTGAGTCTTTTATGGCTTTTATGCGTATTTAGACAACGTAGTTCAGGCGTGGTATATAACCGATAATCTACATTATGTAAAGTAAAACTAGTTTATTGCAAGGCTCTCAATCGGCTCGCAGGCACAAACTAAATTCCTATCCCCGTGAGCTCCATCGACCCTTCCAACCGTGGGCCAATATTTTCCTCGCCTCTCCATACCAATCTCGCTGCCCATCGGTAGCGCAGCCTCCTGGCGGCTATATGGCCTATCCCAAGTCTCACTCACCAAAGCCTCAACAGTGTGCGGGGCATTTCGTAGCGGTGAAGCATCTATCGAAATCTCCCCCGACTCAATTGCCTTAATCTCCTTGGCAATAGATCTTAAAGCTGCAATAAAACGATCTATCTCAGTTATATCTTCAGATTCTGTTGGTTCAATCATTAGGGTTCCGGGAACTGGGAAACTCATCGTTGGAGCATGAAATCCATAATCCATCAAACGTTTGGCAATATCATCGACGCTTACACCGCTTCGCTTGGTAATTTCTCGAATATCGATGATGCATTCGTGAGCGATTAAGTCATTTTTGCCCGTATATAAAGTTGGGTAATCAGGAGCTAGTTTCTTTGCGATGTAATTTGCGGAAAGAATTGCCACCTGAGTTGCCTTTGTTAAACCCTCTGCTCCCATCATCCTTATATAGGCCCAAGAGATAGGAAGAATTAGAGCTGAACCAAATGGAGCGCCACTAATAGGGCCTGGACCAGTTAGCGGTCCTGCTGATGAATCAAGTGGATGATTTGGCAAGAATGGTCCAAGATGTTTCTTAGCAATTACCGGACCAACCCCAGGTCCTCCCCCGCCATGTGGAATACAGAATGTTTTGTGAAGATTTAGATGTGAAACATCAGCACCAAATTTTCCAGGTTGAGCAAGTCCTACTAAAGCATTCAAATTAGCGCCATCAACATAAACCTGGCCACCTGCATCATGGATAAGAGCGCAGATTTGGCTAATCTCTGATTCAAAAACTCCATGGGTGGATGGATAAGTAACCATTAAAGCCGCTAATTGCTCGCCATACTCAGCAATTTTTGCCTTTAGATCATCAAGGGAGACATTGCCAGCCTCATCACAGGAGATAACAACTACTCTCATGCCTGCCATAACCGCGCTAGCCGCATTTGTTCCGTGGGCACTTGATGGAATTAAACAAATATCGCGCTGACTCTGACCGAGTGAATCCAGATAATTTCTAATTGCCAGAAGTCCTGCAAACTCTCCTTGAGAACCGGCATTTGGCTGTAGGGATACTGCGTCATACCCAGTTATATCAATGAGCCACTTAGAAAGCTCAGAGACGATCTTTCTTGTTCCTGCAGATTGGTTACTTGGAGCAAAGGGGTGAAGGTCTGCAAATTCAGGCCAGGTAATAGCTTCCATCTCGGTTGTGGCATTTAGTTTCATCGTGCAAGAGCCAAGCGGAATCATCGTTCTATCAAGTGCTAGATCTCGATCTGAGAGAGTCCTGATGTAGCGAAGCATTGCAGTTTCTGAGTGATAGGAATTAAAGACGGGATGCTGCATATAAGAAGTTGCCCGAAGCGATGCAATCGCCCCATATGGCTCAGAGCTACTCTGCTTCAAGCCCCAAGCACGAATCAATGTATCAACAGTTGCACTAGTGCTTACCTCATCAAAGGCAACACTTACTCCCCCGCTGATCTTTCTCACGTTGATTCCAGCCTTGAGCGCAGCATCAATAAGGGCATCACCATTACTTGCAAGAAATGAAACAGTGTCAAAGAAGTTAGGGCTATAAAGTTCAAAGCCGCTCTGCTTAAGAGAGCCGGCAAGTTTTCTAGCTAATTGATGTGTTCTTACTGCAATCTCTTTTAAACCCTCTGGTCCGTGCCACGCTCCATAGAAGGCAGAGATGACGGCTAGAAGAACTTGCGCTGTGCAGATATTGCTAGTTGCCTTATCGCGTCTTATATGTTGCTCTCTAGTCTGAAGAGCTAAACGAAGAGCTGGATTTCCATGGCTATCAATACTCTGGCCAACAAGCCTTCCTGGAAGGGACCTCTCTAAACCCTCTCTTACTGCAAGAAAGCCTGCATGCGGTCCGCCAAATCCCATAGGAACACCAAATCTCTGAGCAGAACCAACTGCGATATCTGCTCCCCACTCCCCCGGAGATTTAATCAAAGTTAGTGCAAGTAGATCACTTGCCATAATTACTAACGCCCCACCGTTATGTGCCTTGGCAATTGCATCAGAGAAATCATTTAGAGATCCAAAAGTATCTGGATATTGGAGAAGAACTCCAAAACAATTACTCAAATCAACACCGCTACTTAAATCAAGAACTTCGCAATTAATCTTTAGCGGCTTAGCTCTTGTCATCACCACAGCTTGAGTCTGCGGATGAACCCTTGAATCAATCACAAATCGCGCTTCATCGCCAAGCTTGGTGCTTCGCCTTGCAAGAGTCATTGCCTCTGCTGCAGCTGTTGGTTCATCCAGCATTGAGGCGTTACAGATTGGCAATCCGGTTAGATCGCTAACCATAGTTTGGAAGGTAAAGAGAGCCTCAAGTCTTCCCTGGC
>JBMTBW010000009.1:0-26991 GCA_049430265.1 Candidatus Nanopelagicaceae bacterium | reverse complement strand
CCACTAGAAAAGATATTGAGGTTAATACCGCTACTTCTTTAGGCAGGCCCTTGAATGGTGAATTAAAGGTAATTTTTTGCCTCATCCATTAGATTCGCTAGCAGCAGCTCTACGAGCCGTTGCATAATCGGCGCTATCCTGTAGAGGTTTTTCTTCAAGTGCAATTGCAAAGAAAAATGCCACCGCCACTATTGGAAAAGCAAACATAAACACACCGTGAAATGCTCCTGAGAAAGCCTCTAATACGGTGGTTTGCACTTGAGCAGGGAGCGAGGAAATCATCTGAGTATTGTTACTAAGGGTCTTGAGTAAACCTGAATCGAGGATTGCCAGCTGATCAGAATTTGTAGAAGCAAGTTCAGCAAGGTTGGACTTTAAATTCTTTGTTACTTGTGAACTAAAAATTGTCCCAAATATTGCTGTACCAAATGCTCCACCCAGGGTGCGGAAAAAAGTATTAGAAGAAGTTGCAATCCCCAAGTCTTTGAATTCAACAGCATTCTGAAGGGCAATTACAATAGTCTGCATACACAGACCAAGGCCACCACCAATGATTAGTGCATAGACTGCAATTTGCCAATAAGGCGTGTCCACTTTTGCAGTACTCATTAAGAAAATACCAAAGCTCATCATTAGAGAACCTACGATTGGATATTTCTTATATTTTCCAGTTTTGGTAATCATACGGCCACTTGTAATAGTAAAAAATAATATTCCTACCATTAAAGGTATCAACTTTAAGCCGGCCGAGGTCGCAGAGTTCTGCTGAATAATCTGTAGGTAAAGTGGCAGCATGACTATCGCGCCAAACATCCCAGCACCGATAATAAATCCGATAATCGATGTCAATGTAAATGTCTTATTTTTAAATAACTCTAGAGGCAAAATAGGTTCGATCGCCTTTCCTTCCCAAATAACAAATAACGTTGCCAGAAGGACGCCACCAAGGATTGAAGCGAGTGTTCGAGTATTGGTCCATCCATTTTCAGGTCCAAAAACTGATAGTCCGACAAGTAGCAAAACAACTGAAGCAACTAAAAGTGCGGCGCCCAAATAATCAATTTTATGTTCTCGTTTTACTCGAGGAATATGTAGCACTTTGGCTGTTATTGCTAGTGCAAGTAGACCAAAAGGTAAATTTATGTAAAAAATCCAACGCCAACCAGTAACCCCAAAGATACTTGCTTGATCAGAGAAGAATCCACCAAGTAAGGGACCAGCCACAGATGAGATACCCCAAACCGCTCCAAATAGACCCTGATACTTTCCTCGGTCTCTAGGTGAAACAATATCGCCAACAATAACGAAAGATAGAGCCATCAGACCGCCAGCGCCTAACCCTTGAAGAGCGCGCGTTGCAATCAACTGTTCCATTGACGTTGATGCACCAGCTAAAAAAGAACCAAGCAAAAAGATCGTTATGGCAAATTGGTATACCGCGCGACGACCATAGAGATCTGAGATTTTTCCATAAAGGGGAGTGGAAGCTGTCGACGTCAGCAGATAAGCTGTAACAACCCAAGAGTAATGATTTAATCCATTAAAGTCTTCAACGATTCGTTTTAAAGCTGTAGAAACGATTGTTTGATCAAGGGCAGCAAGCAACATTCCAGTCATAAGGCTGCTCATAATTATTAGAATTTCACGATGTGTTAGTGGCCTGGAATGATCGACTTTTTTACTTCTTTGCATGAGTTCCTTCGCTGCGAATTTTTAAATGAAATTGAGAATTAAGGCTAAGAATACTACTATTTAGACAATGAAGGCAGTAATAGCAGAGAATCTGATCAAGACCTACGACAAGGGCAAAGTAAGAGCTTTAGATGGCTTGAGCCTTGATGTCGAAGAGGGAACTGTTCTTGGAGTTCTTGGTCCAAATGGTGCTGGAAAAACAACTACGGTTCGAATTTTGGCAACGCTTTTAACTCCAGATTCAGGAAGAGCTAGTGTTGCCGGCATTGATGTAATTAAAGATCCAGGCAAAGTACGTGAGGTAATTGGATTATCAGGTCAATATGCCGCAGTTGATGAAACGTTAACTGGCTGGGATAACTTAACGATGTTTAGCCGCCTTTATCATCTCTCGCCTGCAGCTTCAAAGAAGCGTGCTACTGAATTACTCGAGCAGTTCTCGCTAACTGATGCTGCCAAGCGCCCAATCAAAACTTATTCAGGTGGAATGAGAAGAAGATTAGATCTTGCTGCCTCTCTAATTGTTAAACCAAAAATTCTATTTCTTGATGAACCAACAACTGGCCTTGATCCCAGAGGTCGAATTGAGATGTGGGAAGTAATTCAAGGACTCGTTAAAGATGGAACAACTTTGCTTCTCACCACCCAATACTTGGAAGAAGCTGATCAGCTTGCAGATGAGATTGCCGTTATAGATCAAGGAAAAGTCATTGCAAGGGGCACTTCAGATCAATTAAAGAAGGAAGTTGGCGGAGAACGCCTAGAGATTGTTGCCGAGGCCAAAGATTTAAAGCAGGTGGCAGAAATTGTTGGCAAAGTCAGCGGCGGAAAAGTGTTAGTGGAAGAGGGTTCTCGACAAGTCTCAGCACCTGTTACTACTGGCTCAAGGGCCTTAATTGAGGCAGTTCGATCCCTTGATGATTTAGGAATTCACCCTCTAGATATTGCGCTGAAGCGACCATCACTTGATGATGTCTTTATTGCGCTGACTGGCCATGTAGCAGAAGAGAAGAAGTCTGAAGAGTTAGAAGCAGCACAAAAGAGAGGCAGGAGAAAGTGATTAAGTACGCAGTCTCAGATTCACTAATTATCACCAAGCGCCAACTCCTGCAGTTAATTCGAGTTCCTGAAGTCTTAATTTTCTCAACTATTCAACCAGTGATGTTTGTTTTGTTATTTAGATATGTTTTTGGTGGCTCAATCTCAACTGGAATTCCTGGGGTGGATTATGTGCAACTACTTATGCCTGGAATCTTCGTTCAAACAGTGGCTTTTACCTTGGCAGGAACTGCAGTTGGTCTTGCTGAGGATATGCAGAAAGGTTTAATTGATCGTTTTAGATCACTTCCAATCTCAAGATCAGCTGTTGTCTTTGGAAGAACTCTTGGTGATGGCGCACTCAATATTGTGGTGTTGGCTGTTATGGGGCTTGCTGGATATGCCGTTGGGTGGCGTCCATCTTCTGGACTCTTCAACGTTTTACTTGGCTTTGCATTCCTTCTGCTATTTGGTTTTGCAATGGCTTGGGTTGGAGTCTTAATTGGCCTTTCAGTTCGCTCTGCTCGAGTTGCCAATGCTGCAGTCTTTATTGCCGTATTTCCACTTACCTTCCTCTCAAATGCTTTTGCTCCAACTACTGGAATGCCAAAAGCGCTGCAGTACTTTGCGGAATGGAACCCTGTCTCAACAATGGTTGCTGGATGTAGAGAGCTATTTGGCCTTCAAAATATTTTTGGCGTTACGGCTAATTCCTGGCCTAGCCAGAATCCTCTGGAAATGTCCTTGATTTATATGGTGATTATTATGGCTATTTTCATTCCTTTGAGCGTTCGTAAATACATTAACACTGCTTCAAAGTAATTAGCTGTAGACCTCTGCTTTTATGATTTTTACTGAGATCGTTTTCCCATTTGGTGCGTTATAGGTTTTAGTATCTCCAATCTTTGCGCCCATCACTGCAGCTCCAAGCGGGGACTTCTCGCTATAAACATCTAAATCGCCAGAGGAAATCTCTCTTGAGCCAAGTAGAAATTCCATTTCATCGCCCATGATTTCAACAGTGACCCTCATGCCAGGTGAGATTAAACCGTCTGCGTTATTTGGAGCAGTTCCAATCTCCGCATTTTCCAGCATGTGTTTTAGTTGTCGGATGCGAGCTTCAATCTTTCCTTGTTCCTCACGAGCTGCGTGATAGCCGCCATTTTCTTTTAGATCACCTTCAGCTCTTGCTGCTTCAATCTTCTTGATAATCTCAGAGCGACCAGTTGTTTCAAGGCTTGCAAGCTCGGCAGATAGACGATCTGCAGCTTCTTGGGTCAACCAACTCTTACTCATAGGCGCAGAGGTTACTTACCTTTTAGATCAATTGCATCACATTTAAGAACTGAAGCATTAACCGCCCTTAACCGGGTTGGAATCGTGTCATTTCGACTTAGGGAGCCTTGGCTCGAGCTAGGGATTGCTACTTCAACTTCTCCCACCACATTCTTATCAAAATCCCTGGCAATCAAAGTGCAATTTAAGGCAAGAGATGGATCTCGCCTTTGAATCAGGTAGGTGATATCAATCGAATTATCTTGCTCATTTTGAAAACTAATTAAAGTAACTCGAATCTGTGGATTTGAGTGATGCCAGGCGCTCCATATCAACCAAGGAAGAGCTGTCAGCAGAAGCAGCGCTGCGATATAGCGCCAGGTATTTGAGCCCTTTTTCCCATAGCGCTGGGCAAGAAACTCTTCGTTGCCGCCTATCTGCTGACTCATGGGAGAATGATTACATGGAAGCAACAGTTTATGACGCCGGTATTGCAGGCTCAATGACGATGATATTTCTAACTCTTGCCACAGTTTTCTTGCTTAGAAGTTTCTATAAACGCTGGAAGAGGATGGATCAGCGTCGCCTAAATGATGAAAATAAGTAAGAGGGAGTTGCCGAGCAAAGTTGGCGCAGCTCTTATAGTTCTTATTCTCTGTGCAACATTTATAAGACTTGGCTTTTGGCAATTAGATCGGGCAGGGGAGTTTCAAGAGCTACAAAAGCCTTATATCGAAAGACCAATAATCAATCTATCGCAGGTGGCAATCCCTGGTGAGAATCTAAGTGATGACTCAATTAATCAAATAGTTCGCTTCAGTGGAAGATATCTTGAGCAATACATTGCCCCTAACCAGGAAGATAAATCTGGAGTTAAAGCAGATTGGATTGTTGGCCTATTAGAAGTTGATTCAGGTGGAGCGATATTGGTCGTGCGAAGTGTTTCTAATTCAGAACTTCCCAGTGGTAGCGTTGAAATCACCGGACGGCTCTTTAATAGACAATTTGATGATCGAGCGGATAAGGCTTCATCAAAGTTGAGCAGAATTGATCCGGCGCTATTGGTTTCAAGCTATGAGCAAAAACTCTTCGATGGATTTGTTCTAGCGCAAAGTGAGAAAATTAACGGGGTAGTACTTGATCTAAAGCGCCCAGAGCTAGATCCAGCAAAGCCGAGCGTGCCTGGTTATTACTGGCAACATATCTCCTATGTTGTTATTTGGTGGCTCATGGCATTGGTAGTACTTTTCTTACCCTTCTATCAAGTATCACGAAAGAGGCAGGGCTATGAACGGAGTAATTAAGAGATATCGCTTCATGGCGGTAGCAGCCGGCATCATGTCGCTTCTGCTCTGGTTTGTTGAACTTCCTGTGGTCTATCTCCTTGATAATCCAGATTTAGAGTCAAAAGTTAAATGGATTCCCTTTGTCCATGGCTATATCTATGCCTTCTATGTCCTTGCAGCCATTCACTTCACCGCAAGGGCTCGCTTTACGATCAAGCGAATGATTTTATTTATCTTGGCAGGAACCCTTCCAATAGCTTCATTTATTGCTGAGCGGCGAGTTATGAGGCAATTTCCCCTCTCATGAGAGCTAAAACTCTAATCAAGTCAGCGCTCTATCCCCTTTATGAAAAGCGCTTAATTGCAAAGCTTGATCTAAGTAGGACCCCGCGCCATATTGCAGTGATTTTAGATGGCAATAGAAGATGGGCAAAAGAGAATCCTTCACTAAATGGTGACACCTCATCAGCCCATGGCCATAGAGCTGGGGCAAGCAAGATTATTGAGTTACTGACCTGGTGTGAGCAGACGGAAATAGATGTAGTGACGTTATGGCTGCTTTCAAGTGATAATTTAAAACGAAGCCCCGAGGAGCTAGATTCGTTAATGCAGATTATTGGATCAAGTGTTGAGTCCCTTGGCGAAACTGGTAGATGGAGTATCAAGGTTTTGGGCTCTCTTGAACTACTGCCAGAAAAACTCCAAGCACAGCTAAAGCGAATTGAGAAAAAGAGCGCAGGAATATCTGGTCTAAAAGTAAACGTAGCAATTGGCTATGGCGGAAGACTTGAGATCGTCGATGCGATCAAGAGCTACCTGGATTCAGCAAAGAGTTCTGGAAAAGATATCGCGCAAATAAGAGATGAATTAACAGTGAACTCACTTGATCAATATCTCTACACCGCAGGGCAACCAGATCCTGAGTTAGTGATTAGAACATCTGGAGAGCAAAGACTTGGCGGGTTTCTACTCTGGCAGAGCCATCAATCTGAATTTTATTTCTGCGAGGCTTACTGGCCAGATTTTCGCCGGGTAGATTTTCTTCGCGCACTCCGTTCCTATTCGATGAGAGAGCGGCGCCTCGGTAGGTAGTTAAAACCTCAAGTTGAACTTGAGCGTGTCGCGTGATTTCAAAGCCTTTAGGACTTACCTTTTTCTCGTGGTACTTCCCCGGCAAATCTGCCTAATTCAGGCGGAAAAAGCCCTATAACAACAGAATAAGCAAGGAGTTCCGTGACCCGCGCTAGCTCCGAAGGTCGCAAGACCTACGTTCTAGATACCAGCGTTCTGTTAGCAGACCCCTCCGCCTTCTTCCGCTTCGATGAGCATGAAATCATCATTCCTATAGCGGTAATCGGAGAACTTGAATCAAAGCGAGATCATCCCGAGCTTGGATACTTTGCTAGAGCAGCTTTAAGAAAGCTTGATGATTTAAGAATTACCCATGGAAGACTCGATAAACCCTTAAAAATTACGGCAACTGGCGGCACTCTCTCAGTTGAGTTAAACCATACTGATACTTCATCGCTGCCTCATGGATTCTTGCGTGATGGCACAAATGATTCAAGAATTTTAGCTGTTGCTAGAAATTTAGTAAGTGAAGGAAAAGATGTCGTTCTAGTTACTAAAGATCTTCCGTTAAGAGTTAAGGCATCATCAGTTGGAGTGAGCGCGGATGAGTATCGCGCAGAGCTTGCGCCAAATAGCGGTTGGACTGGAATGGCTGAGGTGAGCGTTGGAAGTAAAACTATTGATGCACTCTATGCTGGCGAGAGGGTCAGCGCCCCTGAGGCTAAAGATCTTCCAGTTCACACCGGGGTAGTACTTCACTCTGAAAAGGGCAGCGCTCTTTCACGAGTTAATGCTGATAAAACTCTCTCACTTGTTAGGGGAGATAAGAGCGCATTTGGAATTCATGGCAGATCTGCCGAGCAGCGAATAGCACTTGATCTGCTCCTTGATAATGAGATTGGAATTGTCTCCCTGGGAGGAAGGGCGGGAACTGGAAAATCTGCTCTTGCTCTCTGCGCCGGCCTTGAGGCAGTTCTTGAAAGGCGCCTCCATAAAAAGATAATTGTCTTTCGCCCGCTCTATCCAGTGGGAGGACAAGAGCTTGGATACTTGCCAGGAAGCGAAGGGGAGAAGATGTCTCCTTGGGCGCAAGCAGTCTTTGACACTCTTGGAGCTGTGGTCTCTGCCCAAGTAATTGAAGAAATTTTAGATCGCGGACTTATTGAGGTTCTGCCCCTAACTCATATTCGTGGCCGCTCACTGCATGACTCTTTTGTAATTGTCGATGAAGCTCAATCGCTAGAACGCGGAGTTTTATTAACTGTGCTCTCTCGAATTGGGCAGGGCTCAAGGGTGGTTCTAACCCATGATGTGGCCCAGAGGGATAACCTGCGGGTTGGTCGCCATGATGGCGTTGTGGCCGTTGTTGAGTCTCTCAAGGGCCATCCTCTCTTTGCCCATGTGACACTGACCCGCTCTGAACGTTCTCAGATCGCAGCTTTGATAACTGAGCTTCTTGAAGATCCAGTCCAGCTATATGCCTAATAATTGGGGTTTTACTACAAATAGGGCATAACGGACTTTATAGGGGCTGACCTGCACTTTTCTTATCCACATTTGCTGTGAATTTAATTTTTTTACGCCACTCGCAGGTTTCAATTTGCCCCTCACCCCTTACTTTGTAACCCTAAGCCCAATTCCCCTAGAAATACCCTCGAGCCTGGCTCTGATTTGTTCAGCGCTAAGGAGGTAGAAAGATGTTGCGAAACCGGCGCGCGATTGTTGCCCTCGCCTTTGCGACCCTCTTTATCTCCTCGGTAGAGATTTCCCATGCCCAACCCCTCAAGCCAGATCGCCTAGAGCTACTAGTTGCCGATTCAACTGAGGCTCTCAAGATCAGCGTGCCAGGAGAATTAGAGCCGACTTGGCCAACGCTAATTGAGATGAGCGATCGCTCCCTAGTCATGGCCTGGGATATGTTGATGGTTTCGGTGATGATTCAAAAGGTTGAACAGGCCAGAACTGCCAAAGGAGCTCGAAAAGTTGGCAAAGAAATGGCAAAGGAAACTTATGGCTGGGGCAGCTACCAGTTCTCCTGCCTCGATGCTTTATGGACCAAGGAGAGTAATTGGAACTATAGAGCAAGAAATCCAAGAACTGGCGCCCATGGAATTCCGCAAGCCCTTCCTGCAACAAAGATGGAGGTTGTCGGAACTGATTGGAGAACTAATCCGGTCACTCAGATCCAATGGGGTTTGAGATATATCGATATTCGCTATGAAACGCCATGCAAAGCGTTAGCTAAATTTAAGCGCTCTAGATATTACTAAAAAGAGCTCTCTGGTTTTACACCAATAGTTAGCGGCTTTAGTGAGCCATTGAAGAAATCATTTCCCTTATCGTCGACAACAATAAATGCTGGAAAGTTTTCAACTTCAATTTTCCATACTGCCTCCATGCCAAGTTCTTCATAATCAAGAACTTCAACTTTCTTGATGCAATCCTGAGCAAGGCGCGCAGCAGGTCCTCCAATAGAGCCTAGATAGAAACCACCATTTTTCTTGCAAGCCTCAGTAACCTGCTTTGAGCGATTGCCTTTAGCAAGCATTATTAGCGAGCCGCCGAGTGCTTGAAAATACTCAACATAGGAATCCATTCGTCCTGCAGTTGTTGGTCCAAAAGATCCTGAGGCATATCCTTTTGGAGTCTTGGCAGGTCCTGCGTAATAAACTGGATATTTCTTGAAATATTCAGGGAGTTCTTTCCCAGAATCTACAAGCTCTTTTAATTTCGCATGAGCTAGATCTCTTGCCACAACCATAGTTCCGCTCAGTGATAACCGAGTCTTTACTGGGTGCTTTGAAAGTTCAGCCAAAATCTGGGCCATGCTTTGGTTTAGATCAATATTTACAACGTTTTCATCTAAGTGCTCATCTGTAGTCTCTGGCAGGAAGTGGGCTGGGTCGCGCTCTAATACTTCAATAAATACGCCATCTTTAGTGATCTTTGCCTTTGCTTGGCGATCTGCTGAGCAAGAGACTGCAATTGAAATAGGAAGTGAGGCGCCATGTCTTGGAAGGCGGATGACTCTTACATCATGGCAGAAGTATTTGCCGCCAAATTGCGCGCCGATTCCAAGTTTTTGGGTCAGAGCTAAAACCTCTTTTTCAAGTTCTAGATCTCTAAAGGCTCTTCCAGTTTTAGCATCACCTGTTGTAGGTAGTGAATCTAAATACTTAGTTGAGGCAAGTTTTGCCGTCTTTGCTGTGAACTCGGCTGATGTTCCGCCGATAACAATAGCTAGGTGATAGGGAGGGCAAGCAGCAGTTCCAAGTGAGCGAAGCTTTTCCTCAAGCCAGGTGATAAAAGATGTTGGATTTAGGATTGCCTTAGTCTCTTGATAGAGGAAAGACTTATTAGCACTTCCGCCGCCTTTAGCAATAAAGAGGAAGTTATATTCCTGCGCGTTCTTATAATCAGAGTAGATCTCAATTTGAGCCGGCAGGTTATTACCTGTGTTCTTCTCCTCCCAGGTAGTAACAGGTGCTAATTGGGAGTAGCGCAGATTTAGCTTGGTAAATGCATCATAAATCCCTTTAGATATTGTTACTTCATCTTGTTCTGAGGTGAGAACTTGCTGGCCTTTTTTGCCCATAACAATTGCAGTTCCAGTATCTTGGCACATTGGAAGAATTCCACCTGCTGCGATATTGGCATTTTTTAGTAGATCAAGTGCGACAAAGCGATCATTGGCAGAGCTCTCGGGATCTTTAAGAATATTTGCTAGCTGCTGCAAGTGTTCACTACGCAGATAGTGAGAGATATCGTGGAGGGCAACTTCAGTTAAATTTCTAATTGCCTCAGGAGATACTTTAAGGAAAGTCTTTCCATCACCTTGAAAGGTTGAGACCCCTTCACTTGAAATGAGGCGATATTGCGTGGTATCTGGCCCAACCGGAAGTAGATCTTCATAGATAAATTCCGGCATGACTTACTCAGCTTCTGCTTGAGATTTTGCTGCCTCTAGTTTTGCCCTTGCGCCATCGAGCCACTGCTGACAAATTGCAGCAAGCTCCTCGCCGCGCTCCCAGAGTTTTAAAGATTCTTCGAGGCCAACCCCGCCAGCTTCAAGAGTTGCTACGACGCTTGCTAGCTCATCGCGAGCTTGCTCATAACTTAGCTGGGCCATATTCGTAATCTACTCGCTTTTACTATCTTCTTGGCTGCCAAGAGCTGTCGCAAGGGCCACACCTTTAGCCATACGTAATTGAATCTTCTCACCTGGGGCAAGAGCAGCCGGATCTTTGACAATAGCTCCATCACTTTTTTGCACTACGGAATATCCACGATCAAGGGTGGCCTGTGGGGAGAGGGTTCTAACCCTGGCAGCAATATGGGTGACTTCATCAAAGGCTCTAAGGAGCTTGGAGTTCATACTCATAAATGAGCGGGAAATAAAGCCTGAAATTATCTCTTGCCTTGAGGTGACCATAATCAGTGGATCTTTCATGACAGGTCTTTGGATTAAGTTCACAATCTTGGTCATTTCAAGAATTACTAGGTCATTAATCTTTCTATCAGAGCGATCCCTTAGATTCTTGATTTTGCCAACCTCTTCTTGAAAATCAGGAACTACTAATTTTGCTGCATCTGTTGGAGTTGAAGCGCGAATATCAGCAACTAAATCAAGTAGTGGAGTATCTTGCTCATGGCCAATAGCGCTGACAATTGGCTTCTTGCAAGCGGCAGCAAGTCTGACTAGTCCTTCATCTGAGAAGGCAAGTAGGTCCTCAAATGAGCCGCCGCCTCTAGTGATGATGATGACATCAACTTCTGGATCGTTATCAAGCTCTCGCAGGGCAGCCGATACTTGAATTACAGCCTCAGCTCCTTGAACTGCTACCTCTCTAGTTTCAAAGCGAACGGCTGGCCATCTTCTTCGAGCATTCTCTTTAACATCTTTTTCAGCAGCACTGGCCCGGCCGCAAATCAGCCCAATTTTATTTGGTAGAAATGGCAGCCTCTTTTTTCGCTCAATTGCAAAGAGCCCCTCTGCTGCAAGAACTTTTTTAAGCGCTTCAAGGCGAGCAAGTAATTCACCAAGACCAACTTGGCGGATTTCTTTAGCGTTAAGTGAGAGACGGCCAGTTGGGGTATAGAAATTAACTTTTGAATTTATTACAACTCGAGCATTTTCACTAAGAGGCGCAACTGCTTTAAAAACTGATCTTGGGCAGGTGACCTCCAAATACATATCAACGCTTGGATCTCTTAGCCTGATATAAATCATTCCAGAGCCGGCTCGATCATTTAACTGAGCAATCTCTCCTTCAACCCAAACCTGTCCTAAGCGATTTATATATTCACTAATCGCCTCAGAGATAACCCTTACTGGGGCAGGCTTTTCACTTGAAGTTTCGAGCATTGGGTAATGCTAATAGGATAGGGCTATGGCTAAACGAGTCCTTCTTGCTGCGCCGCGTGGTTATTGCGCAGGCGTTGATCGAGCTGTAATCACTGTTGAGAAGGCTCTTGATCTCTATGGCGCCCCGGTCTATGTGCGAAAGCAGATTGTTCACAATATTCACGTGGTTTCATCACTTGAGAAAAAAGGCGCAATATTTGTTGATGAGACCGATGAAGTTCCTGAGGGTTCAATTGTTATTTTCTCAGCCCATGGCGTCTCGCCTCAGGTCCATAAAGAAGCAGCGCAGCGGAATTTAAAAACTATTGATGCCACCTGCCCCCTAGTTACTAAAGTTCATCAAGAGGCGCGCCGCTTTGCTAAAGACGATCTCCAGATTCTTCTCATTGGCCATGAAGGACATGAAGAGGTTGAAGGAACAGCAGGTGAGGCCCCAGATCATGTGAAGTTAGTTGATGGCCTAGATGGCGCAAGAAGCGTTGAGATTGATCCAAATAAAGGAGTTGCTTGGCTCTCCCAGACCACACTTAGCGTTGATGAAACACTTGATGCTGTTGCAATTCTTAAGCAGCGCTTTCCAAATCTTCAAGATCCGCCATCTGATGACATCTGTTATGCCACACAGAATCGCCAAGTGGCAATTAAGCAGATCGCACCTCAGGCCGATCTTGTTCTAGTCGTTGGTTCAAAGAACTCTTCAAACTCTGTGCGTCTAGTTGAAGTTGCGCTGGAATATGGCGCAAAGGCTGGATATTTAATTGATTATGCAAACCAGGTTGAAGATAACTGGTTTGAAGGGGTTGAAACTATTGGAGTATCAAGCGGGGCATCAGTTCCTGAGATTCTAGTAACTGATTTATTAACTGAGCTTGCAGCTCGTGGTTATAGCGATGTGGAGACTGTTACCGCAATGGAGGAGCACCTGCTCTTTGCTATCCCACCTGAGCTAAGAAAAGATTTAAGAGCCGCTGGAAAGTAGTTTTTTTCGCTCTTTAAAGTAATACCACCAGCCAAAAATTGAGCCAGTGATTAAAAATGGCGCAACGCTTGCAAGGCCTGAAACTAAATCAACTCCAAGACGAGTAATTGATAGCGATGCCCCGCCAACTGATGGCAGTAGCAATATCGCTGCAAGACCAAAGGCAAGCGGGGGATTAACGACTGCAACATAAGTAGTTCCATCCCGACCATAAATCAGCGCGCCATAGTAAGAGGCCCAGATCGCAAGGCCAGTTAGAAAGCCAACATTTGATCTAAAGAAGATTTCAATTAGCGCAACAAAAGATATTGCTAAGAATTGAAGAATTACTACTCCAGGCTTTGTTAGCCCCGCACCCTTTATTGGGCTCTTTATCGGTGGCGTTGGCAGGCTACTTTTCATCGCTCTCACCTTCATCTAAATCATCATCGCCATCATCTAGGGCGCCAGAGCCAAGCTCTTTTGGCGCAATCTGTCTTACCTCATCATCGATATCTTCAATAGCTTTTAATTTAGAGCTTGATGGAGCGCCAAGCTTTACCATCTTTCTAGCTGGCTTAATTACATTTTCTTCAGCGCTCTTAATTAGATCATTAAAAGCTCGCTCTGTTGATTTAATACGCTCGCCTAGCGTCTCTATCTTGCTATGGACTTTGCCAATTCTCTTAAGCAGCTCGCCAGCAAGATCTTGAATCTCTTGGGCATTTCTTGCAAGCTCTGATCTACTAAATACATAAGCCACAGTTCTAAGAAGCGCCATCATCGTGGTGGGGGTTGCGATAGTGACATTCTTTTCAAATGCCTTATGAAGAAGTTGTGGATCAACATCGAGGGCTTCACTAAGAATTGATTCAAAGGGAGCAAAGAGGACTACATAATCAGGCGAATTATTACTCTCTTGATAACCCCTTTTAGCAAGAGCGGTGACATGGCCCAGCAAATCTTTAGCATGGGCTTGCATTAGCCTGGTTCGCTCTGCGGGATCCTTTTCAACTATTGCTTCAAGGAAGCGATCAAAGGGAAACTTTGAATCGATAAATAGTTCGCTGCCGCCAGGAACAGCTATTTTGATATCTGGCTTAGTGATTTCGCTCCCGCTGCTTCGATAATCTTGTTTAAAGAAGTGAACATTTTCTAATAGGCCAGCATTTTCTAAGAGGGTTTCAAGTTGCGCTTCGCCATATTTTCCTCGGGTCTGAGAATTTGATAGCGCTCCAGCTAATTTAGTTGTCTCTCTAAGGAGCGTCTCATTTCCTAGCTTCATATTCTCAATCTGAGCTCTCATCTCAGATTCAGCTCTAGTTCTTTTAATCTCTGCCTCTTGGCTCTGAGTATTTAACTGCGCCATTGAGGTAGTAACGCTTCGTAGTTGTTCATTAAGAGTTGTTAACCGGCTCTCTTCTTGGCGCATCGCTTCTATCTGGCCATTAAGAAGTGAGACTTTGCCCCGCTCACTATTGAGGCGGAAGTAGCCAATAAGAAGACCTAGGCCAATACCGAGAGTTAAGCCGATGAGCAGATAGATCGCTTGGTTCATGGCGCTATCGTGGCACCAAGCGGTGACATTGGCAGTTAGGCTCTACCCCTTGTGAGCCTCTCCATCGGAATCGTGGGTCTACCCAATGTCGGAAAATCGACCCTATTTAACGCTTTAACGAAAAATAACGTTCTAGCTGCCAATTATCCCTTTGCAACCATTGAGCCAAATGTTGGCGTAGTTGGCCTTCCAGATGAGCGCCTGGCAGTACTTGCCAAGATATTTTCCTCAGAGAAGATAATTCCAGCAGCCCTATCTTTTGTTGATATTGCAGGAATTGTTAAAGGAGCATCAGAGGGGGCAGGACTTGGTAATAAGTTTCTTGCCAATATCCGTGAGTGTGATGCGATCTGCCAAGTAATTAGAGCTTTTAACGATAGCGATGTAGTCCATGTTGAAGGAAGAGTTGATCCAAAGAGCGATATTGAAACTATCAATACCGAGCTGCAATTAGCAGATCTGCAGACCATTCAAAAAGCGATACCAAGAATTGAAAAAGAGGCAAGGCAGGCAAAAGAGAGAGCAGTAGTTCTAGAAGCAGTAAAAGAGGCAGAGCAGGTAATCTCATCAGGTGGCTTGATATCTCAATCAAAGATTGATTTAACACTTATTAGAGAGCTACAACTTCTAACTGCTAAACCATTTCTCTATCTCTTTAATCTTGATGCTAGCGAGCTGCAAGATAGCGAGTTGAAAGCTCGGTTATCTGCACTCGTTGCGCCAGCTGAGGCGATTTTTCTTGATGCAAAGACTGAATCTGAATTAATTGAATTAGATGAGGCAGAGGCCCTTGAGCTATTAAACTCAATTGGACTATCAGAGCCTGGGTTAAGTAGCCTTGCTCGTGTTGGTTTTGCAACTCTTGGGTTGCAGACCTATCTAACTGCAGGTCCTAAAGAGGCTCGGGCTTGGACCATTCATAAGGGCGATACCGCTCCTATGGCAGCCGGTGTAATTCATAGTGATTTTCAGAAAGGCTTTATTAAGGCCGAAGTTGTTTCATTTACCGATCTAGTTGACGCTGGATCATTTAATGAAGCCAAGGCGCGGGGCAAAGTTCGCATGGAAGGCAAGGATTACGTAATGGCTGATGGAGATGTCGTGGAATTTAGGTTCAATGTCTAGAGTAATTAAATCTGCCCACTTAAATGGCCTTGAGGTAAAGAGCCGTGAAGAGCTAAGAAATCTAGCCATTATTGCTCACGTAGATCATGGCAAGACAACTCTTGTTGATGCAATGTTATGGCAATCAGGAGCCTTTGCTGCCCATAAAGCGCAAGCAGATTCCCAAGATCGATTAATGGATTCGATGGATCTAGAGCGGGAAAAAGGAATTACGATCCTTGCTAAAAATACTGCAGTAAAGCGCGGCGATAGCATCGTTAATATTATCGATACTCCAGGGCACGCAGACTTTGGCGGCGAAGTTGAGCGCGGACTTGAAATGGTCGATGGCGTTGCACTCCTAGTTGATGCCTCTGAGGGACCACTTCCGCAAACTAGATTTGTTTTAAGAAAAGCTTTGGAGAAGAACCTTCCAGTTATTTTAATTATCAATAAAGTAGATCGCCCTGATGCAAGAATTGCAGCAGTTGTTGATGAGGCCTATGCCCTCTTTCTAGATCTTGATGCTGATGAATCACAGATTGATTTTCCAATTGTTTACACCTCAGCTAAAGCTGGAAGGGCCTCGCTAACAAGACCAAGTGATGGCGGCATGCCAGATGAAGAAAATCTTGATGTGCTCTTTGATGTAATTTTTAAAACTATCCCAGCTCCTAAATATCATGTCGGAGCTCCACTTCAAGCCCACGTTACTAACCTTGATTCATCTCCTTATCTTGGACGCCTTGCACTCTGTCGGGTCCATGAAGGTGAGATCAATAAGGGCCAGATGGTGACTTGGATTAAAACTGATGGCACCCAGAGCAAGGTAAAGATCTCAGAGTTAATGATCACTGAAGGACTTGAGCGAGTTCCAGCATTAAAAGCTGGCCCTGGAGACATTATCGCTGTTGCTGGAATTGAGACTATTACCTTAGGTGAAACGCTAGCTGATCCTGAAAATCCATATCCACTGCCGTTAATTACCGTTGATGAACCAAGTATTTCTATGACTATTGGTATTAATACCTCCCCACTTGCAGGAAGAGTTGGTAAGAAATTAACAGCTCGCTTAGTTAAAAATCGTCTTGATCAAGAGCTAGTTGGAAATGTTTCACTTCGAATCCTTCCAACCGAACGTCCTGATACCTGGGAGGTGCAGGGACGAGGAGAACTTCAACTTGCAGTTCTAGTTGAAATGATGAGGCGTGAAGGATTTGAACTAACTGTTGGAAAACCTCAAGTTGTTACCAAGATGGTTGATGGAAAACTTCATGAACCTATGGAGAGTTTAACTATTGATGCCCCAGAGGATTACTTAGGTGTTATTACTCAATTAATGGCTCTTCGCAAAGGTCGCATGGAGCAGATGGTTAATCATGGAACTGGATGGATCCGAATGGATTTCAAAGTTCCTTCTCGCGGCTTAATTGGTTTTAGAACTGAGTTCTTAACTGAAACTCGTGGCACCGGACTTCTTCACCATGTCTTTGATGGTTATGAAGCATGGCATGGCGAACTAAGAACTAGAAATACTGGATCACTTGTTGCTGATCGCTCAGGAACTGCCACCTCATATGCCATCTTTGGTCTGCAGGAGCGCGGAACAATATTTGTTGAAGTAACTGCTGATGTCTATGAAGGAATGGTTATTGGTGAGAACTCAAGGCCTGAAGATATGGATGTCAATGTGGTGCGCGAGAAGAAGCTAACTAATATGCGCGCCTCCGGTAGCGATGAGACCGAGAAGTTAATTCCACCAAAACTATTAAATCTAGAGCAGGCACTTGAGTATTGCCGCGAAGATGAATGTGTTGAGGTCACTCCAAATACGGTGCGCATTAGAAAAGTTATCTTTGATCAAAACGAGAGATCAAGACTTACCTCAAAGGCTAAAAAAGCTAACCAATAAGGGCTAAACACGCTGATTTATAGGCTCTTTTGCCTCATTGTCAGTGGTTGCCTCTTTAATCACCTCCATAAGCAAATAAGCCGGAGGTATTACAGATGAATCTACGAGAGCTAGCCTTTCAACTCTCAGCAATAACACTTATTGCTGATGCTGCTAAAGAAGCCAAAGACAGGCTAAGAAGGCAGTTTGCGCAAGCTCTTGAGGAAGTTGGCGCAGATTCAGCCAAAGCTGCACTTGAAGGCGAGGAGATTGCTAAAGTCTCATTAATTAGACCTAAAAATACCCCGCAGGTTTTAAATGAGAAAGCCTTTGTTGATTGGGTTAAATCCAATTATGAATTTGAAATTATCGAATCAATCAGAGAGTCATTTAGAAAGCATGTAATGGACTCGGTAGAAAATGTTGATGGCAAAGCGATATATAAGCGAAGTGGTGAGATCTTGGATTTCATTACCTTTAACAGCCGTGATTCTTATATCTCAACAAGATTTTTAAGTGGTGGACGTGAGGTTTTAAGCCAAGCTTTTAGAAGCGGTTCACTAACGCCAAGTTCTGTTATGGCTGAAGAGCTAGAGATGGCGGTGGGGCAGTAATGAGCTATTTTAATTTAGGTGATTACGAACCAGTTGAAAATCGGATTAGAGCGTTCTGGCTCAAATATCCGCAGGGGAGAATCTTGACTGATCTGCAGAGAACTGAGCGCAGCGATGGCAGGATTGAATGGATCTGTCGAAGTGAGGCATATACCAACTCTGAAGATATTCGCCCGCAGTCAACTGGCTTTGCTACAGAGATTGAAGGCACCTCTCCAGTTAATCGCGCTAATGCCAGCGAGAATTGCGAAACTTCAAGTATTGGTCGCTGCCTTGCTAATTTAGGTTTTGCCGCCAAGGGAAAGCGCCCAAGTCGGGAGGAGATGTCAAAGGCTGCCAGAGGTAGCTCTGGAAAGGTCTTAAATAAGAGTGATTGGGAGCGGCTCATCAGAGAGCTCCATGGTTGCACTGAGTTAAGTCAATTAAAAGCCTGGTCGGCTTATGCTGCAAGCTTTAATATGCCAGAAGTCAAACGAAATGAACTACTTTCAATCTATAAGAGTCATCGAGAGAGCTTAAGTAAAAAATCTGAAGTTGCTTAAGTAATTGTAATACTCAGAGCTCTGTGATCACTTAAGCCATTGTGCTTATGAATCAAAGGCTTAACCTGATCTGCATCAATATCTTTACTTAAGATGTAATCAAATTCGATATTTGGCTTCCATGATGGATATGTAGCACCTGGAGCAAGATCTCGCCATCTAGAGATCTTTGCTGCAACTCCCCAAGGAAGATTAAAGTCTCCGGTGAGGATATGTTTTCCAGCAATACTTGGAAGCCATTTGATTATCTTTCTAAGTTGAGCAACATTTTTTCCTGGAACAAATGAGAGGTGAGTGGTACTAATTGAAAGACCATTTTCAAGTTCTGCAACTAGAGCGCTCCTTGGTTCATCGGAGACATAGATAAATTGCGCTCTTTTTTCGCCTGGAACCAAAAGCGGCATACCGATAGCTGATCTTCCAAGATTTATTCGATGCCAGGATTTAACTTTTACTTTTGAAACAATTCCAATGCCATACATAGCCTGATTTGGAATCAGTGAATCTTGGGTATAGATCAGATTGCTATCAACTGCGCTCCATTTCTCACCTGGTGTTCCAATTAGTGATGGAGCAAAGGCCCAATATTTTGCGCTAAGTAATTTGGCAATATGACTTACCTGATTAACTCCAGATGATCTTTCTTGATTGAGATCAACTTCTTGAAGAGTGATTACATCGCTATTAACTTCTTGGAGCATCTGACTTACCGCGCTTTGAAGCGTTGCCCCAGAATTTGGCGGAATCGCCATGCCATGAAGGGTGTTCCAGCAGGTCAGGCTAAAGCCCTGGGTAGATGCCATGAAGGCAGGCTAGTAGGGTCGCCCCGTGCTGCTAAACCTTCCACTCTCGCGCTCAAAGCTAGATCGAGCGGCCCATCTGCGCAGTGATTCTGCATCACTTGATGAGCTCTTCTCTCGGGCAAAAATAATTTCTATGGTCGCTGATCGCTTTGAATGTAGCAAGAGCGGGCTGACTTTCATCCCGCCTGAGCTTGCTAAAGGTGAGCGATATTTTCTAGGGCTTTCAAGTAGCGGCGAGCCATATTTTGTAGTTCATCAGGTGAGCGATCAAAAAGAGTTTGGAGAGAACTTTCAATCCTTAAGAACGCTCGGTGCTCACCTAAGCGATCTAGAAATCGGCGCTGCGGTTCATAGCCTTGCCTTATCGCAGTGGCATCAGAGCCATATGAGATGTTCTAAGTGCGGAGAGAATACTAAATCAATTCTTGGTGGCTCTGTTAGAAAGTGTTTGGTCTGTAGCGCTGAGCATCATCCAAGAACGGATCCAGCAATTATTGTTTTGGTTAAAGATAGTAAAGATCGAATCTTGCTTGGAAGACAGAAAGTCTGGCCAGAGAAGCGCTTCTCAACTTTTGCAGGCTTTGTTGAACCAGGTGAATCATTTGAAAGTTGTGTTATTAGAGAAGTTGCTGAGGAGTGCGGCGGGATAGTTACTGAGATGAAATATCTTGGCTCACAGCCATGGCCATTTCCAGCATCAGTGATGATTGCTTATGAAGCAGTGATTTCAAATCCTGACTCGGTGGTTGCAGATGGGCAAGAGATCCAAGAGATAGTTTGGCTAACTCGAGAAGAGTTAAAGTCAAAATGTGAAAGCGGCGAGTTACTACTGCCACCAATTATTTCGGTTGCTAGAGCGATGATTAATGCTTGGTATGGCCCAGCTGCAGAGAGTGAATTGTCAGGTCAGTCGTGGCGCAATTAGCTGATGAGATTCTTTCATCACTTGATCCCCAGCAGCGAAGTGTTGCAACTGCTCTAAAGGGGCCAGTATGTGTAATTGCTGGAGCGGGAACTGGAAAAACTAGAGCGATAACGCATCGCCTGGCATATGGCGTTGATATTGGAGTTATTGATCCAAAGCGAGTACTCGCCCTTACCTTCACAGCAAGGGCCGCTGGTGAGATGCGAACCAGGCTTAGATCACTGGGAGTTGCAAGTATTGCGGCAAGGACCTTTCATGCGGCGGCCCTAAAGCAGTTAATTTACTTCTGGCCTGAGACGCTAGGGGGGCGTTTTCCCTCGCTATTAACTAGTAAAACTGGTTTCTTAAGTGAGGCGATGAAGCGGGCAAATATTTCAAGTAGTAAGAAGAGCTCACTTCTTAGAGATTTAGCAGGAGAGATTGAATGGGCAAAAGTTCTAGCACTTGCTCCTGATCAATACCTGCAAGGACTTAGCGATTACTCCAGAGTCTTTAATCCCAGCAGCAAGATAAGCGCTGAGCAGGTGGCAAAAGTATATGAAGCATATGAATCGCTAAAGAAACAAGAGCGAGCAATTGATTTTGAAGATGTCTTACTACTAACAGTTGGAATGCTTGAGGAAGAACGAGAAGTTAGAGAGCGAGTTAGGGATCAATATAGATACTTCACAGTTGATGAGTATCAAGATGTTTCACCGCTGCAACAAAGACTATTAGATCTCTGGCTAGGAAAGCGAGATGATATCTGCGTTGTGGGAGATCCAGCTCAGACGATTTACTCATTTGCTGGCGCAAGCCCAGCCTTTCTACTTAACTTCACTGCGAAATATCCAAACGCTGAAGTGATCAGGCTAAGCGCTGGATACCGCTCAACTCCTGAAATTATTAATACTGCAAATACGATTTTGCGAAGCGCCAACCTTGGCCATGAGTTAGATCCGATAAATAGCCATGGGGATAAGCCAATGGCGCAAGGCTATAAATCACAGAGCGAGGAAGCGCAGGCTCTAGTTTCACTAATCAAAGAAGATATCGCAGGCGGCCTTGCAACTAATGAGATTGCAATTCTTACTAGAACTAATAGTCAATTAGAGGTATTAGAAAACGCCCTTGATGCAGCAGGTATTGAGAATCAAATAAGAAATTCAGAGCGCTTCTTTAATAGGCCGCAGGTTAGAGAGATAATTGGAGCGATAAGAAGCGCTTCAGTTCTATCTGAATCTGATTGGCTCTCTGATTTGCGAGATTGTCTAAAACCATTTGGGCAGAGTGAATATGTACGCTCATTTATGCAACTAGCGGGAGAACTTGAAGCAGAAGGGCTAACCTCTCTTAGAGCATTTCTTAGGGAACTTGAAGAGCGCTCAGAGACTAATAACCCCCCGATCCTTCCTGGAGTGGCTCTTGCAACGCTGCATGCTGCAAAGGGCCTGGAGTGGCGCAAGGTTTATTTAGCAGGGGTTAGCGCTGAAGTTCTCCCCTGGCAGGCTAGCTCAATAGAGGAAGAGAGACGTTTGTTTTATGTGGGGGTAACTAGGGCGCAAGAGAGCCTAGCTCTTACCTACTACGGAGTAGCGAGTCCATTCTTAGCAGAGGCTGGGTTGGTAAATTAATTAGTTTGCATCATTTGCTAACGATGCATTACTCTTTGCAAACTATGACAGATGCAAGAAGTACTTCACTAACGATGAGCGCATATCGCACACATCGCAATTGGAGCATGCCTGCATTTGGTTACAAGTATTTTGCAACCAAGTCAACCAAGGCCGATGGATTCGGCACCTGGAGCGCTATCGGATAAGACCGATTAAGCAAAGCCCAGGGGCCTAGAATCCAAAAGGATTCGGGCCCCTTTTTCTTTATCCAGGTAATTAAATATGAGATGAAAAAGGAAGGCAGAGGTGAGAACGATGAGCGTTCTCTTTAGCGAACTATTAATTCCAGGCTGGGCCGAGGGCGAAGGCGCCATGATCGGACTCGATGCAGTCACTGGCGTATATGGCAGTGATCAAGCATTTAGCTTGCCATGTCACACCTCCAACCCTGAAATCTTCTTCTCAGATAAGAGCGATGAGATTGCATATGCCAAGAGCCTCTGCAGCGCATGTCCAGTAAAGAAGGAGTGCTTACAAGGAGCTCTTTCACGGAAAGAACCTTGTGGTATTTGGGGCGGGGAGTTATTTGAAGATGGAGTGGTTATCGCTGCCAAAAGACTTCCGGGAAGACCGAGATTAAATCAAGAAGTTGTTACTTCTGAATTAATCGATGAGAAGGTTTTGGTAGCAACTGCTTAAACAGCGCTGTAACTGAGGTGTTAATGGGGTGAGCGACGGGGCTTGAACCCGCGACATCCCGGACCACAACCGGGTGCTCTACCAGCTGAGCTACGCCCACCATGCAATGGAAAGTATTGCGGGCTTTAGTATACCGAGAGTGCCTAGGTGCTCACTACACATTACTTCTTTGCAGTTAATTCACAACTTTGGTCAGTAAATAAGAAAGAGCCTGCCTTATCTTGGCCTATGAAAGGGCCATGGAAAATGAAGAAATCCAGCACGGAGCTGATTATGGAGCGCTACAAAGCCTTCTAGAAGATGATGATATTGAAGAGATTTGGATTAATTCGCCGCAGAGAATCTTTATTGCTCGATCTGGAAAGAGTGAGTTAACCAATATAGTTTTAAGCACATCTGAGCTTCAATCAATTATGGATCGCATATTGATGTGGTCGGGCAGAAGAATTGATCTAAGCCACCCTTTTGTTGATGCTCGCCTGCCTGATGGAAGCCGGCTTCACATTGTTATTCCTGAAGTAACTTCTGAGCATTGGGCTATAAATATCCGTAAGCACTTAATGCGTGGCAAGAGTTTACTTAATTTAGTTGAGATGGAAGTTATCTCTTCCGAGATACGAGAGTTTCTAGGTGAGGCAGTTAGAGATAGAAAGAACATCTTGGTAAGTGGTTCAACTCAAGCAGGTAAAACAACTCTACTTAACGCTCTTGTCAGCGCAGTGCCAATAACAGATCGAGTAATAACTATTGAAGAGGTATTTGAGCTAAGTCCAAGAATTCCAGACTGTGTTGCGATGCAGACTAGAAGCGCAAGCCTTGATGGAGTTGGGGAGATAAGCATTAGAAAGTTAATCAAAGAAGCATTAAGAATGCGTCCATCACGTTTGGTAATTGGGGAGATTCGAGAAGCTGAATCTTGGGATATGTTGATTGCGCTCAACTCAGGAATTCCTGGAATGGCAACAATTCATGCTAATTCAGCAACAGAGGCGATAAGAAAACTTCAGACACTCCCTCTTCTAGCTGGCGAAAACATCACCCAAGATTTTTTAACTCCAACAGTATTTCGAGCGCTTGATTATGTGATTCACGTTGGTCTTGATAGCACTGGAGTTCGAAGAGTTCTGCAAGTGGTTAAAGTGCTAGATAGGGCAGAGAACTTTCATATCGATTTAGAGCCGATATTTACTTGGAGCCAGGGGCAATATCAAAGAGGCTTCCATGTTTGAGCAATTTGCTCTGCCGGTTTTTACGGGCTTGCTTGCAGCTCTTGGTTCATATATCGCCTTGTTTGACCTAAGCTCTCTAAACAATAGACTTAAGCCAGATAAGAAGATCTCTTATCAAAGCGCTATAACTTTGATAATTACTCTAATCTCTTCATATTTAACTACCTTTCTGCTCACCTCATCTGAGGCAATTTCTATAGCAATTGCTACCCTCTCATCAGCTCTTCCTTTTCTTATCGGCCGAGGGCGAAATCTCAAAAGGCAGAGAGAGCAAGAAGTTGCCTGGCCGGAGGCGATTGACTCTTTAGTCTCAGCGCTTCAAGCTGGGATTTCAATCCCTGAAGCGCTTACTCAATTAGCGCTGCATGGTCCAAAGGTACTAAGGCCAAGCTTTGCTCAGATTCAGAGCAATCTTTTAAGCTTAGGAAAGTTTGAACAAGTGTTACTAAAAGAAAAGAAACGCTTAGATTCAGCAATATCTGATCAGGTTTTTGAAACTCTAATTATCTCAAAGGACTTTGGAGGAAAGGATGCTAATAATGCACTTCGCTTGTTAGCCGAATTTGTTAGAGAAGATATTGCAGTAGCTGAGGAGATTCGAACTAAATTTGGTTGGATTAGAAATTCAGCTCTTTTAGCAACTGCAGCGCCCTGGCTCTTATTGATCCTTCTCTCCACTCAAGATTCGACAGTTGAAATCTACTCCACGCCAAGTGGAGCCTTAGTTCTATCTCTCGGGGTAGTGATGACTGCAACTGCCTACATTTGGATGGAGAAGGTCGGCTCTCTTCCTGCTGCGCCGAGGGCGTTGAGATGAGAGCGGAATTAACTGATATACGTCTGCTCTCGCTTCTCTCGGTTTTGCCTCTCATGTTGTTGGGGGTTTGGATAATTAGCAATGAGAGCTTTGCAAATTTAGGTTCAAGAAGTGCAAAGTATTCAAGGGTGGTTAGAGTGGAAAGTCTTGGTCATAAGGCAAATAGAGTTAGAGCTATTGGGATTTACTTTTTAATCCTTAGCGCAGCGACAATTGCACTCTACTTATTGATTGCTATCTGGCCCGAGCAGATTCCAGCCTCACTTTTACTGCTGAGCATTCTGGCCTTATTTTTTGCACTACTTCGAAAGCGAGCAGATGCAGAGAGGAGAGTTGCGACAGAGATCTTTGAAAGAGAACTTCCCTCGCTAATTCAACTTTTAACTATTCTCATCTCCTCTGGAATCTCACCCTCTAGGGCACTTGCAATAATTGGTCAGAGATCAACATCGTTAAGTGCAAGAGAGCTCGACCTAGCGGTTTCAGAAATCTCAAATGGCACATCTCTTACCCAGGCCCTTGATAATCTCGCTCTGCGCTATGACTCTCTAGTATTGAGAAGATTTACCACCAGCATAGCTCTAGGCATTGAGAGAGGCTCATCTTTGGGGCCTATCCTGATATCTCAGGTAAAGGATGCTCGTCTAGCGAGTAAGAATTTGATCTTGCAGAGAGCAGGTAAAGCTGAGATTGCTCTCATGATTCCGATTGTTTTTTTAATCCTTCCTATCTCAATTTTATTTGCACTATTTCCTTCATTTGAGCAGCTCAATAGCTTCATGTGATTAAACCAAGTTATACACAGCGCCCTTTCTCCACAATATCCAAGCTTTGTTTTAAGCAGATGTCTGAGGTAGGTGAGAATTACAGAAAGGATAAAATAAGAGGGAGTTAAATATGGAAATCAAAAAGCTTTTATCTAGTGAAGTTTTCCAAGTAAAATTCGTAGAGTCTAAGGATTTCTTGAATAAATCTAAAGTTGCTGAGAAGTATCGAGAATTTATGGCAAAAGATGTTGATGAATCAGGAGATGTTCCTGGTTGGGTATTAGTGGTCTTAATGACCACAGGATTAGTTACCGCTATTTGGACTATTGCCGCTCCAAGACTTAGTACCATTTTAAAAAATTCATTGGATGCAATGAATGGTATTCGTTAATGAAATGCAGTGATAATCACGATTTAGAGAGCGGTTCGGTGGAGTCGGCCCTAAGCTTGATTCCTACAACTGCTTTTTTCCTTTTGGTTATCCAGTTAATGCTCTCTGGAAGTTGGCAGTTGCTAGATAAGATTGATATTTCAAATGCCATAAATCGCACCGCACTATTTTCAGCGGAGGCAGGGAAAACAGCCTTTTATGCTCTTGACCGTGGGCGAGAGATTGACCAAGAAGTCCTAGCGCTTCCTGGTGGGGGCGAGATTATTATCTACAGCTCATCACTTGATATTCCAGTAATCACAAATTTATCTGGTTCAGCAATCAAGATGAAGAGTGAAGGCATAGCTATTCGTGAATAGAAATAGCGATGAGAGCGGATCAGCAATTGCTGAATTTGTACTTATTGCAACGCCACTATTCATACCTGCTCTAATTTTCTTTTCATCTATGCAGCAAAGCGCAAAAGAGGAGATGACAGTCTCAACGCTTGCAAGGCAAAGCCTTAGAGCTTTTATAACAGCAGATAACTTGTCGCTAGGTCATCAAAGAATTCGATTTCTACTTGATCAATATCAAGAAATAGAAAATAAAGGACGCGCCAGTGATGATCTGCGCCATGGTTTTACCTACAACATTTCCTGCCAGAGCCAAGGTTGTCTAAAGCCTGGCTCACTTGTTGAATTGAGTCTCTATCGCTCATTTGAAATTGAAGTTCATGACTTTGGTAAATCAGTGCTAGGTGAGAATCGAAAGGCTGCTGCAGTTGTAAGGGGTTATGTTGATAAATGGCGTGATGAGAGTTAGAACGCAATTGGAGGATGAATATGGCTCAATTTCTCCCTTGATTATGGGCTACTTCATCATCGCGATGAGTTTGACCTTTCTCATTTCAAATATAGCCTCGGTCTATATCGCAAGAAGAGATCTGATTAATCTAACTGAAGGCGCCCTATCTAGAGCGGTTCAGGAGTTAGATGAATTTGCTTACTACTATCAAGTGCCCATTCCAGAGATATTTCCCGGTCAGAGCAGAGCCGTTCCTATCAATTGCAGTGATGCTGGCAGGACCTTTAGCCAAGAAGTGGCGTTAATAGCAAAGAGCAAGTTGGATCTCTATGGTCGAAGCTTTAACCAAGTAAATAGTGATATTGAGTTGAAATCATTTATCTGTGATGGAAAGAGTCTTCGTGTCAGCCTGCAACAGGTTCATCAATTGCCATTTAAGTTGCGGGTCTTTGGCATCACCGAATTTACCAATCAGATAGAGGTATCGATGGAGAGCATCTATCGATGACTATGACAGCAATAATTGGGGTTATCCTTAACCCATGGCAGAGCGCGACATAAATAGTGAGATAGCCGCGCTTGATG
>JBMTBW010000008.1:0-29797 GCA_049430265.1 Candidatus Nanopelagicaceae bacterium | reverse complement strand
GATTTCTCAGCCATCAATTGCTTCTCTTTATCGCGAAGTGATGCGGCCTTTTCAAAGTCTTGGCCATCAATTGCTGATTCTTTCTCTTTTCTAACCTCAGCGATTTTGTCCTCAAAGGCGCGTAGCTCTGGTGGAGCGGTCATGCGGCGAATTCGAAGACGAGATCCTGCCTCATCGAGAAGATCAATCGCTTTATCTGGCAAGAAGCGATCTGCGATATAGCGATCTGCAAGTGTTGCTGCAGCGACAATTGCATCGTCGTTTATTGAAACTTTATGGTGTGACTCATAGCGATCACGAAGGCCTTTTAGGATTTCAATGGTGTGAGTAAGTGATGGCTCAGCTACTTGAATAGGCTGGAAGCGACGCTCTAGCGCAGCATCTTTTTCCAAGTGCTTGCGATACTCATCAAGGGTTGTTGCGCCAATTGTCTGGAGCTCGCCGCGAGCAAGCATTGGCTTTAGGATGCTAGCTGCATCAATTGCGCCCTCTGCGGCTCCTGCGCCAACTAGTGTGTGAATTTCATCGATGAACAAAATAATGTCGCCTCTGGTGCGAATCTCTTTTAATACTTTCTTTAAACGCTCTTCAAAATCACCGCGATAGCGAGATCCAGCAACTAGAGCGCCTAGATCTAGTGAGTAGAGCTGCTTGTCCTTTAGCGTCTCTGGAATATCGCCTTTAACAATGGCTTGAGCTAGGCCTTCAACAACTGCTGTTTTTCCAACTCCTGGTTCACCAATGAGTACTGGGTTATTTTTTGTGCGGCGAGAGAGAATCTGCATTACGCGCTCAATCTCTTTTTCACGGCCAATTACTGGATCTAGTTTTCCTTCGCGCGCAGCTGTAGTTAGGTTACGACCAAATTGATCAAGGATTAAAGATGTTGATGGAGTTCCCTCTGCAGGCCCTGCCGCAACAGCTTCTTTTCCTTGATAACCGGAGAGTAATTGAATGACTTGTTGACGAACTCGATTGAGATCTGCGCCAAGCTTTACTAGAACTTGCGCAGCAACGCCTTCTCCTTCGCGGATAAGACCGAGAAGAATGTGTTCTGTTCCAATGTAATTATGTCCAAGTTGAAGAGCTTCACGAAGTGATAGCTCAAGAACTTTCTTAGCTCTTGGAGTAAATGGAATATGACCTGATGGTGCTTGCTGTCCCTGGCCAATAATTTCCTCAACTTGAGAGCGAACTGCTTCAAGTGAAATTCCGAGAGACTCTAAACCTTTTGCAGCAACGCCTTCACCTTCATGGATAAGGCCAAGGAGGATATGTTCGGTTCCGATGTAATTGTGATTGAGCATGCGAGCTTCTTCTTGCGCCAGAACAACAACGCGGCGGGCTCGATCGGTAAAGCGCTCAAACATCAGTTCATCTCCTTGTCAGACTTGCTAAAACGGACTGGCTCTAGCGTATAAGAAGGCCTGAAACGATGCGACATCTATTTTCCTGCCCCCAAATCAGCGCTAGATATGGGAATCCACAGGGGCTATAACCGCCATATTTAGGTTTTTATGCCCGAAAAGATTAGAGAATCTTGAGCATTCTGGTGTTACCCAGGGTGTTGGGCTTCACACTCTCAAGGTCTAGAAACTCAGCAATACCTTCATCATAGGAGCGCAGTAACTGCTGATAGACATCTGCCTCCACCGGAGTTCCTTGAATAACTTTAAATCCATGTTGCGCAAAAAACTCTGTTTCAAATGTCAAACAAAATAATCTTTTCAAGCCTAAAGAATTAGCCCGCTTAGTAATGGCTTCAAGAATCTGATTGCCAATCTTCTGTCTTCTAAATCCTTCATCGACTGCGACAGTTCTAACCTCTCCTAAGTCTTCCCAGAGAACGTGAAGCGCTCCGCAGCCAATTACCTTTCCATCACTTTCTGCAACAAAAAACTCTTGAACATCTTCATAGAGCTTTACAGTATCTTTTGAAAGCAGGCGGCGCTGCAGAGCGTATTGATCAATAATCCTGCGAACAGATTTAACATCTGTTGTTCTTGCCGGCCTAACAATCACACTCATTTAATTATCTTCCGGCTTAACTAATGGAAAAAGAATTGTCTCTCGAATACCAAGTCCAGTTAAGGCCATCAGTAGTCGATCAATTCCCATTCCAACTCCTCCCATAGGAGGCATGCCATGTTCCATAGCGCGAAGGAAATCTTCATCGACTTGCATGGCCTCTAGATCACCTTTTGCTCCAAGTTTTGCTTGTTCTATTAGGCGATCTCTTTGGATAACCGGATCTATTAATTCGCTATATCCGGTGGCTAACTCAAAGCCATCTATATATAGATCCCACTTCTCAGCAATTCCTTTAACGCTGCGGTGTTCGCGAACAAGTGGTGAGGTATCAACTGGGAATCCCATAACAAAGGTTGGGGTATTTAACTTGCCGTTATAGAAGTGTTCAAATATCTCTTCTGCTAACTTGCCATTAATCCATGCTGGATCAACTTTTAGGCCCGCTTTTTCAGCAATCTTTACTAGCTCTTCTCGGCTGGTAGCTGGAGTAACAGTTAAGCCTGCAGCATCTGAAATAGCGCTATAGAAATCTAACTCTCTCCAATTCCCACCTAGATCACTAATTCGTCCATCATGATGCTCAACTTTATGGGAACCAAAGATGGCAAGAGCTGCGTTTTGGACTATCTCTTGGGTTAGAGATTTCATATTCTGCCAATCGGCATAGGCCCAATACATCTCAAGCATTGCAAATTCTGGAGAGTGGCTTGAATCAGCTCCCTCATTTCTGAAATTTCTATTTATTTCAAAGACTTTTTCAATTCCACCTACCACGCATCTTTTTAAGAATAGCTCAGGAGCTATTCTTAAATAAAGATCCATGTCATAGGCATTACTAAAGGTTTTAAAGGGCCGTGCTGCTGCTCCCCCATGCATGACTTGAAGCATTGGAGTCTCAACTTCAATAAAGTCATACTTATTAAAGGTATCTCTTACTGACTTAAGAACTTTTGGTCTAATTCTTGCATTCGCTCTTGCTTCAGGTCTGACAATTAAATCCACATATCTTTGGCGAACCCGAGTCTCTTCATTGAGCGGGTTATGCTCATTTGGAAGTGGGCGTAGGGCTTTGGAGGCTAATTGATAAGAATTAGCAAGAATTGATAACTCGCCACGCTTTGAAGTAATAACTTCTCCAGTAACACTTACGATATCTCCTAAATCAATATCACTCTTCCAGCTCTCTAAAACAGCTTCGCCAACTTTATCTAGCGAAAACATTGCTTGTAGCTCTGTGCCATCACCTTCACGAAGAGTGGCAAAACATAACTTTCCAGTATCGCGCTTGAAAATTATTCGCCCAGCTACGCTCTCAATTACTCCAGATGGGCTATCTGTTGCTAGATCTTTAAATCTCTCGCGGATTTCTTTTAAGGAGGCAGTTCTATTAACTGATACTGGATATGGGGCTATGCCGCGACCAAGCAATGATTCGCGTTTTTCGCGCCTGATTCTTAACTGCTCAGGAAGGTCGCTTTCAGACATAGTGCCGATAAGTCTAACCATTCCTCTCGTGCACAAGACGTAGGCCAATCAGGGTTAAATCGGGTTGGTGATAATCAATTGTCTCTGAAATTCCCAGCACCAATGGCGCTAAACCACCAGTTGCTATTACTGAGATCTTCTCGTTATCTGGATAGAGCGCATCTAGCTCATCACTAATACGAGCAACAAGGCCATCTACTTGGCCTGCAAATCCATAGATGGTTCCAGATTGAAGCGCCTCTACAGTGTTTTTGCCAATCACTGACTTGGGTTTAACTAATTCAACTTTCCTTAACTGCGCAGCCCTTGATGCAAGAGCCTCAACAGAGATCTCAATTCCTGGAGCTAGCGCCCCACCTAAGAACTCACCTTTTGGCGATACAACATCAAAGTTGGTAGAGGTTCCAAAATCAACGACGATGCATGCGCCTTGGTTATAGAGCGTATGAGCAGCAAGAGTATTTACGATGCGATCAGCTCCAATTTCCTTTGGATTATCAACTAGAAGCGGTACTCCAGTCTTTACTCCTGGCTCAATAATGGTTGTTGGCAGATCTTGAAAGTGGCGATTAATCATCGCCCTTGCTTCCCTAAGCACTGAAGGAACTGTGGAGCAAATTGAAAGGCCGCTTAACTCATATCCTGTAATTAAAGAACGATATTGCAACCATAATTCATCGGCAGTATCTCTAGCATCAGTTTTAACTCGCCAAGTATCAATCATCTTTTCTTTGGAAAAGATTCCAAGAACGGTATTGGTATTGCCGATATCAATAGTTAATAGCATTTAGAAGTCCAATCCGATATCTAGTACTGGGGCTGAGTGGGTTAACGCACCAACTGCTAAGTAATCAACACCTGTTGCAGCATAGGCAGCAGCATTTTCAAGTTTGAGACCGCCTGATGATTCAAGTTTGGTGTTTGACCCTCTAGCAATTTCAACAGCTGCTTTAGTCTGCTCAATACTCATGTTGTCCAGCAGCACTATTTCAACGCTGCATTGCAGAGCTTCTTTTAACTGTTCTAAGGTATCAACTTCAACTTCAATAAGCGCACCTGGCGCAGCTTTCTTAACACGATTAATCGCCTCACTAACGGAGCCAGCTGCAGCAATATGGTTATCTTTGATTAAAGCCTGATCACTAAGGCTCATTCGATGATTTAAGCCGCCGCCCATACGAACTGCATATTTCTCAAGTTCTCTAAGTCCTGGAGTTGTTTTTCTAGTGTCGCGAATTGCAGCTTTACTTGCAGAAACTTCTTTGACCCAGAGGTTAGTAATAGTTGCAATACCGGAGAGATGAGAGAGAAAGTTCAGGGCAGTTCGCTCTGCTTTAAGTATTGCTCTGGTTTCTGCCTTTAGGCGGATTAACTCAGTATTAGCGCTAACTTCCTGACCATCTTTAACTAATAACTCATATTCTTTTATCCCGCATTGCTCAAGAACAGCTGCAGCAACAAGGCAACCAGCAATTACTCCACTCTTTCTTGTAACAAAGCGGGCACTACTTACTTGAGATTGGTTAATTGTTGCCTGACTTGTTAAATCATCGGTAATTGAGTCCTCTGATAATGCTTCACATACCTTGCTATTGATTGCATCAGGATTTAACCCTTGATCAGTTATTAACTTACTTAACGATTGTGAGATCATTATTCACCTCCGTAATCTTTGAGCTCCAAGAGCCATCACTTGCAAGCTTTTGAGTAATTCTCTTTAGCCATGCATTTGAGCTCTCTGGATAATCCTGGCGGTAATGAGAGCCTCTAGATTCACACCTTTCAAGTGCCGAGCGAGCAATCGCAGTTGCAAGAAGATATAAATTAGTAGTCTCCCAAGCATCAACGCTGGCATAAATTGTTGCAGCGCCTTTTAGTCGCTCTAAAGTTCTTAGAGTGTCCATAAGCGATGCCTCACTTCTTACTACTCCAGCCCCCTTTGACATGGCTCTCTGGAGCTCGCCGCGAATAGATGGGGAGAGGAGAAAGTCATAAGAATCTTGAGCAACTGGCTTCTCTTGAGGTAGTTGGTTTGCAGCAATATCTTCAGCAATTCGAGCTCCAAACACCAAGCCTTCTAATAAAGAGTTGGAAGCAAGGCGATTTGCTCCATGGGCTCCAGTGCAAGCAGTTTCACCAACTGCATAAAGGCCAGCAACTGAGCTATGACCATTTAGATCTGTTCTAACCCCACCTGAGGCATAGTGCGAAGCAGGAGATACTGGAATCAAATCTTTTGCTGGATCAATTCCAATCTCTTTACATGATGCATAAATTGTTGGGAAACGTTCTGAGAATTCTTTTATTCCTCTTGCATCGAGCCAAACATGTTGGCTTTGAGTAATCTCCATCTGGCGTGAAATTTCTTTAGCAACAACATCACGAGGAGCAAGATCAGCAAGTTTGTGAACGTCGCGCATAAATCTCTCGCCGCGGTTATTAACTAGAAATGCTCCCTCACCTCTTAAAGCTTCTGAAATTAGCGGCTGCTGACCTTTTGAACCTTCGCCGATATATAGAACTGTTGGATGAAATTGAATAAATTCCACATCAGAGACCTCTGCTCCTGCTCTCAAGGCAAGTGCAACGCCATCACCAGTTGATACTGATGGATTGGTAGTTTGAGAATAAACCTGACCTAGCCCGCCAGTTGCTAGTACTACAGCTTTTGCTAATACCTCGCCAACGCCATCACGACTACCTTCGCCAATAACATGCAAAGTAACACCGCAAACTCTTCCGCTACCACTTTTTAAAACATCTAAAACCAGAGCATGTTCAATGACTTCGATTCCAAGATCATCAGAGACTGCAGCAAGGAGAGCTCTTGATACCTCAGCCCCCGTTGCATCTCCTCCGGCATGAAGGATTCGATTTCTTAAGTGTCCACCTTCTCTAGTTAACGCAATCTCGCCAGTTTCTGACTTATCAAAGACAGCGCCTCTTGCAATTAATTTTCTTACCGCCTCTGGCCCTTCACTAACCAATACTTTTACTGCTGCTAGATCACATAGGCCTGCACCAGCAACAAGAGTGTCTTCTTCATGCTGGCTTGGTGAATCTCCAGGTCCTAGAGCTGCAGCAATTCCACCTTGCGCCCATTTTGTTGAGCCAGCATCAATGGATGATTTAGTTACTAGTAATACTGAGAGATTATGTGCGCGAATCTGCAGCGCAGTAGTAAGTCCTGCGACTCCAGAGCCAATAACTACAACATCGGCCTGGGCTCTCCAGCCAGGAAGTGGCGCTCTAAGTCTCATGCTCGCACCAGTGAGTTCTGCATCGCCATATTATCGATCAATCTAACGCCCTCAATCCACCCAGCAATAATTACTCGAGTCTTAAGACTTGATTCATCTGCCACTTGAAAGCTCTCTTCATCAATTATTTCAGCGTAATCCAAAGTAAATGAACCATGCTTTTCTATCTGCTTCAAAGCTTGGCGCGCGCCAGAAAGGCTTGATTCGCTGCTTGCCGCTCTTAGTACTTTTGAAATAACGACAGCACTTTCAAGGCCCTGACGACTTAATCTGACATTTCTTGATGAGAGAGCAAGGCCGCTGGTATCTCGAATAGTTGGCGCAGCAATTATCTGGATCTCTGGATGGAGTCTTGCTGCCATTTCTTTAATGAGAAAGAGTTGCTGGAAATCTTTCTCACCAAAGATTGCATATTTTGGCCGGCATAATTCAAAGAGGCGATTAACTACGGTTAATACTCCATCAAAGTGACCTGGGCGATTAACTCCTTCAAAGCTTCTTCCAATCTCACCCGATGAGAGCTTCTTTAATTCACCTGGATAAATACTTTCATAACTTGGACGCCAGAGGATTGTTGCTCCAGCTTCGCTGGCTAACTCGCCATCATGTTTTGGAGTAGTTGGATATTTTGCTAGATCTTCCTTGTTTTCAAACTGGAGAGGATTAACAAAGACAGAGACAACTACCTCATCTGCTAATTCGCGGGCACGCCTAATTAATGATTGATGGCCAGCGTGAAGCGCTCCCATGGTAGGAACAAATGCGCATGGGTGATTGAGGTCGCTTAAGACTTCTACTTCTTTCACCTTATTTACAGCTCCAGTCCGTTAGTGGTACCAGGCGATAGCAAGTCTACTCCGCTAACTAAGGGCTGCCAAAAGCTCTTCAACCGCTCCAAAACCAGTTAATTGCGCCTCTGGATCTATTTCTATCCAAGGCCGCAGCACAAACTCCCGCTCAAAAGCCCTGGGATGAGGCAGAGTTAAGTTCTCACTATTTATTACCATTCCTTGATAATCAATAATATCTAGATCAATTAAGCGAGCAGCGTTAATAGTGCTTCGCTTTCTTCCAATGCGCTCTTCAATAGCTAGAAGCTCTTTCATTAATTGCTCAGCTTCTGAATTAGTTTCACCAATTAATACTGCATTTATGTAGTTAGGCTGTTCTTCATTAACTTTAAATGGTTTTGTTTCATAAAAGGAAGAGATTGCTTCAATCTTAATTATTTCCCTAAGCGCCTCTATTGCCTCTTCTAATTGCGCTCTAGGCTCCCCAAGGTTTGCGCCAAGTGCAATAACTACTCTCATCGCTTTACTTTTATACTCACCGAGACATCTGTAAAGCTGACCTCTATTGGGGCTTTAGGTTTATGAACTGTAACTTTTATCTCATCTATCTCCTTAAATGTTTCCAAAGCTTTAATACCAATTCGATGAGCCAAGCTTTCAATTAGATTTACTGCAGGGCCAGTTATTTCGCTATGAATCAGAATAGCAAGAGCGTTGTAATCAACACTTTTTTTAATATCGTCATTTTTTGCCGCTTTCGATAAATCAAGTTCTACCTCTACATCAACAACAAAGAGTTGGCCGTTTTTTCTCTCATCTTCCAAAAGGCCGTGATAGCCCAGAGCTTGTATGCCTGTTATTAAAATCTTGTCGCTCATGTAGAAACCCTACCTTTAGCAAATGAGTTAACGGTTGCGATTGCATCTTTATGAGGTTTAACCGAATGGGTGCGAACAGCCCAGATGTTCTGCTTTGCAACCATTGCAGTTATCGCAATTGAGGCTGCCTCCCGATCCTCGGTATTACTTGAACCGGTAAGTTCTCCTAAAAATCGTTTTCTTGAGGCTCCAATTAGTATCGGATAGCCCAGAAGTGCAAGTCGATCAAGGTTTCTTAATAACTCCCAATTGTGCTCGGCTAGCTTTGAAAAACCGATACCTGGATCAATTATTAATTGATCAGGGTTAACACCTGATGCAATAGCTGATTCGACTCTATTTTCTAACTCTTCTTTTACTTCCTTAACTACATCAGCGTATTTGGCATGCTCTTGCATATTTTTGGAGTGAGCTCTCCAATGCATTGCAATGTATTGAACCTTAGGATTTTCAGCAATTACCTTATACATCTTCTCATCAGCTAAACCGCCGCTAACATCATTAACATATTCAACGCCTAGTTTGATTGCCTCTTTGGCAATATTAGATCTAGTAGTGTCAATTGAAAGGGCTACCTCTTTCTTTACTAATTCACTTATTACTGGAATAACGCGTTTTCTCTCTTCGTCTTCAGTAATTCGCTCTGCTCCAGGTTTTGTTGACTCGCCGCCAATATCAATTATGTCTACTCCCTCAGCAATCATTTCATCTGCTCGCTTTAAGGCATCTTCTATCCGAAAGTGCATGCCACCGTCAGCGAAGGAATCAGGGGTGATGTTTAAAATCCCCATTACTAAGGTGCTCACTATTTACCAGTAATTAAACTCATTGCCTCAGCTCTAGTTGCTGGATCTCTTAACATCCCGCGAACAGCGCTAGTAACAGTTCTTGCTTGTGACTTTCTAACTCCCCGCATTGACATACAGAGATGCTCACAATCAATAATCACAATTACCCCACCTGGTTGAAGAATTTCAACCATAGAATCTGCAATCTGAGTCGTTAGCCTCTCTTGCACCTGAGGACGTCTGGCATAGAGATCTACAAGTCTGGCTAGCTTTGATAGTCCGGTTACTTTCCCTGATTCTCCTGGGATATAACCAATATGGGCTACGCCAAAGAAAGGCGTTAGATGATGCTCACAATGTGAATAAACTTCAATATCTTTAACAATTATCAGCTCTTCATGGCCTAAATCAAAGGTGGTAGTTAATACATCTTTTGGATCTTGATAGAGCCCTTGAAAGTTTTCCTTTAGAGCTCTTGCTACTCGCTTTGGAGTATCGCGTAGTCCATCGCGTTCAAGGTCTTCGCCAAGGGCTGCAAGTAGTTCACTTATTGCTCGCTCAGCTCTATCCTGATCAAAGGATTTACTCATCTAACTACGCTTCTTTCGAAGATGGCTTTTTCTTTCGTTTTACGCCTTCATCGCTTTTGCCATTTGCTCTTGGCTTTATTGCAACCGGAGGAATTCGAGAGGGGATGCGTGAGGAGGATCCAGTCCAAGCAGGCCTCTTTGGTCTTGAAGCAACGTGCTTGAAAATTACCGCAATCTCTTCCTTCTGCAAGGTTTCCTTTTCTAACAGCTCTTCAACCAAAGCATCAAGAATCGAACGGTTTTCAATCAAGATTTCATAGGCTTCTTGGTGGGCTTGTTCAATTAAGGTTTTAATCTCTTGATCAATTGTTGCTGCTAACTCCTCTGAATAATCTCTTTGATGTCCGTAATCTCTTCCCATAAATGGAGCAGCATCACCGCTTCCTAACTTAATAGCACCTAACTTCTCAGTCATTCCATATTGAGTAACCATTGCGCGAGCAAGGGTGGTTGCTTTCTCAATATCGTTAGAAGCTCCAGTAGTTGGATCATGGAAAACTAATTCCTCTGCAGCTCTTCCGCCCATCGTGTATGCAAGTTGATCAAGCATCTGATTTCTGGTGGTGGAGTATTTATCTTCATCGGGCAAGACCATGGTGTAACCAAGTGCTCGGCCTCTAGGCAAAATTGTTATCTTGTGAACTGGATCTGTGTGAGGAAGTGCGTGCGCAACTAAGGCATGACCGCCTTCATGATAGGCAGTAACTCTGCGCTCTTCCTCGCTCATAAGCCTTGATTTACGCTGCGGCCCAGCCATCACTCGATCAATGGCTTCATCGACATCAGTTGATGAAATTACTTTACGGTTTTCTCTAGCAGTTAACAGAGCTGCTTCATTTAAAACATTTGCTAAGTCCGCTCCAGTAAATCCGGGAGTTCTTCTGGCAATAGCCAAGAGATCAAGGTCTTTTTCTAAAGGCTTATTCTTAGAGTGAACTTTAATTATTGCCTCACGGCCCTTTACATCTGGGCGATCCACACCAATTTGGCGATCAAATCTTCCAGGGCGAAGTAGCGCTGGATCTAAAATATCTGGTCTATTAGTTGCAGCAATAAGTATTACCTGCTCATGAGCTTCAAAACCATCCATCTCAACTAATAATTGATTTAAAGTCTGTTCGCGTTCATCATGACCGCCGCCCATACCTGCGCCGCGATGACGACCGACTGCATCAATTTCATCAACAAAGATAATTGCAGGGGCATTTGCTTTTGCTTGAGTAAATAGATCTCTCACGCGAGCTGCGCCAACACCGACAAACATTTCAACGAAGTCAGAACCTGAAATGGAGTAAAACGGAACCTTTGCCTCTCCTGCTACAGCTCTTGCAAGAAGAGTCTTTCCGGTACCTGGAGGGCCAAATAAAAGAACTCCCTTAGGAATCTTTGCGCCAATTTCTTGATATTTCTTTGGCTCTGCAAGGAAATCTTTTATTTCTCTAAATTCCTCTATTGCTTCATCAGCTCCTGCAACATCAGCAAAGGTAACTTGCGGAACTTCATTGTCATGAAGCTTTGCCCTGGAGCGGCCAAAGGAAAATACTCTTGATCCTCCTTGGGATTGGCTCATGAAGAATAAAAGTAGAAATGCGAGAAGAAGAATTGGGCCTAAGGTAAAGAGAATTGAGACCAAAATGTTGGTCTTAGGAACCGTTACATCCCACTCTTTTGCAGGCTGATTTGCAGTAAGTAAATCAATCAGAATCGGCTCTTGCCCTGTGACATAGGAAGCCTCAACCTTTGTAGCGCCGCTTATTGCCACCCCAGGTTTGAGAATTAATTGAATCTTCTGATCTCGGTCAACGATGTTGGCAGATTCCACATCGCCTCTAGTAATTGCAGCCATTGCCTTTGAGGTATCAATCTTGGTGAATTGATTACTGCCAGATGAAATCTGACCAAAGATAGTTACGCCAACAATTGCAACTAAAATCCAAAATAGCGGACGCTTAAAGAGTTTTGGAGGCGATGGCTTCCTGCCAGATTTCGCAGGAACTTTTGAAGGCTTAACTTTTACTTTCTTATCGGCCATGTTTACTCATACATATGCTTAGCAAGCACGGCAATAAAGGGAAGGTTTCTATACTTCTCATTGAAATCTAGTCCATAGCCAATAACAAAATCCTTTGCAATATCAAAGCCTACATACTTTACTGCAACTTCTACTTGAGCAGATTCTGGTTTTCTGAGAACTGTCATAATCTCAACGCTCTTTGCCCCACGAGATTTAAGATTGGTACTTAACCAATCAAGTGTTAGACCAGTGTCAACAATATCTTCAACGATTAAAACATTTCTTCCAGTAATGTCTTTATCCAAATCTTTCATAATTCTTACAACGCCAGATGACTTTGTTCCAGAGCCATAGGATGAAACAGCCATCCAATCCATATCTAGGTGTCTGTTGATATAGCGCGATAGATCAGCCATCACCATCACTGCACCTTTTAATACGCCAATGAGTAATAGATCTTGATTTTTATAATCTGCTTCAATCTGGGCAGCTATCTCTTTTAGACGGGCTTGTAATTGTTCATCAGTTACAACTACTCGTTCAATCTCGCCCTTAACTGATTCCAGATCCACTCTTCGCCCTCTCGCCTTGGATTAACTATCCCTGCCCACCGCTTTTAGAGAGCGAAAGTCTGCCCGATATTCGAGCTGCGGTCACACCACCAGGAAGTGAGATAGGACCTTGCCCCTTCCAGGCTGTGATGAGAGCCTCAACAGGCTCAATGTGCTCGGCAGAAAGTGAGCCCTGCGGGGCTCCAGCCAGATAAATAGCTCTCCTAAGGATTCTAGTTCTAATCGCCCGGGGCTGTAATTCAAGCTTTGAGATTTCTAACGATGCTGGCTCTAACTTAGAGAAAATCTCTTCACTCAAATAATCAAGTGCGTCGGCATCATCACGTAGCAACTTAGCTGATCTTGCAAGAGCATCACTAATGCCAGGGCCAATCTCTTTCTCCATTGTTGGAAGCACTACTTCGCGAACTCTCACTCTTGTAAATTCCATCGATTGATTGTGTGGATCTTGCCAGAACTTAATTCCAGCTTCCTCACATGCTGCCTCTGTTTGCGCTCTAGTGATTGAAAGAAGTGGTCTGCGATAGCGATCAACTCTTGAGGCCATTCCTGATAGGGAGCGTGATCCTGATCCTCGCGCAAGACCAAGTAGCACTGTCTCTGCCTGATCATCTCTTGTATGTCCAAGAAAAACAGCAACTGCGTTATGAGAGTTAGCGACATCATTTAGCGCTTGATAGCGCGCTCTTCTTGCTGATGCCTCTAAGCCATCAGTTATTTCAACGCTCACTCGTCTAATCTCAATATTTTCATAACCGATTTTTGTCAGTGTTCTCTTTGTTTCATGGGTAACATCTGCCGAGTTCTTCTGCAAGCCATGATCAATAATTAAAGCAATTACTTTAATTGACTTTGTTTTACACTCTAGTAACAAAGCTGCAGCAAGAGCTGATGAGTCAGCACCTCCAGAGGCAGCAACTAAAACGCTATCGCCTGCAGCAATATCTTCTAGTTCAGATCTAACAGCAAGACGGATCTGATAGAGCGGGGTGGTTTCGGCCATGAGGCTAAGGGTAATCGCCTTAGACCCGGCCTCCATATGGCATTAATCCCTTAACGCTATAGATATTGGAGAAAAGTAGACCTTTATCTTTGGAGTTTGCCTCCCACATCATTCCGTTTCCAGCATAGATGCTGATGTGATGAATGGTGTTTACCGTTCCTTTGTAGGAATAGAAAAGTAGGTCACCTGGCTCAAGCTGATTTAGAGGAACATGCTTGGTGTAACTGAAATAGAGAGATGAGTTGAGACGATCCCAATTTGGCCAACCAAGTCCTGCTGAGCGATATGCGGCATAAACTAAACCAGAGCAATCAAAAGTATTTGGACCTTCATCGCCCCAAACATATGGTTTTCTTGCTAGCACTTGTTTCTTGGCAAAAGCCACAGCTTCGGCCCGCATTTCTGGAGTTGAACGTGAAGTGCTGCGGCCTTTGAAGCCAATATCAGGCCAAACCTTGGTGTAAACATTGGTGGATGTTGCAATATTTGCATTTGCTTCTTCTAATAGTGCTAGTTGTCTCTGTTGCTCAAGAGTTACGCGGGTCTTTCTTGCAGCATTTAGCTCTTTTAATACCTGGTCCTGAATTTTTTGCAGTTTATCAACTTCTTTTTGCTGGGCATTTCTAGCAGCATCAGCTTCAATTTTAGTTTCTTCAACTTTTTCAGTAGCTACCTCTTGTGCAGCTCTGGCGTTATCCGCAGCTTTCTTTGCTTTTGCTGCCGCTTCTTCTGCTGCTTTAAATCTAAATAGAGCTTGGGTGTTTTGATTTCCTAACGTATCCAAAGTTGAAAGACGATCAATCAAATCTTGTGGTCCATCAGAGTGAAGAACTGAGTTTAAATCAGTAAATCCACCACCCATGATGTAGGCATTGGTGGCAAGACGACCAATGGAGTCATGGGCTGCTTTTACTTCACTAACCGCAACTGCATATGCTGCTGCGGCTGATTCAGCTTCTTTTGTTGCAATTGCTAGCTCTCTTTTCGCAGCTTCATATTTGGCTCTTGCTGCGTTGGCAACTGCAGTTAATTGTTTTAAAGTTAAATTCGCTTTGCTTAATTTGGCAGCCGCGGCATCTGCTAATTTCTTTTTCTCTGCTTCAGCTTTCTTTGCTGCTTCAATTTGAGCAAGAGTTGGCTTAGGAGTCTTTCCATAGGCAGGGCTATGGGCAATCAGAAGTAAAAAGGAGGTGGAGAGCGCTATTAAGCGGGCGCGTTTAGATTTCAATTCGTGGCTCCCTGGGGATTGGGGGTCAGTTGCTTGAGTGAAAGGATAAAGGCCAAGGCTGGGAAATGCAGGAGGAAAGTAGGTGTGTCAGTTAAAAAGTGATGAATATTGCAGCAACCAAGAGAATGGAATAAAGGCTTAAGTAGGTAATTGAGCCATGAAATATCTTTGCTGCAGACTTTTCGATCTGTGAGCTTCTAAGGCTAAACATCTGTATTGCAAAGAAAATAGTGAGGACAGTATTTGCTATATAACTCCAGTTTGGCAAACCTGCTGAGTAGAGAGTTAGGTATGAAGTGGCAAACATTGCAATAGTGTGAAACCACATCTGCTGTTCAACTTTTGCAATTGGAGCAACTACTGGAAGCATTGGAATACCTGCTGCCTCATAATCATCTTTATATTTAATAGCTAGAGCCCAGAAGTGTGGCGGAGTCCAGAAGAAGATCACCATAAAGAATAGGAACGCTGTTGCGCTCAGAGAATTGGCAACTGCTGCCCATCCAATTAATACTGGCATGCATCCTGCAATCCCGCCCCAGACTATGTTTTGGGAGGTGCGCCGCTTTAGACCAACGGTATAGCCAAATACATAAAAAATGATTGCGCCGATTGTTAGCGCAGTAGCTAGAGGATTGGTAAAGATCCAGAAGATAGAGAGAGATAGAACTGTTAGCGCTGTTGCAAAGGCAAAGGCTTGATTCTCGCTTACCTCTTTATTCACAATCGGACGCTTAGATGTTCTATCCATTAATTGATCAATATCAGATTCAATAATCATATTGAAAGCATTAGCAGCGCCAGCTGCCAAAGTTCCACCAAGTAGTGTTGCAAGAGAGATTCCAAGTGGTGGGACACCATCTGCTGCAAGAAAGAGTGCAGGAAGGGTGGTTACTAGTAATAATTCCACTACGCGTAACTTCATTAACGCGATATATGGTGAAATCATGTCTTGAGATTACCCTGTAGATTGCACTGGTGCGTATCTACTTGGCGTGGGCTATATCTCTAAACCTTATATTTACCAGCGCAATTCCTACCTTTGCAGAGCCGTTATCTGAAAGCTCTAAGTTAAAACTAGAAGCCACTATTACTGGTGATATCTCCCCTAAATCAGTGCGCTCCTCCAATACTGGCTTCATCTCAGCTCACAACATGATGTATCGCCATAGCGTGACAATTTATGATGCTCAAAGCCTTGAATTGGTGAAGTCGATATCAGATCAGGTAAACCTTAAAGATCTTGGTATCAAAGGCTATTCCGGGCTTCATCGCGGCTCCCCAGTTGAAGGGGCATTTTCACCTGATGGTAAATATCTTTATGTAACAAATTATGCGATGTATGGCAAGGGCTTTAACAGAGAAGGTACTGATAAATGTAATCCTGGCAATAACTATGACCGTTCATTTCTCTATCGTATCGATACTCAGTCCTGGTCAATTGATGCCGCTTATAAAGTTGGTGTAGTTCCTAAAGTTGTTGAAGTTAGCCCAGATAATAAATACGTTTTAGTAAGCAACTGGTGCTCCTATGATCTTTCTATAATTTCAACAGAGCTTGGCAAAGTCGTGAAAACTATAAAAATTGGAGCGTACCCAAGAGGAATTACTATCTCTAATGACTCTCAATTTGCCTTTGTTGCCCAGATGGGAGGCTCAGTAGTTCATAAGATAAGTCTTGTAAGTTTTGAAAGAGAACTACTAAGTGTTGGTTCAAATCCAAGGGCTTTAGTCCTCTCTCCTGACAATGCCTATCTATATGCCACTCTTAATGCTGCAGGGCGCGTAATTGCCTATGACCTAGCGACTAACAAAGTTGTGGAATCAGTTAAAACGGGATCTGCGGCGCGAAGCCTTGATATCTCAGCTGATGGCAGCGCGCTATATGTTGTTAATTACACCAGCGACACTCTTGTGAAGGTGCGAAGCAGTGATTTTAAGATTTTGCAGAAAATTAAAGTTTGCAATGAGCCAATAGGCGTAACTTATGAGAGATTACAGAAGCGAGTTTGGGTTGCTTGTTATGGTGGATCAATTAAAGTTTTTAGTGATTCCCCATCACAATAGCTTCCAGCAGTCGATCCATGGCAGCCCTTGCTTTATTTCGTGAACTTAGAGTTGGCGTGATGCCATCGGCCATAATTGCAAAGACATATTCCTTATCTGCTGACTTGGCATAGCCGGCAAGAGTCACTGTATTTCTCAACCAGCCAGTCTTGGCTTTCACTTTACCAACTGCTTCAGGGCCATCTTCAATAAATCTTTTCTTTAGCGTCCCACTCTTGCCTGCCACGGGAAGTCCTTCATAGATAGCTTGATACTTAGGGTTGTCTTTTATTTTTATTAAAAGCTCCACTACGGTTTGTGTTGACAGGCGATTTGCCTTATCTAAACCACTGCCATCCTTTGCTTTTAGACCTTCGCTACTAACTCCAATTTCTTCCAAGGCTAATTTAAAAGTTTGGGTAAGGCCTTTACTTGTTCTCTCAAATCCAATTTCGCGAACTGCTGCCATTGCTAGGCGATTTGCCAAGGTGTTATCGCTATAGAGGTTTACAAACTTGATCATCTCTGAAAGAGGAAGTGAAGTTGATGAGGCAATCTCCTCTTTTGCTATCTCTTTAGCCTTAGCTGCATCGACCTTCTTAAATGTGGCCTTAATTCCTTTTCTCTTTAGATTTAGGTTTAAGTCATATCGATCTTTTTCAAAGAGGCTTGAGTAGTAAATTGTTAACTTTTTTTTATTCTCTGGGTTTGCTTTACTAATAAGTGAGGGGAGATATCTCTGCCCATTCTTCTTAGCTAAAGTTAGATTGCTGGTCATCCAGGGATCTAGTGAGCCCTTTATTAGATAGGTATTTTCTTTCTCTGTTGTAAAAATCGTTGTGACATACCTTCTCTCCCCACCCACAAAGTGCAGTGCTGCCGTTGATGAAACTAGTTTTAGAACTGATGCTGGAACACGCAGAGATTCTGGAGCGTTCTGCGCAATTACTTGACCATCTAGTGGATTAAGGATGAGTAGGCCCGGGTTGGCAAGGTGCTTACTATTTACATACTTATCAAGAGAGTGAAGAGCTGATGCCTCGAGTGGGTTAATAGCTAGCAATAGCGCTAGAAGTAGAGCAACTCTTGATTTAGCCATGGATGAAAGAGTAATAGTCATTTATCCAACTTGGCTTTAGGCTTGAGCCTATGCGTACTGGTTATGTTTATCACGAGATATTTGGATGGCATGACACAGGCACCTTTGTCGGAGATATGCCTTCAGATCCTGGAGCGGGCCTGCAGCCATATATGAATTATGAAAATCCTGAGACTAAGAAGAGAATCCATGAATTAATTGTGGTTTCGGGGTTGATTGAACATTTAACTCGAATTCCAGTTCGAGCTGCGAGCGAGACAGAGTTAGAAACAGTTCACACCAAAGAACATATTGCGCGAATAAAGAAGGAATCTGCTTCAAGACTTGGTGGTGATGGCGGTGATTTAACAACGCCATTTGCGAAAGGTGGCTATGAAATTGCTGCTATGGCCGCAGGTGGAGCAATTGAATTATTTGAAGCCGTCTTAAATGGCGATGTCGATAATGGATATGCCCTCATCAGGCCGCCAGGTCATCATGCAGTCTCTGAAACTGGAATGGGATATTGCATCTTCTCAAACCTTGCAGTGGCAATTGCAGTGGCAAAGAAAACACATAAAAAGGATCTTCGAGTAGCTGTAGTTGACTGGGATGTTCATCATGGAAATGGTACTGAATCAATATTTTTAAATGACCCAAATGTATTAACAATCTCGCTTCATCAAGACCAGCTATATCCCCATGACACAGGAAGTGTTGATGTTGTAGGAGTTGGAACCAATATAAATATTCCACTTCCGCCAGGAACCGGTCATGGTGGTTATTACTACGCCTTTGATGAAGTTGTAATCCCTGCAATTAAGCAATTTAAGCCAGATATCATCGCAGTTGCCTCAGGTTTTGATTCCTCGGTTTATGACCCGCTAGGAAGAATGTTAGTTACTGCTGAAGGCTATCGAGTTATGACTAGAAAGCTTATGGATGTGGCTAGCCAAGTTTGTGCTGGAAAATTAATGATGACTCATGAAGGTGGTTATAGCGCATCGTATGCGCCATTTTGTGGTCTCTTTGTTTTAGAGGAGCTAAGTGGAGTTAAGAAATTAGCAGATCCATTTGCCCATGGAAATAATTATCCAGGTCATGAATTAAAAGAACATGAGAAGAGAATTGTCGATCAAGCAAAGAAGTTGGTAAGTAATCTATGAGTTTGCCGCCAGGTGAAATTGGTCCCGGTGAGTTTTATCCCGTAGTGGGAGTAGGTCCTCATCCAAAACCATGGCCAAGTGATGAGCACTTTGATCCTGAATTACTTGAAAATGGTGATCGCCGTAATGTGCTTGATAAGTATCGCTATTGGAAAGTTGAAGCAATAGTTAGTGATCTAAATACCAAGCGACATAGCCTTCGAATAGCAATCGAAAATTGGCAACATGATTTAAACATTGGCTCAGTTGTAAGGACTGCAAATGCTTTTAATGTATCTAGCGTTCATATTGTAGGAAAACGCGACTGGAATCGACGAGGAGCAATGGTCACAGATAAGTATTTAACAGTGATTCACCACGCAACTATCGCTGAATTCAAAGCGTGGGCTGATGGTCATAAAGTGGAGATCATTGGGATTGATAACCTAGAGATATCAAAGCCTTTAGAGAGCGCTAAATTGCCTAAAGAATGTGTGCTCTTTCTTGGTCAAGAGGGGGCTGGTATGTCAGATGAGGCGGTAGCAGTCTGCAGCCAAGTTCTATCAATAAAGCAATATGGCTCAACTAGGTCAATGAACGCTTCAGCTGCTGGCGCGATTGCTATGTATGCCTGGGCGATGCAGCACCTAAATAAGTAATTGCTTTATTAGCCCATCTGTTGCTTTTTCTACCATTTCTAAAACACTTTCAAATGCTGAATCTGGCAGTGAGTATGGATCTGGAACCTCTAATGAATCGGGATCACTTAGATCAAATTGTCTTAAGTAATAGATCTTGCGTTCTTCTTCATCGCTTGTGACATATTTACTCACCTCGGCGTGATTGTCTTTATCCATAACTAAAACTAGATCAGCTGCTACAAGACGTGAGTAATTAAATTGCGATGCAATATGTTCAAAGGAATATCCAGCCTTCTCCCAAGTTCTCTTCGAGGGGGGATTTGGTCCTTGGCCAACATGCCAATTTGAAGTTCCAGCAGAATCAACAAATATCTTTGGACGCTCAAGCTTTGAAACTTTATTAGATAGAACTGCTGCTGCCATTGGAGAGCGACAAATATTGCCGTAGCAGACCATGGTGATAATTAAATTATCGCGCCCCTTAAGGTGTGAGAGATCTACTACGCTCACTGATCTTCAATTACTTCTGAGACTGATTTGATTCTTCGTTCAATTTCAATTGCCTCATCGGAGCGACCTAGAGTGTGAAGAATTGCTGCAATTCGCCGCTCAATAGAGACTATAAATTCGAAGTCTTTGAGATCAGCCTCGGCTGCGGTATCAAGAACTCGCTCCAAAGTAGTCAGACCTTCATAAACCTCGCCAGATAGGACTTGGGCTTTGCCCAGTTCAAATGAGGCATAAGTTAGGCGGCGTTGATCATGTGCGGTTGTAAATACATCGACAGCCTTTTGGGCTGCAGTGAGCGCAGAATCGGCATCACCAAGTTCGGTATAGCAATGAGCAATTTTCTGATCACATCTTGCTACATGAATTACCTCTTTAGCATCTTTGAAATATTTTCTTGCCTCAAAGAATGCTTCGAGCGCTTTTTCATACATCTTCAGCTCTCGATAGGCACAGCCAATTAAATGAAAATCAGTTGCTGCTCCTAGCTCATTTCCATCAATTAAATGTTCGCGGGCGCACTCTTGCATGCAATCAATAGTGTTCTGATATTCCTTAGAACTAAACCACCATTCACCAAGCGTGCAGGCTAGCTCGAGGGCCATTGGTGATTTATTCTCTCGAAGTAATTCCACAGCTTTACTCATAGCACTTGCTGCTTCATTCATTCGCTTTAATTGATTTAAGTTATAACCAATTGCTGAATAAGCCTGAGCTAATCCTTCACTAGGGGCTGCGCTTCCAAGCTCTGAGTAAATGTCACGAGCTGTTTCAGCAAGAGCTAGAGCTTCATCGTATTGGCCACGAGCATAAATGCGCGCACTTAATTCGTAATAAGTACTGGCTCGATCTACACCTTGAGTTTCAGGTATTCGTTCCCACAACATTTCTTCAGTAATGACTTCATCATTAACATCATCATCGTTGTGTTCGTCGGCCAATGCACTTCTCCATTCACTAGTAGCGCTGCGAGTAGGCCTTAACTTATCAGGTGTTATTTAAGCTGGCCGTTAGAACTCACAATTACTGAGAGTCGGCCCTACCCAATACCACTGAGAAGGTCTTTGATCCACCGCCTGGCATATCAACTGTGATCTTCACGGTATCGCCGGGGGCAAAGGAGCGGACTCTAACAATTGCGGTTATTAGATCGTTGATCTTTTTTCCTTCGATCTCTCTAATAATGGCGCCTGCTGGAATGCCAGCTTTGTCAGCAGCTTCTCCCGGAACTAATCGCAATACCTTTGCGCCAAGCCCGGTATAGCTAGTATCAAAATTAACGCCTAGGAATGGTCTAGATGATTTTCCAGTAGCGATGATTTCATCAACAACTCGCTTTGCCTGATTAATAGGAATCGAAAAACCAAGTCCAATAGATCCAGAAGTTCCAGAACTTAGCGTTGCAATAGCAGAGTTGATTCCTACTAGAGCTCCTGTTCCATCAACTAATGGACCACCTGAATTACCAGGATTAATAGCTGCATCGGTTTGAATTGCATCAATAAATGATTCTGCGCCAAAGCTTCCAGTTGTAACGGGTCTATTTAGTGCTGAGACAATTCCACTAGTTACTGTTCCTGATAGCCCAAGTGGGGAACCAAATGCCACAACTGGTTCTCCGATTACTAACTTACTGGAGTTGCCTACTGTAACTACCTTGAGATTTCCACGTTCAATTTTTAGAACTGCAATGTCGTAGGTGCTATCTCTTCCCACAATGGTAGCTTTTTCATAATCGCCATTATTTAGTTCAACTCTAACGCTGCCACTTGTTGCGGCTGATTCAATAACATGGTTATTTGTAATAATAAAAGATGAAGAAGCATTGGTGCGATAAATAACGCCAGATCCACTACCGCTTCCAGATGCTGCGCTAACTGCAATAGAGACCACTGAAGGCGAAACAGCAGAGGCAATACTTTCTACATTAACTCCAGATCCTGCAACCTCCATCAGAGTGCGAGTTTTGGTGCAACTTCCATTAGTGGCTGAATAAAGAGCTTTGGTTCGATTATCAACACAGACCTTAGTTGGGGGCATATCTGGGGTGACCGCTACAGCCACACTGCCAGCTACAAATGCGCCCGCAATAAAGCCAACCATTACCTTGCTAAATGTAGATAAATTTTTCATGCGCCAAACCTAACCACTATTTTCTTAATGAAGCCTTAAAGATAATTCAACCTTGACTGAGTAGACTTCGCAACTTATGGATCTTGCCCTAAGCCGTGCTCGCATAGCGGTGACTGTAACTTTTATCATTAATGGCTTTAGCGCTGGAAGCTTCGTTGCAAGAATTCCAGACTTTAAAAGGATTCTAGATATTTCAAATGGAACCCTTGGTCTCTCTTTACTCTTTGTATCAGCTGGGGTATTTCTAGCCCTTAAACCTGCTGGTAAATACTCAGCAAAATTCGGAAGCCAACCAATTATCTTCTTCTCAACTATTGCACTTGCTCTCTCTTATTTGCTTCTTGGTGCTCTCTTCTCGCTTACTTGGTTTTGGATAACTTTATTTATCTTTGGATTTGTAATTGCCACTCAAGATGTTTCGATGAATGCTCATGCTGTAGTGGTTGAACAGCGCGCAGGGCGACGATTAATGAGCGTATTTCATGCCATGTTCTCAGTTGGTACGTTATTTGGTGGAATATTAGGCGGAGTACTCTCGCAATTAGAGATAACTCCACTTAGCCAAGCCTCATCACTTGCACTCGTTTATATCGTTGCAGCTCTTTTAGTTCGACCACTACTTCTTCCAGCATCTGCCGATACTCACCACTTTGGAGATGAGAAGAGAGCTAAGCATCCTTTTATCTTTGCCATATTGGGCCTATTTGGTTTGTTTGCAGCTTTAAGTGAGGGGGCAGCAGGTGATTGGGGCGGGGTCTTGGCTCGTGAAACCTTTGGTGCATCTCCCTTCATTTCAACTCTTCCTTACATTGTCTTCTGCACAGCGATGATTATTGGACGACTCTCTGGTGATTATCTTGCTCACCGTTTTGGCGCCTCTAAAGTCATTGCTGCAGGTGGTGTTATTGCTGGCACTGGTCTCAGCGCAGGTTTATTGATCGGTGGGATTCCAGCAATTATGGTTGCTTGGTTTTTACTTGGAATTGGTTTATCGGTAGTTATTCCTTTGATGTTTAGCGCTGCTGGAACTATTGCTTTGACTAAATACTCTGGAGTTATCGCTCCATCTGAAGCAGTTGCAAAAGTATCTGGCGTTTCCTACTTTGGTTTTGTTATCGGTCCCCCGCTTATTGGGTTTATTGCTGATGCATTTGAACTACGCTGGACTTTGATGTTATTAGCGGGGCTTTCTTATCTTCTTATTCTTGCCTCTAGATATGCCAGGGTGGCTTAAGACTTACTCCAAGAGGTATTAAGGGCTCGTCCCTCTGCATATCCTGATGCACTTTGAATTCCGATCACAGCTTTTTGCGCAAATTCACTTAAGTTCTTCGCTCCCGCATAAGTGCAAGATGATCGAAGACCTGCAATGATTTCATCAATCAAATCTTCAACTCCAGGACGAATTGGATCTAAATACATACGAGAGGTTGAAATACCCTCTTCATATAACGCTTTTCTAGCCCGCTCAAATGCATCCTCATTTGATGTTCTAGCTGCTACTGCCCTTGCAGATGCCATTCCGAAAGACTCTTTATATAACCGACCTGAGGAATCAACTCTTAAATCACTTGGAGATTCATAAGTTCCGGCAAACCATGAACCAACCATCACGCATGATGCGCCAGCAGCAAGTGCTAAGGCAACATCTCTTGGATGTCTGATGCCGCCATCTGCCCAGATATATTTCCCAAGTTTTCTAGCAGCCTCTGCGCACTCCATCACTGCCGAAAATTGTGGTCTGCCAACTCCGGTCTGCATCCTGGTTGTGCACATCGCGCCAGGTCCAACGCCAACTTTTACTATATCTGCCCCTGCTTCAATTAAATCTTTAACACCTTCTGCAGTAACAACATTGCCAGCAACAATTGGAATAGATGGATTTAGTGAGCGAACCGCTTTTAGGGCTTCAATCATCTTCTCTTGGTGGCCATGTGCAGTATCCAGAACTAATAAATCAACTCCTGCTCTTATTAATTCTGCTGCTTTTGTCTTCACATCTCCATTAACGCCAAGTGCTGCGCCAATTCTTAATCGCCCCTGGTTATCAAGTGCTGGCTTATATAACGTGGCCCGTAGCGCACCAATTTTGGTGATAATTCCAACAAGCTCTCCGCTGCCATCAACTACCGGAGCAAGTCGGCGATTCTTCTCTGTTAATAAATCAAAGGCCTGCCGCGCGCTAACAGAACTTGGAATTACCATTAAATCTTTAGACATAATTCTGCTTAATTGAGTGAAGCGATCAGCGCCCTCCCAATCCTCTTCCATCACAATTCCCAGTGGCTTATTGTTTTCAACTACCACGATTGCGCCATGGGCTCTCTTATGAATTAGAGATGCGGCATCAGCGACGGTTTGCTCGGGCGTTAAAGTAATTGGGGTATCAAAGAGAATATCTCGGGATTTCATCCATGAGATGACTTCAGTTACTACATCAATTGGAATATCTTGTGGGATAACACTTAAACCACCACGCCGTGAAACGGTCTCTGCCATTCTTCTGCCAGAAATTGCTGTCATGTTGGCAACTACTAAAGGAATCGTGGCGCCGGTATTGTCTAAAGTATTTAAATCAACATCCATGCGACTACTAACACCAGAGCGCGACGGAATCATAAAGACATCGTCGTAGGTGAGATCGTGATTTACTTGATGAATTAACCGCACGTAGCAGAACTATAGACCTACTAGAGCGCGATAGGATAAAACAATGTCTGAAGCCCTTATCTCTGCCCGTGGCTTAACTAAGCGCTACGGGGATTTCACAGCTGTAGATGCCATCGACTTTGATGTCGCCAAAGGTGAGTCATTTGGTCTACTGGGTCCCAATGGAGCTGGTAAGTCAACAACTATGAGAATTATCGCTGCCACCTCCCAGCGCACCTCAGGAACAATCACAATTTTGGGAAGAGATCCTGAAGAACATGGTCCACAAATCAGGGCTCACCTAGGCGTTGTTCCTCAGCAAGATAATTTAGATACTGAACTAACCGTTACTGAAAACTTATTTATTTATGGACGCTACTTTGGTCTGAGTAAAAAGTTTATCCGCACCAAAATAGAAGAGCTGTTGGAATTTGCGCAATTAGAAGAAAAACGTGATGTGAAAGTTGATGCGCTAAGTGGTGGAATGAAGCGTCGATTAACTATTGCTAGAGCACTTGTCAGTGAACCTGACATTTTGATGCTTGATGAACCAACTACTGGCCTTGATCCCCAGGCTCGTCACATTCTCTGGGATAGGTTGTTTCGCCTCAAAGAGTTGGGTGTGACTTTAGTTATTACCACTCACTTTATGGATGAAGCAGAACAACTCTGTGATCGCCTAGTTGTAATGGATAAAGGCAAGATCATGGCTGAGGGCTCTCCACTCGAGTTAATCAAGACTTACTCAACAAAAGAAGTTCTGGAAGTTCGCTTTGGTTCTGATAGGAATAAGGAAATTGCTCCAACGCTTAGGGCGATGTGCTCTCGGATGGAGGAATTGCCAGATCGGATCTTGATGTATGTTGAAGATGGCGAAGCTCTACTTGAAGAAATACTAAACAAAAAGCTTCACCCCACTACCTCTCTGGTTCGTCGCAGCTCACTCGAAGATGTTTTCCTTCGCTTAACTGGAAGAACTTTGATCGAATGAATTCTGGTATCAACGTTGCTAAGGTGCGAAGCATCGGAGCTATCTATGTAGCAGAGGCACGTATGTCTGCAATGCTTAAATGGAAAGGGATCATTGCAATTGTCGCAATTGGCAATCCACTCTTTTATTTAATTGCAATTGGTATCGGAGTTGGAGTTTTAGTAAGTGAGAATTCGGGAACTTCTGGAACTGGCGGAGTTGAATATATAACCTTTATTGCGCCAGCACTTCTTGCAAGTGCTGCAATTACTGGAGCTTTGGATGAAGCAATGTTTCCAGTAATGGAAGGCTTTAAGTGGAGAAAACTTTTTTATGCCATGAATGCCACACCGATTACTGGTCCACAAATTGCACTTGGTGTCTTTATCGCCGCTCTGGCTCGAGTCACCTTCACTGTGATTTGCTATTGGGTAGTACTTATTGCGTTTGGAGTAATGAGTGTTGAACAATCTTGGGATGTCATACCGGTAACGATATTTGCTGCAGGTGCATTTGCAGCAATCATCATGGGAATTACTGCCAAAGTTAAAAATGATGATTACTTCATGACTGTTCTTGGACGCCTAATAATTATGCCGATGTTTCTCTTCTCAGGCACATTTTTCCCGCTCAACACGATGCCTTTTTACCTACAGCCTATTGGTTGGATCTCACCGCTATGGCATGCCACAGAACTTGGCAGATATTTCTCATACGGATACTCAATTAGCGCTCAAATGTTGATTATCCACTTCGCATTTCTTCTTGCTCTACTTATCGGTGGTTTTGCACTAGCTAATAGAACTTTCACAACGAGGTTGACTAAATGAGTAACGCGGTTGCAATTGCAGATGCCAGAGCCAACCGAGTTGGTCATCAGCTCTATGCTGGGCGCGCTCGAGCAATAATTGAGAGATCTTTAATTGCTCTTCGCTCCTCAACCTGGGTTCCGGTAGCAACAGGCTTTGTCGAGCCAGTGCTCTATTTGCTGGCTTTTGGCTATGGAATGGGCGAGCTAATTGGAAATGTGACTCTGGGAGATAAAACGATTGACTACACAGTTTTTATCGCCCCAGGCTTGCTTGCAACTAGCGCTATGAATGGAGCGATTTATGACTCAACCTGGAATGTTTTCTTTAAATTAAATGAGAGCAAGCTCTATCAAGGAATGCTTGCAACCCCACTTGGGCCACTTGATGTGGCACTTGGTGAAATCATCTGGGCGCTATTTCGCGGTTTAAGTTATGCCATTGCCTTTCTTGCCATTACCGCACCTCTTGGTTTAGTTCCTGGCGTATCAGCAGTTTTAGCAATTCCAGCAGCAGTATTTATCGCCTTTGGATTCGCCTCATTTGGTATGGCGATTACTTCCTACTTTAAAACCTATCAGCAGATGGGAATGATAAATATCGTTCTGCTGCCACTATTTCTATTTTCAGGCTCTCTCTATCCAATCTCTGTCTATCCAGATTGGTTGGAGTTTTTAATTCAACTAATGCCTTCATGGCATGGAATTGAATTAGTTCGTGATGTTTGGTTTGGTAATTTTGATTCAGGAACATTGCTACATATTACTTATTTTCTAGTAATGATTATCTGCGGACTTTATTTCACAACACGCAGGCTTCGCGATTTATTCATGCGATAAACACGCATGAAATACCTATCTGTTGACGGAGCTTTGGGGTCGGGGGTAGAATTCGGGAAAGTTTGATTAACGAATAGGGGCGTGGTACCAACAAATCGGATCTTTTGATCCGTATTTGGGAAGTCCAAACCAATCCCATGTTCAATAAAACTCATCACGCAGAAACATTTAGATCAACTCCTTATAAAACTAAACCCATCTCTTCTGCTCGCATAAATGAGCTCTTGGAAATAGAGAAAGAAAAGTTTGCAAAACTTGCTCCAGAATCTGGCGTTGAAAATAGGCGCGCCTCGGAAGTAACTCCAAAGGGTGTAGCTTCGAGTTTCCAGCACTGGGATCCATATCCAATTTCAATTGTTGCTGCCAAAGGAGCCTGGCTAACCGATGTTGATGGTCGACAGATGCTCGATCTCTCTATGGGCTTTGGAGCTCTCTTAGTAGGCCACTTAAATGAAGAGGTAGTAAAAGAGGCTCATGCCACTCTAGATGTTGGCACCTTATTTGCTACTCCATCTCCTATTACAAGATCTGGCGCTGAAATTATCTGCCGCAGATTTGGTCTAGACATGGTCCGCTTTGCAAACTCCGGCACTGAGGCCACGATGTATGCCTTGAGAACAGCCAGAGCTGCCACTGGCAAACTTGGGGTAATTAAGATTGAAGGCGGATACCACGGTTCATATGACCCTCTGATGGTTTCAGCAAAGCCAGAGATAGACCGCGCTGGTGATGCCAACTCACCTAATTCAGTTCCTCTTGGAGCAACAGTTCCAGGTGATGTCTGGGTTGTTCCATATAACGATGCTGAGGCAATTGAGAGAGTATTGAAGAAAGATGCAGATCAAATTGCCTGCGTATTTATGGAGCCAGTTCTAGAAAATATTGGAATTGTTCTTCCAGATCTTGGTTATTTAGAAAGAGTTCGTGAGCTCTGTGATCAATATGGAGTTTTGCTGGTATTTGATGAAGTAAAAACTGGCCTAACTGCAGGTCCTCAAGGTGCTGCTCAGCGCCTCGGAGTTAAGCCTGATCTAATTGCCATCGCTAAATCAATAGGCGGCGGTATTCCAGTTGCTGCCTTTGGTGGTAAAAGAGAATATATGGAAGTTGTCGTCAATGGAAAACATAACCATCTTGGAACATTTAATGGTCATTATCTGGCAATGGCAGGAATTAGAGCTGTTGATCGCCTTTGCACTCCAGAAGCGCTTAAAAGATGTGAAGATTTAAATAGAGATGCTTTAAGTAAAATCGCTGAAATCATTAATGAGTATGAAATTCCAGCCCACACTGTTGGCTTTGGCGTAAAGGGCTGTATTACCTGGTCTGCCAACCCAGTTCGAAACTATCGAGATTACAAAGCTACAGACTTTGATATTGCAGAGCTTTCCTTCTTCTGGTCACTAAATAGAAATGTCATGACCCCGCCAGGACTTGATGAGCAATGGCTCATTTCTCTTGCTCATGGTCAGCGCGAGATAGACATAATTGTTGGAGATTTCTTAGATTTTGCTAAAGCACTTCGCGCTTAAACTCGATAGTAGTGTTCTAAGTTCCAAGCCCTAACACCACCTGCAACTCCTGCAGTATTTGGCACCACAACTACATCATCACCCATTCGCTCTAAATCTATTGGGCGAATCAATCTTGCATTTCCACCACCGAGATATAACCGGTCCCACTTAAAAACTGGGCGAAGCTCTTCTACCAAAACCCTAATTCTTCGTGACCAGAATATTGTTCCAAGCCTCTTGCGCTCTTGCTCTCCAATCCAAGTGTCATAAGTCGTTGCTCTGCGTACTGTGGCATGAGATAGTTCAAAGTGTGGCGTTAATTTTCCACCATAGAAAATTGCAAAGCCAAGACCTGTTCCTAATGTAATTACGACTTCATATCCAGAGCCGGTAATAATTCCTGCGCCATGTACCTCTGCATCGTTTAAAACTAACGTTGGAACATTTAGTTTTGTTGAGATTGCTTTTTGTGCATCAAAGCCAGACCAGAGTTCAGCACTTTCTGGATCAATTTTTGTGCGCGGCCCACTTTTTGTAATGTAGTGGGGGGTAGAAATAACAACGCCATTTCTAATCATTCCTGGCATTCCAATTGTGGCTCTATAGGCCTTAGGAAGTCCTGAAGCAATCTCGGCAATGGTTTCTACAAATGTTGCTGGCGGAAGTGGATAAGGAGTTGGAATTCTATTTGGCTTGGAATGCATCGTTCCCGAACTATCAAGAACGCAGCTCTTGAGATAGAGGCCTCCGCAATCAATCGAGAGCGTTAGGTTCTCATCCATACCCGCATCTTCCCCCACATGGAAATCTTTGCCAAATATTTATC